>JBNKNO010000010.1:49824-85460 GCA_050293885.1 Rhodocyclaceae bacterium | reverse complement strand
ATTGGGAACACCTGATCCGCGACGAAGACGATTTCCGGGCGCACATGGACTACCTGCACTTCAACCCGGTCAAGCATAGCCACGTGGCACGCGTCGCAGACTGGCCGCACTCGACGTTTCATCGGTGGGTGGCGGCTGGGGCTTATGCACCGGACTGGGCGGGAAGTGCCGCCGTCGATCAAGTGGGCGGCGGCGAATGACATGCGGCGCAATGCCCTTTGGTTATTGCGCCCTACACAACGGCCTGCCTCACCCCGCCCCAAACAAATCCGCCTGCGCCTCCCCAAGTTCCTCCCCGACCTCCACAAACCGCACCCCCACCCCCAACAGCCGCACCGGCCGCCCCTTGCGCGCAAAGCCGGTGCGCAGCAGTTCCAGCCAGCGCGCTTCGCTTGGCCCCTCGGCCACGCATTCGGCGGTGGTCTGGGTGAAGTCGTTGAACTTGATCTTGACGAAGGCCTTGTGCACCGGCGGGATGGGGTCGAGGCGGGCGAAGCGGCGGTTGAAGTCTTCCATCACCGGTTGCAGCGCGGCTTCGCAGGCGGTGAGGTCGGGCAGGTCGGTGGCGTAGGTGGTTTCCACCGAGAGGGATTTGCGTGGTCGGTCGGGGGCGACGGGGCGGTCGTCCTGGCCGCGGCAGAGGCGGTAGAGGCTGCGGCCGAATTTGCCGAAGCGGGCGATGAGGTCGGCCAGGGACCAGGCGCGCAGGTCGCCGCAGGTGATGACGCCGAGCTGTTCGAGCTTGGCGGCGGTGACCTTGCCGACGCCGAAGAGCTTGCTTACCGGCAGCTCGAGTACGAAGGCGTCCACTTCCTCGGGCCGGATCACGAACTGGCCGTTGGGTTTGCGCCAGTCGCTGGCGATCTTGGCGAGGAATTTGTTGGGGGCAATGCCGGCCGAGGCGGTGATGCCGACCTCGGCGTGGATGCGGGCGCGGATCTCCTGCGCCATGAGCGTGGCGCTGCCCTGGCAGCGGTCGACGCCGGTCACGTCCAGATAGGCTTCGTCAAGCGAGAGCGGTTCGACCTTGTCGGTGTAGTCGCGGTAGATGGCGAGGATCTGGCGCGAGGCGGCGCGGTAGCGTTCGAAGTCAGGCGGCACCAGAATGAGCTCGGGGCACAGGCGCAGCGCCCGGCCCGCCGGCATGGCTGAGCGCACGCCGAAGGCCCGCGCCTCGTAATTGCAGGTGGCCACCACGCCACGCGAGTTGGGCCGCCCGCCCACCGCCAACGGCACGCCGACCCAGGCCGGGTTGTCGCGCATTTCGATGGCGGCGTAGAAGCAATCGCAGTCGCAGTGGATGATCTTGCGGGTCATGGTGGCGGTAGTGTGCCGCAAGTCGCGGGGGGCGTGCGCGGGCGAAAGCGGCCACGCGCTCGCTCGTCCAGGGCGCATGCGGGCATCGCCTCCACGTCCGTCAAAACGCAAAAAAGCCCGCAGCGCGCGGGCTTTCTCTTGTCGGCGCCAATCCAATCAAGCGCTGGCTTTCTGCACCCGCCGGTTGCGCACCGCTTCGGCCAGCGTCTCCAGCACTTTGACGCTGTCGTCCCAGCCGATGCAGGCGTCGGTGATGCTTTTGCCGTATTCGAGCTCGCAGCCGGGTTTGAGGTCTTGCCGGCCTTCCTTGAGGTGCGATTCGATCATGACGCCGATGATGCGGTCGTCGCCGGCGCTCATCTGCGCGGCGACGTCCTCGGCCACTTCGATCTGCAACTGGTGTTGCTTGCGGCTGTTGGCGTGGGAGAAGTCGATCATGACGCGGGCGGGCACGGAGTTGGCGGCCAGTTCCTGACAGGCGGCGTCGACGCTGGCGGCGTCGAAGTTGGTGCTTTTGCCGCCGCGCAGGATGACGTGGCAGTCCTCGTTGCCGGCGGTCGACACGATGGCGGAGTGCCCGGCCTTGGTGACCGACAGGAAGTGGTGCGGCGCCTGCGCCGATTTGATGGCGTCGACGGCGATCTTGATGTTGCCGTCGGTGCCGTTCTTGAAGCCGACCGGGCACGACAGGCCGGAGGCCAGTTCGCGATGCACCTGGCTTTCGGTGGTGCGCGCGCCGATGGCGCCCCAGCTGATGAGGTCGGCAATGTATTGCGGGGTGATCATGTCGAGGAATTCGGTGCCGGCGGGCAGACCAATTTCGTTGATCTCCCACAGCAGCTTGCGGGCCAGACGCAGGCCTTCGTTGATCTTGAAGCTGTTGTCGAGATACGGGTCGTTGATCAGCCCCTTCCAGCCGACGGTGGTGCGGGGCTTTTCGAAGTAGACGCGCATGACGATGACGAGGTCGTCCTTGAGGCGGTCGGCTTCTTCCTTGAGCAGACGGGCGTATTCCATCGCTGCGTCGGAGTCGTGGATGGAACAGGGGCCGATGATGACCAGCAGGCGATCGTCGCTGCCGTGGAGAATGCGATGCAACGCCTGACGCGTTTCATAGGCGGTGACCGCGGCCTTTTCGGTGGCCGGAAATTCACGCAGGACGTGGGCCGGGGGCGCCAGTTCCTTGATTTCCTTGATACGGACATCGTCAATGGCATTGTTCAGCGAAGCAGGCATCGGGTTTCCTGAAAAAGTTGTGCAAAAACAAGCCTTCAAGTTTAGCCCAATCCAATATCGCTTGTCGCTTTCGGGTCGATAGCGCAAAACAATGGCGGGATGTGGAATAAACTGGGCGCAAGCCATGTTCACCGGGCAAGAGAACTGCAATGCGCCGCACCACCGGCGGACCGACATGACCTTGATCGACTGGAAGCGTCGATGATCGACGACCGAGACCTGATTGCCGAGCTGCCGAGACTGCGACGCTACGCACGTGCGCTGGCGGGCGACGCTGCCCGTGCCGACGACCTGGTGCAGGATGCGGTGGAGCGCGCGCTGCGCAAACAGGCGCAGTGGCAGGGCGGCAGCCTGCGCGCCTGGCTGCTGACACTGATGCACAACGTGTTCGTCAATCAGGTGCGGCGCAACGACCCGATTCGTGCCAGCGCCGATGTGGACACGGAACCCCTGCCGGTACGCGATGCCACACAGGATAGTTTGCAGCTTCGCGACCTCGATCGCGCCCTGCAGACCTTGAGTACCGATCATCGCGAGATCTTGCTGCTGGTCGGCTTGGAAGACCTGCGTTATGAGGAGATTGCCCAGGTGCTGAATCTGCCCATCGGAACCGTGATGTCCCGCCTGTCGCGGGCGCGGCGCCAGTTGCGCGAGCAACTCATTTCCCGGCCGGCACTGAAGCGAATCAAATGAAGACGAACGCCCCCGACGAATCCATGCTGCACGCTTACGCCGACGATCAGTTGGCGCAAGTCGAGTGTGAGCGGGTCGAACAATGGTTGCACGAACACCCGGACGCCGCGGCCGACGTGGCCGACTGGGCGAATCAGGGTGAAGCGCTGCATGCGGCCTTCGACCCGGTGATGGACGAACCACTGCCCGATGCGCTGCTCGACACCATCCGGCAAGCAAACGATTCCCCGGTCTCCAACTGGCGCATGGCCGCCGCGATCGGCTGGCTGGTGATCGGGCTGTTCGGCGGTTATCTGGCCGGCCATCACGCCAGCGAGTCGAACACATTTGCCCTGCCCGAACTGGTGACCGACGCGGCAGTCGCCTACGCCGTCTATACGCCCGAGGTTCGCCACCCGGTCGAAGTGGGCGCCGACCAGCGCGAGCATCTGCTGGCCTGGCTGAGCAAGCGCGTGGGCGCTTCGATTAGCGCACCCGATCTCGACGCCCATGGCTATTCACTCGTGGGCGGTCGTCTGATCGCCGGCCACGACGGTGCCGGCGCACTATTGATGTACGAAGACGCCTCGGGCGAGCGGCTGACCTTGTTCGTCTGCCACGAGACCGAAGAAGCCGGCACGGCATTCCGTTTCGCCCGTCACGACGGGGTGAATGTTTTCTACTGGGTCGATGGCCAACAAGGCTATGCGCTGTCGGGCAAGTTGCCACGCGAGGCACTGCAGTCGGTCGCCACTGCCGTCTATCAAGCGCTCAATCCCTGAGCCCGCCGGAACCTCGCGCGCTGATGCGCGTCGGAGTGTAAGGAAGCCACCCCGCTCGCGGTCTATTGGGGGACGCTACTCACACGAGATCCGACATGCTCATCAAACGCCCCGACGACATCCGCCCCTCCGAGATCACCTCGCCCGAGTTGTACGCACAGCGCCGCCGCTTTCTGCAGATGGCCGGGCTGGGCGCCGCCGGGCTGGCATTGGGCGGGCCGTCGCAGTTGTTTGCGGCCACCAACGGCCTGCCCGGCCCCATCGTCAAGAGCCCGTTCAGCACCGGTGAGGAACTCACACCCGAAAAGGACGTGACCAGTTACAACAACTTCTACGAATTCGGCACCGACAAGAGCGATCCGGCCGCCAACGCCCACGTGATGAAAACGCGGCCGTGGACGGTGACGGTAGATGGCCTGGTGGGCAAGCCGCGCACCTTCGACATCGACGACATCCTCAAGCTCGCACCGCTCGAAGAGCGCATCTACCGCCTGCGCTGCGTCGAAGCCTGGTCGATGGTGATTCCCTGGGTGGGCTTTCCGCTCGCTGCGCTGCTCAAGCAGGTCGATCCGCTCGGCAGCGCCAAGTACGTGGAATTCAGCTCGCTGTATGACCCCAAGATCATGAGCCGTCTGCCGGTACTCGGCTGGCCCTACAAGGAAGGCTTGCGTCTCGACGAGGCCATGCATCCGCTCACGCTGATGGCCGTGGGTTTGTACGGCAAGGTGCTGCCCAACCAGAGCGGCGCGCCGATCCGCCTGGTGGTACCGTGGAAGTACGGCTTCAAGAGCGCCAAGTCGATCGTGCACATCCGCCTCACCGACAAGCAGCCACACACTGCCTGGAACGATGCCGCGCCGCGGGAATACGGCTTCTATTCGAACGTGAATCCGGGTGTCGATCATCCGCGCTGGAGCCAGGCCAAGGAGCGCCGCATCGGCGACTTCCTCAAGCGCAAAACGCTGCCCTTCAACGGCTATGCCGACCAGGTCGCCTCGCTGTATGCAGGCATGGACCTTCGCAAGAATTTCTGAACACGCATGACGACTTCGACGCAAACATTCGCGGCGCGCCTGCGCATGCTCAAGCCGGCGCAGATCAGCCAGATCAAGGCCGTTCTGTTCTTGATCTGCCTCGTGCCATTGGGCCTGCTGATCGCACGTTTTTTCAATGATGCGCTGGGGGCCAACCCCATCGAAACCATCACCCACTTCACGGGCGACTGGACGCTGCGCTTCCTGCTCATCACGCTCGCGGTCACGCCGCTGCGCAAACTGACCCAGTGGCACTGGCTGGTACGGCTGCGTCGCATGCTGGGGCTGTATGCCTTCTTCTATGCCGTGCTGCACTTTCTCACCTACCTGGTGCTCGACCAGTTCTTCGACTGGCAGGCGATCGTGCTCGACGTGCTCAAGCGCCCCTACATCACGGTCGGCTTCTCGGCCTTCGTGCTGCTCATTCCGCTCGCCGCGACCAGCACCAACAAGATGATCAAGCGCCTCGGCGGCAAACGCTGGCAAGCACTGCACCGCTCGGTGTACGCCATCGCCATCTTCGGGGTGGCGCACTACTGGTGGCTGGTGAAGTCCGACCTCACCGAGCCGATCATCTACGGCACACTGCTGGCGCTGTTGCTGGGCCTGCGCGCCAAGTGGCGCAACGACGAACGCAAGAAGCAGCTCGCCGGGGGCTACGCGCCGAAGCCGCCCACGATGACCGGACGGATCATCCCGATTCAGCCGGAATGAAAAAAGGCGTGCCACCGGGCACGCCTTTTTTTATCTCTTCTGGCAATTACGCCGGCTTGCGAATAGCGTGTTTCGGCCGCCAGGCGCGGGTAACGGCTTCGTTGGTGGTGACGTAGGGGCCGCCGATCAGGTCGATGCAGTACGGCACGGCGGCAAAGATGCCTTCGGCCAGCAGACTGCCATCCTTGTTACGCGCGCCTTCGAGCGTTTCCTTGATGGACTTGGGTTGGCCCGGCAGGTTGATGATGAGCGTCTTGCCGCGAATGACGGCCACCTGACGCGAGAGGATGGCGGTCGGCACGAAGTTGAGGCTGATCTGGCGCATCTGTTCGCCGAAGCCCGGCATCACCTTGTCGGCCACCGCCTCGGTGGCTTCGGGGGTCACGTCGCGCGGCGCCGGGCCGGTGCCGCCGGTGGTCAGCACCAGGTCACAACCGGCGGTGTCGCACAATTCGATCAGCGTCTTTTCGATGGTCGGCTGGTCGTCGGGAATGAGGCGTTCCACGGTCTCCCACGGCGAGGTCAGCGCACCGCCGAACCATTCCTTCAGCGCCGGAATGCCCTGGTCCTGATAACCACCGCTGGAGGCACGGTCGCTGATGGACACCAGGCCGATTCGAATCAGATCACCACTCATGTTCGTCCTTTTCTCAAGCTTCGTTGGTTGATTCATCGATCTCGCGCAGTACGCGGAAGATCTCGCGGAAAGCCTTGGGCGGCTTGCCGGCGTCGCGTTCCTTGATGGCGTTGCGGCGCAGTACCCGCAGGCGCTGCAGATCGGCGCCGGGGTGGCTCTCGGCGATCTCGAACAACACACCTTCATCGTCGATCAGCCGTTCACGCTGGCGTTCGAGCCGATGCTGGCGCGCCACCTCTTCCGCCGACACGCCCTTGAGCATGTCGAGTCCGGCCTGAATCGGCGCGGGGTCGATGGCGCGCATGAGTTTGCCGATGTATTGCAACTGGCGGCGCTTGGCTTCGTTCTTCTTGAAGCGCTGGTGGTCGAGCACCGCGTCGAGCAGTTCTTCGGGCATCGGCACCTTGGCGAGTTGGTCGGCGTTGAGCTTGACCAGTTCGGCGCCCAGATCCTGCAGCGCGTTCATGTCGCGCTTGCGCTGGGATTTGCTCGGGCCGTCGTAGCCCTCGTCTTCGAACTCGTCGTACTCGCCCGTGTCCTGTGGATTCATTTGCGCTCGGGTGGCTGGCTGAAAGGGTTAAGATTATAGCTTTCCCGCGCCACCCAAGAGATTTCATGTCCCGTCAAGGTTTCAGCTACACGCAGGACGCCCTGCGCCAGATCGCCAGCGACATTCTTGCCCACGCCAAAAACAAAGGTGCCACGGCCTGCGAGACCGATGTTTCCGAAGGCTTCGGCGCCTCGGTAAGTGTGCGCAAAAGCGAAGTCGATACCATCGAATACAACCGCGACAAAGGCATGGGCGTGACGGTCTATGTCGGCCAGAAGCGTGGCTATGCCAGCAGCTCGGACTTCTCGCCCACGGCGCTGGAAAAGACCGTTGAAGCGGCGCTCTCCATCGCGCGCTTCACGGCGGAAGACGACTGTGCCGGGCTGGCCGCGCCGGAACTGCTGGCCACCGCATTTCCCGATCTGGACTTGTATCACCCGTGGGACATGCCGGTGGAAAAGGCCATCGAGCTGGCGCAGGCCTGCGAGGCGGCCGCCTTCGACACCTCCGAACTCATCACCAATTCCGAAGGCGCCGGCGTGTCGGTGCAGGAGTCGCAATTCGTCTCCGCCAACAGCCTCGGCTTCATGGGCGGCTATGCCACCTCGCGCCATTCGACCTCGTGCTCGGTGATCGCCGGCGAAGGCGACGGCATGCAACGCGAATTCTGGTACGACAGCAAACGCGACGCGAGCGAGTTGATGGCGGCCGAGGCCATTGGTCGCAAGGCCGCCGAGCGCGCGGTGGCGCGACTCGGTGCGCGCCAGGTGGGCACCTGCGACGTGCCGGTGATTTTCGAAGCGCCCGTGGCGGCCGGCCTCATCGGCAGTTTTGTCGGCGCGGTGAGCGGCGGTTCGCTGTATCGCAAATCCAGCTTCCTGCTCGATAGCCTGGGCAAGCAGGTGTTTGCGCCCTGCGTCCAGCTGTCGGAACGTGCCTACCTCAAGAAAGGCTTCGCTTCCGGCCCCTTCGACGACGACGGTGTGCAGACCCGCGACCGCGAGGTGGTCGTCAATGGCGAACTGCAAGGCTACTTCCTGAGCGTGTATTCGGCGCGCAAGCTGGGCATGCAGACCACCGGCAACGGCGGCGGCGCGCACAACCTCATTCTCAAGTCGGGCGACGACGACTTCGCCGCCTTGCTCAAGCGCATGGGCCGCGGTCTGGTGGTCACCGAAATGCTCGGTCACGGCGTGAACGGCGTGACTGGCGACTACTCGCGCGGCGCCGCCGGCTACTGGGTCGAGAACGGCGAGATCGCCTACCCGGTACAGGAGATCACCATCGCCGGCAATCTAAAGGACATGTTCCTGGGCATTGAGGCGATCGGCAACGACGTACTGAACCGCGGCTCGAAGCAGACCGGATCCATCCTCATCGACCGTATGACAATCGCCGGCCAGTAAGCGGCCACCTCGCTGCAAACGGCCTGTGGGAAACCCCTATTTCGTGTGCTGATCGACGGTTTCTATAATCACGGCGCAGTCAAGAAAAAAACCCACACCGACATACAAGTCAATCAATAAGCGAGGAGACCTATGGAACGCCGTTCCTTCCTGAAAAAAACGGGTGTTGGCATTGCCGCCGGCGCCGTCGCAGCCCCGGCCATCGCACAGTCCCTGCCGACGCTTAGCTGGCGCCTGGCGTCCAGCTTCCCGAAGAGTCTCGACACCATCTACGGCGCAGCCGAAGTGTTCGCCAATCGCGTTTCGGCGGCCACCGGTGGCAAGTTCCAGATCCGCGTGTTCGCCGGCGGCGAAATCGTCCCGGCCTTCTCGGTGATGGACGCGGTCAAGGACGGCACGGTCGAAGCCGGCCACACCGCCTCCTACTACTTCTTCGGCAAGGACCCCACGTTCGCCTTCGATACCGCCGTCCCCTTCGGCCTGAACGCGCGTGAATTCAACGCCTGGGTGCTGCATGGCGGTGGCGGCGAACTGCTGCGCGAATTCTTCGCCGGCTACAACATCATGAACTTCCCGATGGGCAACACCGGTGCCCAGATGGGCGGCTGGTTCCGCAAGGAGATCAAGACGCCCGCCGACCTGAAGGATCTGAAGGTGCGTGTCGGGGGTTTCGCCGGCAAGGTGCTCTCCAAGCTCGGCGCCGTGCCGCAGCAGATTCCGGGTGGCGACGTCTATCCCTCGCTGGAAAAAGGCACCATCGATGCCGCCGAGTGGGTTGGCCCCTACGACGACGAGAAGCTCGGCTTCCAGAAAGTCGCCAAGTACTACTATTACCCGGGCTGGTGGGAAGGTGGCGCGAACCTGTCGCTGTACATGAACATGGACAAGTTCAACGCCCTGCCCGAGGAGTACAAGAACATCGTGGCGGCCGCCGCGGCCGAAGCCAACGTGGACATGCTGGCCAAGTACGACGCCCGCAACCCCGAGGCGCTCAAGAAACTCGTGGCCGGTGGCGCGCAGTTGCGCCCGTTCCCGAAGGCGGTCATGGACGCGTGCTACCAGGCGGCGCTCGAAGTGTTCAAGGAAACTTCGGCAGCCAACCCGAAGTTCAAGAAAGTGCACGATGGCTACATGAAGTTCCGCGACGACCAGAACCTCTGGCACAGCGTGGCCGAAGGCAACTTCGACCGGTTCATGCAGACCCGCAAGCGCTGAGCGGGCTGCTGCTGAACAACAAAAAACCCCGCTCAGGCGGGGTTTTTTGTTGTTCAGGCCGAGGCGTATTCGCTGGGTTCCGCCCGTGCCTGCGCGCGTCGCTCCGCCTCCGGTAGACCCGGCGACTCAGGCTGCGCCGTGTCGAGCACCGGTTCGCCGTCAGGCATGGCCGGGGAGGCCTGATCACCCGCACTGACGTCATCACACTCGCCATTCGATATCGGTGTCGATGCCGTTTCAGGCGTCTCGGCGCGCGTCTCTTCAACCGGCGCGCCGTGCTCGCCAGTCGTCGCGACTGGCTCTCCTTGCGTCAAGGGATCGGTTCGCCCTTCGGGCGCGCCGATCAACAACGAAGCATCGACCCGCTGGCGAAACAAGTCACGCGCCGATCCGTCGGATAGCTGCTCGTACCCCGACGACAAGTGCTCGAACAACGCCTTGTAGGAACCGGCCATGGAGACAAACAAGGTCGCCGTCTTGTCGAAGTGCGCATCGACTTCCTTGCGATAACGGCTGTTTTCTTCCTGTGCGCGTTCAAGTTCAGCACTCAGGGCCGCCACTTTCTTCTTGGGGCCGCCGGTCATCCGCCCAACAAAAAAACCGATCACCACAGCCAGGACTGCAGCGCCAACACCCAAGGCCCACAACACTTCCGTCGTCATTTGTATTCCCCCGTTCGCTTCTTGCAACCGTGCAGGATTGACGCCGTGCCGGCGCCAACCGTCAGTGAAGCTTTCAGTATAGCGATGCCGGGACGACCTGCCTGTCATAAGTCATTACACACCAACGAGCGAACGAAAAAAAGCCGCCCGGAGGCGGCTTGAGACACGGTGCGATATCGCTCACACCTGCATGTTCATGATGTCCTGATAGGCGGACACCAGCTTGTTTCGCACTTGGGTCATTTGCTGGAAGCTGAGGTTGGCTTTTTGCAGATTGACCATCACGTCCTGCAGATTCACATTGGGATCGCCGCCCGAAAACGACTTGGCCATCTGCTGGGCGTCTTTTTGCGCGGCACTCACATCGGCGAGCGCATTTTGCAGGGCATCGCCGAAGCTCGGCCCTTCGGTCGCTTCAACGCCAGCCGCCGGCTTGCCCGCCGCCGTTTGGGCGGTGGCACGCAGTTCGCTCAGAACCTTGTCGATTCCCCCGGTATCCATGCTTGCTCAGTCCAGTTTCATGTGAGTTGACGCCAGTCTCTCAGCAAGGCGCGTGCCATGGCAAGGGTAATCAGTCGATGGCATGACCTTCCTCCCGGTATTGCTGCAGCTTGTAGCGCAGCGTTCTTTCCGAAATCCCCAGTTTTTCAACGGCTTTCTTGCGTGAGCCGCCCACCGCGCGAAGCGTCGTCAGAATGTGTTCGCGCTCCAGGTCCTTCATGTTGGTGGGACTGCCGGCGGGCGTCTGCAGGCCGGTAGCGGCAAGATTTGCCGGCATGGCGGCAGGGCTTGCCGGGGCGCCCATACCGGCCGCCAGCGACGGGGCATTGCCCAGGCACAGCTTGAGTGTGTCGGCCGTGATGACGCCGCCCGAAGCCAGGATGAGCGCGCGCTGCATGGCGTTGTCGAGCTCGCGGGCGTTGCCCGGCCACGGGTAGGCGAGCATGAGTTCGGCCGCATCGCCCCCCAGCCCGGCGTGACGCCCGATGCGCTCACCGTGCCGCGCCAGAAAATGTCGCGCCAGCGGAATGATGTCGCCGGGGCGCTCGCGCAGGGCCGGGATCGCCATCGGAAAGACGTTGAGCCGGTAGTAGAGGTCTTCGCGGAAGCGCCCCGCCGCCACTTCGGCGGCCATGTCGCGGTTACTGGTGGCCAGTACGCGCAGGTCGAGGCTGATCGGCTTCTTGCCGCCCACCCGTTCGACTTCACGTTCCTGCAGCACACGCAGCAACTTGGCTTGCAGACCGAGGGGCATTTCGGAAATTTCGTCGAGCAGCAAGGTGCCGCCGTCGGCTTGTTCGAACTTGCCGGCCTGGGCCGTCTGCGCGCCGGTGAACGCGCCCTTTTCGTAGCCGAACAAGGTCGCTTCGAGCAGGTTGTCGGGAATCGCTGCGCAGTTGATGGCCACGAAGGGCTTGTTGCGACGGGGAGAATGCGCGTGGATGTGATGCGCGAACACTTCCTTGCCGGTACCGGATTCACCCGTGAGCAGCACGGTGGCGTCGGTATCGGCCACGCGCGCGGCCAGCGCCACCAGTTCGCGCGTGCGGGCGTCTTCGGCAATGGTGCCTTCCTCGTCTGTCGACGCGGCGGCATAGCGGCGCACATGGGCCAGCAGCACGTCGCCCTCGAACGGCTTGAGCAGAAAGTCGCAGGCGCCGCCTTGCATGGCGGACACCGCCTTTTCCACATCGCCGAAAGCGGTCATCAGCATCACCGGCAGTTGTGGCAGGCGGGCGCGAATCTCGCCCAACAGCGTGAGGCCGTCCATCGGGTCCATTTTCAGATCGCTGATCACCAGGTTGAAGACGCCCTTGTCGAGCGCGTCGAGCGCGGCCGGGCCGCCATCGACGGCGGTCACCTGATGGCCGTCCATCTCCAGCGTGAGGCTCACCGCGTCGCGCAGCGCCTCATCGTCTTCGACCAGTAACAGTTTCAGTGCGTCACTCATGATGGGTTCCGTTGTCTGCGCCCTCGGTGACCAGCGGCACCGTCAGGCGAAAAGTCGTGCCCTCACCGGGGCGGGAGCTCAATTCGATCTCGCCGCTGTGGGCGCGCGCCACCCCGCGTGCGATTGCCAGGCCGAGCCCGGTGCCTTCGGCGCGGGTGGTGAAAAAGGGTTCGAACAAACGTTGCTGCTGGTCCGGCGCAATGCCCTTGCCGGTATCGGCGACGGTGAAGATCACCTCGCGCTCGCCGAGCGTGGCGCCGAGGCTCACACGACCTTCAGCCGGGGTGAACTGCAGCGCGTTTTCCAGCAGATTGGTCAGTGCGCCCGCCAACGCCTTGCGGTCGGCGACGAGCTGCGTCTGCCCGCAATCGCAGCTATGCGCGAACGCGATGCCGCGCTCACGGGCAATGGGTTCGAGGGTATGCGCCAACTCTTCGAGCAGCGCGCACACCGGCACCGGTTCACGCCCCAGGCAATCGCCACGCGCAAACAACAACATGTCGCGAATCAGTCGCTCGAGATGGCGCAAGCGCTCCACGGCGCGATCGGAGACACGGCTGCGCTCCTGCTCGGCCAATTGCGGTTTGCCGAGCGAGGCGGTGTACAACAGCGCCGCCGACAAGGGCGTGCGCAGCTGGTGCGCCAGCCCGGCCACCATTTCACCCATGGCGGCCAGGCGTGAATTGCGCTCGGCCTCGCGCTGCATGCGGTGGGTGTCGGTGACGTCGTGCATGAGAATGATGCTGCCCTCGCCCGAGTCGAGCGCGGTCGAGGTAATGGCGATGCGACGCGGTTCGGGCGCGCCCTCGGCATTCAATTCCATCTCACCCGGCGTTTCCGTGGACAAGAACTGCATGCTGGCCATGGCCCAGGGCTCGCCCTCGAGCGCCTCGCCCAGCCAGTCCTGCGCCGCACGGTTCGCCTGCACGACGCAGCCGTCCCGATCGAGCACCACCACGCCGGCGGGGAGCGCGCCCATCAACACGGACAGACGTTCGTTGAGTTGCGACACCTCACCCTGCAAGCCGGCATAGGCATCCGTCAGTTCGGCCGATACCCGGTTGAACTGTTCGAAGGCCTCGGCCAGCTGTGCGGCATTGAGGGGCGGCGAAGATGTCTCGGTCACGTCGGAAGCGCTCGTCTCGGTTTTTTCCACAGTGCGAAGCCTACGGGTGGACACGCGCCGGGGAGGCCGCAAATAGGCGGCAAAAACTGCCGCTTTTCCCCCCTAAGCTTTTGCGTTCGGGCGGTGAGAATGCCTCCATCGAAAAAAGCGACGTTGCGAAGGACCGACAAGATGGCCACCGCGCAAGATGCCGCTGCAACCGGCGCCTCGCCCTTGCAGCAAGTGTTTCAGAGTTTCAATGCCCAGCCCGCGCGCCAGAAACTGACGGTGATGGCGGCACTGGCGGTCGCCATTTCCCTGGCGGTCGGTGTGCTGCTGTGGAGCCGCACGATGGACTACGCGGTGCTGTTCTCCAATCTGGAAGAACGGGACGGTGGCGCCATCGTCACCGCCTTGCAGGCGCAGAACGTGCCCTACAAGTTCACCGCGGGCGGCGGTGCCATCATGGTGCCGGCCGACCGGGTGCACGACATTCGCCTGCAACTGGCCGCCCAGGGCCTGCCGCGCGGCGGCATGGTCGGCTTCGAGCTGATGGAGAACCAGAAGCTCGGTGTCTCGCAATTCCACGAACAGATCAATTATCAACGCGGGCTGGAAGGCGAACTGGCGCGCACCATCCAGTCGATTGGCGCCGTGGCCGGCGCACGCGTGCATCTGGCCATGCCCAAGCGCACCGCCTTCCTGCGCGACGCCAAGCAGCCGACCGCCTCGGTATTCGTCAATCTGCACCCGGGCCGCAATCTTGATTCCGCGCAGGTCGCGGGCATTGTGCATCTGGTGGCCTCGAGCGTGCCGAACATGACCAACGAAGGCGTGAGCGTAATCGACGAGACCGGCAAGCTGCTTACCGGCAAGAGCGATCCGATGCGCGCCGCGGGGCTCGACGCCACGCAATTGAGCTATGTGGAAGAGGTGGAAAGTGCCTACGCCCGCCGCGTCGAGACCATCCTCGAAGCCTTGGTCGGCAAGGGCAACTTCCGCGTGCAGGTGACGGCGGATCTGGACTTCAACCGGGTCGAGCAAACCGACGAGATCTACAAGCCGAATCCGTCGCCCGATGTATCCGCCATCCGCTCGCGCCAGACCAACGAAATGCTGACCCGCGACCCCGGCGCCCAAGGCGTACCCGGCGCGCTGACCAACCAGCCGCCGGTACCGGCCACGGCCCCCATCACCAATCCGGCCGCTGGTGGCACGGCCGCCACGGAAAACTTCCAGACCAAGAACACCAGCAGCACCACCAACTACGAAGTCGACAAGACCATCTCGCACACCAAACGGGCGATGGGCGCGATCAAGCGGCTGTCGGTGGCGGTGGTGGTCAATCACCGCAAACAGACGGACCGCAACGGCAAGGAAACCGCGGTGCCGCCGAGCAAGGGTGATCTCGATCGCATCAACAATCTGGTCAAGGAGGCTGTCGGCTTCAATGCCGAACGCGGCGACAGCCTGAATGTGGCGGCCAGCGAGTTTGCACCCGAGTTGCTCGAGGCCATCCCCGCGCTGCCGATCTGGAAGGATCCGGAAATCATCAGCATCGGCAAGGAGGCGCTGCGCTACCTGATCGTGATCGCGGTGCTCGCCTTCGTGGCCTTTGGTGTCATCAAACCGCTGATGAAATCCATTGCCTTGATTCCACGAGTGGAAAACGCAGGAGGCGTCGACATGGCAGAAACTGACGAAAACGGCGAAGACGCCACCACGACCCTGTCCCCGGCCGCCAAGGTCGCCTCATCCTACGAGGCGAAACTGGCGCGAGCCCGTGAGATGGCGAAGGGTGATCCGAAATTGGTCGCCAACCTCATCAAGGAATGGATGGGCGTCGGCGAGGAGGGACGTAAATGAGCGCGGACGAAGGCGTCGAAAAAGCCGCGCTACTCCTCCTGTCACTGGGCTCCGATGAAGCCTCCGAGGTGCTCAAGCACCTGGGGCCGAAAGAGGTGCAGAAGCTTGGCCTGACGATGGCCAAGCTGCCCTCGCATCCACGCTCCAAGCTCGAGCCCTTGCTCGACGAGTTGGAGACGCATGGTGAGAAAGGTTCGCCGATCGAGGCCAGCGAGGACGACATTCGGGACATGCTCACCAAGGCGTTGGGCGACGACCGCGCCGCGCACATCATCTCGCGCGTGCTGCAGGGCTCCGACACCGCCGGTATCGAAAGCCTCAAGTGGATGGACGCGGCCACCGCGGCCGACCTGATCAAGAACGAACACCCGCAGATCATCGCCACCATCCTGGTGCACCTCGAATACGACCAGGCCGGCGAGATTCTCAAATGCTTCACCGATCGCTTGCGCAACGATGTGGTGCTGCGCATCGCCACGCTCGATGGCGTGCAGCCGTCCGCACTCAAGGAGCTCAACGACGCGCTCTCGCGCACCCTGTCGGGCGCATCCACCGTCAAGAAAGCGGCCATGGGTGGCGTACGCCATGCGGCGGACATCCTCAACTTTGTCGGCGCGGCGGCCGAGACGGCGGTGATCGACAATGTGCGCGAATACGACCCCGACCTGGCGCAGCGCATCCTCGACGAGATGTTCGTGTTCGACAACCTCATGGAAATCGACGACCGCGGCATCCAGACCATTCTGCGCGAAGTGCAGTCCGACTCGCTGGTGGTGGCCCTCAAGGGCGCGCAGGAAGACATGCGCGAGAAGATCTTCAAGAACATGTCGCAGCGCGCCGCCGAAATGCTGCGCGAGGATCTCGAATCGCGCGGCCCGGTGCGCCTCTCGGAGGTGGAAGCCGAGCAGAAGGAGATTCTCAAGATCGTTCGTCGTCTGGCCGAGGAAGGCCAGGTCATGCTTGGTGGCAAGGGAGGCGACGATGCCTTCGTGTAAGCCGGGCCAGGCAGACGCCATGCGGGCTGCGGTGCGCGGATGAGTTACGAGCGCAATCAGGCCGCAGGGGCCTATCGTCGCTGGGAGCCGCAAAGCTTCGACGCACCACGCGCCGAGGAAGTCGCCCTCGCCGATCCGGCCGAGGCCGACACCGAGGCAACGCCGGATACCCCGCCGGAACCGCCGATCAAACTGCCGACGGCGGACGACATCGAGCGCATTCACGACGAAGCCCACAAGGAAGGCTACGCCGCCGGCTACGAGGAAGGCACCGCGCGCGGCCGCATGGAGGCGCTACAGATTCACACACTGCTGGAGAGTTTCGACAAGGCGCTCACCGCGCTCGATCAGGACGTGGCCGAGGAGATTCTCGCGCTGTCGATCGAAGTCGCTCGCCAGATGGTGCAGAAGAACATGAAAGAACACCCGGAGATGGTGGTGGACGTGGTGCGCGAAGCCTTGCAGCAACTGCCGCAAGGCCGTGCGCTGATCCACCTGAACCCCGACGACACCAGCCTCGTACGTGAATACCTCGGCGAACAACTCCAGCACAACGAGCACCGACTGGTCGAGGACGAGAACGTCGCACGCGGCGGCTGCCAGGTTGAATCGGCCGGTTCGATGGTCGATGCCACCGTGCAAACACGCTGGCGCCGCATCATGGAGAACCTGAGCCGGGAAGACACGGATTGGGAGCCTTAGCCGGGATATTTCACCGGGCCGGCCCTGTAGATGAAGGAATGCCACATGCCTAGACAAGTATCCAGCCACGACGGTTGGAAGCAATTTGGATCGCCGGCCTTCGCAGATGCTGGCGGCCGAATTGCGGCGTCTTCCCGCGACCCGATGAAATATCCGGGCTGATGGAACGTCACGGCGAAACCTGGCGGCGCTTTCTGTCCGACGGCCAGCGTTTGGTGGGCGCCAGCAGCGCCTTCCAGCTCTCGGGCCGGCTCACCCGCATCAACGGGCTGGTGATGGAAGCGGCCGGCCTCAAGCTGCCGCTCGGTTCGGGTTGCCGCATCGTGGTGCCCGGTGGCGGCTCGGTGGAGGCCGAAGTCGTCGGCTTCAACGGCGAGCGCATCTACATGATGCCGACCGACGATGTCTTCGGCCTCGCCCCCGGCGCGCAGGTATTGCCTATCGAGCCGGTGCAACCCAGGCTCATCGCCGGCCAGCGCACCGTGCCGCGACGCCGCGCCTCCGACCGCGCCAAACATCTGCCACTCGACGATGCCCTGCTCGGCCGCGTGGTGGACGGTGCCGGCCGACCGCTCGACGGCCTCGGCCCGCTCGAAGCCGAACACAGCCGCTCCTTGCAAAGCCGCCCTTTCAACCCGCTGCAGCGCGCGCCCATCACCCAATCGCTCGATGTCGGCATTCGCGCCATCAACGCCCTGCTCACCGTCGGCCGCGGCCAGCGGATGGGCCTGTTTGCCGGCTCCGGCGTGGGTAAATCGGTGCTCATCGGCATGATGGCCCGCTACACCAAGGCCGACGTCATTGTCGTCGGGCTGATCGGCGAACGGGGCCGCGAGGTGAAGGAGTTCATCGAGCAAAACCTCGGCGAGGAAGGCCGCGCACGTTCTGTAGTGGTCGCCGCGCCGGCCGACACCAGCCCACTGATGCGCCTGCAAGGTGCTGCCTACGCCACCACCATTGCCGAATACTTCCGTGATCAAGGCAAGCAAGTGCTGCTGATCATGGACTCGCTCACCCGCTACGCCATGGCCCAGCGTGAAATCGCCCTGGCCATTGGCGAGCCCCCCGTCACCCGCGGCTATCCGCCGTCGGTGTTCGCCCGCCTGCCGGCCTTGGTCGAGCGCGCCGGCAACGGCCCGGAGGGCGGCGGCTCGATCACCGCCTTCTATACCGTGTTGACCGAAGGCGACGATCAGCAAGACCCGATCGCCGATTCCGCACGCGCCATTCTCGACGGCCACATCGTGCTCTCGCGCCTGCTCGCCGATCAGGGCCACTACCCGGCCATCGACATCGAGCAATCCATCAGCCGGGCCATGCACAATCTGGTCAAGCCGGCGCACTTCGAGCACGTGCGCAAGTTCAGGCAGTTGTTCTCCCGCTACCAGCGTTCGCGCGATCTGATCGCCGTGGGCGCCTACCAGCCGGGCTCCGATCCGGTGCTCGATCAGGCGGTCGAAGCCTACCCGGCGCTCGAAGCCTATTTGCAGCAGTCCATCGACGAGCGCGAAGGCTACGAAGGCGCGGTCGGCAAACTGCACCGCTTGTTTGGCGACGAGGCGTGAGCCATGCCCGCGCGGCCTGCCCCTAAAGATTTCGCCCCCTTCGCCGTAGAACGGCTTGCACGACGGCGCTTTGCCGCCGCGCGCAACGGAGAAGACGGATGAGCAAACCGTTTCCGTTGCAGACGCTTCTCGATCTGGCCAACACCCGCATGGACGACGCCGCGCGTCGCCTGGGCGAGTTGATCGCCAACGAGACGGAAGATTGTCGCAAGCTGGAAGTGCTCGAAGAGTACCGCGCCGAATACCAGGCCAAGTTTGCCGAGGCATTGCGCAACGGGATCGACCCGCACGCGATGCGCAACTACAGCCTGTTCATCGGCAAGCTCGATGAAGCCATCATCGCGCAGCGGGACGTGGTCGAGCAGTCGCGCCAACGCACGGTCACGGGCCAACAGGCCTGGATGGACCAGCGCACCAAGGTGAAAGCCTTCGATACGCTGTCCAAACGCCATCAGGCCAAGGAAGCGCGAGACGAAGGGAAGCGCGAACAGCGCATGACCGACGAACACGCCAGCAAGCAGTTCCGCGACCGACAATCCGACGAGTGAGGTTTCTGGCACAGCGTTTGCAACTAACGGTCTGAACCATCCACTCGAGGACTACGGCCATGGCCGCAATGGTGAATCAGACCCTGTCGCAAATGCTGCAAGCCACGCCGCCCCCCACACAGGGATCGGGCGCGCGCAGTGCTGAGGGCAACGGCGCCACCCATGACGCCTTCTCCAATACCCTGGAACGCAAGATGGCCGAGCCGGAACAGCCGCGCGAAGCCACCGCCAAGCCCACCCAGGAAGCCAGAAAACAGCAAGATAATCAGCCGGTTAAGGACAAGGAAGCGCCGGCACAGCGTGCCGCCAATGGCGAATCTGCCGACGAAGCCCGCCCCACCGAACCGACACCGCAAGACGCCAAAACCAAGCCCGCTGAAGACAAGGCCGAGGTTGCCGACAAAGCACGCCCTGACGGTACCGACGAAACCGATACCGCCGCCGTGACCGGCACCGAAGTCGCCAGCGACGTTCTTGCCGCCACCCCGGCAGAGCTTGCCGCCTCACCGGCAATCGCCGCCGCAGCCACCGCCACTGCCGCCACCGTCGAAACATCGGCATCGGCAGCGGCCGCCGCCACCGCGCTGTCGGCCCAAATGACGAAAACCGAGACGCCGGCCGCCGACAAGGCCACCAAGCCGGTCGACGTGCTCGCCGGCGCGATGGCGGCGAACGGCAAGCCCGCCATGAGCAGCGACGCTGGGAAGGAAACGGCTGCCGACGCCGATCTGGGCGGCGGCAAGGCCCGCGCCCTGCCGACCGACACCGCGCTGCGAGCGAAAGTCCCTGTCCTGCGCGAAGGCGTGAGCAACTTTTCGGCACAACTGGACGCGCAGATTGCCGGCACGGCCAAGCCTGGCGAGGCCATTCAGATGACACCGTCGGGCGCGACGCCGGGCACGGGGGTTCCGGGTGCCTTGGGCGCGGCGATGGCGACTCCGGCCGCCAACACGCCGGCGGCCTCGCAACCGGTGCTGCCCTCGCACCTGGCCACGCCGGTGGGCAGCCAGCAATGGCCGGACGCCGTCGGCAACCGGGTGATGTGGCTGGCCGGCCGCGACGAATCGCGCGCCGAACTGATCCTCACGCCACCGAGCCTGGGCAAGCTGGAAATCTCGCTCACGGTCACCGGCGACACCACCACCGCGCAGTTCACCGCGGCCACGCCGGCAGCCCGCGAGGCACTCGAACAAGCCATGCCCCGCCTGCGCGAGATGCTTGAGAGCGCCGGCATCACACTGGCTGAAAGCAACGTCAACACCGCGCCGCAGGATCAACCCGGCGAGCGTGGCGAGGGGCGTCAGTTTGCCAACGGCCGTCACGCGGTCGGCGGCGAAATGGCAATGCACAACGCAGGAACACACGCCGGGCGCTGGATCGCGCGCAGCGAGGGAATGATCGACACCTTTGCCTGAGGATGACGAAAAGCGGTCATCGACCCCCGCTTTTCGCAGCATTCGATGTGCGCGGTGTCAGTAACAATTGAACTATTGAAACTGGAGACTCAGGCATGTCGAAAGCAGACGCCCCCGCGGAGGCCGAAGGCGAAGCACCCAAGAAGGGTGGCGGAAAGAAGAAGCTGATCATCATCATCGTTGCGGTGGTGTTGTTGCTGGTGATCGCCGGCGGCGTCGTGGCTGTCCTGTTGATGAAGAAGAGCCACAGCGAGGATGGCGCCGACGGGCACGCGCAGGACGAACCCGCGCAGCTCGTGGTCGATCTGTCCCACCCGCCGACCTTCGTCACGCTGGAACCGTTCACGGTCAACCTCGCCCCCTCCGAGGGGGACCACTTCCTGCAAGTGGTGATGGTATTGAAGGTGGTTGATCACACCGTGGCAGAGCAGATGAAAGCGTACACGCCGGAAATTCGGCATGAGGTGAATATGGTGCTCTCGAGCAAGTTGCCCTCGGAGATTACCCACGTGGAAGGCCGCGAGGCGCTGGCGGTCGAGTGCATGGAGCGCATCAACAACGTGCTCGGCTTCGAAAAACCGGCTGCCGATCACCGAAAACGGAATCCGGAACCGTGGGGTCCGGTGACTGCTGTGCTGTTCAACTCTTTCATCGTGCAGTAAGGCAAGGGACGACGGGCGAAACATGTCAGCCGATTTTCTCTCCCAGGACGAAGTTGACGCGCTACTGCGCGGCGTGACCGGGGAAACCGAGGATGACAACGCCGATGAGGGCGACGAGGGTGGCGTTCGCCCGTACAACCTCGGCACGCAGGAGCGCATCGTGCGTGGGCGCATGCCCACCATGGAGCTCATCAACGAGCGCTTCGCCCGCTACCTGCGCATCGGCCTGTTCAATTTCATGCACCGCAATGCCGAGATTTCCGTCGGCTCGATCAAAGTACAGAAGTACAGCGAATTCGTGCGCAATCTGGTGGTCCCCACCAACCTCAACCTGGTCACCGCCAAGCCACTGCGCGGCACCGGGCTGGTGGTGTTCGACCCCAACCTGGTGTTCCTGGTGGTCGACAACATGTTTGGCGGCGACGGACGCTTCCACACCCGGGTGGAGGGACGCGATTTCACCGCCACCGAACAACGCATCATCATGGGCATGCTCAACACCGTGTTCGCCGAATACGAGCGCGCCTGGGCGCCGGTGTATCAGCTCAAGCTCGACTACGTGCGCTCGGAAATGAACTCACAGTTCGCCAACATCGCGACGCCCTCGGAGATCGTCGTCTCCACGGTGTTTTCGCTCGAGCTCGGTGGCGCGCAGGCGGACATGCACATCTGCTTCCCCTACTCGATGCTCGAGCCCATTCGCGAGACGCTCTACTCCACCATGCAGAGCGACAGCATCACCCAGGACAAGCGCTGGATCACCACCATGACCCGCCAGCTCAAGTCCGCCGAGATCGAACTGAGCGCGTCGCTGGGCGACGCCAAACTCACCCTGCGCGACATCGTCAACATGCGCGTGGGCGATGTGATCCCCCTCAACGTATCGGAGCAAATCCGCGCCACCGTGGACGGCGTGCCCGTCCTCGAAGGCCAGTACGGCGTACAGAATGGGCAATACGCCATTCGCGTCGACCGCATGATTCCGCCCGACGACACCACCGAGCCCGCCGCTACGGGAGAAAACAATGGCTGATACAGATACCGACGCAGAAAACCAGGTCTCGGAAGACGACTGGGCTGCCGCCATGCAGGAACAAACCGACACCGAAGCGACCGAAGGCGCCGACACGACCGGAGGCGCCGCCGAGGCCGCGGATGCCGATCCGGGCGACGACGACTGGGCCGCTGCCATGCAGGAGCAAGCCGAGGCCGACAAGGTCGCGGCCGATCTGCAGGCCACGGCCGACAGCGCCGACTCCCCCTTCCAGGCCCAACCGGCCAGTCAGCTGTTCCCCGATTTCGGGGCCGAAGGCGGTGGCGCCGGAGGCAACGCCGAACTGGACATGATTCTCGACATCCCGGTGCAGATCACCGTGGAGTTGGGGCGCACCAAGCTGTCGATCCGCAACCTGCTGCAACTGGCGCACGGCTCGGTGGTCGAACTCGACGGCCTCGCCGGCGAACCCATGGACGTCCTCGTCAACGGCACACTCATCGCCCAGGGCGAAGTGGTGGTGGTGAACGAGAAGTTCGGCATCCGCCTCACCGACATCATCACCCCGGCCGAGCGCATGCGGAAGTTGCGCCACTAAGGCAGGCATCCCGTCCCAAGGCTGAGTCCTCACGGACCAGCCTCACCGTCCGGACAGATCGGAACGCGCCCGTCGGAAAACTACTGAAACTTTTCTGACACCCCAGCGTCATACATACGCGTTATGATTAAAGGACGTAAATAGGAAAGAAAGAAGATGGAAGAAAATATTGAACACGAGGCCACCAGCCTCATTGAAGAAAACGCCTACGAAGCCGCGCTCGATCTGATCGACGATGACGAGCCGCTCACCTGCGAATGGGTTTCCTGACACGGAAACGGGCAATCCGCCTCACGACAAGCCACAGCCCGATGCTGTGGCTTTTTTTCGCCCAGCGCCATCGATCAAGATTCACCGGGGCGTCATATCCGCGTTACATCGCCCCCCTAGCCTTTGCAGCGATCGAAGCGTCCGCCTTCGATCGCACGGTCAGAAAATCAACCTAGTCAAAGACAGGAATCATCCATGGTCAAGCCACTCGCTCTTGCGCTGCTCGGCGCATTCACTGCCACCTCGGCCATCGCCGCCGACAACACCTTGTTCGACGAACTCAACCCGCTCACCGCGGCATCGTCTGCCGTGTCGGTCGGCGACGAAGCCACCCAGGGTCTGCTCTTCGCCAGCACGCCCGGCATCGACGTCTCGATTACCTCGCTGGCCTCGCGCAGCACGGTGGGCAGCCTCTCCGACATCAACGTCGGCCGCTACTGGGACATGATCGACACCAACCGCACCGGTGCCGATCAGGGCCGCTACCTGTTCATGCCGTTCGAGCCCAGCAACCAAGCCGGCGTCAACACCGGCTCGGGCGCGCAGCGCTACGACAAGCTCACCGGCACCATGACCACCATCGTGCCGGTCGGCACGCAAAACTGGCAGCGTGGCGATGCCTCGCGCTGGGCGCCATGGGGCGGCTGGATGAGCGGCGAAGAGAACTTCGGCGGCAGCGCCGGCACCGGCCGTCTGTTCGAAGTCACCAACCCGGTCAGCGCCACCGCCACCAACCTCACCAACGGCACCGGCAACCTGGTCCAGCGCAACAACGCCCTGCCGCTGGTGTCACATGAAGGCCTGGCCTTCGACAGTGCCAACAACTTCTACTTCATCGACGAGAACAGCAGCGGCTCGTTCTACAAGTTCGTGTCCGCCAACCCCAACGCCGGCAACGGCGACGACTTCTTCGCGGCGGGCACCACCTACGCGCTGAAAGTCGGCGCCGGCAACAACGCCAGCGTCGGTGGCGCCTTCACGTGGGTGGACATCAACGTGAACACCGCCGACGCCGACGGCCGCGCGCTCGCCGATGCCGCCGGTGCCACCGCCTACAACCGGCCGGAAGACATGGAGATCTTCACCCTCGCCAACGGACACGAAGCCATCGCCTTCACCGCCACCGGCACGCATGAAGTGTGGACGGTCGATCTGGACGGCAATGCCGTCACCCAGCTCGTCACCCGCGACACCCTCGACGTGGCCACCGGCCTGGCGGTCGGCACCGACCTCACCAGTCCGGACAACATGGCCATCGACAACGACGGCAATCTCTACATCATCGAAGACCAGGGCGTGCCCAATGCCGACATCTGGCAAGTCATCGATGCCGATGGCGACGGCGTCGCCGAAGGCGTCAAGCGCTGGGCTGCGCTACAGGTCGCCGGCGCCGAGCCGACGGGGCTGTTCTTCGATCCGTACGATTCCACCAAGGCCTACATCAACATCCAGCACCCGAGCAGCGACAACGACCGCTTGCTGATGATCAGCGTCTCCGCCGTGCCGGAACCCGAAACCTACGCCATGCTGCTGGCCGGTCTCGGTCTGGTGGGCTTCGTCGCCCGCCGTCGTCGCGCCTGATGCAAACGTCGCCCGCCCGGCCACAACATCGGCCGCAAGCCGATCCGGTGGCCGAGGCCGGGTGACAGGGCTCCCGACAAAAAGCAGAAAAGGCTCCCGGGGGAGCCTTTTCTCGTTGTGCACACGCTTGCGCGCCGCGTCAGTCGTCCGGCTCGCCCAGCGTGCCGAATTCGATCTCGCACTTCACATAGAAAAGGCGGACGCCCTCTTCCTTCAAGTGCGCGACAAGCCGTTGCCATTCCTCCTCGGTCGCCGTCATGACCACTTCCACCGGCTGATCCGCAAGCTCGAAGAAATGGGCGGAATGAATGCGGCCATTCGCCCCGAAGCCCTCGGTGGCGGCAAAGATGGTGGCGCCGCGCAAACCCAGATCCCGCGCGGCAAGCATCAACCACTCCGCCATCGGCTTGTGGTGATGGGTTTTGTCCTGTTGGGTGAAGAAGGTGATTTGATAGCCCTTCATGGGCGCGTTCTCCTCAGCTAAGTCTGAACAAATACCAAGCGGCCAAGCCGGCAACTGCCATCATGACAGAAGCGGCGACGGGCCTGGTAGTCCTGCTCACGCGAACATTGTTGAATCGAGATCAAGTCCACGCCCGCCCCAAAAAGCTATCGTACGGCCTTCGCCGCTGTGGACACCGTCGTGAATCCGATCCTCGCCTTCTATCGCTCGCCCACCCGCACGGGCGTCAAGATTCTCGTCACCAGCCTGGTGCTCGGCGCACTCACGGCGCTCCCGCTGTGGCTGGTGATGCAATTCGGCCCGGCCGACGCCAGCGCCACGGAACTCGCGTTGCTGGCCATGTTCGGCACCATCGGCGGCCTCGTGGGCGCGGCCATTGGCGTCGTGTGGCTACTGATCGAGTTGATCATCAAGCGTCGTTAGACTAGTCCAGCAGGAAGACGGCGCGGAACGCCCCTTCCCCCGCCTCGCTGAACCTCACCACGCGCCCATCGCGCGTGGCCCAACCGGCGGTCAACACATGGTCGAGCAGCGCGGCACCCAGCGCCCCTGCCAGGTGATGCCGTTGTTCCCCCCAATCCAGGCACATGCGGCACAAGGATCGGCGCCCGGCCGCCAGCGCCGCGGTATCGATGCGCAAATCGGCGATGCCGGCACGGCCCGTATCGGAGAGCAGCAACTCGCCGGTGCGCGCCATGAACCAGCCACGCACCAACATGGCTTCGAACGCCGCCACCGCCAGATCGCCAGCCAGATGGTCGTAGCAGACACGCGCCTTGATCAACGCCGGCTCGACCACCTCGCCGCGCGGGCGCACCGCGCCGGTACGAAAGGCCACGCTCATGAGCGATTCGATCAGACTCGCCACATCGGCGCCCGACAGACGAAAGTAGCGGTGGCGGCCCTGGCGACTCTTGATCACCAGCCCCGCCGCGCACAATTGCGACAGGTGCGCACTGGCGGTCTGCCGCGTCACGCCGGCCACGGCGGCCAACTCGGTTGCCGTCAGTGCCCGATCGGCCATCAGCGCCGTGAGCATGTCGGCCCGTGCGCCCTCCCCGATCAGCGCGGCAATCCGCGCAATGTTTGGCATGTCTCTCATACTTCGATCTTAAACGAATCATGCACGGCAACTCAAACGTCGCGGCGCACGCCACGGCCACCGACGCAAAGCCTTATCATGTCGCGATGCTCGCCCGCCCAGCGCCCGATTCAGCCCATGACGCCGACGCCGACTTGCGCCTTGCGGGCGTGAGTATCGGCGCGCTGCAACAAGTGAGTTTCACCGTTGCCGCGGGCCGGATCACCGCCCTGTCGGGCCCCTCGGGCTCAGGCAAGAGTCGATTGCTGCGCGCCATTGCCGATCTGGATGCGCACCAGGGCGATATCGCCCTCGGTGACGTCGCGCAACACAGCATCCCGGCCCACGAATGGCGCCGTCGCGTCATGCTGGTACCGGCCGACAGCCAGTGGTGGGCCGAGACGATCCGCGAACATCTGCCCGATGCCGAGACGCCCGACTGGGCCGCCCTCGGATTTTCCAGCGACACCGCAAGCTGGCAGGTCAGCCGGCTCTCGTCGGGCGAGCGCCAACGCCTCGCCCTGCTGCGCGCCGTCGCCCACGGGCCGCATGCCTTGTTGCTGGACGAGCCGACCGCCAACCTAGATACCGACACCTCCGCCCAGATCGAAACCTGGCTGCTGGCGCTGATCCGCCGCCATCGCTGGCCGACGCTGTGGGTCAGCCACGACGCCGCGCAGATTGCCCGCGTCGCCGACCATCACCTGCGCATCCGCGGCGACCATCTGGAGGTAGTCGAATGAGCGTCATCGACCTCTCCGCCTGGCAACTGGCGCTCGCCGCCACGCTCGTACTCGTACTGGCCGTCTGTACCTGGTTCGCACGGCTCGGCGTCGAACGGCCGCTACTGATCGGCGCGCTGCGCACGGTGGTGCAACTGAGCCTCATCGGGCTGGTGCTCGAAGCGCTGTTCGCGGTTGCCGCACTGCCGTGGATCGCTCTCATGGCGCTGGTCATGCTGCTCATGGCCGGGCGCGAAGTCACGGCGCGGCAAAAGCGGCGCCTCAGCGGCGGTTGGGGTTTCGGCATCGGCACGCTGTCGATGTTCATCTCCGCCTTCAGCGTCACCGTGCTGACGCTCGCAGTGATCATCCAACCGACGCCTTGGTATGAACCGCAATACGCCATCCCGCTGCTGGGCATGATGCTCGGCAACACCATGACCGGCGTTGCCATCGGCCTCGACCGCCTCACCGACACCGTGTGGCGCCAACGCGCCGCCATCGAGAACCGCCTCATGCTCGGCGCGCGCTGGCAGGAGGCCATTGGCGATGCCCGCCGCGACGCCATGCGCGCCGGCCTCATCCCTATCGTCAACGCCATGGCCGCCGCCGGCATCGTCAGCCTGCCGGGCATGATGACCGGTCAGATCCTTGCCGGCGCGCCACCGTCGATCGCCGTCAAGTACCAGATCCTGATCATGTTCACCATCACCGTGGGCACCGGCTTCGGCACCCTCGCGGCGGTCACCGCCGCCAGCCGGCGCCTGTTCGACGAGCGCGAGCGGCTGCGGCTCGATCGCCTGAACGCACCCGCCCCGTGAACCGCAGCGCACCGGCAGCGAAAACGCCATCGGCATGTGACATTCGGCATTTCCTCCGTCAGCCGGATTTGATATTCTGCGCACCGTCTGCGCGCACGCGCCGGATGCACCAAGCATGTAATCCATTGTTGCGGAGGCGCCAACCATGCCTTTCATCGGTCTCGGTCTGCATGTCCTGATCGCCCTGTACTTCGCCGTTCATGCCGTCCGTACCGGACAGCAGACATACTGGCTTTTCATCCTGTTCTCCTTTCCCCTGCTCGGCAGCGTGGTCTATTTCGCGACCGTGTTCCTGCCCAATTCGCGCCTTGAGCGCGGCGCGCAAAAAGTCGTCCGCGCCGCCGCCAAGGCGCTCGACCCGGAAAGGGAATTGCGCGACGCGCGCAACGCGTTCGACTACACGCCCACGGCACAGAATCAGATGCGCCTCGCCGCTGCCTTGCTCGAAAGCGGTCGATCGGACGAAGCGGCCAAGGCATACGACGCGTGTCTCGCCGGCCCCTTCGCCGACGATCTCGAAATCCGCTTCGGCGCGGCACGTGCGCATCACGCCAGTGGCGATTTCCCCAGCGCACTGGAGCACATCGACTGGATCGCGCGCCGCAACCCGGACTTCCGAACCGACGCGGTGGCCCTGCTGCGCGCCCGCCTTCTCGGCGCACTCGGGCGTACCGAGGAGGCCCGGACCGCGTTCTCGGCGGCGCTCGAGCGCTTCGGCAGCTTCGACATCCTCGCCGAGTACGCCATCTGGGCGTTCGAGAACCGCGACAACGCCACCGCACGCGAGCTGATGACACAAATCGAAAAGCACAGCCGCCACTGGAATCGCCATACGCGCGACCACTACGCGCCGCAGATGAAGCGCGTCGAGCAGGCGTATACGAAACTCAAGAACGCCTAGGGCCTGTTCACAGCAGGGAAGCGGTCGCGCCCGGATCTGTTTGCCTCCGGGGGCAAACAGATCCGAGCCTGCAATACACCCCGAAAACGCCGATCCGTCGTCCGCCACGCGCGAAGGATCGGCACACCCCCTGGCGCATCGCTGTAAACTGACCTCTCCCTTCGGATTGGCGCCGCCGCCATGGCATCTTTCATCGACTCGCTGACGGACACGCTCCCCAACCTCGGTGAGCAGCTCGCGCGCACCCGCGTGCAACACGAGTTGATGGTGCTGTTCGCCGCCGCCACCGTGTCGCTGGCGGTGCACTTCATCGCCTCCCGGGCGCTGCGCAGCCAAGCAGATGCCAGTCGCCAGGGCAGTTTCCATCATCTGGCGATCCGCACGCTGCAGCGCCTGCTGTGGCCGGTGTCGATGCTGATCGGGGTGTTCGTCGGGCGCGCGGCGTTGCAGTCGCTGCCGCAGGCGACGCCGGTACTCGACATCGCCCTACCCCTGCTCACCTCGCTGGCCACCATCCGCATCGGCGTCTATGCGCTGCGCAAGGGCTTTCGCGTCACGCCGGCATTCAAAGCCTGGGAGAACGTGTTCGTTGCCGCCATCTGGTCGATCGTGGCCCTGCATCTGCTCGGCTGGTTGCCGGCGGTGGAATCGGCGCTCGATGCGATGGCGTTCAGCGTGGGCGAAACGCGTGTCTCGGTGCTGGCGTCCATCAAGCTGATCGCCATGATCGCCGTCCTGCTGACGCTGGCGTTCTGGGCGTCGGGCGTGATCGAACGGCGCATGCGGGCATCGGCCAACATGACGCCATCGCTGCAAGTGGCCTTTGCCAAGTTCAGCCGCGTATTCCTGATTGCCCTGGCGCTGCTGCTCGCCATCGACGCGGTGGGCATCGACCTGACCACCTTCGCGGTGTTCGGCGGCGCCCTCGGGGTGGGCATCGGCTTCGGCCTGCAACGCATCACCAGCAATTTCATCAGCGGCTTCATCCTGGTGCTCGACCGCTCCATCAAGCCGGGCGACGTGATTTCGGTGGGCGCCGACGAAAGCAAGTACGGCTGGGTGGAGGCATTGCGCGCCCGCTACGTGGTGGTGCGCGACCGCGACGGCGTCGAACGCCTGATCCCCAACGAGAATCTGATTACCTCCGAAGTCATCAACTGGAGCTACACCGACAAGAACACGCGCGTGCGCCTGCCGGTACAGATCAGCTACGACGACGACCCGGAACAGGCCATGGCGCTGTTGCTGGAGGCGGCCAAGGCCTCCGACCGCGTCCTCGCCGATCCGCCGCCGATGGCCCGCCTGCTCAACTTCGGCGACAACGGCATCGACCTCGAACTGCGGGTGTGGATCGGCGATCCGGAAAACGGCATCGGCAATCTGCGCACCGACATCAATCTGGCGATCTGGCGGCTGTTCAAGGCCGCGGGCGTCACCATTCCCTACCCGCAGCGCGATCTGCACATCAAATCCACCCCGTCCGGCGCGTCGATACCGGACCTCGACTGAGATCAGGAGCCCAGCATTCCCTTGCCCACCGCCAACCCCGAACAAGTCATCGCCGCCACCCGCCAGTGGGTGGACACCGTCGTCGTCGGGCTCAACCTGTGCCCGTTCGCCAAGCGCGAACTGGTGCGCGATCGCATTCGTTTCGTGGTCTCCGCCGCCGGCACCGACGAAACCCTGCTCATGGATCTGCAAAACGAGCTGGAACGCCTGCGGCAGGACGACAGCGTCGAGACCACCCTGCTGGTCCACCCCGATGTGCTTGGGGACTTCGACGACTACAACCAGTTCCTCACCCTCGCGGACCTGATGCTCGAACAAATGAACCTGGGCGGCGAGTTGCAGATCGCCAGCTTTCATCCGCACTACCAGTTCAGCGGCACCGAGCCCGACGACGTGGAGAACACCACCAACCGCTCGCCCTACCCCATGCTGCACCTGATCCGCGAAGCCAGCCTGGGCGAGGCGATCGCCAACTACCCCGACCCGGAAAACATCCCGGCGCGCAACGTCGCGCGCGTCGAGTCGCTCGGCAAGGAGGCGATGCAAGCCTTGCTGCAGGCCTGTTTCGATCACGCGAAGAAATCCTGACACGCTGACCGGCGTCGTGCGCCACCGGTTGGCTGGCAGCGTGCATTGCATTGGCGCACACGCAAGCTGGAGGGACGCACGGTGAAAAAACTTCCGTTATCAGGCATGTGGCGGCCCCGCTGGTGGGGCATCTTCGTTCTCGCAGGCGTGTTTTTCATGGGCTTCGGGGTCGCATCCTTCAGCCTGTTCCGCGTGTTGCAGGCCAATCTGGCCTTGTTCGTCGAGCACGGCGTGATGGTGATCGCGGATGGTGCCGGCGTACAGTTGCTCGAACTGATCGGCATGGGTTATCTGAGCCTGTTGCTGTGGATCGGATTCAAGGTCTGCGAGTGCGCCCTGGTGGCGGCCTTGTCGGAACACGGTCGCAACGACTAACAAACGTTTTTTGTGACCGGACTGTAAGACCTGAACGCTCAAGGAGGTCTCATCGAACAGGCGAATGGAATACGGCGCCCCCCGACAACCGGGACCGTTTTCCCTCACAAGCACCCCTCGCCCCTCAATTGATGAACCACCTCAACGTTTCAGGAGAAACACCATGAACAAGCGTCAATTCCTCATCGCCGCCGCCATTGCCGGCGTCGCCGCCGCCAGCGCCAACGTTGTCCATGCCGCCGATGCATCGAAGGAAAAGTGCTACGGCATCGCCAAGGCCGGCGCCAACGATTGCGCCAGCACGTCGGGCACCCATTCGTGCGCCGGTCAAGCCAAGACCGACAACGATCCGCGCGAGTGGAAATACGTCGCCAAGGGTACCTGCACCGACATGGGCGGCAGCCTCAAGGCCGGCGGCAAGAAGTAAGCCGGCTCGGGGGCGCGGCCGGCAACGGCGGCGCCCCGGCCGACGTATTCGGAAACCCACATGTCAGCCCATCCCAAACCCATCCACGGTGTCGGCGTCGGCCTGCGTGCCTGCCACTACCGCGACTTTCTGGACCAGCGTCCGGCGGTCGACTGGATAGAAGTGCACAGCGAAAACTACTTCGGTGCCGGCGGCTGGGATCTGCACGTGCTCGAACAACTGCGGCCGGACTATCCGATCAGCCTGCACGGCGTGGGGCTGGGCATCGGCTCGGCCAGCGACGAACACTTCGCCGCGCATGTGCAGCAGATACGCGCGCTGGCCGAGCGTGTCGAACCGGCGCTGATCTCCGAACACCTGTGCTGGGCCGCCGTGCCGGGCCGGCACCTGAACGATCTGCTGCCATTACCACTCACCCGCGAGGCGCTGACGCTGGTGTGCGCGCGCGTCGATCAGGCGCAGGACGTCCTCGGCCGCATCTCGCTGGAGAACGTGTCCACCTCACTACGCTTTGCCGCCGACGCCATGGCCGAGGCCGAGTTTCTCGACGAAGTGGCACGACGCACCGGCTGCGGCGTGCTGCTCGATGTGAACAACCTGTATGTCAACGAATGCAATCACGGCGAGGACGCCGGCGCTGCAATGGCCGCCATCGACACTACCGTGGTCAGCGAAATCCATCTGGCCGGCCACCTGGTGACCGACGATGCGGTGATCGACCACCACGGCGCCCCGGTGGCCGAGGTCGTGTGGGACTTGTACCGCACTTGCCTGGCGCGTTTCGGCGCGGTGCCAACGCTGATCGAGTGGGACACCGACATTCCCGAATTGGCGGTGCTGGTTGCCGAGGCCGAGCGTGCGCGCGCGGTACGCGCGCAGCTGCCCCATGAGGCACTCTCGCATGTCTAACGATCTGGCCGCCATCCAGGCGCGCTTCGCCGAAGGGCTGCTTGCGGGTGGCGACAACCCGACGGCCCTGTTTCGCGGCGACGCGGCACTGCTCGAGCGGCGCTTCGCGCTCTACCGGGGCAACCTCACGGCCAACTGGGAAAACGCACTGCGCAACGCTTACCCAGTCATCCGTCAGATGGTGGGTGACGAGTTTTTCCGTGCGCTGGCGCGCGAATACGGACGCGCGATCCCCTTGCAAGAGGGCGATCTGAACCGCTTTGGCCAGCATCTGCCCGACTTTCTCGACACCTTTGCGCCCGTGGCCGACTTCCCCTATCTGCCCGACATGGCCCGACTCGAATGGGCGCTGCACCGCGCACATCAGGCAGCGGACACGCCCGCGCTGACGGCGCAAACGCTCGCGGCCATGGACATGGACGCCATCGACGCACTCCGCCTCGCGCTGCATCCGGCCACCACCACGCTGCATTCGCACTGGGCTGTTGCGGACTTGTGGCAAGCGCATCAGCCCGATGGCCCGCCGTGGCCGACCGAGTTGCGCCGCGAGTGCTGGATGGTCGCTTGCCGACCCGACTGGCGTGCGCAACTACGCACGCTGACACCGGGCGAACATGCTGCGCTGTGCGCCATCGCGGCCGGCGAAACCTTTGGCGCCGCGCTCGACGCCGCGGCGGCGACCGAGCCCGATTTCGACCCCGCGCACGCCCTGCCGCACTGGCTGCAGGCGGGGCTGCTCATTCTCGCTGAACACCAATAACAACCGGAGCCTGTCCCCATGAACGCCTTTTTACGACTTCACCGCATGAGCACCTGCTGCGACGCCAAACTCACCGAATGGGGGGGCAGCTTGCTGTCGCTTGCCCTCCGGCTGTATGTCGGCTGGCAGTTCTTCAAGGCCGGCCTGACCAAGATTCAGGACTGGGAGACCACCGTCTTTCTGTTCACCGACGAGTATTCGGTGCCCGTGCTGCCGCCCGAACTGGCGGCCGCGGCCGGCACCTTCGGTGAGCTGGTGTTCCCCGCGCTGCTGTTCATCGGGCTGTTTTCGCGCCCGGCCGCACTCGGCCTGTTCGCGGTCAATGCGATGGCGGTGATCAGCTATCCGGCGCTGTTCGAGTTCGAATGCCCGGCGGCCATCAACGACCATTTCTACTGGGGCGCACTGCTGCTCGTCCTCGTCGCCTTCGGCCCGGGCCGGCTGTCGCTCGACGCACTGCTCGGTCGCAAAGCCGGCTGATCCACGTTGCATCCCCCTGGCGCGGCACCCCCGTCGCGCCAGGCCACTGCCTGAATAGCGGCAATTTTTGCCGCCTTATCCCTCCCTCGATTTGACCGCCCTCGGGCTACGCTGCGAGCACGTACAGAACTGCCTCGAGGCACCCGATGCTGCGCCCCCTCCTGATCCTGCTGTCGATCGCACCCACCGTCGCCCGTGCGGCGGATAGCGCCGCGAAGAGCGCGCTCCCGCCCTCGACCGTCTCCGGTGGTACCGATCTGGTCGGCTCGCTCGGCCAGATGCTGTTCGGCCTGGCCATCGTGGTGGTCGTGCTGTTCGTCTGTCTGTGGCTGCTCAAGCGCCTCGGCGCACCGCGCGGCAGCGCTCGGGGGTTGAAAGTGCTGGGCGCGGCGCCGGTCGGCCCGCGTGAGCGGGTGGTGCTGGTCGAGGTCGCCGACACCGTGCTGGTGTTGGGGGTCACTTCCGCCCAGGTCAATACCTTGCACACGCTCGACGCCGCACAACTGGCGGCCAGCCTCGACAACCCGCCACCCACGCCCGACGCCGGCGGCTTCGCCGGGCGACTCAAGCAGATGATGGAGATGCGCAAGGATGCCTGATCTGCGTCGCGCACTCCGCACTGCCCTGCCGCTCACGGCACTCCTGATCCCGCAACTGGCCCTCGCCCAGGCGGTGCCCGCCATTACCGGCACCCCGGCGGCCGACGGCGGCACCACCTACAGCCTCAGCGTACAGACGCTGGTACTGCTCACCTCGCTCACCTTCCTGCCCGCGGTGTTGTTGATGATGACCAGCTTCACGCGGCTGATCATCGTGTTCTCGCTGCTGCGCCACGCACTCGGCACGCAAACCTCGCCGCCGAACCAGATCCTCGTCGGCATGGCGCTGTTCCTGAGTTTCTTCATCATGTCGCCGGCGCTGGAGCAGGTCTACAACACCGCCTATCTGCCACTGACCAACGACACCATCAGCTTCGAGCAGGCGACCACCCGCGCCGCGGCGCCCATGAAGGCTTTCATGCTCAAGCAGATCCGCGAGCCGGATCTGGCGCTGTTCGCGGAAATGGCGAATGTCGAGGCGGTCGACAAGGCCGACGATCTGCCCATGAAGGTAATCGTGCCGGCCTTCGTGACTTCGGAGCTGAAAACCGCGTTCCAGATCGGCTTCATCGTGTTCATCCCGTTTCTGATCATCGACATGGTCGTGGCCTCGGTGCTCATGTCGATGGGCATGATGATGATGTCGCCGGTGATCGTTTCGCTGCCATTCAAGATCATGCTCTTCGTGCTGGTGGACGGCTGGACGCTGCTCATCGGTTCGCTGGTGCAGAGTTTCGTCGTGTGAGGAATTCATCATGACCCCCACTACCGTCATCGACATCGGCCGCCAGGCCGTCGAAGTCACCCTCATGGTCGCCGCACCGCTATTCGGCGCGGCGCTGATCACCGGTCTGCTGGTGAGCATCTTTCAGGCGGCCACGCAAATCAACGAGATGACGCTCTCCTTCGTGCCCAAGGTGGTCGCCATCTTCGTCACGCTGATTGTTGCCGGGCCGTGGATGATCACCATGCTCACGGACTTCATCCGGCGCATGTACACCGCCATTCCGACGCTCATCGGCTAGCACCGCCCGATGTTCGAAGTCACCAGCGCCGAACTCAACGCCTGGATCGCCGGCCTCATGCTGCCGCTGGCACGGGTGCTCGGGCTGGTGTCGTCTGCGCCGCTGTTCTCCAACGGCGCCGTCCCCATCCGCATCCGTATCGGCCTCGGGCTGGCCGCCGCCATGGCGATCATTCCGACGCTACCACCGGCACCGCCGATCGACCCCGGCTCGGGGCTCGGCGTTGCCGTCTTCGTCCAGCAGATTCTCATCGGCGTGGCCATCGGTTTCATCATGCGGCTGGTGTTTGCCGCCGTCGACACCGCGGGCGAACTCATCGGATTGCAGATGGGCTTGTCGTTTGCCACCTTCTTCGACCCCCAGGCGGGGGGGCAGACCAACGTGCTGTCGGAATTTCTCAGCTTGCTCGCCTCCCTCATCTTTCTGGCCATCGGCGGCCATCTGATGATGATCCAGGTGATGGTGCACAGCTTCGAATGGCTGCCGATTCGGGAAACCC
>JBNKNO010000010.1:0-49816 GCA_050293885.1 Rhodocyclaceae bacterium | reverse complement strand
TTTCTGGCCATCGGCGGCCATCTGATGATGATCCAGGTGATGGTGCACAGCTTCGAATGGCTGCCGATTCGGGAAACCCCCGCCATGGCACTGGGCTGGAGCAAGGTGGCGGGTGCGGGGGCGTTGATGTTCGCCGCCGGCCTGCTGCTCGCGCTGCCGCTCATCACGGCCTTGCTCATCACCAACATTGCCATGGGCGTGCTCACCCGTGCGGCACCGCAAATCAACCTGTTCGCGGTGGGCTTCCCGATCACCATGACGGCGGGATTCGTCATGCTGTTGCTGTCGCTCGATGCCTTCGGCCCGGTCATGCGCTCCTTCTACGATCGCGGCTTCGACGCCATCACGAGCATGATCCAGGCCCTGGCCTGAACGCGGCCATCGCGTACCGCGGCAGCGCGATCGCCTGCGGGCGATTGACGGTCAAGAACCGATGCCGGCAGCCGATACACAGGTATCCCCCCCTTGGACATCGGATTTGTGTTGCAGCCTTCGAAAGGCACTCCCCCATGAGTGCGACTGACACATTGCTGGCAACGCTCCTGAAGGAGGCCGACACACTCCTGCTCGGCCTTCTCGACAATGCCCTGGTCGGCGTCTACGTCATCCAGAACGATCGCTTCGTGTTCGTCAATGAGACCCTCGCGCGGCTGTTCGGCTACACACAGGCCGAGGTCTGCGGCCAACTCGGCCCCCTGGATCTGACCAACGCCGAAAACCGGCCGCTGGCGCAGGCCGAGATCGACAAGCGCATCGGCGGCGGCGCCAAGGCCAGCTTCTACGGCTTCCGCGGCCTGCGCAAGGATGGCAGCACCTTCGACGCCGAAGTCTTCGGCGTAACGACAAGCTTTCAGGGCGAAGCGGCGATCATCGGCATCCTCACCGATGTGTCCAAGCGCCAGATGGCCGAACGGGAACTGGCCGACAAGTTGCAGTTCATCGGCGGTTTGCTCGAAACGATCCCCAATCCGGTGTTCTACAAGGACGCACAGGGGCGCTACCTGGGCTGCAACAAGGCCTTTGAAGACTTCCTCGGGCAGAAGCGTGAAGCCATTGTTGGCCGATCGGTATTCGAAATTTCACCCCCCGAGTTGGCCGCGCGCTATCACGCGGCCGACCAGTCCCTGTTCGACAATCCCGGCACCCAGGTCTATGAAGCCCAGGTCAAGTCGGCCGATGGCGCCCATCGCGACGTGATCTTCTACAAGGCGACCTTCGATCGTGCGGACGGTCGTCTGGGCGGGCTGCTGGGCGTGATTCTGGATATCACCGAACGCAAGCACATGGAGGCACAGATTCGGCGGGACGCCTATTACGATTCCCTCACCGGCCTGCCCAATCGACGCTTGTTCGAAGACCGGGTGTGCGAAGCATTCAAACACGCCAAACGTAGCGGCAGCCGCCTGGCGCTGCTGTTCATCGATCTCGACCGCTTCAAGGAAGTCAACGACACCTTGGGGCACCGCGTTGGCGACCTGCTGCTGATCGAAGCGGGACAGCGCATCCAGACTTGCCTGCGTGAATCGGACACGGTCGCACGGCTCAGCGGCGATGAGTTCATCGTTGCGCTATCGCACGTGGGCGACGCGGCCGCCGCGAGCCGGGTTGCACAGCACATCATCGATGTCCTGTCGGAAGCCTTTGTGCTTGAAGGGCAGGCCGCCTACGTCACCGCCAGCGTGGGCATCGCCCTCTACCCCGACGACGGCAATTCGGTGGCGACGCTGATGTCCTTTGCCGACCAGGGCATGTATGTCGCCAAGGCCAAGGGGCGCAACAGCTTCTGCCAGTTCATCCCCGCGCACCAGGCGGCGGCCAGTGCCCGCCGCGAACTCGCGAGCGATCTGCGCGAAGCCTTGGCCGGCAACCAGTTCGAGCTGCTCTACCAACCCATTCTCGAACTCGACAGCATGACGGTCGTCAAGGCCGAAGCCTTGCTGCGCTGGCACCACCCGCGCCTGGGCACCATTGCCCCCGACCGGTTCATCCCCATCGCGGAGGAGATCAGCCTCATTGGCGACATCGGCGATTGGGTATTCCGACAGGCGACCCACGACGCCATGCGCTGGAATGCCGCTCGCCCGCCCGGAAGCCCGATCATTCAGGTGAGCGTGAACAAGTCACCACGCCAGATCCTGACCGGCAACAGCAACGAAACCTGGTTGGCCCATCTGGACACCGCGTCGATTCCGCCCGACTACGTCGCCATCGAAATCACCGAGGGCCTGCTGCTCGATGCCAGCCCCGAGGTGATACGCAAGCTCGATGCCTTCCGAAGTGCCGGTGTGCAGATCAGTCTCGATGACTTTGGTACCGGCTATTCGGCCATGGCCTATCTGAAGAAATTCGCCATCGACACCCTCAAGATCGACCGCTCCTTCGTGCAGGACATGCTCTCCAATGCAAGCGACCGTGCCATCGTGGAGGCGGTGATCGCCATGGCACACAAGCTGGGCATCCAGGTCGTGGCCGAAGGCGTGGAGACCGCCGAGCATTGCGCCGCGCTCAGGGCGGAAGGATGCGATTTTGCCCAAGGCTTCCATTTCGCCCGACCCATGACGATGGACGCCTTCGACGCCTTCCTGAATCGAAAAATCACCACCGACGCCAACGCCTGAACGCTTCGCCGGCGTGCCGCCATCCGAACGCAATGGTCGTGGCTCGGACGCATGCGCCAAACGCGGGCATGCGGCGCAAAAAAAACATTTGAACGCACCTCGCCGCTTGTGTAGCGTGATCCTCCCTGCATCCAATACGCCGCCCCCTTCATGAGTGAACACGCCGAACGCGCCCGCGTCCTCATTGCCGGCATCTGCAGCCTGATGCTGGCACTCGGGGTGGCGCGCTTCTCCTACACCCCACTGCTCCCGCTCATGCAGGCACAAGCCGGTCTGGGCGTGGCGGCCGCCGGCTGGTTGGCGGCAATCAACTACACCGGGTATCTCACCGGCGCACTCATCGCCTCGCAAATCAACGACCTGGTGCTCAAGGACCGCCTCTACCGCATCGGACTGCTGGTGGCCGTCGGCAGCACGGCGATGATGGCGATGAGCACCGATGTGGTCGTATGGGCGATCTCCCGCTTCATTGCCGGCTTGTCGAGCGCGGCGGCGCTGCTGCTCGGCACCGGGCTGATCCTCAACTGGCTGATTCGGCACAACCACCGCAGCGAGCTGGGCATCCACTTCGTCGGCGTCGGCCTCGGCATTGCCGGCTGCGCCGCCGCCGTGGTGTTGATGAGCGACTCGCTCGACTGGCGCGCCCAGTGGCTGGCCTTCGCGGCCATCGGCGCCGTACTGCTGCTGCCGGCACTGGCCTGGCTGCCCGCGCCGGATCGCAGCGCCGTCACCAAAACCGGGCACCCGATGGTGGATGCCCCACCCAGCGCGTTGTTTCTCAAGCTGTTCATGGCCGCCTACTTTTGCGCTGGCGTCGGTTACGTGGTGTCGGCGACCTTCATCGTCGCCATTGTCGACGCCATGCCCGCGCTCAATGGTCGTGGCAGTTTGGTGTTTCTCGTGCTCGGGCTGGCAGCGGCGCCGGCCTGCATCGTGTGGGACCTGATCGCCCGTCGCAGCGGCGACCTGAATGCCTTGATCATCGCGGCGCTGCTGCAGATCGTCGGCATCCTGCTGCCGGCCACCGGCGATTCGCTCGCGCTGTCACTGGCGGGTGCCGCCCTGTTCGGCGGCACCTTCATCGGCATGGTGAGCCTGGTGCTGACCATGGCGGGGCGCTACTACCCGACGCGTCCGGCCAGGATGATGGGCAAGATGACCATCTCCTACGGGGTCGCCCAGATCGCCGCCCCGGCCATCACCGGCGCACTCGCCGCGCACGCGGGCGGCAACTACGCCACTGGTCTGTATCTGGCCGCGGGGGTCATGGTCGTCGGCACCGCCTTGTTGTTCGCGCTCAAGGCGGTGGAACGGCGTGATGCCGCCTTGTTATCCGGGGCTCCGCAGCAGACCTGACATCCCCGGCGTGCATGGCGGCCAGGCTACGCTTCGGGCTCGCCCCCTGTTTCATCGGCGTCGAGCGAAAAATCACCCCGGTGAAAGGCTGCCAGCACCTCCTTCGCCTCGGCAAGTTGCGAGGCAGGCACCATCACACGCACCCCGCCCACCGCCACGCCGATCAGTGAGTGCGCCTGTACCAGATTCGCATCGGCCACCATGGCGTCGATCCGTGCGGCCTGCAGGCAGGCACACCACAGGTGCGCTTCGGTGGGATCGAGACTGCGGGCAATCACGGTCCAGTCGTCGTTGGCCTCTCGCATACGTCAGCATCCGTCGGTTGATGAGGTCGATAGTCAGGAAATACAGCGGAGACGTCAAATTTGTCGTCACCGCTTCAAACAATGCCCCGACAACGATGACACGCCGCGCGACATTCCGGTCACGCGTTCGACGCACTTGCACCCTTAAAGATTTTCTGCGGACCTGCCGCAATAGAGTAACTGGGTTCTGCATCCGCCGTACCCGCCCCCAACCGGGCATCGAAGCACCGTATGTCGCCTGTACTGGAAACAAACCGCAAGCCGATCTCCCTGCGCCGCATCGTGATTACCGGTGTCGGTCTGGCGATCGCACTGCCAGCGATCCTGTTTGGTAGCTGGATGCTCAAGGTGCATCTCGACGAAGAGCGCGCGTTCCTGCTCGACACGCTGACGACGCAATACGTCGACATCCTGGCGCAGGCCGCGGCAAATCCATTGTGGAACGTCGATCAGAAAGGCGTCGCCAACCTCACCGACGCACTGATGCGCAATCCCGATGTCGTGCTCGTGCGCGTCGAGGAGACCCACGGCGGCATTTTCGCCGAACAGATGCCCCCTGGCGCATCGAAAGACACGCCGATGAATGTCGCGCGACGCCTGATCGTCTACAACGGCGAGCCCATCGGCACCGCGACCGTCGGGACCAGCATCGAAGCCGTCGACGCCCGACTCGCCAAAGATCTGCTGGGCGCGAGTATCACGCTCGTATTGCAGGTGCTGCTATCTCTTGCGCTGGTCTTCTTCGTACTCAACCGACGCCTCATCCGGCCGATCGAATCACTCAAGAAAGACGCGGTACGCCTCGCCCGTGGCGAACTCGATGAACCGATGGTCTGGCAGCGCAACGACGAAATCGGGCTACTGGCTGGCGGGTTGGATTCGATGCGCCAGGACTTGCGCGACCTGATCGGCGAAATCGACCGCAAGAACAAGGCTTTGGAGACAGAGCTGGCAGATCGCACGGCCGCCGAAGGTGCCCTGCGCGACACCGAGGCGATGTTCAAGACGCTCTTCAACGCCTCACCCGTTGCCATTGCCGTCGCACGGCGTGATTCCGACTACGTGTTCTCCGAAGTCAACGACAGCTGGGTCCAGCAATTCGGCATCAGCCGCGACGAAGCGATCGGAAAGACCGGCGCCCAACTGAAACTGTGGAGCAACCCGGACGACCGCCATCGCGTTTTCGAACAAGTCGACGCCACAGGAAAAGTGGGCGGCTACGACGCCTGGCTCAAGCGCCGCCACGACAACGCCCCCTTCCTGTGCCGCATTACCGGTCGCACCGTTCTTTTCGGCGAGCAGGATCTACTGCTGCTCAGTCTGCAGGACATCACCGCCGAACACCGGCACGAGCAGGAAATGCTGGAGCTCAACTCGCTGCTCGAACAACGGGTTCAGGAACGAACGGAAGCGCTGAGCAAGTCGAATCAGGATCTGCGCGCCGCCGTCAAGAATTTCGAACACGCACACGCCGAACTGGTGCAGCGGGAAAAACTCGCGGCGCTCGGCGCGCTGGTGGCCGACATCACCGACGAGCTCAATATCCCCATCAACGACAGCCTCGCGGCGGCCAGTACCCTGCACGATCAAGCACGCCCATTGACCGACGCCCCCACCGACACGCCCCTCACACACTTGGCCGCCAGTGCGCGCACCACCGCCGACGTCGTGACCGGCAATCTGACTGAAGCATTGGAGCTGATCACCATTTTCAAGCGCGTCGCGTTCGACCAGACCAGCGGCCGACGGCGCGCCTTCGACCTGGCCGAAGTCATCGACGAAACCCTGGCCGCGCATGGCCCGGGCATTCGCAAAAGCGGGCATTCCGTCAGTAACGCGGTCCCCGCCGAGATTGCCATGGACAGCTATCCCGGCGCGCTCAGCCAGGTCGTCGGCAGTCTCATCGACAACGCCCTCATGCACGCTTTCGCCGACAAGCCACAAGGAGAGATTCGCATCGCGTGTGTGCCGAGAGAAGGCGACACCATCGAGCTCAGCATCAGCGACGACGGCTGCGGCATCGGCCACGAAAACATCGACCGCATCTTCAACCCCTTCTTCTCCACCCGACTACGCAATGGTGGCAGCGGCCTGGGCCTGAGCATCGTCCACAATCTGGTCACCGCCACACTGGGCGGCCAGATACGCGCGGAAAGCGCCCCCGGCGTCGGCACGCGCTTGATCCTGATCTTGCCGAGAATTGCGCCCCGGCCAGGCGCCGATTGAGCGCCCCTCGAATCGACCCACACAAGCGCCCACGTAAACCAACAAAAAGCCCAGTCATGAGTGACTGGGCTTTTTATCGTAACGCATTGTTTTTACTGGCGGAGAGGGTGGGATTCGAACCCACGTGCCGGGTTTCCCCGACCATCCGATTTCGAATCGGCGCCGTTATGGCCACTTCGGTACCTCTCCGTCCCGCTCAGGCGTATGGCCTGACGCGAAGGCTGCGGATTATAACACCACCCGCGGTGGCTGCTGCAAGCCTCTCAAACGGTTTGTGGCTTGAGGCGTGGGAGGAGTTCATCGTAGGCGCGCACCGCCTCGGCCGCGTACATGAGCGTCGGGCCGCCGCCCATGTAGGTGCAGATGGCGAGCGTTTCCATCAACTGTTCGCGCGTCACCCCCAGGCGGATCAGCGCCTTGATGTGGAAGCCGATACACGCATCGCAGCGCGAGGAGACACCGATGGCCAGCGCGATCAACTCCTTGTTCAATGCGCTGACGGCCCCGTCGGACATCGCCGCGCGCGCCAAGTCGTTGAACCCCTTCATGGCATCGGGCACTTCCTTGCGCATGGCCGCCAGACCTTGAGAAACATCGTTGGTGATCTGGACGAATGACTTGCTCACGGTACACTCCTTGAATATTAGCAATTTCGAATATTGATTCTAGCGCATGAAACGGCCAACCCCAACCGCTTGCGGCCAGCTCACTTGATCCAGGTGAATTGCACGTCATGGCACTCGCGTTCACAATCGGGCTTCCGTCCCCATTGAGTCATGACATGCGTCTGCTTGCCATCGTGGCATTGTCGCTGCTGTTAACCGGTTGTCCGCGCGGAGATCCCCCCGTCATCATCGATTTCGAGACGCTGGGCGAGCTGCGCGTGGCAACGCGGGTAGATACCGTGGCCTATCGGGAAACACCGGAGGGCGAAACCGGCGGTTTCGAACACGATCTTTTGATCGAGCTCGGCAATGAGCTGAAAATACCGGTGCGCTTCCTGGTGTATGGCAGCACCACCCAGGCGCTGCGTGCCGTACGCCGCGGCGATGCCCATCTGGCCGCGGCCGGGCTGGGGCGCAACACGCGTCACAAGGACATTCGCTGGTCGCCCGCCGTGCGTGAAATGGCCCTGGTTGTGGTGGCGGCCGGCCCCCTGGCGAGCACCATCAAGAATCCTGAGGATCTGGCCGGCCACACCATCACGGTTCGACGCAACACGCTGGCGGCGGAGCAAATGAAGATATTTCAGGCGGATCTACCCAAGATCCGCCTCCAACGGGTGTCGGGACGGCGCGATGGTCAATTGCTTGCCGATGTGGCGGACGGAAAAATTGCGCTGTTCGTCACCGACTCGGTTCACCTTGCCGCCGCCGCCGTGTTGCGCCCCGAACTGCGGGCCGTCGTCCAGCTCCCCAATCGGGCGGACATGGCATGGGCCTTGCCGGAGAACGCGCCGCCCAAACTGATCGATACCGTTTCACGGTTTATTGAAAAGGCGCAGTCGGACGGATTGATCGAGCGGCTCGAAGATCGATACTTCGGGCAACTCGAACGCTTGAGCGAGACGGACATCGCCGCCTTTGTCGATCGCATGCAGACCCGCCTGCCTCGCTACATCCCCTTTTTCCAGAAAGCGGAAGTGGCGACGGGCGTGGACTGGCGGCTGCTTGCGGCCATCGGCTATCAGGAGTCGCAGTGGGATCCGCTCGCCGAGTCCTTCACGGGCGTGCGCGGCTTGATGATGCTCACCGACGAGACGGCAGCACGCATGCGGGTGAGCGATCGGCTCGACCCGGAACAAAGCATCCTCGGCGGAGCGCGCTACTACGCGCTCATGCGAAATTCGATCGACGAAGATATCGTCGAGCCCGATCGCAGCTGGATGGCCGTGGCGGCCTACAATCTGGGGCTCGGCCATTTGCGCGGCGCGCGTCAGATTGCGCGCAGCCTCGGCCGCGACAACACCACCTGGCTGTCGATGCGCAGCGTGCTGCCACTGCTGTCGCGCCCGAGTTTCGCGCGACGCCTCAAGGCCGGGCGCGCGCGTGGTGGCGAGGCGGTAATCATGACCGAGAACGTGCGCGCCTTTTACGACATCCTGCGCCGTCTCGACAACCCGCAAGCCGACGACACACTCACCTTGCCCCACCTGCCCGCACTCGAGACGCGCGCGCCAAGCGCAGCCGATCAGCCCACCGGCTCGAGTACCTCGACACCCCCCATGTAAGGCAGCAGCACGCTCGGCACGCGCACCGAGCCGTCAGCCTGCTGGTAGTTCTCTAGCACGGCAACGAGCGTACGGCCCACGGCCAGGCCGGAACCGTTGAGCGTGTGCAACAGCCCTTTCTTGCCCTGCGCGTCCTTGAACCGCCCCTGCATGCGACGCGCCTGGAAGGGGCCGCAGTTGGAACAGGAGGAAATTTCGCGATAGGTGTTCTGCGCCGGCAACCACACTTCGAGGTCGTAGGTCTTGGTCGCCGAGAAGCCCATGTCGCCGGTGCACAGCACGATCTTGCGATAGGGTAGTTCCAGCGCCTGCAGAATGGCCTCGGCATGGCCGGTGAGTTCTTCGAGCGCGGCCATGGAATTGTCGGGATGCTCGATGCGCAGCAGCTCGACCTTGTCGAATTGGTGCTGGCGAATCATGCCGCGCGTGTCGCGCCCGTAGGAGCCGGCCTCGGAGCGGAAACACGGCGTGTGGCAGACGAACTTGAGCGGCAGCGTGTCGGCCGCCAGCATTTCGCCGCGCACGATGTTGGTCACCGGCACTTCGGAGGTCGGGATCAAATAGAACTTGCCGCCGTCGGCCTTGGGCACCGCAAACAGATCTTCCTCGAACTTGGGCAGCTGGCCTGTGCCGTACATGCTCTCTGCGTTCACCAGGTAGGGCGAATAGATTTCGGTGTAGCCATGCTCGCTGGTGTGCATGTTGAGCATGAACTGGGCGAGCGCGCGGTGCAGACGCGCCACGCCGCCACGCATCATCGCAAAGCGCGCGCCGGCGATCTTGGCCGCGGTCTCGAAATCGAGTCCCCCCAGACCAGCGCCGACATCCACGTGGTCCTTCACCTCGAAGTCGAAGCTTGGCGGCGTGCCCCAGCGCGACACCTCGACGTTGGCCGATTCGTCCTTGCCCACCGGCACCCCTTCGGACGGCAGATTGGGCAAGGCGGACACGAAGGCTTCGATACGCGCCAGCAGATCGCTCAAGGCCACCTCGTTGGCCTTCAGTTCGTCACCGATGCCACCGACCTGCGCGAGCACCTCGGTGGCGTCCTCGCCTTTCGACTTGAGCATGCCCACCTGCTTGGACAAGGCGTTGCGCTGCGCCTGCAGTTCCTGGGTACGCGTCTGCAGTTGCTTGCGTTCGGTTTCGAGTACCGAAAAAGCCGCAGTGTCGAGCGTAACGCCACGGGTCGCCAAGGCAGCGGCGACGGTATCGATGTCAGAGCGAAGTTGTTGAGTGTCGAGCATGGTGAAATCCGGCCTCGGCAGAGGCGATTGTCCGGTGGCAAAGGCGCTATTCTAAACTGCCACGCGTGACAGCCGGAACGATCTGTCCACACGGCGCTCGATAGCGCGCCGACAACGAGGCGACGAACGGTCGTCCGCACCGATTGCGCACAACAAGCACGCATTGCTGCAACGCAATTTCACATTCTCCGCCCCAACTCAAGCCACCCCCCAAACACCGCCCGCACTGCACCATTGGGAGGCTCTATCGGCAGCGCCGGAATGAAAGAAAACGGCAACTTGCAAAGCGTGAACGCTGAATTACGATAGATGTGGGAACAAGGCGACAAGCATGCCAATGGCCGCGTCAGACGGCCGATCCCAGATGACGGAGGAGAACACGATGCTATCCATTCGAGATTGTCTCGATTATTGCGATTTGACCGACGATGAGGTTGCGCTCATCGCGGAGCACGAAGGTATTCCGGATGTTGCCGCCGCGCAGATGGCGTGTGGCTTGGTGCAAACGCCGGAAGGTACGTTGATGTTGACCCGCTGCATCGAAGATTTGCTCGAGCGCGCGGAACGCGACGGGCAGGCGGACAAGCTCAAGCGCGCCAGGGCCGTCTACGAGCGCTTCGTGGCGGATCACCCCGCCCCTCACTGAACACAACACCGATCGGGAATCAGCCCTTGGGCGTTTGCTGCGCGTCGAGCGCACGCAGGCGGTTGAGCTTTTCGCGGATTTTCGCTTCCATGCCGCGATCGGTCGGTTCGTACCAGTGTTGCGGCCCGACCTCATCGGGGAGATAACGCTCGCCCGCCGCGTAGCCGCCAGCTTCGTCATGGGCGTAGCGATAGCCATCGCCATGACCGAGTGATTTCATGAGCTTGGTCGGCGCGTTGCGCAGATGCATGGGCACCGGGCGTGAGCCGTCGGCCTCGATGAAGCGACGCACCGCCTTGTAGGCGGAATACACAGCATTCGATTTGGCGGCACAGGCCAGGAACACCACCGCCTGCGCCAGTGCCAGTTCGCCTTCCGGCGAGCCGAGCCGCTCGAACGCGGCGCAGGCCTGCAGCGTCATTTCCAGCGCGCGCGGATCGGCCAGGCCGATATCTTCGCTGGCCATGCGCACCAACCGCCGGCCGATGTAGAGCGGATCGGCGCCGCCGTCGAGCATGCGGCAGAACCAGTACAGCGCGGCATCCGGATCGGAGCCGCGCACCGACTTGTGCAGCGCCGAGATCTGGTCGTAGAAGGCGTCACCGCCCTTGTCGAAGCGGCGCAGATTGCGCGATAGCGCCTGGTCGATGAACTCGGCGGTGACCGGATTGATCTTTGCGGTGTGCGCGGCCGTCACCAACTGCTCGACCAACCCGATCAACCGACGGCCATCCCCATCGGCGAAACCCACCAGACGCTCACTGGCGGCCGCCTCGAATTCGAGATCGCCATCCGCCTCGCGTCGCGCCCGCTCGAGCAAGGCCATCAGATCCTCGTCGGCGAGCGACTTGAGCACATACACCGAGGCACGCGACAGCAAAGCGGCATTGACCTCGAACGAGGGGTTTTCCGTGGTGGCGCCGATGAAGGTCAGCAGCCCCTGCTCCACGTAAGGCAGAAAGGCGTCCTGCTGGGCCTTGTTGAAGCGGTGGACTTCATCGACGAACAGGATGGTGTGACGCCCACGGGTTTTCTCGACCTCCGCCTGCTGCACCGCCTCGCGGATGTCCTTCACGCCTGAAAACACCGCCGACAAGGCCACGAAGTTGGCGTCGAAGGCGTCGGCCATGAGGCGCGCCAGCGTGGTCTTGCCCACACCCGGCGGCCCCCACAGGATCATCGAATGCAGCTTGCCGGAGTCGAAAGCCAAACGCAGCGGCTTGCCGGCGTCGAGCAGATGGTGCTGGCCGACGATGTCATCGAGCGAGTGCGGCCGCAGGCGCTCGGCCAGCGGCACATTCACCGGCGCGACATCGCCGAACAGATCGTCCATGGGCTCAGGAATCGCCGACCACATCCACACCCGCCGGCGGCACGAAGGTGAATACCGCGGGGTCGATGGTCGGGTTGGTGTCGAAGGTGGTGAAACGCAGGATGGTGGTCTGGCCGAAGTTGTCGCGGATCTCCATGCCCACCAGGCGCGACCCGTCGAAGCCCAGCTTCATGCGGGCGAAGCTGCTGTCGGCAGCCTTGGGCGTGGCAATCGCCCAGACGAGTCCGTTGGCTTCGCCCCCGTCTTCGAGCGTGAAACTGGCGTCCACATCGGTATCGCCGGCAAGGATGGCGGCGGGCGTGCCACCGAGTGCATCGCCCATGCGCTTGACGGTCACCTGCGCCAGATCGGGATCGTAGGACCACAGCTTGACGCCGTCGCCCACCAGCACCTGCGGATACGGCTTGGCATAGTTCCAACGGAATTTGCCCGGTCGCTGGAAGACGAAATCGCCGCTCGACTCTTCCCCGCGGCCCCCATTCGCCCGATAGACCGACTGCACGAACTGCCCTTTGGCGCCGTCGGTACGCGCAACGAACTGCTTGAGCAGCGCGACACCGTCGGCCGCCATGGCCGATGTGCTGATCAACAGCGCCAAGCCCATCACCAGCACGCTTCGAACGCCTCTCATGTACTCAGTCCTCCTCTCGCGATGGCGCAATCACCTGGCGGTTGCCATTACTGCCCATCGGCGATACGAGTCCGGAACGCTCCATTTGTTCAATCAGACGGGCCGCGCGGTTGTAACCAATGCGCAAATGGCGTTGCACCAGCGAGATGGACGGGCGCTGCGTCTTGACCACGATTTCCACGGCCTGGTCGTAGAGCGGATCGGCCTCCATGTCGCCGCCGTCCTCGCTACCACCGAGGCCATCGAGCGCCTCTTCCGGCCCTTCCAGAATGCCTTCGATGTAGTCGGGCTGACCCAGCTTCTTGAGGTGGTCGACCACCTTGTGCACTTCGTTGTCATCCACAAAGGCGCCATGCACCCGCACGGGCAGGCCCGAGCCCGGCGGCAGGTAAAGCATGTCGCCCATGCCAAGCAGGTTTTCGGCACCCATTTGATCGAGAATGGTGCGCGAGTCGATCTTGGACGACACCTGGAAGGCCATGCGCGTCGGAATGTTGGCCTTGATCAGGCCGGTGATCACATCCACCGACGGACGCTGTGTGGCGAGAATGAGGTGGATACCGGCCGCGCGCGCCTTTTGCGCCAGGCGGGCGATGAGCTCTTCGACCTTCTTGCCGACCACCATCATCAGGTCGGCCAGCTCGTCGACGATCACCACGATGTGCGGCAGGTGTTCGAGCGGTTCGGGATTGTCCGGATTGATGGCGAAGGGGTTGGTGAGCGGCACGCCGGCCTTCTTGGCCTCGGCCACCTGCTTGTTGAAACCGGCGAGGTTGCGCACGCCGATGGTGGCCATCAGCTTGTAGCGCTTTTCCATTTCCGCCACACACCAGTTGAGCGCGTTGGCGGCGTGTTTCATGTCGACCACCACCGGCGCGAGCAGGTGTGGAATGCCTTCGTAGATCGACAACTCCAGCATCTTGGGATCGACCATGATGAGGCGCACCTTGTCCGGCTCACTCTTGTAGAGCAGCGACAGAATCATGGCGTTGATCCCCACCGACTTGCCCGAACCGGTGGTGCCGGCCACCAGCAAGTGCGGCATCTTGGCCAGATCGGCCACCACCGGGTTGCCGGAAATGTCCTTGCCCAGCCCCACGGTCAGTGCCGAGTGCATGTCGTGATAGGCCTTGGAACCGAGGATCTCCGACAAGCGCACGGTCTGCCGCTTCGGGTTCGGCAGCTCCAGCGCCATGCACGACTTGCCGGGCACGGTTTCCACCACGCGCACGGAAATCAGCGACAGCGCGCGCGCCAGATCCTTGGCCAGATTGACCACCTGGCTGCCTTTCACGCCCACGGCCGGCTCGATTTCGTAGCGGGTGATGACCGGACCGGGGTAGGCGGCGATCACCTTCACCTCGACGCCGAAGTCGGCCAGCTTCTGCTCGATGAAGCGCGAGGTGAATTCCAGCGACTCGGCGCTTGGCGGCTCCACGTCATTGGACGGCAAATCAAGCAGCGCGACCGGCGGCAACAAGCCCTCGCCGTCGCCAAACAGGTTCTGCTGGCGTTCCTTGAGCACCCGCTCGGATTGATCGACGACCTTGACGGCGGGCTCGATACGCACCGGCGCCGCCGGCGTCTTCTCGGCCTTGGCGCGACGGGTCTGCACCACCGCCTCGCGCTTCTGCGCCAGCTCACGTCCGGCGCGACGATCCTTCCACGCAAAGTAGGTGCGCTCGATTGCCGACCAGCCCTGCTCCAGCCACAGGCCGAGACGTTCGGTCGCGGCCAGCCAAGAGATGCCGGTAAAGAGGCTCAAACCGCCGGCGATAAGCGCCAGCAGCACCAGCGTGCCGCCGGTAAAGCCCAGATATTTGCGTGCCGCCTCGCCCAATTCCATACCCAGCAAACCGCCAGGGGCCAAGGGCAACCCGGCGCCGGTCGAGTGAAAACGCAAGGCCTCGAGCGCGGCACTGGCCAGCAAGACCACGAGAAAACCGGACATGACGATGGCGAAGGAGCGCTTGTCGGCGTTGAACTCCTCGCGAAAACGCCGGAAACCCCAAGCAATGCCATAGCCAAGAAAGATCACCAGCCACCAGGCCGAACCTCCCAAAAGGTAGAGCAGCACATCGGCCAGCCAGGCACCAAAACGCCCACCGGGATTGGAAACACGCGCCACCTCGGTGGCATGCGACCAGCCCGGATCGGACTTGGTATAGCCGAGCAGAATCATCGCCACGTAGATCGACATCACCCCAAGGACGATCCAGCGGGTCTCCTGCAGCAGGTGGGCAATGCGCTCCGGCAAGGGCGGGTTGCGGGTACTCGTTTGTGACGCCATCGGATAGGGACTAACTTGCGCTGTCAGAAACAGCTGAGAAAAAACACAGGCGCATTATACGAGAACGCCCCGCCGAACCGGCGAGGCGATGTGAGCGAACATTGCGATGAGGCGGTCGAATCGACTCAGATATCGAGGATGCGTTCGCGCAGGATGATGCCGTTCGAGGTCTCCTCGATCAGCCCTTGCACGCCCAGATCCTTCATGACCCGGCTCACCATCTCCCGCGAGGCGCCGATCATCTTGGCGATGTCCTGCTTGGAAATCTTGCGCACCACGACGGTCTGGCCATCGCGCTGCTCCGACATGTCGAGCAGCAAGTGGGCCACGCGGCCGTAAACATCCATGAGCGCGAGGCTTTCGATCTTGCGATCGGCCGTGCGCAGGCGATCGGCCAGATTGCACATGATGCTCCAGGCGATATCGAAATCGTCGCGCATCAGCTGCTTGAAGTCCTGCTTCGAAATCATGATGAGATCCGACGGCTGAACCGCAACGACCGAGGCCGAACGCGGCTGTTCGTCGAAGATGCCCATCTCGCCAAACAACTCACCCTGACCGAGAATGGTGAGGATGACTTCCCGACCGTCTTCATCACTGACCAGCACTTTCAGACTGCCCGTGAGCACGAAATACACGTAGTCCGGCTGGTCGCCCGCATGCACCACCGCCTGGCCGCGCGGCACGCGACGCATCATGGCGCACTGGATGACCTTGACGAGCCTGTCGTCAGGCAGATTTTGAAAGAGCGAAAACGTACGCAAGGCAATGCTCGAAACTGCAGCCGTTTGACCCATTCCTGACTCCTGTCATCAGCGGCGATGCGCGCCAAGTGCACAAAAACCACTGGTATTTCACGTGTTTGTATCGCGACACTATCACGAATACATCAAATATTAACGTCCCCCATGTCATCACGCAGGGGGCTCTCGCAGACGGTTCTTAGCGTTTGACGGCATGTCGACGGAAATCTTGATTCGCGGCCCCACGGTATAATCGTCGGCTTCTTCCCATCCACCTGCCAGCCAGACGATCCCCTATGAGCACGCGACACGAAAAACTCATCATTCTCGGTTCCGGCCCTGCCGGTTACACCGCTGCGGTGTATGCCGCCCGCGCCAACCTCAAGCCGGTACTGATCACCGGCGTGGAGCAAGGCGGACAACTGATGACCACCACCGACGTGGACAACTGGCCGGCGGATGCCGACGGCGTCCAGGGCCCCGAGCTGATGGAACGTTTCAAGAAGCATGCCGAACGTTTCGAGACCGAAATGGTCTTCGACCACATCCACACCACGCACCTGAACGAGAAGCCCATCCGCCTCGTCGGCGATGCGGGCGAATACACCTGCGATGCACTCATCATCTGCACCGGCGCCACCGCCAAATACATCGGCCTGCCGTCCGAAGAGGCCTTTCAGGGCCGCGGCGTATCGGCCTGCGCAACCTGCGACGGATTTTTCTACCGCAACAAGGAAGTGGCCGTCATCGGCGGCGGCAACACGGCGGTCGAAGAAGCCCTGTACCTGGCCAATATCGCCAGCAAGGTCACGCTGGTGCATCGTCGCGACACCTTCCGTGCCGAGAAGATTCTCATCGGCAAACTCATGGAGAAGGTCGAGGCCGGCAAGATCGAGCTGAAACTGTTCAGCACCCTCGACGAAGTGCTGGGCGATGACATGGGCGTGACCGGCATGCGCATCAAGAACGTGCAATCGGGCGAAACGGAGGATATCGACCTGATGGGCGTGTTCATCGCCATCGGCCACAAGCCCAACACCGACATTTTCGCAGGTCAGCTCGACATGGAGGGTGGCTACATCGTCACTCACGGCGGCCGCGAAGGAAACGCCACAGCCACCAGCGTACCCGGCGTGTTTGCCGCCGGCGACGTGCAGGACCACATCTACCGCCAGGCCGTCACCAGTGCCGGCACCGGCTGCATGGCTGCGCTCGACGCCGAGCGCTACCTGGACAGCCTCGGCGCGGCCTGAGCCCATGGCCCGCAAGCGTCGGACGACTCCAGCGGCTGGAGACCGCCCGACGCGCCTGGCGGACGATCGTTTCGCCGCGCTCAAACAAGCCAGGGCTCGCCCGCGATCCGGCACCGACAAGACCCCGTCGCCACCCCGCACAAGCGCCCCGGAGACCCCGCCCGCCATTGACGATGACGCGGCGCTGTTTCGCCAGCAGGTCGGCGACGCCACGCCCCTGCCTGCGTCCAACCGCGCGCTTGTCGAGCCGGCGCGCCCGGCCCCGGTGCCGCGTCCAAAACCGACCGACGACGTCGAAACGGGCGCGGCGCGGCACGACAAACCGCCGCCCGCAGATGACGCTGCCTATTTTCGCCACCTGATGCAGGACGTCACCCCGCTGCCCGAGCGCAACCTCGCTTACGACGAATCCGTCAAACCCGAACCGCCACCCATCCCCCCCGCGGCAGAGATGCTCAACCCGGACGACGTCCTGGGTTGGCTGGCGGCCAGCACCACACCGCTCAAGGACAACAACCGGGTCGATATCGAACCACCACCGCCGGTAGCGGCACCGCGTCAAAAGGACGCCGACGCGCGCGCCGTGCTGAGCGAAAGTCTCGATCCGTTCACCCTCGAAGACCGGCTCGACATCGGCGAAGAGGCCACGTTTCTGCGCCCTGGCCTGCCCCGCCGCGTGCTCACCGACCTGCGACGCGGCCGCTGGATCGTGCAGAACGAAATCGATCTGCACGGCATGACGCGAGACGAGGCCCGCATTGCACTCGGTGAATTTCTGGCCGTGGCGCTGTTGCGCGGTCAGCGTTGCGTACGCGTGGTGCATGGCAAGGGCTTGCGCTCACCGGGCAAGGTCGGCGTGCTCAAGCATCTGTCGCGCGGATGGTTGGCGCAACGCGAGGAGATTCTGGCGTTCTGTCAGGCACGACCACATGAAGGCGGCAGTGGCGCCTTGCGCGTGCTGCTGCGCGCGGCCGACAAACGACCACGCGCGTGAACATGAAACGGCCGCTAACGCGGCCGTTGTCTTTTGCGCTTGGCCAATTCGCTCAGATGGCGTCTTCGTCCGTCTCGCCGGTACGGATGCGCACCACTTGCTCGACCGCCGTCACGAAAATCTTGCCATCGCCAATCTTGCCCGTGTGCGCAGCCTTCACAATGGCTTCGATGGCCTGATCGACCGTGCCGTCGGTGACGACGATCTCGACCTTGATCTTGGGGAGAAAATCGACCACATACTCGGCCCCGCGATACAGTTCGGTGTGGCCTTTCTGCCGGCCGAAGCCCTTGACCTCACTCACCGTCAGGCCGGTAATGCCCACATCGGAGAGCGCCTCACGCACTTCGTCCAGCTTGAACGGCTTGATCACCGCTTCGATCTTCTTCATCGTTTATCTCCTGATATTTGTGTTTATGGGTCGCCTGGCCGTCAATACGGATCCTGATACCGGGCGGTAATGGGAAAACGCCAGTCCTTGCCGAATCCGCGCCGCGTGAGGCGAATGCCGACCGGCGCCTGGCGCCGTTTGTATTCATTTCGCTTGAGCATGTTGACCGTGCGTCGCACGACGGGCTCATCATACCCCCGCGCAATGATCTCGCGGGGCGACTCGTCGCGCTCCATGTAAGCCTCGATGATCGCATCGAGAATGTCGTACGGGGGCAAGGTGTCCTGATCCACTTGATCGGGCTTCAATTCGGCCGACGGCGGCCGCGTGATGATGTTGACGGGCATGACCTCCGAGCGCGTATTGCGCCACGTCGACACGCGGTACACCAGCGTCTTGTACAAATCCTTGAGGACGGCATAGCCACCCGCCATGTCGCCATACAGCGTGGCGTAGCCGGTCGCCATCTCACTCTTGTTGCCGGTGGTCAGCACGATGGCGCCGGTCTTGTTCGACAAGGCCATCAGCAGCATGCCGCGAATGCGACTTTGCAGATTTTCCTCGGTGGTGTCTTCCGGCAAACCGGCAAACTGCTCGGCGAGCATGCTCTGGAAGGTCTTCATGGCCGGCTCGATGGGCAGGATGTCGTAGCGCACGTTCAGGCGCCGGGCCATGTCGGCGGCGTCGTCGAGACTCATCTGTGCCGTGTAGGGCGAGGGCATCATGACCGCACGCACACGTTCCGCGCCCAGCGCATCGACCGCCACCGCCAGTGTCAGCGCCGAATCGATGCCGCCCGACAAACCGATGATGACGCTCGGGAATCCGTTCTTGCCGATGTAATCGCGCACACCCATGACCATGGCCGTGTAGGCCTCGTCCTCCAGCGCGCGCAGCGGTGCGCACTCGGCCGGCAGCCAACGGCCATCGGCCAGATGCACCACCTGAACCGACGCCTCGAACGAGGCGGCCTGCCAGGCGATATCGGTGTCGCTCTGCATGGCGAAGGAAGCACCATCGAACACCAGTTCGTCCTGTCCGCCGACCATGTTGGCGTACAGCACCGGCAGACCGGTCTCGCCGACGCGGTCCCGCGCCACACGATATCGCTCTTGCTGCTTGCCCAGATGACAGGGCGAGGCGTTGACGGCCAGAATCACCTCCGCCCCTGCGTGGCTCAGCCCGGCGGCGGGCGCAGGCCCCCACAGGTCGGCACAGATGAGCAAGCCGCAGCGCACACCATCGAGTTCGAATACGCAGGGCTCGACGGCCGCATCGAAATAGCGTTTTTCGTCGAATACTTCGTAGTTGGGCAGACGTTGCTTGCGGCAGTTGGCGACGATGCGACCATTGCGCAGCACGGCCGCGGCGTTGTAACGGCCGTATTCGTCGTGATCCGGATAGCCGACCACCACGGCCATATCGCCCGTTTGTGCCGCAAGCGACTCCACCGCATGGCGGCAGGCTTCGAAAAAATCGGCACGCAGCAGCAGGTCTTCGGGGGGATAACCGCAAATCGACAATTCGGGCGTCAGCATCAACTGCGCGCCTTGCGCCTTGGCTTCGGCCATGGCGTCGACAATACGACGGGTATTTCCGGAAATGTCGCCCACGATCTGGTTGATCTGGGCAACAGCAATGGCAAGGGTTCTGTTCATAGCGGTGTAACTATACCGTCAGCCCGCGCGTTTGTGCCGTGCATCACGCGCGCACGGACCCGGCCCCCGACTTATTCACATCAACGGTGCACAAGCCTGTGGATAATGGGTGGAAAAAACTGCGAGACTGTCGGCCTCACGGCAGCCGATGACACTGCCCAAAAATAAGGCGCCCCTTGCGCGGGGGTGCTGTCCATTACCGCCCCACAACCAACGCCCGATGCCAAACGAACTTCGCTTTTTTCGTCGCATGGCCGAACTGCCCGCGGATCCGTGGAATGCGCTCGCGGGCGATCAGCCCTGCCTGCAGCACGCCTTTCTGGCGGCGCTGGAGGACAGCGGCGCCGTTGGCGGCGACAGTGGCTGGCAACCGCACCATGCCACGCTGTGGGCCGATGGCGCGTTGATCGCCGCCATGCCGCTGTACGAAAAACTCCACTCCTGGGGCGAATACGTTTTTGACTGGGCCTGGGCCCAGGCCTATGAGCAACACGGCCTCGACTACTATCCCAAGTGGCTCTCGGCCATTCCGTTTACCCCCGTTCCGGGGCGTCGCCTGCTCGGTGTCTCGGCGGCGGTACGAACACGGTTGTTGAGCGCAGTGATGGCTTGGATCGAGGCCGGTAGTCATGGCTCCTTCCACGTGCTCTTTCCCGGGAAGGAGGATGCCCGTGTGCTGGCCAACGCTGGCCTGATGATCCGCCAGGGCGCGCAATTTCACTGGCGCAACGCCGGGTATGCCGATTTCGACGCCTTTCTCGCCTCGCTGACCCGCGACAAGCGCAAGAAGATCCGCCAGGAACGCAGACGCGTGCGTGATGCCGGAGTCAGCCTGCACTGGCGCCGCGGCGACGAGATGACGCCGGACGAACTTGCCTTCTTTCACCTGTGCTACCGGCTGACCTACGCGCGACACCGCTCGACGCCCTATCTGAGCGAAGCGTTCTTTGCCACGCTCGCACAGCGGCAACCCGATGCCGTCCGCTTGCTGATCGCCGAGCGCAACGGCGCGCCGGTCGCGGCCGCTTGGTTCCTGATCGACGCCCGCACACTGTATGGCCGGTACTGGGGCGCGGTGGAGGATATCCCGTGCCTGCACTTCGAGGCCTGCTACTACCAAGCCATCGAGTACGCCATCGATCATGGCCTGGTCCACCTGGAAGGCGGCGCTCAGGGCGAGCACAAACTCGCCCGTGGTTTTACCCCACAACCGACCCGATCGGCCCACTGGCTGCGCGATCCGCGTTTTGCCGACGCCGTTGCACGCTTCCTTGAGCAGGAAAGTGGCCACATGGACGCGTGGATCGACGAACTGAACGAACGAACGCCCTTCCGGCCGGCCTGACTCGCCCACACCGCAGCGGCCAAACCTGCGTTGAGGTCCGGCAAAGGGAAATCAGGATTGCCCCACACAGCAACATCTGACATATTAACGACCGGCCGCACACGATCCGCACCTTGGCAAGGATTCACGACCGCCGCATCACGATAATAAAAAATGACAAGTCAGTCCCCCTAACAACTGAACATCCGCACGGCGCCATTTCACACCCGAAAAGGATGAGAGGCGCCGGGTGAGTAGTCGCAACATCTCGACCCACGCATTGTCAGGGAGGTAGTCAAGTATGTCCGTTGCACTGTGGTTTGCCCTCTTTTGTGCCGTACTCGCCATACTCTACGGCGCCTATTTCAGTCGCTGGATTCTCGCCCTGCCCGCCGGCAACGAGCGCATGCAGGAGATCGGTCGCGCCATTCAGGCAGGCGCATCGGCCTACCTCAACAGGCAGTATTCGACGATTGCCGCCGTCGGTGCGGTGCTGTTCGTCGCCATCGGCTTCGCACTGAGCTGGCTCACCGCCATCGGCTTCCTGTTCGGCGCGGTGCTCTCCGGCGCAGCGGGCTACATCGGCATGAACGTCTCGGTACGCGCCAACCTGCGCACTGCCGAAGCGGCCCGCAAAGGGGTCAATGAGGCAATGACGGTCGCCTTCCGCGGCGGCGCCATCACCGGCATGCTGGTCGCTGGTTTGGGTCTGCTGGGGGTCGCGGGCTACTACGCCTTCCTCAAGGGCAACGCAGCGTCTGGGGTGGCGATGGTCGACATCCTCCACCCGCTGGTCGGTCTGGCGTTCGGCTCATCACTGATTTCGATTTTCGCCCGTCTGGGCGGCGGCATCTTCACCAAGGGTGCGGACGTCGGTGCCGACCTGGTCGGCAAGGTCGAAGCCGGTATTCCAGAGGACGATCCGCGCAACCCGGCAGTGATTGCCGACAACGTGGGCGACAACGTCGGTGACTGCGCCGGCATGGCAGCCGACCTGTTCGAAACGTATGCGGTGACGCTGATCGCCACCATGATTCTCGGCGCACTGACGCTCACCGGCTCACCGGAAACCGGCGTGCTCTACCCGCTGACACTCGGCTCGGTAGCGATCATCGCCTCGATCATCGGCTCGATGTTCGTCAAGGTGAATGAAGGCGGCAAGATCATGAACGCCTTGTACCGCGGCCTGATCGTCGCCGGGGTGATCGCAGCGATCGCCTTCTTCTTCGTCACCCAATGGCTGGTGCCGGACGATGCCCTCGGCGCCGCCGGATCGCAGATGAAGATCTTTGCCGCCTCGCTGGTCGGGCTGGTGCTCACCGCGGCCATGGTGTGGATCACCGAGTACTACACCGGCACGGAATTCAAACCCGTGCAGCACGTCGCGGCCGCCTCCGAAACGGGCCACGCCACCAACATCATTGCCGGCATCGGTGTGTCGATGAAATCCACTGCCTGGCCGGTGCTGTCGGTGTGCGTGGCGATCCTGCTGTCCCACTACTTCGCGGGGCTGTACGGCATTGCGATCGCAGCGACCTCGATGTTGTCGATGGCTGGCATCATCGTTGCACTCGATGCCTACGGGCCGATCACCGACAACGCCGGCGGCATCGCCGAAATGGCCGAAATGCCCGAGTCGGTGCGCGCCGTGACCGATCCGCTGGATGCGGTCGGCAACACCACCAAGGCGGTCACCAAAGGCTACGCCATCGGCTCGGCCGGCCTCGCCGCACTGGTGCTGTTCGCTGACTACACCCATGCACTGGAGACTTCCGGCCACGAGCTGACCTTCGACCTGTCGAACCACATGGTCATTGTCGGCCTGTTCATCGGCGGCCTGATTCCCTTCCTCTTCGGCGCGATGGCGATGGAAGCGGTCGGCCGCTCCGCCGGCTCGGTGGTGATCGAGGTACGTCGCCAGTTCCGCGAGATCGCCGGCATCATGGAAGGCACGGCCAAGCCGGACTACTCGCGCGCGGTGGATATGCTCACCAAATCAGCCATCAAGGAGATGATGCTTCCGTCGATCCTGCCGGTGCTGGTACCGATCGCGGTGGGCTTGATTCTCGGCCCGCAAGCGCTCGGTGGTGTGCTCATGGGCACCATCGTCACCGGCCTGTTCGTCGCCATTTCGATGACCACCGGCGGCGGCGCCTGGGACAACGCCAAGAAGTATATCGAGGATGGCAATCACGGCGGCAAGGGTTCCGAAGCCCACAAGGCTGCGGTGACGGGCGATACCGTCGGCGACCCCTACAAGGATACGGCCGGCCCGGCGGTCAACCCGCTGATCAAGATCATCAACCTCGTTGCTCTGCTGATTGTGCCGCTGCTGGCCTGATCGGGCGCGACACCATAAACAAAAGGCCCCGCATTGGCGGGGCCTTTTTCGTTGCCGGGCAGGCACAACGGCCTGTCACATCAAAACGCCGGCTTGTCCTTGGCTGAATTGTAGGTCGCCACGCCGTCGGTGATTTCCTTCCTGGCCTCGTCCACGTCGACCCAGCCGGTGACCTTCACCCACTTGCCTTGTTCCAGATCCTTGTAGTGGGCAAAGAAGTGTTCGATCTGCTTGAGCAGTGTGTCGGGCATGTCACGGAAGGTGCTTACCTTGTCGTACAGCGGCGTCAACTTGGACACCGGCACGGCCAGTACCTTGCCATCCATACCGGACTCGTCTTCCATCTTGAGCATGCCGATCGGACGGCAGCGGATCACCACGCCCGCCTGCAGCGGAAACGGCGAGACGACCAGCACATCGACCGGGTCGCCATCGCCCGCCACGGTGTGCGGCACGTAACCATAGTTGCACGGGTAGTGCATGGCGGTGCCCATGAAACGATCCACGAAAATCGCGCCGCTATCCTTGTCGACCTCGAACTTGATGGGGTCACCGTGCGACGGGATCTCGATGATCACGTTGATATCGTTTGGCACATCATTACCGGTCTTGACTAGATCTAAGCCCATGCTTCCCTCCCGTTGAAAAAATTCTGTCGATTATAGGGGCTTTATGGACCGCACAGAACCTTTTGCCCACGCGTGAGCGGCTCAAGAAGCCCCTCTGGCGGTCGTTATTTCTCCGACGATCCCCCCATACATCGCACAGGAGACGCCCGGCTTGGCGCAGCAGCCCACCGCACATCCCATAGCCCATGCCAAGCCCCTTCGCACCGAGGCAGGCATGGCGCATTGGCTGCCACGAACCATTCTCGGCGGCATGCTCGCGATCGTGCTCGGACTCATGATCGGCATGGGCAGTTACTACGTCTATCGCCACAAACAGACCTTCGCACAGCAAACCGCCGATATCCAGGCTCGCGCCGTGAGCGAGAGAGAAAGAGCATTGCGCGCCGAGGTCAATCAGCTGACCAGCGCCTTGCGCAATCGGCGAGCAAACCTGGCGCCAACATTGCGTGCCAAGCTTCGAGCGCAGGTCGATTTTGTCATCAACACCATCGCCAGCATGCATGCCGCACTCAACGGCAAACAATCCGACGTGGACGTTGCAAACGCGATTCTGCGGGCGCTACGCCCACTTCGGGGCGACAACGGTGCCGGCGACAGTTTCGTCATCGATGGCGCGGGCATCGCCAGACTGTTTCCGCTCGATCCGCTGCGCGAAGGCAGCAACGTTCGATTGCTGACTGACGATAGCGGCCACCGCTTCATCGACGACTTGCTCGACACCGAGCACGACGACCGCGGCAGCTTTCTGCGCTTTCGCTGGACGCCACGGGGCGAAAGCGAAGCCATGGCCGATGCCATCACCTACGCACGACGATTCGAACCGCTGAACTGGCTCGTGGGCAGCAGCAAATTTCTGCACGTGGCACGCGCCGAGCTGAAGCGCGAAGCACTCATGCAGCTGGGCACTGAAACCAGCGTACTGGTGCATGGCATTGGCGATCAGCACTTCATTGTCGTATTGGACCAGGACGGTCACCTGCTCACGGGCCCGAGCGCACTACGTCAGGCCGTTTCGGCACAACAGCCTTCACCCATGCTGCAACGACTCCCCGACCTCGTCGATCTCGGGCGCAGCGGTGGTGGCGCACTGCAGTTCGAGGCCGCGTTCACCAGGGACGGTCCGGCCACGCGCTATCTCGCGTTTGCGTCATCCCCTGACGAATGGGGCTGGATCGTCGTATCCGTCGCACCCCTGACGCAGATGGACAACGCCATCGCGCAAGAGCGCGCGAAAATGAGCGCCGCCACCAATCGGGATTTCAAGGTCACGGCACTGACCATGTTTGCCGTCGCCACCCTGGCCATCGTGCTATCGGTCCTTTTCTATCGCTGGATTGACGAACGATTTGTTCGTTATCACAACGACATCGAGGCCAGAAATCGGGCACTGAACGACAATGCGCGCGAACTGCGTCTGTCTGCGCAAGTGTTCGAAGCGAGCAACGAAGCGCTCGCCATTCTCGATCACCGCCTGCGCATTGTGTCGATCAACCCGGCCATGTCGCGAATCAGCGGTTTCAATCGCTCCGATCTGATCGGCAGGCACTGTGCCGACCTGCTGATGGATGGCAACACCGACAGCAGCACCTGGCTGAGCACCATTGCCCAGATTCGGCGCGACTCACACTGGTCCGGCGAACTGGAGCTGGCGCGCCCGAACGGCCCGGCCTACCCGGCATGGGTGTCAGTTGGCGCCGTCACCACCTACGGGGGAGAGCCGGCTCACTTCGTCGTTTCGATTTCCGACATCTCGGAGCAAAAGCGCACCGAGCAACGCTTGCGCCATCTGGCCGAATACGACGCGCTGACCGGCCTGCCCAACCGCGTGCTACTGCTGGACCGGATGAGTAGTGCGATCAAGACGGCACAGCGCCACCGGCACCATCTCGCGGTGCTGTTCATCGACCTCGATCGTTTCAAGAACATCAACGACTCGCTCGGCCATGCCGTCGGCGACGAGTTGTTGCGCCAGGTCTCCAATCGCCTCAGCAGCCTGGTGCGCAATAGTGATACGGTCAGTCGACTCGGTGGTGACGAATTCGTTGTTCTGCTCACTGAACTCGATACCGCCGGCCGTGCCGCCACCCTCGCCACCAAGATGCTCAAATCACTGGCAGCACCCTTCCAGTTGAGCGGTCACGAACTGACGGTCACGCCGAGCATCGGCATCACGGTGTATCCCGAAGACGGCGACAACCGCGACATCCTGCTCAAGAATGCCGACACGGCCATGTACCACGCCAAGGAAAACGGCCGAAACAGTTATCAGTTCTTCACGCGCGAACTCAACGAGCGCGCCCGGCTGCGACTCGAGCTGGAAAACGACATGCGTCGCGCGCTGGCGCGACACGAGTTCTCCCTCGCCTACCAGCCCCAGTTCGACCTGCGTACGGGCAAACTCATCGGCGCCGAGGCACTGGTGCGCTGGACGCACCCGGAGCGCGGCGATATTCCGCCAGACCAGTTCATCCCGATCGCCGAAGAAACCGGCCTGATCGTGCCACTGGGCGCCTGGATCCTGCGCCAAGCCTGTGCGGCCGGGCGAATCTGGCGCGACGAGGAGTTGACCGAGATTTCCATTGCCGTCAATGTCTCGGCACTGCAGGTTCGGCGCGGCCAACTCGACGCCACCGTCCTGCAGGTTCTCAGCGAAACGGGATTTCCGCCCGATCTGCTCGAGCTCGAGGTGACCGAGAGCGCCCTCATGGCCAACCAGGAGCACGTATCGACAACGCTCACCGCCATCCGGGCGCTGGGCGTCCACCTGGCGATCGACGACTTCGGCACCGGCTACTCTTCGCTGGCCTACCTGAAGCGTTTCCCGCTCGACAAGCTGAAGATCGATCGCTCGTTCATCGACGATCTGCCGCATGATGCGGAAGATGCCCACCTCACGCGCGCCATCATCGGCATCGGCCACCACCTCGACATGTGCGTGATTGCCGAAGGTGTCGAGACGGAAGCACAAGAGCACTTCCTGACGGAACTGGGCTGCGACCAGGCGCAGGGTTACCTCTACGCCAAGCCGCTCACGACCGACGAATTCCAGCAAATGCTGATCGATCTGAAATATCAGCCCACGTCAAAACCGGCCGCTTCCACGGCCTGATGCAGGGCCTCGGGCGACGTTTTGGCCGGGTCGAACTGCACGGTCGCCTGCGCGGCGTCGAGATCGACATTCACCTCACCCACGCCTTCGACGCCTGACAGCGCCGCGGTCACACTCTTGACGCACCCGCCGCAACTCATGCCCTCGACCTTGAACTGAATGGTGTCCATTTCATTTGCTCCTGTTGAATATTCAGGTTATCGACGCCGCGCCGAACGACCCGGTCGCCAGCGGCGCAGCAACAACGAGTTGCTCACCACCGACACCGAACTGGCCGCCATGGCCGCGCCGGCCACCACTGGATTGAGAAATCCCAACGCCGCCAGCGGGATGCCCAGCACGTTGTAGAAAAAAGCGAAAAACAGGTTCTGTCGAATCTTGACCAGCGTCGCGCGCGACAGATCCACCGCGTCGGCCACGCTGTTCAGATCGTTGCGCACCAAGGTCACATCGGCGGCATCGAGCGCCACATCCGAGCCGCCGCCCATGGCAAAGGACACATCGGCCGCCGCCAGCGCCGGCGCATCGTTGATGCCGTCGCCAACCATGCCCACCAGCCCGTCGGGGGACGCCAACCGCGCCACCGCATCGGCCTTGTCGGCCGGCAGCACGCCGGCCTTGAAATCATCGATACCGACCGCCGCCGCCACCGCCTTGGCCGTCCCGGGATGGTCGCCGGTGAGCATCACCACGCGCACGCCCTCGGCCTGCAGACGCGCCACCGCCGCGGCCGAAGACGCCCGCACCGGGTCGGCCACGGCAATCAGGCCGGCATAGGCGCCGTCGATACCCACCGCAACCGGCGTGCGCCCAGCCGAGACGAGTTGCTCGACCTGAGTCTCGGGTACGTCGATGCCCTGCTCGCGCAGGAACGCGGGGCTGCCGACCGATACCGCGCGACCACCGACTTGTCCGCTCACGCCCTTGCCGGCCACGGTATCGACCGACTCGGCCGTCGCCACCTCGCCAGCCGCCTCGACCACCGCCCGGGCCAACGGATGACCGCTGACCGATTCGAGCGCCGCCGCGCTCGCCAGCAAGACCTCGCGCGTGATGCCCGCGGCCGGCAGCACGTCGACCACCGCCGGCTTGCCCTCGGTGAGCGTCCCGGTCTTGTCCACCGCCAGCACCGCGAGTTTCTCGGCGCGCTCGAGCGCCTCGGCGTTCTTCACCAGAATGCCGGCACGCGCGCCCTGTCCGGTACCCACCATGATCGCCGTCGGCGTCGCCAGGCCCAAGGCACACGGGCAGGCAATCACCAGCACCGCCACGGCATTGACCAACGCCAGCACGCCATCGCCGGACATCCACCACCAGCCGATGAAGGTAAGCAGCGCGAGCCCCACCACCGTCGGCACGAAGATCGCCGACACCTTGTCGGCCAAACGCTGTACCGGCGCCTTCGAGCCCTGCGCCTGTTCGACCATGTGGATGATGCCGGCCAGCAGCGTGTTGGCGCCAACGCCCTCGGCCTGACAGCGCAACATGCCCTCGCCATTGACGGTGGCGGCGAACACCTTGTCGCCCGACTGCTTGCTTACCGGCAGGCTCTCGCCGGTCAGCATCGATTCGTCCAGCGTCGATTGCCCGGAGACGACCACGCCATCGACGGGCACGCTGTCACCGGCACGCACCACGAAGGTTTGCCCTGCCGTGAGCGAATCGACCGACACTTCCTTGAGTTGCCCGCCGTCCTCCACCCAGGCGGTGCGCGGCTGCAAACGCACCAGCGCCTCGATGGCATCGGCGGTCTTGGCCTTGGCGCGCGCTTCGAGCAGCTTGCCCATCAACACCAGGGTGATGATGGCGGCCGAGGCTTCGAAATACACATGCAACTCATGCAGGCCCAAGGCGGTCACGACGGCGCTGAAACCATAGGCCATGGAGGTGCCCAGCGCCACCAACACGTCCATGTTGGCACCGCCGCCGCGCAAGGCCGACCAGGCGCCGCGATAGAAGCGCAGACCGATCCAGAACTGTACCGGCGTGGCCAGCAACCACTGCCAGGCACGGGGAATCAGATCGTGGCCGCCTTCGCCGAAGAACATGAACGGCATTTGTGCGATGAGCGGCGCACTGAGCACCAGCGCAATCACGAAGCGATTGCGCTCCGAGCGCCAGGCGGCCAGCTTGCGCGCCTTGTCCTGGGCGCGGTTGTCGTCACCCCGTCGACGCGCCGAGAAGCCGGCCTGGTCGACGGCGGCGAACACGGCGGCCTCTTCGATCGCCCACGGCCGATAGCGCAATTGCGCTGTTTCGGTAGCGAAATTCACCTGCGCCTCGTCCACGCCGTCGAGGCGACCGAGCACTTTCTCCAGCCGGGTGGCACACGCGGCGCAGGTCATGCCGTCGATGCCCAGTTCCAGCGACGCCTCCGGCACCGTGAAACCGGCCTTGCGGATGCTGTCGACCACTGTGCCGCTATCGCTCTGCCCGTCCTCGATGCGCACTCGCGCGCGCTCGGCGGCCAGATTCACCTCGGCCTCGACCCCCGGCAAACGGTTGAGCACACGTTCGATGCGTGTCGCACAGGCAGCACAAGTCATGCCTTCGATCGGCAGGTCGAGCTGAGTCGGGAGTTTCGTTGGCGCGTTCATGATCTCTCTTGAACCAATGACACGGCATCAGTCTAAACTCCGTACCCGAGTACGGAGTCAAGCCATGCCGCAAATGACCATCAGCCAACTCGCCCGCGCCGCCGAAGTGGGGGTCGAAACCGTGCGCTACTACCAACGCCGCGGCCTGCTTTCAACACCCACGGCGCCGCCAGGCAACATTCGTCGCTACGACGACAACGCCTTGTCGCGCCTGCGCTTCGTCCGCCGGGCCCAAGGCTTGGGATTCACCCTCGACGAAGTGGCCGAGCTACTCGATCTGGACGAACATGAAGACCGCGACATGGCGCGACGGATTGCGACCCAAAAGCTCGTCCGCATCGATGCGCAAATCGCGCAACTCACGGCAATGAAATCAGCCTTGGCCGAACTGGTCAGCTGCTGCGAACACGGCAGCGTTGCGCAGCCCTGCCCCATCCTGCACACGCTCGCCCATCCTGACGAAGGGTCAGATCATTCGAAATCGACGGCCGGCGGGGTGTCGACCGGCAAACCGGCCTCGACCCAGGCGTCGTAGCCCCCCGCCACCGACACCGCCTCAACCACGCCCATCTCGTGCAACACCGCGGTCGCCAGCGCCGCCCGGCCGCTCGTCTTGCAGTACACCACCACCGGTTTGCCGGCGACCGCGATGTCGGGCGTGGCCGCGAGTTTGAATTCGAGCAGGCCACGCGGGATGTTGATCGCCCCGGGCAAATGGCCGGCGGCGTACTCCATGGGCTCGCGCACATCGAGCACGGCCGCGCCGGACTGGATCATCTCGCGCGCCTGGGCAAGCGACACTTCCTGAATGCGGGCCTTGGCCTCGGCGACCAAGTCATGACTGGTCTTTGCCACGGGCAGTCTCCTCAATGAATGTTGGTGAGCATCAATGCTTGTGCTCAGGTATGACAGACCACACCGTTCCACAGTGCGGCGCCCAGTGTCGGCGCGTTGATGAGGCCGAACACCCCGAAGCCGAGCACCACCAGCCCCGATACGGAGCGCACCCAGTTATTGCGGGTCACGCCGCGCAGCCGCTTCAGCAACAACCCGGCGAGCAGCAGATTGGGCAAGGTGCCCAGCCCGAAGGCGAGCATGAGCCCCGCGCCGCGCATGGCCGAACCGGTCACCAACGCGGTGGCGAGCACGCTGTACACCAAACCACAGGGGATGAAGCCCCACAGCAGGCCCAACGGCAAGGCCTGCGCCGGACCGCGTGCGGGCAGAAAGCGTTTGGTGAACGGCTGGATGTGCCGCCAGATGCCGTGCCCGGCTTTTTCGATCGGCGCGAGCAACTTGGTAAAACCGGTCAGATACAGCCCGAGTGCGATGAGCATGACATTGGCCAGCACATACAGGCTCATCTGCACCGGAAGAAAGTTCTCGAACAGCAAGCCGACACTGCCAATGGCGCCGAGCAAGGCGCCCAGCCCGGTGTAGGTGGTAATGCGCCCGAGGTTGTAGGCCAGATGAATGGGCCACTGACGCTTCACTTGCCCCGGAATCTGCACCGTGAGTGCGCTGACGATGCCGCCGCACATGGCGACACAGTGCGTGCCGCCCAGCAGGCCGATGAGAAAGACAGCGAGGTATCCGGTTTCAGGCATGGTCGTTTGACGGCGTCGCCCAGGCAACGAGCGCCGAGACTAACACGTCGGCCGTCGCGCCGCCGCTCGCCTCAGATCACCTTGGAATAACGCGCCCGCTGCCGGTCGGCGCGCAGATACTTGTCGAACACCATGGCGATGCCGCGCACCAGCAGACGCCCCGGACCGAGTACCGTCAGCCACTTGTCGTCCATCTTGACCAGACCGGCCTTGGCCATGTCTTCGAGATCGGCGATTTCGTCGGCAAAGTACTGCTTGAAGTCGATCATGTGGGCGACTTCAAGCGATTCGATCGACAATTCGAAATGGCACATCAGCGCCTGAATGATCGAGCGGCGCAGAATGTCATCGGGCGTGAGCTCGATGCCGCGCAGCACGGGCAAACGGTCCTGATCGAGCACATCGTAGTACTCGTCCAGCGTCTTCACATTCTGCGCATAGCTCGGCCCCACCTTGCTGATGGCAGAAACGCCAAAGGCCAGCAAGTCGCACTCGGCATAGGTGCTGTAACCCTGGAAATTGCGATGCAGGCGCCCCTGGCGCTGGGCAATGGTCAGTTCGTCGTCGGGCTTGGCGAAGTGGTCCATGCCGATATACACATACCCGGCATCGGTCAGGCGACGGATGGCCAATTGCAGAATCTGCAGCTTGGTGTCGGCCGTCGGCATGTCGGCGGGGTCGATGCGTCGCTGCGGTTTGAACAAGCCCGGCAGATGCGCATAGCTGTAGAGCGAGATGCGATCGGGCGACAGTTCGAGCACCTGTTCGAGCGTGCGATTGAAACTGATCACGTTCTGCTTGGGCAGGCCGTAGATCAGGTCCATGCTGATGGATTCGAAGCCGGTCTGACGCGCCGAATCGAGCACCAGCTTGGTCTCGTCAAAACTCTGGACGCGGTTGACCGCGCGCTGGACGTCGATATTGAAGTCCTGCACGCCGATACTCATGCGATTGAAGCCGAGTTCGGCCAGCAACGCCACGGTCTCGAAATCGACCTTGCGGGGGTCGACCTCGATGGAATACTCGCCACCGGGCAGCAGAGTGAAATGCTCCCGCACCGTCGCCATGAGCTGACGCATTTCGTCATGTGAGAGGAAAGTCGGCGTTCCGCCGCCCAGATGCAGTTGCACCACCTCACGCCCGCCATTGAGCGCCGCGGCCTGCATTCCCACTTCTTTTGCCAGATAATTCAGATACTTGGCCGAGCGCCCATGATCCTTGGTGATGATCTTGTTGCACGCGCAGTAATAGCAAATGGTGTTGCAGAACGGGATGTGGAAGTACAATGACAAGGGTCGGCCCAAACCACCGACTGTCCGCCGTCCAAGCCAGCTTTCAAGGGCGTCCGCGTTGAATGCCTCGACGAACCGATCGGCCGTGGGGTATGACGTATAGCGTGGGCCATTGACGTCAAACCGGCGGATCAGTTGCGGGTCAAATACAAGTTCTTTCTGGTTGTCCATGATGAGTTCGGTGCCTGAATGGCCCCAACGATCGCAAAAAGCCGGGCCGGGCGAGTTGACGTGGATCAACGCCCCCCAAAGGCCTGACCAGAAAGGCAAAAAATAGCGGCGAAATACTGGAGAGCCAACTGAATGCCACGCGGAGCGACCATCCCGATCACAGTAGCCGACCTGAAAAGCGCCTGTTCGCAGTGCAACCTTCAGGAGTTGTGCCTTCCCGTCGGCCTGGGGAACGCCGAAATCGAGCAACTGGACACGCTGGTGGGGGCGCGCAAGCGAATCAAGCGCCACCAGCATCTGTATCGCGCCGGCGAGGCCTTCGAAGCCATCTACGCCGTACGCTCCGGTTCATTCAAGACCAATGTGCTGTTCGAGGACGGTCGGGATCAGGTCACCGGCTTCCAGATGTCGGGCGAGATTCTTGGTCTCGACGGCATCAGCACCGACCACCACACCTGCAATGCGCAAGCGCTTGAAGACAGCGAGGTGTGCGTGATCCCGTTCTCGCAACTCGAAGAGTTGTCGCGCCAGGTCGAATCCCTTCAGCACCAGTTCCACAAGGTCATGAGCCGCGAGATCGTGCGCGATCACAGCGTGATGATGCTGCTCGGCTCCATGCGTGCCGAAGAACGGCTCGCCGCGTTTCTGCTCAACCTCTCGCAGCGCTTCACCGCGCGCGGCTTCTCGCCGGCCGAGTTTCACCTGCGCATGACGCGCGAGGAAATCGGCTCCTACCTCGGCCTCAAACTCGAAACCGTCTCACGCGCGTTCTCACGCTTTCAGGGGCAAAACCTGATCTCGGTACAACAGAAGCACATCCGCATTCTCGATATCGACGGCCTGAAAGCCATGCTCAGCAATCACCCATCCGTCTGAGCGGCCGTTTGCCGAACGATTTGCATGGGCGCTCGCGATACCGAGCGCCCATTTTCATTTTGCGGGCGTCGTGCGTCGCGCGCGCATCCGTTCGCTCAACTGGCGCAGATCGTCTTCCGTGAAGACGTTCGCCGCAAACGGAAACAGCTCGTTGTCCTCACGGTCGATGTGGCTGAGATATCGCGACGAAAAATCGGCGACTTCATCGGCACTCAGCGCCGACGACCTTCCCTGTGCGATAGCCTCCAGCGACACGCGCATTGCGCCCCACGCTGCCTCCATTGCCCGATGATCGTCCTCTATCCACGCGATCAAGCGGCGAATACGGATACTCGCTGCCGTCGAGCAACGCGCCAACAGCATCGGGAATATGTCCTCTTCCTCATCCCGCTGGTGATTGACGGCCGCGGTATCGAAATACCGCATGACGTTGGCCGCGGCCTTTTGAGCGTCCGCGTCGGCACCGTGTTCCGGCAGCCAGCGCACCAGTCGATCGAGCGTCTCGAGCTGGGCGAGCATCCGCCCATGGCACGCAGAGAGAATTTCCAGTGGCTCGTCGAGCCCCGGCGCGACGGGAATCAGCGAATCAGTCATGCCCGAAGACTCCTTGATCAGGCGAAAAATCCGGCCGGCGTCTTGCTGAACGCGACCGAGACAATCCAGGCAAAAGTCAGCACCGCCGCCAGCAGCGCGGCAATACGCACCGCGAGCGTTTTGCCACGCTTGAGTGCAAGCATGCCTAACAGGATATAGCAGAGCAAGCCTGCGACCTTGGCCCATATCCAGGCAGGCACCGGCGTGAACTGGCTGGCCAACACCAAGGCGCTGGCCAGCAACACGGTATCGACCACGTGGGGCGCAATACGCGTGAGCCGAGCAGTGAGCAACGGCGACCCGGTCACCATCCAGAAACCGCGCAGCAAGAAGCCGCTCAGGCTCAGGGCGACGCAAGTCAGGTGAACATGTTTGACGGCCTGATACATCGGCAAAACCTTATCCGGCGCGCCCGTCCACACGCGGGCGCAGGTACACCGGAAGATACCGCAAAGCCCACACGACAAACACGGCAAGCCACCCGCTCGCCGCCAACACCAGCCACACATCGTACCCGGGCAGGAGCTCGGCGAGCACACGCAACAGCGCCACGGCCTGTAGGCCCCAACACAAACGCCAGGTGAGCACATCGGCGGCCAGCGCCGCGCCGGAGTGCCCCAGCGTGACCCGCGACACCATGCCCAGCATCAGCACCGAGAACATGCCGATCACCAACGCATGCACCGGCGCGAGCCCAAGCGCGGTCACCCCCAAGCTCAAGGCGATCGACTGGATCGCAAACAGCGCCATCGCGATCCCGAACCACGCGAACCCGACGTGAAGCATGGCAAGAAGACGCACGGCAAAGCTGCGCCGGAACCCCCAGCGCACCGTCAACCAGACGCCGGTCACGGCCATCGGCACATCGACGGCCCAACGCCATTCGATCAACGAAGCGCGATCCAAGGCCCCATGCACCAGCGAGCCGAACAAGAGCCCGAACAGCGCCCAGCGCGGCCGCAGCATGGTGTACTCGGGCAGGACCGAATGCGAGAAGAACGGCACCATGCGATGACACACACACAGGAATATCGGCAACAGAAAGGCCCACAGCCCGACGTCGATGGCCCACGGCGCCCAGCGACCGTCCCCGTCGATCGCCATGCCGATCACCAACGACCAACCGATCAGCCCGGCCACCATCGCAAGCCAGACCGGCAGCGCATGCATCCGCCCGCGTCCCGGCCGCAAGGCCACCGGCAACAGGGTGAGGCACACGCCGCCCCAACCCAGTGCCACCAACACCAGCCCGGCGATGCGCACACTCGGCCAGAGGAATCCGGCGTAGACCAAACCCCAGCCGGCCGCCAGCAACCACCAGCCCCAGGCAAAACGGGCGACCGGCAGATCGCCATAAGACTGCCAGCGCGGCATGGCGGTGAGCACGAAACCGAAGATGAAACACGGAAAGACGCCGTAGATGAGCATCAAGGCATGCCACCACGCCGGCGGCCATGGCCAGCTCAACCCACCGCCATGCGACCGCAACACCATCTCGACCCACCAGGGCAGCATCACCAGCACGCACTGCGTCATGCCGAGCAGGAACATGCCGCGGTGAGGCGCGACATGCAGTAAAAAGGGTTTCCGGGTCTGTGTCGTCATATTTATCAGCGTTTTCTGATGTGCTGTCGGGCACTACATAGGCGTCGGGGCACGTGGTACATTCGTCGTCAAATTCACGCTACCAAGCCGCCATGAGCCACGACAAGATCGATATCCCCGGCCTGTTGAGTCGCATGCCCCTGTTCAGCGCCATGTCGCCGGACGACCTGCAGCTGATTGCAGAGACGACACGTGAAAAGCGCCTGAACAAGGGAGAAATGCTTTTTCAGCGCGGCGATCAACCCAAGGGCTTCTACTACGTCATCTTCGGCCAGATCAAACTGGCGTTTTCCTCGCCGAACGGCAATGAAAAGGTGGTTGAAATACTCGGGCCACACCAGAGTTTCGGTGAGGCGGTAATGTTCATGGACAAGCAGTACCCGGTGTTCGCCGAATCGCTGGCCGACACCCTGCTGCTGCACGTGGCACGCGAAGCGGTATTCGACCAGATCGGGCATGATCCGGGCTTTGCCCGCCGCATGCTGGCCGGCATGGCAATCCGTCTGCACAGCATCGTGCGCGACGTCGAATCCTACTCCCTTCGCTCGAGCACCCAGCGGGTGATCGGCTATCTGCTTCAGCAAGCGCACGCGGAGCCCTGTCAGGAAATGCTTCATGTGATCGAGTTGCCGACGAGCAAACAGATTGTCGCCTCGCGCCTCAATCTCACGCCGGAAACCCTGTCGCGCATCTTTCACGAATTGTCCTCGAACAAGCTCATCTCCGTGCAAGGCAAGCAAATCACCCTGCACGACGTCGACAAACTCCGCCACTACGAAGGCTGAGTCACACGAGCCAGCGCACCGCGCGCCTGTCGGCAAACGCCCACCAGCTGGGCTGTCAGCAAGGCCGCGGCGATCAGCATCAATCCACCGGCAACACGTCCCATCAGCGGCCAGCCGACGGCCGCCAGCGCGGCCACCAATGCCCCCACGTGAAAGCGAAAATGCCACCGGATCAGCGCGTCGGAGAGCATGCGCGTCATTGGCGGCACGTGGTTCAGACGCGGCTGCAGATACAACCACAGAATGAACGGCATGATCTTGTACAGCATGCCGACGGTCAGCGAGACAAAACCGCCATAGAGCACAAACACGCCCGCGAGCAGGTTCATCGACGCCCCGCCCACGCCGGCAAGTGACAAGGCGCCGCACGTACAGGCGGCGCACACGCTCCCCATCGCCAGTTGCCACAGACGCAAGGTCATGTCTCGGCGGGCACGGCGACGTCGGCGCTGGCGATCGAGCGTCATCAGCGCAAACCCGGCCACCGCCGCCAGCAGGGGCATCCAGCCCATGGCGTTATCAATGAGCGCCCCCAGCCCCAGCGACGCCACGACCCCCCAGACGTAGGTACGCGTGAACCAGTCCGGATAAGCGGGGGTGAGCTGAAACATGGGCACCACGAGGTAGGCGGCACCGGCCACCAGCACCCCACCCCATCCCGCCAGGCCCATGGCCACATGCACGGGGGTCCACCGCAACGCGGCGACATCGGCGTAACCGCCGCGCGCCAGCGCCATGCTCACGCCCAGCGCCACGGTGAAGCACAGGCACACCACTGCCCAACGCAGCGCCACCACCGTCGCCCCGCGCGCGGGCGTACGCAACAACGCAACAAGCGCGGCGACCACGAACAGGCTCAAGGCGGTGGCCAGCAACAGCCCACCGGCAACGAGTACGCGCCCGTCGTTCAGATAGAAGCCGCCGGCAAGGCACAAAGAGCCCACGCCAGCCGCGACATGGACCATCCAGGCCAGCATCGCCGGGCGCCATAGATTGGCCCCTGCGGCCACGGGCATGAGTTGAAACAAGGCGCCGCACATCACTTGCAGCATGAAACCGGTGGTGATCAGGTGCGTCAACGCCAACGCCGAGGGGCTCCAACGTGATGCAAACACGGTTTGCCCATCGAACAGCGCCACCACGCCGGCGAGCAACAGAAACGCCGGTGCGCTCAAGAAGAAGCGGAGCGGCACCGACGGCGGCGGCGCCTGCTCGAACGACAACGGCTGCATGGCGAGCACGCGTGGCTCAGGCTTTGTGTCGGATCAGGATATCGAAGGCGCCATCGTCACGCGTCGATACCTCATAGCGGTAGCCGTTCTGGTCGAGCATGTCGAATAGCGGCGCCGGCTGGCGCGGAATGATCAGCAGCAGGCTGTCTTCGGGGCCAAGCAGGTCAAGCCCTTCGAGCGTGCGCTCCATCGGTTCGGGAGGCAGCATGCCGCGAGCATCGACCACCACCGTTGGCGAATGCACTTTAGCCATTCGCGCCTCCGTCGGCGAGTTCGTCCACGCGCGCGCACACACCGGCGTCGTCGCCAACGGTCTGGTCACACATGGGATAGAGGATGTTTTCTTCTTTCATGTTGTGCTGCTGCATGAGGATGAGCAGCGTTTCCGCCGTGTCGGCAAACGTGTCACCGTCAGCGTGGGCGGCGGCATCGAGAAGCGCCTGCATGAGCTCACGCATCTGCTCGTGCTCACTTCGCATCACCCGGGTGGGGCCTTCCGTCATGCCGGTACGTGCCTCGAAGGCGGGAAACAGGGCGTCCTCTTCGACCGCGAAGTGTTCAAGAACCCCATCGACGAACGCTTGCGTGTCACGCTGACATTCGTCCCAACGCCCGACCTCTGCCGACGATTCGGCTTTGGAAAACAACAGGTCGCAGCGCCCGTGATCTCGGCGCATTTTCTGGGACAGGCTCGCCATGGGCTTGAACTCCGACAAAAGTACGTGCGTGTTGATTTTGATCGAACACGGCGCCCGCACATTGACCGGAATCAACCGCATGCGACAGTCATGCAAAGAAAGGCGCACACCCCAATCCCTGCACGGCCCGACGCAATCGCGGGTTCAGTTGCTTGCGACGCCAACCTCCAGCGCGCGGAACCAGTTGATGAAACGTTTGACGTCGTCGCCTCGGTAGATGGCGCCATGCTGCGGGCAAAGCATGTCCACCTGCATGGCAGACACGCGATCACACCATTGGTTCTTGGCGCGCTCGGAGCCCATCCAGCGCTTGTGAAAGCCTTCGGCGTACTGGATGTGCTGATCGAAGTCCTCGACGAAAAGGCCGTCCGCGTCTTCCGGCAACAGCGCCGCCCCCACGTCGCCCGAGAACAGGATCCGGGCCTTCGGATCGTAGAGTTGGAAGTTGCCCGATGAGTGCAGGTAGTGGGCCGGCACGGCGGTCAGCGTAATCGACCCCAAGGCGATTTCGATGCCCTCGTCGGGAATACTCTTGAAGGTGTCGGCGGTACCCCCGAAGTGCGGCAAAAACGCGCTCCACAACCAGCTCGTGTAACACTTCAGCGCGGGGTTGAACTCCAGCCACAAGGCCAACGAGGAGATGATGTCGGGGTCTTGATGCGAGGCGAAAATCGCCTTCAGCTTGCCCGGATCACACTCCTGGCTCAAGGCCGAGAAGACGGCCGGAAAGACCTCGATGCCCCCCGGGTCGCACAGGAGCAGTTCGTCGTCGCTGCGAATGATGAATTCATTGGTGTCGATGATGTGCCCCGGCCGATCCGGGTCGCGAACGATCGCGTACCAGCGGTGATCACCATCTTCGAAAATACAGCGTGTGTGCTTCATGGGAGCTCCCGTGGTCGATTCAGCTCAGGCGCAGCCGGCCCAGCCGTTCGAGCGCTTGCTTGATCAAGGTAATGACATCGCCGAAGTCGCTCGACACCTGCATCAGCGAGGCGCTGAAGTTGCCGCCGTAGGCCGCCTCGATCTTGGCCGAGCGCGCCAGCACGCCACCGAGTTCGACCAGTTGCCCGGTGTCCTCCAGCGCGCTGCGCAGGCGACGATCGAGATCGCGCAACTGTGTGCGCCGATCCTGCAACTGACGCTGGCCACGCCGTTGGACGAGCACCTCGCCATGGCCGGTATCACCACAGCGGCGAACCGCGTCTTCCAGAATGCTGTTCAAGCGCTTTTGCTGCACCACGCTGGTCACGGTGGAAACGGTGTTGGCGGTCATGTCACGCAAGATGGCCATCTCACGGGTGAGATCCTGGGCAAAGCGACGTAGCTCGTTCGAGAGCACACCAAATCCCCGCGCCGCATGACCGGCACGCTTGGCCAGGAAGATCGCGTTGAGCGCCATCAGGTTGATCTTGAATGCAGTCGCGACAATCGCCTTGATTTCCTCATTGACACGAACAATCCGTGCCAGCTCCGTGTCCTTGGCGGCGTCGTTTTCATTGGTACATGCTGCGGCGTCCATACTCTCCCTCACGGCTCGACCAGACAGTTGTCCAGCGATACGGGCATGCAGACGCTCCGGGGCATACCGAAGCGACTACATGCGTACGATGCCTTTACAACGGCATGGCCGATTCGGACTTGAACCCTGAATGCGTACCGATTCAGGGCTCGTGAACATAGCTGCCAGGCGCCTCTGCCAGCGCCGGGTTGGCGTCGGTGGCCACGGGTCGCGCCGGCACCTGCTCGCCGCATCGCGGCTTGAGCCAGACCATCCAGTCGTCCCACCAGCTCCCGGGGGTCTTCTGCGCGCGCTCACGCCAGGCTTCCCAGCGGTCAGCCCGATGCGCGGTCGCCACCCAATAGTGCCGTTTGGGTGGCGCCACGGGCGGATTGACGATGCCGAAAATGTGACCGGAGCTGCTCAGGACAAAACGCTTGGCGCCGCGAGCGAAGTGGACCATGCGGAAGGTCTGCTGCGACGGCGCGATGTGGTCGTCCTCCGCCGCCACCATGTAGAGCGGTTGCGTGATGCGATTGAGGTCGATGGGCTCCCCCGCGACCGTCAGCGCGTCGGGCTCGATCAGGCGATTGTGCAGGTAGAGCTCGCGCAGGTACCACGCGTGCATCGCGAACGGCATGCGCGTGGTGTCCATGTTCCAGAACAGCACATCGAAGGACGGCGGCGGCTCCCCGTAGAGCCAGCCATGCTCCACGTAGTGCCAGATGAGCGAGTTGGAGCGCAGCAATCGAAACGCCGAGGCCATTTGCGCACCGTCGAGATACCCGGTGCGCGCCATGTTGTTGCACAGATAACGCACGCTCCCCTCGTCGATGAATACCTCGATGTCCCCCGGCTTGCGAAAATCCACCAAGGTGGTCAGCAAGGTCCAGTCCGACACCGGCATGGCCGACTCGCCAAAGTGACGGTTCGCCCACGCCATGTAAACCGACAGGGCGGTGCCGCCAATGCAATAGCCCACCGCGTGCACCGAGGGCTGCCCGCTTTGCGCTCTGGCCGTCTCGACGATCGCGTGGACGCCTTCGAGGATGTAGTCGTCGAAGCTCACGTGGCGCATCGACGCATCGGGGTTTTTCCAGCTGGTGATATAGACATCGAGCCCCTGATCGAGCAGGTAGCGCACCATGCTCTTGCGTTCGTTCAGGTCCAGAATGTAGAACTTGTTGATCCAGGGCGTGATCAACACCACCGGCTTGGCGCAGATCTTCTTTTGCCGCGGCGCGTAGTGAATCACCTCCAGCAATCGATTGCGGAACACCACCTGCCCCGGCGTGTTGCCGATATTGCCGCCGACCTCGAAACCGTCCGGATCGCTCATGCGCACCATGCGCGCCTGCAAGTCCGCCAGATAGTTCTTCCACCCCTGGCGCAGGCTCTCGCCGTTGGTTTGCGCCGCAAGACGCAGCGCCACCGGATTGGTCAGCAGAAAATTGGTCGGGGCCACGGCGTTGAGCCAGTTGCGCCACCAGAACGCAGCGCGTCGCCGATTCTCGGCCGACAGACCCGGCGTGTTGTAGAGCATGTCCTGCGAATGGCGTGTGGACAGCAGATACCACGACTTCACCAGATCCCAGGTCGCCGACTCCTGCCACACCGGATCGTTGAAGCGGGTGTCGTCGGGGCGCGGCTCGATCGGGCTCTGGCTCGGCGTGCCGATCAGCCGCCGCAGACTATGCCACTGCAAGGCCCACAACTGCCCGGAAAACGCCACCATGTTCTCGGCCAGCTCCTGCGGATGGGCCAACCAGGCCAGATGCGCATGAAGAATCGGCGCCGCCATCCCCAGCGGGTCGACAATCGTCTGCCACTGATCATGAATCTGATGTAGCGCCGCATCGACCACCTGCACCGGGGCCACGGTTTTGCGTGAACTCATCGAAAGGTCTCTCCCGTTCGAACGCCATTGCTTCACCACACCCTACCTAGCTGGCATTGTGCGCGGCACACCCGGCCAGAGTTTGATCATCGTCAATCGCCGTCCGAATACATCGGCGACTATAATCGGTCAGGCACCCCCTCAGGAGTCGCACCATGTTCAAGCACCTGCTCGTACCCACCGACGGTTCCGATCTTTCCGAGGCGACCGTCAATCGCGCCATCAGCTTCGCCAAGGAGACCGATGCGCGCGTCACGTTCTACTATGCGCAGCCGGACTTCCCCATGCCGATATACGGCGAGGGCGCACTCATCGACCCGACCACCCCAGAACAGTTCGCCAAAGGCGCCGCGCAGGAAGCCGCGCGCATTCTCGACAATGCCCGGGCAAAAGCCGAGGCGGTTGGCGTTGTCTGCGACACCGATACCAATGTGAGTGAAGTGCCCTACGAAGCCATCATCGAAGCCGCCGAGCAGCATGGCTGCGATCTCATCTTCATGGCCTCGCACGGCCGCCGCGGACTGGCCAGCCTGTTGTTGGGCAGCGAGACCCACAAGGTGCTCACGCACACGCGCATCCCCGTGCTCGTCTACCGCTGAACGGACGTCTGCAATGAGCGCTGACGCCATCGCCACCATTGTCGAGGAGCATCGTTCGCTCAAAGCGATCGTGCATGGCCTCAAGCATCTGCTCAACGAAGCCCGCACGAACGGCGGTCAGTGCGACTTCAAGGCGCTCAGGGCCATGCTCTACTACATCGACGCCTATCCCGAGAAGCGACACCACCCCAAGGAAGACACCTTTCTTTTTTCCAAATTGCGCGAACGCACGCACGCCGCAGACAAGGTGCTCGATGAACTGGAGAAGCAGCACCTGCGAACGGAAGGCCTGGTGGCCCGCCTGCACGAGCGGCTGGAAGACTTCGAGAATGGCGAGACCGGGTCTCTGGCGGCCTTCGCCAGCGCCGTCGATCAGTATTCCGACGCGATGTGGCAGCACATGGCGATGGAAGAGAAGCTGCTGCTACCGCTCGCGCGCGAGCATCTGACCGAGGAAGACTGGCGCCAGATGGGCCAGGCATTCGACGAAAATGACGACCCGGCCTATACGGTCTCCCGTCAGGAAGATCTCGCTGCGCTCCTCGAGCAAGTCACCCGACTCGCCGAAAACAAGGCGAAGCAAAACCGCGCTTGACGCGCATCACGCACGCATCGGCGGGCCGCTCGACTTACTGTCGATTGAGATCCTGCGCCGACGTTTGCAAAAACACCGTCGTCAGACTCGATGCCGCACAAACCAGCCAGAAAGCGAAGAAACCGATGGAATAGGTCGCCAGCGCGGAATAGTCCACCGGCTCTCCAAACAAGTAGAGTTGCTGCGGATCAACGATGGTGAAGAACAATCCTTCAGCCACGCCGGCGATCAGAAACGATGGCCACAACACCTGAATCAACTTCATCATTGCACTCACTCTCCTGATCCGCGCCTTGCGGAAGTTAATGTCCGTGCAACTGCTCGTCCTCGCGCATGTGCTGTTTGACATAGCGGTAGAGGTAGACCGCCATCACCACCACAAAACCGATGGTAAAGACGCTAAGCAGCCCGATATCCGTCGTGAAAAGCTCTTGCAGTGCCATAACGCATCTCCTTGGTCTGACTAATTGTCCGGAGGAATCAACCTCACTTGTGTCTCTGTCGGGAGATGGATGGTCCCGGTCATGCGCCATGCGCGGGACTCGTCTTCGAGCACCAGATGCCAGCGCCCTGTCTGCAGGGGCTGAATCCGGGCCGTGTAAACACCATTGCTACCCACCAACGCAACATGCTGATCCATGTGGCTGCGTGTGGGATGCGTGATCGAAACGAAAAGTGCCTCAGGCAATGCTGCGCCCTGGCGGCTGTTCAAGCGCACCGACACCTGCTCCGCGCTGATTGCAACGTCAGCTTCAAGCCCCAGCCGAGCCGCCTCGACACCGCGGGCCATGGTCTTCTGAATCGCCAGGCCCTGCTTGTAGTAATCATCCACAACCAGCCCGTCATTCGAGGTCACGGCGAACCACAAGGTGATGAACCCCGCCACGACTGCCGTCGCTGGCAATGCGATCAGAAACCAGGGCCACGCCTGGCGATACCAGACTGTTTTACTTGCGGTCATTGCGTGCGTGCTCATCGGGGCAAAAGGAAGGTGGATTTTTCTTTGACCGCAATTTTGCCATCATCGCGCGCGGTCACGTTGAAGAATATCGGGTTCGACGACCCCGGCACGCCCACATCGACCGGCACCTGAACCTGTAGCGTCACCGCCTGGGTAGTCGCCGGTTCGACTTCGATGACACCATCGAAATTCCCAAGCGAGATACCGTCAAGCCCTGACACCGAGATATCGAAAGTTCTAGGCGCCTCGGACATGTTCATGACCTGCAAACGGTACACATTCTCGATGTTGCCCCCTGCAACCTCCCGTGCAAGCGTCGTACGGTCACGGATGATATCCACCCGCAGCGGCTCGCGCGTCGCCAGCCCCCACACAAACGCGATGGAGATGAGGACCAGAATGCCGCCATAGATCAACGTACGCGGTCGCATGACATGCGCAAAGATCTCCTTGCCACCCCAATGCTTCTTGATCGCGTTTTCGGTGGAATAGCGGATGAGCCCACGCGAATAGTTCATCTTGTCCATCACCTGGTCGCAAGCATCGATACAGGCCGCGCAGCCGATGCACTCGTATTGCAAGCCCTGGCGAATGTCGATACCCGTCGGACACACCTGCACGCAGATGCCGCAATCGACACAATCGCCCTTGCCGACCGAGTTGGGTTCAACCCCTTTCTTGCGGGCGCCTCGTGGCTCGCCCCGCTCTTCGTCATAGGTGATGATGAGCGTATCGGGATCGAACATCACCCCTTGAAAACGGGCATAGGGACACATGTACTTGCACACCTGCTCGCGCATCACGCCCGCAAACAGGTAGGTGAAACTGCCGTAAAAGAGGATCCAGAATATTTCCCAGGATCCGAAGCCGAGGCTCGGCACCGAGGCAACAAGCTCATGGATGGGCGTGAAGTAGCCGACGAAGGTAAAGCCGGTCCACAGGGCAACCACGGCCCATACAAAGTACTTCAGACTCTTCAAGCCGAGCTTGCGCGCGCTCATCGGCGCCTTGTCGAGCTTCATCCGCTTGTTGCGATCCCCTTCGATCTTTTGCTCGATCCAGAGAAAGATCTCGGTATAGACCGTCTGCGGACACGCATAGCCACACCACAATCGCCCCGCGATCGCCGTGAAGAAGAACAGCCCATAGGCGGAAATGATCAGCAGGATGGCGAGGAAAAACACATCCTGCGGCCAGAACACCCAACCAAAAATATAGAACTTGCGTTCGACGAGATGGAACAGCACCGCCTGGCGCCCATTCCAGATCAGCCAAGGCAGTCCATAGAACAGCAATTGCGTGAACCAGACCAGCACCCACCGCCAGTTCGCAAACAAGCCACTCGTCATGCGCACATAGATTTTCTTGTGCGCCTCGTAGAGTTCGGTTTCCTGCGCGTCGACCGCGCTCTGGTTACGCGTCGCTTGGGGGGCTGGGTCGCTCATAATCGTCTTATAAGTAAATGCTAATATTCTAGCTCAAAATATCCCCGGGACACGCCCGGGGATACCTTGTCAGTCACAACGCGGCTTACTTGGCTTCGTTGGACAGGCCATACACGTAGGCTGCCAGCAGATGCACCTTGTCGTTGCCGAGGAAGGCTTCGAACGTCGGCATCTTGTTGCTGCGACCATTGGTCACGGTTTCCATGATGGTCGTCTTGGACGAGCCATACAGCCAGGTCTCGTCGGTCAGATTCGGCGCACCAATGGCCGCCATCCCCTTTGCGTCCGGACCGTGGCAGGCCGCGCAGTTCTGCGCAAACAACTCCTGACCACGCTGGGCACGAAGCGAATCGTTGGCCAGACCGGAGAGGGAACGAACGTAGTTGGCCACGTCTTCAACGCCATCTGCGCCGAGGGCCGGCCCGAACGGCGGCATGATCCCCTGACGACCACCGAGAATCGTGGTCTTGATGGTGTCCGGCTCACCGCCATACAGCCAATCGTTGTCGGTCAGATTGGGGAAGCCCTTGGCGCCCCGTGCGTCGGAACCGTGACACTGCGCGCAGTAGGTCAGGAACAGACGTTGGCCCATGGCCTTGGCTTCCGGATCGGCAGCAACGGCCTTCAGATCCATGTCCGCAAACTTCTTGAAGATGGGCGCGTATTTCTCGTCGGCCTTGACGATTTCACCGTCGTACTGCCCTTGGGAGGACCAGCCCAGCATCCCTTTGAAGTTTCCGAAACCCGGATATGCCACCAGATACACGATGGCGAAAATCACCGTAATCCAGAACAGATACATCCACCACTGGGGCAGCGGATTGTTGTACTCGGCGAGGGTTTCATCCCACACGTGACCGTGCAGTTCCACCTCTTCGCCCTTCTTGGCCCCCTTGCCCATGTTGGACACGAGGATGAACAAACAGAACGCGAGACTCAGGCCCAGCAGGACCATGACGTAACCGTTCCAGAAGCCGCTAACGAAGTCAGCCATTTTCTTATCCTTCCTTCCGTTGCCCGTCGGCGTGTTGCCCGGCGGGCGGATCTTCATCGGTAAAGGGCAGTAGCGCCGCCTCGTCGAATCCCTTCTTTGCCGACTTGCTGTAAGCCCAGACACAAATGCCCAGGAAGCACAGCAAGGCCAGCAATGTCAGGATGGAACGCATATCGTTGATATCCACGGCGCAACCTCACCCAATCACTGCACGTTCTGGAGCGCGAGACCGAGCCCCTGCAGGTAAGCAATCACAGCGTCCATCTCGGTCTTGCCCTCAAGGGCAGCCTTGGCGCCAGCGATTTCTTCATCCGAATATTTCTTGAGACCAACCATGTTCAACGCACGCATCTTGTCTTCGATGTCTGCGCTGGCAACCGGGCGCTCAAGCCAAGGGAATGCCGGCATGTTCGACTCGGGCACCACGTCACGCGGGTTGTTCAGGTGAACCCGGTGCCATTCGTCGGAGTAGCGAGCACCCACACGGGCCAGATCGGGCCCGGTGCGCTTGGACCCCCACTGGAAGGGGTGGTCATACACGAACTCGCCCGCCACGGAGTAGTGACCATAGCGTTCGGTCTCGGCACGGAACGGACGAATCATCTGCGAGTGGCAGTTGTAGCAGCCTTCGCGGATATAGATGTCGCGTCCCGCCAGACGCAGCGGATCGTACGGCTTGACCAACTCGTTGGCCGGCGTCGTCGTGGATTTCTGGAAGAAGAGCGGCACGATCTCGACCAGACCGCCCACACTCACTGTCAGCAGTGTCAGGACAATCATCCAGGCGACACTGCGCTCGATAAACTCATGCTTCGATTGAGCCATTTTCGTCTCCTGGAATTAGGCGTGGGCCGCCTGCGGGGCTACCACAGGTGCGCTATAGGCTTTCTGGCCGGCGATGGTCTTCACCATGTTGTAGAACATGATGAGCATGCCGCCGAGGAAGAGCACGCCGCCGAGCAGACGGATCGACCAGAACGGGTAGCTGGCTTTCACCGACTCAACGAAAGAGTAGGTCAGCGTGCCGTCCGGGTTGGTAGCGCGCCACATCAGGCCCTGCATCACACCGGCAATCCACATGGAGGCGATGTACAGCACCACACCGATGGTCGCGATCCAGAAGTGGGTCGTGATCAACTTGGTGGAATACATCTCGGTCTTGCCGTACATGCGCGGCAGCAGGTAGTACATGGCACCGATCGACACCATGGCCACCCAGCCCAACGCGCCGGAATGCACGTGGCCGACGGTCCAGTCGGTGTAGTGCGACAGCGCATTGACGGTTTTCACCGACATCATCGGACCTTCGAAGGTCGACATGCCGTAGAAGGACAACGAGGTGATCAGGAACTTGAGGATCGGATCGGTACGCAGTTTGTGCCAGGCACCCGACAGCGTCATGATGCCGTTGATCATGCCGCCCCAGCTCGGTGCCAACAGAATCAGCGAGAAGATCATGCCGACGGACTGGGTCCAGTCAGGCAGCGCCGTGTAGTGCAGGTGGTGAGGACCGGCCCACATGTAGGTGAAGATCAGCGCCCAGAAGTGCACCACCGAGAGGCGGTAGGAGTAGACCGGGCGATCGGCCTGCTTCGGCACGAAGTAATACATCATGCCCAGGAAGCCGGCGGTCAGGAAGAAGCCCACCGCGTTGTGGCCGTACCACCACTGAATCATGGCGTCCTGCACACCCGCGTAGGCGGAGTAGGACTTGGTGAGGCCGACCGGGATTTCTGCACTGTTGACCAGGTGCAGCAGCGCCACGGCAATGATGAAGGCGCCGTAGAACCAGTTGGCCACGTAGATGTGGGACGTCTTGCGCTTGGCGATGGTGCCGAAGAACACGATGGCGTAGGACACCCACACGACCGTGATCAGAATGTCGATCGGCCACTCCAGCTCGGCGTATTCCTTGCCGGTGGTGAAGCCCAGCGGCAGCGAGATGGCCGCAAGCAGGATGATCAGCTGCCAACCCCAGAAGGTGAAGGCCGCCAGACCGGGCGCAAACAACGGAGTGTGATTCGTACGCTGTACAACGTAGTACGACGTGGCGAACAGGGCACAACCCCCAAACGCAAAAATCACGGCATTAGTATGGAGCGGGCGCAGTCGGCCGAAGTGGAACCACTCGGCGAAATTCAGTTCAGGCCATACGAGCTGTGCTGCGACGACAACGCCGACCAGCATGCCCACAATACCCCAAACCACCGTCATCACGGCGAACTGGCGCACGACTTTATAGTTGTAAGTCGCTTGCGATTGCATGTGAGTCACCTCTTTGATTTAAAACTTTTAAACCCCCCGCGTCTCGGCGCGATACCGGGACGATCGAACCGAAGGATACGCGCGACCCCGGGAAGCCTTTTGATACAGATCAATACAGCTTTGCATTGTATTGCAGTGCACGATGGCTGACCAAGCCCGTCATGCCCATCTCCGGCCAATTCAAGGCAAAAAAAAGGGTGCGTCTGCACGCACCCCCAACCCCAACAGAGAGACATGATTTCCTGCTCGGGCGCCCGTCGCGCGTTTGTCGCGACCAACCCCCAAAAACCATGGCTCTAGTATGAGTATTTGCGCACAAAGCACATTGATATGGATCAATGACGCCATGCCCAAGCGGGATAAGAGGAAGCGGCGGTAGCTCGCTACCTGCGGGAGCGGCCATCCCCATCCGCCGGCGCCGACGCGACTTCCTTGTCCGCCTTCGGGTCGTCGTCGTCCATGAGCACGCGGTAGGCCGGCCCCTCCATGTCGTCAAACTGCCCGTGCCGAACCGACCACCAGAACAGGAAGCCGATCACGAACACAAGCAGGACAGACAAGGGAATGAGCAGGTAGAGACTTTCCATTCAGGCCGCCGACTTTTTTTGGCGCTGCAAACGCAAGGCGTTGAGCACCACGAGAAGGGAGCTGGCCGACATGCCGATGCCGGCCATCCAGGGCGTAACCCAGCCGGCTACCGCCAACGGGATCGCCACCACATTGTAGCCAAAGGCCCAGACCAGATTTTGCCGAACGATCGAGAAGGTGCGGCGCGCCA
>JBNKNO010000009.1:0-85629 GCA_050293885.1 Rhodocyclaceae bacterium | reverse complement strand
AGGGATCCGCCGCCGTGTTCCGGTTTCAGCTGCGTCGCGCGCTCGAGCAGGCGCGAGTGCACGTGGAAGACATCGCCCGGATAGGCCTCGCGCCCCGGGGGACGGCGCAGCAGCAGCGACAGTTCGCGGTAGGCGCGGGCGTGGGTGGTGAGGTCGTCGTAGATCACCAGCGTGTCGTGGCCGGCGTGCATCCAGCCCTCGGCGACCGCGCAGCCGGCGAAGGGCGCCAGATACTTGATGCCGGGGCTGGCGGTGGCCTCGGCGACCACCACGGTGGTGTAGGCGAGCGCGCCGTGGGCGCGCAGCGTGTCGATGGTCTGCACCACCAACGAGCGCTTCTGGCCGATGAGCACATACACGCAACGCACCTGCTGGTCGCGCTGGGCGATCACCGCGTCGAGCGCCAGCGCGCTCTTGCCGGTGCCGTTGTCGCCGATGAGCAACTGGCGCTGGCCGCGCCCGACCGGGATCAGCGTATCGACCACCTTGCTGCCGGAATACAGCGGGCGGTCGACGAAGTCGCGCGCGACGATGGGGGGCGAGTCGCCATCGACGATGCGCCGGCCGTTGCAGTCGATGGGCGCACCGCCGTCGAGCGGATTGGCGAGCGGATCGACGACGCGGCCGAGCAGGGCGTCGCCGGTGGGCATGGTGAGTTGTTCGTCCGACAGCCGCGCCTCGCAACCGGCCATCAACGCCGGCGTGCTGGTGAGCAGGATGGCGCCGATGCGCTGCGGCGTGAGGTGGAACACCAGTGCCTCGCTGCCGTCGTCGATGCGCAGGATGGCGTCCATGCGCGCCGAGGGCAGGCCCTCGATCCACACGATGCCGTCGCCCACGGAGCTGACCCGGCCGCGCTCGATGACACGCAGGGCTGGGCGGTAGTCGTCGGCGAGGACCGGCGGATCAGTCGCCACACCGGGCTCCGCTGCGGAAGAAGCTCAACTCGTCGGCCAGATCGGCGGCCAGCAGCCAGGGGCCGAGGCCGACGCGCAGGCCGGCCAGCAAGCTGTCATCCGTGCTGATGTCGAGCGGCAGTCGCCGGCCGAGCAAGGCGTCGAGCGCATCGCCCAGTGCGTGTTGGGCATCGTCCTCCAGCGGACGGGCCGCGACCACTTCGATGTGCGCCTCCGGCCCCGCTGCAGCCTGGCGCAGGCCTTCGCGCTGGTCGTCGGGCAGGCCGGGCAGATCCGCGATCAGCATGTCGAGCAGGCGGCGATCCAGATGCGCGTCGCCCAGCCGGCCGAGCAGGCGGGCGACAAAGGCGCTGGCGTTGCGGTGGGCGGCCTCGTCGGCCTTGCGCTGCAATTCAGCCGATTCGCGCTCGGCCAGCGCGGCACGCTTCTGGCGCTCGGCCGCCAATTCGGCGTCGAGCTTGTCGAGCCGCTTGGTGCGCTCGGCGGCGACTTCGTCGGCCAGACGCGCCACCTGCGCGGCATGGGCGGTGTCGAGTTCGGCGAGTTTTGCCTCGTAATCGCTGCGCAGGGCGTTGGCGCGCGCCTCGATGGCCTTGGCGTCGTCGACCGTCTTATCGATACCGGCCTGCCGGCGCGCGATCACCTCCATCACCGGGCGGTAGAGGAAGCGCTTGAGCAACCACACCAGCACCAGGAAGTTGACGATCTGGAGCAGGAAGGTGGTCCAGTCGAGCTGCATGTCCTTTCCTTATCGGGTTGGGGTGCGCCTGCACCGAATCGGGTGCGAGGCCGCGCTTCTCACGCGTTGAACGGGCTGGCTGTGCAAAGCCAGCCCTGGACGGGCCGGGGTGGGGATGGGGTTAAGGACGACCATTGACTCCACCATCAACCCCATCCCCCTCCCGGCCTCCCCCTTGAAGGGGGAGGAGCGTTCCGCGCGGCGCGGTTCCGGATGTTTCGGGCGCCTTCGCGGCGCCGATCCCAAGGTTCATAGCTCTGTCCGAGGATTGTCACTTGATCAGGTATTCGAGCAGCGGATTGCGGAACAGCACGATCAGCACCACCACCAGCACGTAGATGGCGAGCGATTCGATCATTGCCAGGCCGATGAACAGCAGCCGCGAGATCGACTTTTCCGCCTCCGGCTGGCGCGCGATGGCGTCGAGCGCCTGGCTGATGGCGCGCCCCATGGCCAGCGCCGGAAAGAACACGCCGAGGGCGATGGCGAACAGCGCCGCCACCGTGGATAGGGAGGTAAACCAGGTCATGTCGCTCATTGCTGGGCTCCGTGTGGATCGGGTTGGGCAAGATGTTGTTGGGACTGGATGCCGCCGGAGATATACACCAGCGCCAGCATGCCGAAGATGTAGGCCTGCACCAGCGCCTCGACGATGTGCAGCGCCAGCACCGGCACCGGCACCAGGAAGCCGGCGACCAGCAGCACCAGCACGGCGGCGGTTTCCAGGCTCATGACGTTGCCGAACAGGCGCACCGCGAGGGCCACCGTGCGCGAGATTTCGCTGACGATGTGGAAGGGCAGCATGATCGGGCTCGGTTGCAGGTAGTGGCGCAGGTAGGCGCGCGGCCCCTCGCTGGTGAGGCCGAACCAATGCACCGACAGGAACACCAGGATTGCCAGCGCCGAGGTGGTCGACAGATCTCCGGTGGGTGAGGTGGCGCCGGGCAGGATGCCGACCAGGTTGGCGATGGCGACGAACACCCATAGCGTGCCGATGAAGGGCATGAGCCGGTCGCCGTGGCCGGGCAGGGTGTCTTCGACGGTGGCGTGGATGGTGCCGACCACGCCTTCGAGCACGGTCTGCCAGCGGCCGGGTTCGAGCGCCAAACGGCGGGTGACGAGTGCGCACAGTAGCACCAGGCCGAGCATGACCGCCCAGGTGGTGACCACCGGGCGGGTGATGGCGAGCGGGCCGAGGCTGAAGACGATGGCTTCTTCGTTCATCGGTGGGTCTCGATGAAGCGATAGACGTTGATCGCGCCGACGACCACGCCGAGCAGGATCAGGCTCACCGTCCAGCGCACCGAGTAGCCGGCCGCCATGCCGTCCAGCCACTTGCCCAGATAGGCGCCGGCCACCACCGGCACCACGAACAGGCCGGCGATGGTGCCCATGAACACCGTGTAGCCGAGCATGCTGCGGCGCTCGCGCTCGGCCTTTTCCAGCCGCGCGCAATCCTGGCGCACGGCCTCGTCGAGCTGCTCGCGTTGGTGGTGTTCGGGGTCCGGCTCGCTCATCGTTCCATCTCCCACAGCCGTTTCATGAGCGTCTGTTCGAAGCGCTCGAGGTTGTGGCGCAGGTCGGCGCGGCGTTCGTCCTCGCGCTGGGCCTGCTCGGTGAGCGCGGCCTGCAGGCGGGTTGGATCGTCGCCGAGGGTGAAGTGGCGGCAGGCGATGTGCAGCCGGTTGTCGGCAAAGTGCAAGGTGCCGCCGGGCAGGGCGAGGTAGCGCCAGTCGGCCGCGTCGGCGAGGCGGATGCGCGCCAGCCCGAAAGCCAGCACCGTCACCAGCGGCGTGCGTCCGGCGAGGATGCCGAAGCGGCCGGAGGCGTCGGTGCCGACGAAGCTTTCCACCGCGTCGAGGTGCTCGACCTGGCGCGGGCTGGCGAGGGTGAGCGCGAAGCCGGTCATTTGACGTCCGCCATGCTGCCGCGCATGTAGCAGTCGGCCTCGCTCAAGGCGTCGAAACGGCCGTCGAGAAAGCCTTCGCAGTCGGTGAGCGTGGTCTCCAGCGGCACCGAGGCGCCGGCGATGCCGGTGTGCTGGGCGACCACGTGGAAGGGCTGGGTGAGGTAGCGTTGCAGCCGGCGGGCGCGGCTGACGACGCGGCGATCGCCCTCCGACAGCGCCTCCATGCCGAGCATGGCGATGATGTCCTCCAGCTCGTGATAGCGCGCCAGATGCTCGCGCACTGCCTCGGCCACGCGGTAGTGGCGCTCGCCGAGAAAGTGGCGGTCCATCATCTTGCTGGTGGAGGCGAGCGGATTCACCGCCGGGTAGATGCCCTTGGCCGCCTGGCTGCGCGAGAGCACCACCATGGTGTCCAGGTGGCTGAAGATGGTGCTCACCGCCGGGTCGCTCATGTCGTCGGCAGGCACGTACACCGCCTGCACCGAGGTGATGCTGCCGGCGGTGCTCGACGAGATGCGTTCCTGCAACTCGGCCACTTCCGACAGCAGTGTCGGCTGATAGCCCACCGTGGCCGGCATGCGCCCGAGCAGGCCGGAGATCTCGCTGCCCGCCTGCACGAAGCGGAACACGTTGTCGATCAGCAGCAACACGTCCTTGGCGGTGGTGTCGCGCAGGTATTCGGCATAGGCCAGGCCGGTGAGGCCGACGCGGAAGCGCACCCCGGGCGATTCGTCCATCTGCCCGAACACCATCACCGTGCGCGGCATCACGCCGGCTTCGCGCATGTCGTGCCACAGCTCGTGGCCCTCGCGGATGCGCTCGCCGATGCCGGCGAACACCGACACCCCCTGGTGCAACTGGATGATGGCGTTCATGAACTCGGTGATGAGCACCGTCTTGCCCACGCCGGCGCCGCCGAACAGCCCGGTCTTGCCGCCACGCACGAAGGGGCACAGCAGGTCGATGACCTTGATGCCGGTCTCCAGCACGCTTTGCGCCGCACGCGCCTCGGCCAGCGGGCCGGGCGGCGCCACCAGCGGACGGCGCTCGGTGGCCGTCAGCGGCGGCTGGCCGTCGAGCGGGGCGCCGAATACGTCGAGCATGCGGCCAAGGCATTCGGCGCCGACCGGCACGTCGAGCGGACCGCCCGAGTCCATCACCGGCAGGCCACGGGCGAGACCGGTGGTGCGATGCAGGGCGATGGCGCGCACATGGTGCTCACCGAGCTCGCGGAATACCTCCAGCCGGCAGGGCTCGCCGTCAGGCAGGGCGTAGAGCGCCCGGTGCAGCGGCGGCGTGTGTTCGCAGACGATGTCCACCACCGGGCCTTGAACGGCTTCGATGGTGCCGATGCGTAATGGAGGAAGGGCGTCGTTCGCGGACATGATCAAGCGGGATTCCTGCCCGTCATGCTACTCGCGTGGGCAGGGGATGTCTTGTGCGTCCATTGGCCTCGGGAACGTGGCCGGCATGGTGTCTGGATCGATCCAAATGTGGCAAATCATTAAATTTGTCAATGACAATCAAAAAGACATCAAGACCCGTCGCGGGTGTGCCGATGCTATAGAGACGGTACATCTGACCGTCAACTTCGCTGGAGACCCTGCATGAAGGCCCTGTTTGCCCCCGCCGTCCTCTTGCTCAATCGGCTGCGCTACACGGCGAAATTCCTGCTGGTGAGCGGGATTGCCACACTAGTCTGCGTATTGCTGCTGGGTACCGTGTTCAAGCAAAGTCAGACGCAAATCGAGGCTGCGACCAACGCGCGTGACGGCGTCGTCGTGTTGCAGGAAATCATGCAGGCACTGGGAGCGTTGCAAGCGCACCGGGGCTTGACCGCAGGCCTCAAGGGGGGGGACTCCACGCTTGCCGCCGCGATCGATGCCAAGGCTGCTGCGTTCGACAAGGCGCTGACCCAGGTGGATTCGGCATTTGCCGAGGCGCCGGCCATTGCCGATTTGCAAAGCCGCTGGGCTGAAATCCAGTCCGACTGGAAAGGCTTGCGTGCGGGACAGCCGACGGAAGCGAACGCGAATTTCGTCGCCCACACCAACGTGGTGCGAAAAGTCCTGGAACTGATGGAGGAGACGGGGAATCGGGTCAACCTGGCCGCCGACCCGGATCCGAGCGCGGCTCAGTTGGGGAGCATTCTGATGACGGGCGGGCCCGACATGAGTGAGCGACTGGGGCGCCTGCGTGGCTTTGGAACGGGCGTTGTTGCACGCGGAAGCCTGACCGAAGCCGAGCGCGACAAGCTCGTGGCCCAGATGGTGCTGATCGAGTATCGCAAGAACGATATTCTGGGGCGCCTGAGGCGCGCCGGCGCCGCCGCACCAGCAAGTCAGTCGCGCCTCGACGCCGCCGCGCGGGAGATCGAAAGCGGTTACGCTCGCCTGAATGACGTCGTGCAAGGCCAATTGCTGGGAGGCTCGATTTCGATTGCCCCGAAGGCGTTTTTCGGCCTGGGCAGCGATGCCATCGGCGCGCTGGTAACGCATCTGGATGGGGCGGTGCGGCCGATCACGATGGATCGCATCACCGAGCGGCTCGGGCAGGCCAGAACCCAGTTGAGCATGATCATGGTCGCGTCGGTGCTTTCCGTCCTGGCGGTGTTGTACCTCATGGCCGGCATGTATTTCTCGATCGTCGGGTCCGTGAACGAGTTGTCCGTAGGGGCAACGCAGCTGGCCAGCGGCGACTACACGTCGCAAGTGACCTTCTCCGCCCGGGATGAGTTGGCCGATGTGGCCGACCAGTTCAACAGCATGGCCGCGAACCTGAGAGCCATCATCGGGCAGGTGAAAAAGACGTCGCAGGAACTCAGCGGGGCCGCCGCCAACATGTCGAAGTCGGCGGCCGATGTTGCGGTGGGGTCCGAGCAGCAGAGCGAATCTGCCACCAGCATGGCGGCGGCCATCGAGGAGATGACCGTGGGGATCGACGAGATATCGCGCAATGCGGCCGCCGCCGCTGACGAGAGTCAGAAGTCCGGCACGCTGGCTTCGGCCGGTGGCGACGTGGTGCGCCGCTCGGGGGCGGAAATGGAGCGTGTGGCCCAATCCGTCAACGAAACGGCCGTGGCGATTCGCGCACTTGGAGAGCTGTCTGGCCGCATTTCGACGATTGTCAGCGCCATCAGCGAAATCGCTGAACAGACCAATTTGCTGGCGCTCAACGCCGCCATCGAGGCGGCTCGGGCCGGCGAAACGGGTCGCGGGTTTGCCGTGGTAGCTGACGAAGTACGCAAGCTCGCCGAACGCACCGCACAGGCGACCAACGAGATCACCGATATGGTCGGGGCGATCCAGGAGGGGACGGAAAAGGCCGTTTCCACCATGGAAACCGGGGTGGAACGCGTGCAGCACGGCGTCGAACTGACGCGGCAGGCCGGCCAGTCCATGGATCAGATCAACGGCGGCGCCCAGAGCGTGGTGCAGTTCGTGTCCGATATCTCTTCGGCGCTGCGCGAGCAAAGCGCTGTGAGCGGCGATATCGCCCGCAAGGTCGAAGTCATTGCCCAGATGGCGGAAAGCAATAGTGCCGCCGTGCGCAACACAGCGAAGACGGCAACCGAACTCGAGAGCACGGCGGGTTCCCTGAGAGACGAGGTGTCCGGGTTCAAGGTCTGATCACGGACGCTGCCGAGGCTGGCACGTCTTTGTGCCGTGGCCGTTCGGAGATCGGCTGCGATCAGCCCGTTGGGGGCGGGGTCACATGGCTGGGGTGAAAGTGGTGATACGCCGATCCGATTGACGTAATATGCAGCGCAATTGTTCGTGGTCTCGACACGCGGGTACCTACATTGCGCATGGGGCGTATTCAGACTACAAGCCAGACGATCCTCGCGATGGCAGTGATTAGCCTCATGTTTTCCATCGAAGGCATTGCCGTGGTTGCCGAAGGCGGGATGACGTCTCCGTATCTCTACCGTCTGTGGATGTTCGTGTACGCCGCGCTCGTGGCGATCTGGGCGGTGGCCGATGCGCGAGCGCGAAAGGCGTCGAAACCCTTCAGCTACGGATTTCTCATGGTGGTTTTGTGGCCGTTCGTATTGCTGCATCACCTGGTCACGTCGCGTGGGACTGAAGGTGTCGTGACCTACGCGGGCTTCCTTGCGCTGTATTGCCTTCCCAGCGTCGTGACCTTCGTTGCCTACTATTCCGAATAGCGCGGTCGTGAGCCGGTCGAAGTGCCAGCGAGATGGCGAATGAGCGACCGGGTAGCGCTCAACGAGGAATTCGCGCGGTGCGGGCGTATCTGGCTGCGCAACGCACTTCCTGCCAGTGAGCTCGATGCGTTGCGATGCTTGTCGGACGTGGGGGGACGGCCGGGTGTGCGTATCTCTCGTGGCGACCCGCGCTTCGACGTCCTGGCGAATGGGGCAGTCAGCGCCCGGCTGCAGGCGCTGTGGCCGGGGATGCAGGCGGTGCGGCTGTTGGCGTTCGACAAACAGCCGGCAGCCAACTGGGGCGTCCCCTGGCATCAGGATCGGGTCGTCGCCGTCAAAGCGCGGGCCGAAACGCCGGGCTACGAGCATTGGTCGCAAAAATCCGGCGCATGGCACTGCGAGCCCCCGGTTGCTGTACTCGAGCAGATGCGATTCGTCCGTGTGCATCTGGACGCGAACACGGCCGACAACGGGGCCATGCAGATCGCCTTGGGTAGCCATCGTTTGGGCAAGGTGGCCGAGCCTGACATCGCCGAAACGGTCGCAAGCTGCGAGATTGAAACGACCGAGGCGCAACCCGGTGACGTGCTCGTGCTGGCGATGCTCACGCTGCATCGTTCCGGGCCCTCGACGTCGGCGACCCCTCGGCAGGTGCTCCGAATCGACTACGCGTCTGAAGATTTGCCCGCGCCGCTTGAATGGGCGTGAGCGTCGGGTTTTTGATCGCTCACGAGTGCTGAATCTGCGGCGTCTCTCCCATCCCCGATCTCAGCATCCAGTCCACGACTTCCTGCACCATTCGCGATGCGGCGGGTCCGGCGGCGTCGATGTTGATACGGCCCGCGGTGTCGCCGGAAGCGATGTCCGGGCGTTCCGCGCGGACGCGTAGTCTTGTTTCGCGCTCCTCGTCGTAATCGCACACCCCCTCGGACCAGTAGATCGCCCGGTCGCCTCGCTGACGCCCGACATGGCACAGCAGGCCGCGCAGGACGCCGTCGTGCATGAAGCGGTAGTGCAGGGTGACCGTGGTGTCGGGCGAGGTGGCGCCCCAGCAGGCGGTGATGGCGTCACTTACGGTGTCTTCATCAGGCAGTGCGGCGGGAGCGATGAAGGTGTCGTCGCCGATCGGAAAGCACACATCGCATTGGGTCATCATGTCGAGGAAGATGCGGTGCTCGTCTTCACTGCGATCGCGCCAGGCCAGGGCGGCGAGTTCCTGGCGGGTGAAGCGGCCGTGCCGGCGTCGGAGGGCGGGTAGCACGGTGGTGCGTTCGAGCACGGTGTACACCCCGGTCAGCGCCCAGGGCAGGTCGAGCACGATACGCTCGCCGAAGGCGCCGTGCCGCCAGAAGATCATGCCCCGGCGATGCAGATACTCCACCACCGCGCTCACCGGGGCGGAGGCGTGGTGCTCGCGCATGAGGGTCGTGAATGCCTTTGGTGTGAGCATGCGTTCGCCGCGCCGGTCAGCCAGAGCGCGCGTCACGGCCACCCAGCTCGCGGGGAGGCGGTGCTTGCCATGGCGGTGGAGCAGGTGATGGGTGGCCTCGCGCAACTCGGCGACGAGGCGCGCGAGGCCATCCGCGCGTCGGGCGCTGGATGTCGCGGTGCGCAGCCTGATGAAGCCGTGGTCAGGTGGCAGCGGGGGGGCGCGTTCGTCGTCGAGCGCATCCGCCTGGGTCTGCGCGACGATCACCGGGGCGTGCGGGCCCGCGAGCGAGAGGATGTAGGCGAGCCAGTAGGCCAGCGTGCGGTTGCACATGCGCACGCCGGCTTGTTCGAAGGCGTCGAAGTTTTCGGTGGCCGGCGTCCACGCCAGGACGTAGACGGCGCGTTCGTCGAGGAACAGCGCGTGAGTGCCCAGATACACGTCCTGGCCGCCGAAGTCCCACACATCGAGTTCGACGGGCGGTGCGCCGTCGGCGGTGGGGGGCAGGGTCAATGCGGCGGTATGGATGCCGTGAGTGGACGGCACGGTGGGGTCGAAGGTCTGGCCGTTGAGGCGTCGGCAGAGCTGGGTCTTGCCGACCGTGCCATTACCGAGCACGAACACCTTGACGGTGCTGTTGTCGGCTTCGCCGGCCGCCAGATCGCGCTGCCAGGCACGAATGCGCGGCAGCGCGTTGTCGGCGCCCAGCGGGGTCGGGCGCGAGGCCAGCTCGGGCGGTGGGCCGAGCAGGCGGTCGGCGACCAGCACGCGCAATGCATGCAGGTGTTCGAGCGGGGCGGCGCCGGGGGCGCAGTCCACCGGGATCGAGCCAAACAGCTTGAGCACGTGCAAGTTGTCGAGACGGGCAAGCGGGCCGAGGTCGGCGATGGCCGGGCAGTCGTTCAGGTTGAGGTGGTGCAATCCGCTCACGGCCGCCAGCGGCTGGAGATGCTCGATGGCGTGGCAGCGATTCGCGTACAGCGTCCGCAGGCGGCTCAGTGATGCCAAGGGCGCGAGATCGCGCACCGACGTGCATCCGTTCACATGCAGCGTATGCAGGCGCGTCAGCGCGGCCAGCGGCGTCAGGTCGCAAAGCGCGTGGCATTCGTTCAGGTAGAGCGTTTCGAGCGCGCCCAGGTGGGCCAGCGGGCTGAGATCTTCGATGCCCGGGCAGTCCGACAGATCCAGCGTCCGTAGTTCCGTCAGCGTCGACAGGGGGGCGAGGTCGCGCAGGCCGTGGCATCGGCTCACATGGAGCTCTCGCAGTGCGCCGAGCGTGGCTAGCGGGGCGAGCTCGGTGAGCGCGTGACAGCCGTTCAACTGTAGCGATTGCAGGTGCGCCAGGCCCGCCAGCGGGCGCAGGTCGGTGATGGCGGGGCATCCCGACAGGTCGAGCGATTGGAGCGCTGTCAGGCGGGCCAGCGGGGTGATGTCGTCGATGGCCGGGCAGCCGGCAAGATCGAGCTTTTCCAGGGCGCTCAAGGTTGCCAATGGACGCAGCTCGTCGAGCGCATGGCAGCCGGTCAGGTCGAGTTGTCGAAGCGCGGTGAGTGTCGCCAGGGGACGCAGATCGCGCACGGCGCGGCAATCCTGCAAATCGAGTTGTTCGAGGGCGCTCAGCGTTGTCAGCGGGGCGAGGGTTTCGACCTGACGGCATCCACTCAGATAGAGGGTTTGCAGGCTTGTCAGCGTTGTCAGTGGGGCGAGCGTCGATAGTTGTCTGCAACTGGAGAGATCGAGGCTTTGCAGCGTTGTCAGCGCCGCCAACGGGCCAAAGTCGGTGAGGCTGAAGCAGCCCTGCAGGCTGAGTTGGCGCAGGGCGGTCAGATGAACGAGCTGACCGAGATCGTCGAGCGCCTTGCAGTGCCCCAGATCGAGCGCCGCCAGCGCGGCACAGCCAGACAAGGACGCCGGAAGGGCCGAGATCGGCAATCCGTAGAGCACGAGCGTGTTCGACGTGCTCGCATCGAGCGCCTCGATCCGTCGTTGCGCTTCACGCAGGCCGTCTAGGCGAGTTGCCATCGCAGGGGGTCGCCGGTGTGCATGAGGTGATTGAATACCCGCCGGGCGAATCGGGCAAGCGTCGGCCGTGGCGGCCCGCTCAAGCCAACTGACGAATCACGCCCAGCAACACCAGCACCACCAGCCCGAGCACGATCGACAGCCCTTTCCAGAAGCGCACCGGGTTGCGCTCGATGAGCGGGGGCTGGCCGCGACTGCGGAAGGCGCTGTTCGGTTGTTTGAGATCGACGATGAATTCCGACAGCGATTCGTAGCGCTTTTCGGGCAGCGGATGGACGGCCTTTTGCAGCGCGTCGTCCATCCAGGCGGGGATGTGGTGCTCTTCATCCAGCGCGGAGCGGTAGACGAGACGTTTTTGCGCCGCGCGGGTGGTGGCGCGCGCCACGGTGGCGCCGTAGGGCAGGTGGCCGGTGAGCATCTGGTAGGCGATGACGCCGAGCGAGAACAGGTCCGAGCGGGCACTGCCGCCCTCGCCGGTGAAGTATTCCGGCGCGGCGTACTGGTGGGTGCCGAGGATTTCGGTGGGGTCGTGCCCGGCCGCCAGTTCCGATAGGCCGGCCACGTAGGTGGAGCCGAAGTCGATGATCTTGGCGGTGCCGTTGGCGTCGATGATGATGTTGTCGGGGCGCAGATCCTGATGCAGCATTTCCTTGCGGTGAAAGGCCTGCAGGCCGCGGGCGATCTGCTCGACGATGGCGCGTACGGCGGCCACGTCGGGGGTTGGGTGGTCGCGCATCCACTGGGTGAGCGTGGTGCCTTCGATGTACTCCATCACCACGTAGATGTATTCCTGCGCGCGCCGCCGTGGGTGCGGCTTGAGTACGTGGGCGTTGTCGAGCCGGCGGGCGACCCATTCCTCCATGAGAAAACGTTCGAGATAGGCCGGGTCCTCGCGCATGTCGAAGGACGGGGTCTTGAGCGCCAGCAGCTCGTCGGTGTCGAGGTCGCGCGCCAGAAAGATGTGGCTGCGATGGCTGGCGTGGATCTGGCGGATGATTTCGAAGCCGTCGAAGATCATGCGCGCTTCGAGCTGCGGCGGCAGTTTCAGCTCGCCCAGTTTGCGCTGGATCTCGTTGGCGTGGGCGAGCGGAACGCTGTCGACGCGCACGATGAGCGCGGTGAGGTTGTCGGTGCTGCCGGCGTCGAAGGCGGCTTGCACCGCCAGGCGTGCGGCTTCGTCGAGCTTGTCGGCGTGGGTGTCGATGAGCCCGATCAGGGTGGCGCTGTCGATGTGCTCGTAGACGCCGTCGGTGGCGAGAAAATAGGTGTCACCGGGGCTCAGCGGCAGCGCTTGATAGTCGATTTCCAGATGCGCGTCGATGCCCAGCGCGCGGGCCAGATGGCTGTGGTCTTGCGAGACGTAGACGCGGTGGTCACGCGTCAGTTGCTCGAGTGACTTGCCCGCCACGCGATACACCCGCGCGTCGCCGACATGGAACAGGTGGGCGGTGTTGGACTTGAGCACCAGCGCGCTGAAGGTGCACACATAGCCCTTGTCGCGCTCGTAGCGGTATTCGCTGCGCCGGGTTTCGGCATGCAGCCAGTTGTTGGTGGCCTTGAGTACGCGCTCGGCGGCGTTCTTCACCGTCCATGCGTCGGAGGTGCAGTAGTAGTCGTCGAGAAAGCTCTTGACGGCCGATTCGGCCGCCACCTGGCTCACCGCGCTGGAGCTGATGCCGTCGGCCAGCGCGACGGCGATGCCTTTGTGAGTCAGTTGGGGTTCGCCCGGCACCAGTGCGCCGTGGAAATCCTGATTGATCTCCTTGCGGCCCTTGTCCGAATGCTGGCCGATCGAAACCGTAAGCGTTTGGGTCATGCGGCGTCCCGACAATGCTGACGAAAAAAAGCCTCAGCCCCGTGAGGGCTGAGGCTTGCGAGCTTATCTCGGTTTACACCGTGGCGGGCACGCGCTTGGGTGCGGTACGGGCATGGGTCGAGTACAGCGTCAGGCCCACGAAGGTCAGGCCGCCGACGAGGTTGCCGAGCACGGTCGGGATCTCGTTCCACACCAAATAGTCGTAGATCGAGAAGTTGCCACCGAGCATCAGGCCGGACGGGAACAGGAACATGTTCACGATGGAGTGCTCGAAGCCCATGTAGAAGAACAGCATGATCGGCATCCACATGGCGATGACCTTGCCCGACACGTTGGTGGACATCATGGCGGCGACCACGCCGGTCGATACCATCCAGTTGCACAGCACGCCGCGGATGAACAGGGTCAGCATGCCGGCCGCGCCGTGAGCGGCGTAGCCGACCGTCCGGCCTTCACCGATGTGGCCGATGGCGACGCCAACCTTGTTGGGCGGGACGTCGAAGCCGTAGGTGACGATGATCGCCATGAACACGGCCACCGTCAGCGCGCCGGCGAAGTTGCCGCAGAACACCAGCCCCCAGTTGCGCAGCACGCCACCCATGGTGACGCCCGGGCGCTTGTCGATGAGGGCCAGCGGGGCGAGGGTGAACACGCCGGTGAGCAGGTCGAAACCCATCAGGTAGAGCAGGCAGAAGCCCACCGGGAAGAGGATGGCGCCGGCCAGCGGCTGGCCGGTCTGCACGTTGATGGTGATGGCGAACGCGGCTGCGAGCGCCAGGATGGCACCGGCCATGTAGGCACGGATGAGGGTGTCGCGCGTCGACATGAAAACCTTCGACTCGCCCGCGTCGATCATCTTGGTGACGAACTCGTTTGGTAGCACGTAGGACATGGTGGTTTCTCTCAAGGAAGGACAAATCTGCAAACAAAAAGACGCCCGTTTCGCGCATGTTTCTTGTCGAAGCTGTGCGAAAAGGCGCCTTTGCCTAAGTCTCGAATGCTGGGGGAGAACATGTCGCATGCTCGTCCCTGCCACGGGCCGCCATTAGCCCTGATGAGTAGCTAAAAGCATTTGCTGTGCCAGAAGAAAAACCGCTTTTATTTCATGGGTTTGAGAGGCTTGTTGGTGCAGCGCGAAAGCGGTGGCGCCCAACGCTGGTGCGCGATGCTCAGCCGGGCACTGGAAATGGGCAGGGCCGACCCGTGGGTCGGCCCCGGTGGGGATGATTCGCTGCGCTGGTGCGCGGCGATTGGCAGCGTCGCTTAACGCCAGCCGCCGCCTAACACCTTGTAGAGATCCACCTTGTTGCTCGCCTCGATGAGACGGATGGCGATGCGTTCCTGCTCGGCGGCATACAGCGTGCGCTGGGCGTCGAGTTGGGTGAGGTAGCTGTCGAGCCCGTTCTTGTAGCGGGCGTCGCTGAGACGGAAGGTGTCGCGCGCGGCATCGACGAGCGCCTGCACCGCATGCACGCGTTCGCTGATGGTGGTGCGTTCGGCGAGGGCGTCGGCCACTTCGCGGAAGGCGCTCTGGATGGCTTGTTCGTAGCGGGCGACGTTGATGTCGCGCTGGATCTTGGCCACGTCGAGACTGGCGCGCAACGCGCCGGCGTTGAAGATCGGCACGCTGATGGCGGGCATGAACTGCCAGGCGCGGCTGCCCGATTCGAACAGGCCATCGAGGCTGGCGCTGGCGGTGCCAACGCTGCCGGTGAGGCCGATGCGCGGGAAGAAGGCCGCGCGCGCCGCGCCGATGTTGGCGTTGGCGGCACGCAACTGGCGCTCGGCCTGCATCACGTCCGGCCGTTTGACGAGCACCTCGGAAGGCACGCCGAGCGGCAGTTCGGTCATCGGCTGCTTCACCTCGTCGAGCGAGGTGGGCAGCGCGCTGGCGTCAACGGCGCTGCCGACCAATAGCGCGAGGGCGTTGCGGTCCTTGGCGAGCTGCGCGGTGGTAGCCGCCAGATCGGCGCGGGCACGGGCGGTGGTGGTCTTGAGCTGACTCAGGTCGAGGCGCGAGGCAGCGCCCAGTGCGAAGCGCTTCTGCGTCAGGTCGAGCGTTTTGGCTTGTGCGTCGTAGGTGCGCTGGGTGAGCTCGAGCAGGGCGCGGTCGGCGGCCAGCGTGAACCAGGCATTGGCGACTTCGGCGACCAGACTGATCTGGGTGGCGCGTTTCGCTTCTTCGCTGGCGAGGTAGGTTTCAAGCGCCTGATCCTGCAGGCTCTTGATGCGCCCGAACAGGTCGATTTCCCAACTGGTGCTCAGACCGACGCTGTATTGCCGGCTGATCGTGGCGTTGCCGCTGCTGGTGAGGTCGCCCGGTGTGCGCTGGGCGGTTTCGCTGGCGCCGGCCGACAGATCCGGGAAGCGATCGGCACGCTGGATGCGGTATTGCGCGCGGGCCGATTCGATGTTGAGTGCGGCGATGCGAAGATCGCGGTTGTTGCTCAGCGCCTGTGCGATGACGGCTTGCAGCCGCGCATCGGGAAAGTAGTCCTGCCATGCCAGTGCCTGCGCGGGGGGCGCGTTGGCGTCGGTTTGCGCAACCGCGTCGGTCGGCCACCGATCGGCGATCGGCGCCGCCGGGCGCGTGTAGTCCGGCGCCATGGAGGCGCAGGCGGACAGGCCCAGTGTGGCTAGGCAGGCGGTGAGCAGGCGAAGTCGTGTCATGGTTGAGTTCATGTCAGGGGGCCTCGTGCGTGTCGGTGGCCGGGGCCGATGTGCGCGAGAACACGCGATTGATGACCACGAAGAACAGCGGCACGAAGAAGATACCCAGCGCGGTGGCGGCGATCACGCCGCCCAGCACGCCGGTGCCGATGGCGTTCTGGCTGCCGGCGCCGGCGCCGTTGGCGAGCGCCAGCGGCAGCACGCCGAAACCGAAGGCCAGCGAGGTCATCAGGATCGGACGCAATCGCATGCGCACCGCTTCGAGCGTGGCGTCGACGAGCGGTTTGCCGGATTCTTCCATCTGTGCCTTGGCGAATTCGACGATCAGGATCGCGTTCTTGGCCGACAGGCCGATGGTCGCCAGCAGACCGACCTGAAAGTAGATGTCGTTCGACAGCCCGCGCCCGGTGGCGGCCAGCACCGCGCCGAGCACGCCGAGCGGCACCACCAGCATCACCGCGAACGGAATCGACCAGCTTTCGTACAACGCCGCGAGGCACAGGAACACGATCAGCAGCGACAGCGCCAGCAGCGCCGGCGCCTGGTCGCCGGACTGTTGCTCCTGGTAGGAGGAGCCCGCCCAGGCATAGCCGATGCCGGTCGGCAACTTGCCGATCATGTCGACCACGGCCTGCATGGCGTCGCCCGAGGAGTAACCCGGCGCCGCCTGCCCGAGGATCTCCATCGACGGCTGACCGTTGAAGCGCTCGAGCCGCTGCGGGCCGAACACCCAGTGCGAGGTGGTGAAGGCCGAGAACGGCACCATGTCACCCTTGCCATTGCGCACATACCACTGGTTGATGTCCTCGGGCGTCATGCGCGCCGGCGCGTCGGCCTGCACGTAGACCCGCTTGATGCGGCCGCGATCGACAAAGTCGTTCACATAGGTGCCGCCCCAGGCGGTGGACAGCGTGGCATTGATGTCGCTGGCGCTCACGCCCAGGGTGCCGGCCTTTTGCAGATCGATGTCGAGCTTGAGCTGGGCGGTATCCTCCTGGCCATTGGGGCGCACGCCCACCAGACGCGGGTCTTTCGCGGCCATGCCGAGCAACTGGTTGCGGGCCTGCAGCAGGGCCTCATGGCCGAGACCGGAGCGGTCCTGCAGTTCGACGGTGAAACCGCCGGAGGTGCCCAGCTCGATCACTGCCGGCGGCACGAAGGCGAACACCATGGCTTCGCGAATCTGCGAGAACGCGCCCATGGCGCGCCCTTGCAGCGACTTCACATCCTGCCCCGGCGCGCGACGCTCGTCCCACGGGCGCAGCAGGCTGAAGCCGATCCCCATGTTCTGGCCGCGCCCGGAAAAGCTGAAGCCGGCGACGGTGAACAAGGCTTTCACGGTGTCCTTCTCGTCGACGAGGAAGTGCTTTTCGACCTTGCGCAGCGTCGCCAGCGTGCGCTCCTGGGTGGCGCCGGCGGGCAGCACCACCTGGCTGAACATCACGCCCTGGTCTTCTTCCGGCAGGAAGGAGGTGGGCAGGCGCACGAACAGGAAGCCGAGCAGGCCGACGATGACCAGGAAGATCAGCATGAAGCGCACACTGCGCTTGAGCATGCCGCCCACGGACGATTCATAGCTGCGCGTGGCGCGGCCGAACATGCGGTTGAACCAGTGGAAGAAGCCGCTGAACACGCTGCCCTCGCCATGCTCGTGGCCTTTCTCGACCGGCTTGAGCAGGGTGGCGCAAAGGGCCGGGGTGAACACGATGGCCACCAGCACCGACAGGCCCATGGCGGCGACGATGGTGATCGAGAACTGGCGGTAGATGACCCCCGTGGAGCCGCCGAAGAAGGCCATCGGGATGAACACCGCGGAGAGCACCAGACCGATGCCGACCAGGGCGCTGGTGATCTGGCCCATGGAGCGCTTGGTGGCTTCCTTGGGCGGCAGGCCTTCCTCGCTCATCACGCGTTCGACGTTCTCCACCACCACGATGGCGTCATCCACCAGCAGGCCGATGGCCAGCACCATGCCGAACATGGTGAGGGTGTTGATCGAGAAGCCGGCCGCCGACATGATCGCGAAAGTGCCGAGCAGCACCACCGGCACCGCGATGGTCGGAATCAGCGTGGCGCGGAAGTTCTGCAGGAACAGGTACATGACCAGAAACACCAGCACCACCGCTTCGATCAGCGTCTTGACGACCTCTTCGATCGAGATCTTCACGAAGGGCGTGGTGTCGTAGGGAATCACGTACTTCACGCCCGCCGGGAAGTAGGGCTGCATTTCGTCGAGTTTGGCGCGGATGCGGTCGGCGGTGTCGAGCGCGTTGGCGCCCGAGGCCAGCCGAATCGCCAACCCGGCCGCGGGCTGGCCGTTGAAGCGCGCCACGGTCTCGTAACTTTGTGCGCCGATGGCGACGCGTGCGACGTCGCCGAGACGCACTTCGCCGCCGTTCTGCGCGCTGCGCAGCAGGATGGCCTTGAATTGCTCGGGCGTTTGCAACCGGCTTTGCGCCGTGACGGTGGCGCTGAAACCTTGCCCCGGCACGGCCGGTGCGCCGCCGAGCTGGCCGGCGGAGATCTGCGTGTTCTGCGCCTGGATGGCGGCGATCACATCGGTGGTCGCCAGCTGGTACTTGTTGAGCTTGGCGGGGTCGAGCCACACGCGCATGGCGTATTGCGAGCCGAAGATCACCACCTCGCCGACGCCGCTGACACGCGAGATGGGGTCTTGCACGGTGGAGACCTGGAAGTCGGACAGATCGACGCCGTTCAGCCGCCCGTCTTCCGACACGAAGCCGATCACCATCAGGAAGTTGCGTGCCGACTTGGCGACCGTCACCCCCTGGTTCTGCACCGCCTGCGGCAACAGCGCCAGCGCCTGCTGAACCTTGTTCTGCGTTTGCACCTGGGCGATATCCGGGTCGGTGTCGGCGTCGAAGGTCAGCGTGATGCTGACGTTGCCGAAGGAGTCGGTGTTGGAGCTGATGTAGAGCAGGCCGTCGATGCCGGTGAGCTTCTGCTCGATGACCTGGGTCACCGAATCCTCGGCGGTCTTGGCCGACGCACCCGGATAGCTGGCGTTGATGGCGATGGCCGGTGGGGCGATGGAGGGGTATTGCGCCACCGGCAGCTCGCGGATGGCGAGCGCGCCGGCAAGCATGATGACGATGGCGATGACCCACGCGAAGATGGGGCGGTCGATGAAGAAGCGGGCCATGGTCAGCGCCTCACTTCGCGGTCGCGGCGGGCGCGGGCGAAGCCGGTGCCGATGCCCCCGGGCGTTCTGCCGTGACCGCGACGCCCGGCCGGACTTTCTGCAGACCTTCGATGATGACGCGCTCTCCGCCGGATAGCCCGTCGGTGATCACCCACTGGTCACCGAGCGTGCGTTCCGCGCTTACCGTGCGTGCTTGCACCGTGTTCTTGTCATCGACCAGCATCACCACCGCCTGGCCGCGGGCGTCACGGCTGACGGCGGCGTGCGGCACCAGCACGGCTTGGGTGGCGCCCTGTGCCGTCCGTGCGCGCACGAACATTCCGGGCAGCAGGTCGCCGTCCGGATTGGGGAATCGGGCACGCAGGGTGACGCTGCCGGTGCTGGCATCGACCGTCACCTCGGAGAAGGCGAGTGTGCCGCGGTGTGCGTATTCGCTACCGTTCTCGAACAGCAGCGTGACCGGCACGGTGCCGTCCGCGCGCGTGAGCCTGCCTTGCGCGATCTGCTGCTTGAGCGTCAGCAACTCGGTCGACGATTGGGTGAGATCCACATAGATCGGATCGAGCTGCTGCACGGTGGCCAGCGCGTCACTCTGATTGGCGGTCACGAGCGCGCCGCGTGTGGCCGACGAGCGGCCGATGCGCCCGGCGATCGGTGCGCTGATCCGCGTGCGATCGAGATCGACCTTGGCGCGCGCCACCGCCGCGCGTGCGCTGGCGACGTTGGCCTTCGCCTCTGCCAGCGCGGCCTGTGCGTCTTCATTCGACTGCGTGCTGACGGCTTCGATGCGGGCCAGTTCGGCCGATCGCTTCGCGGTCAGACTGGCGCTCTTCAGCACCGCTTGCGCGCGCGCGAGCGATGCCTTGGCGCTGTCGTAGTCGGCCTGGTAGGCGGCCGGATCAATCTGGTACAGCACCTCACCCGCCTTGACGGTGCCGCCTTCCTTGAACAGACGTTTCTGGATGATGCCGCTGATCTGCGGGCGGATTTCCGCCTTCAGATAGGCCGTGGTGCGGCCCGGCAACTCGTTCGTCAGCGGGACGGTCGTCCGCGTGGTTTCGATGACCGTGACCGCCGGCTTGCGCGCGCCGCCGGCTTGCGCCCGGGCCTGGCCGGCGTTTTCGCTGCATGCGCTCAGCCACAACGCGCTGGCGGCAATGGCGGTCAGCAGCCAGGCGCGTGTTGCGGAAGAAGTTGCCAGTCGGGGCGTTTCGGCGGGGGCGGGGGTGACGTGATGTTGGGGGGTCATTTTAGAGTGTTTGTTCTAGTTTGAGCGTTCATTCTATGCTAGGCTCTGGCCGACTTCAAGATGCTGCATCTGCACATGAACCATCTTTACCAATCTTTTCGATGAATGACATGACAAACGAGCAATCGGTTCCCGCTGGGGTGTCGCGTGCCGATACGCGCCGGGAGCAGATCCTGTTGGCGGCGGAAAGCTGTTTCCGCATGCACGGCTTCCATGGCGCCAGCATGTCGAAACTGTGCAAGCAGGCGGGCATGAGCCCGGGGCACGTGTATCACTACTTCGCGAGCAAGGAAGCCATCATCGAAGGCATCGTGCGGCGCAAGACCGACGCGATTCTTGCGCGTGTCGAAGCGCTGCGAAAGGCGCCCGACGTGCTCGATGCCACCATCGGGCGCGCGGGCGAGGGGATTGCGGACAAGCTCGATCCGGACTTCGCGTCGCTCGATATGGAAATCCTCGCCGAAGCCTCACGCAACCCGTGTGTGGCCGACATCGTTCGCGCCGCCGACCGCGAGGTGCTCAACAACTTCACGCAGGTCGTGCTCAGCCTGCGGCGCGACCTCGGTCACGACGACAGCGACGAGACCATCGACGCGCTCGTCGACATGATCGCCATCCTGTTCGACGGCGTCACGGTACGCGGTATCCGCCACCCGGAGATGAATCGCGAGCACGTGGCCGCGCTATTCCAGAAGACGCTGCGCTTTCTGATCGTCGAGTGGCGCTGAGCGCCGCCGTCAACGGGAAGGGCCCGCGCATTGGCGGGCCCTTGGTGTTACTGGTGGTGATGGGCGGAATCGAACCGCCGACCTATGGGTTATGAATCCATCGCTCTAACCGTCTGAGCTACATCACCACGAAGCCCGGCATGATACGAAGCAACGCCGGTCGGCGTCAACACTCGCAGTGGTGTTTGAGGTGCGCGCCCATGCCCCGAAATGGTGCCAATAGCCCCGTCGAATCAGGCGCTTGCATTGACTTTTGAGGGGGCTTCGGCGAAGATTTGCGCCTCGTTGCTTACGGTTTTCGCTGCGTGCGAAACACATCAGGGCCTGTCTTGATCGCTCGATTCCTTCTGTCTTGCGCCGTTGTTCTGTCGGCGTTTCTCGCGGCGCCGGTCGGCGCGCAATCCATTCGCCCCTTGCCTGGTGACATGGTGGTGACCACCATGCAGGCCAACGGCGGTTCCATCGTCGTGCTGGGTGACGTGCGGGTTCGTCTGTCGCCGGCAACGCAAGTGCGTGGCGCGAACAATCTCATCATCCAGCCGGCCAGCCTGTACGGCACGCACCGCGTGGGCGTGAAGCGCGACTTGCAGGGCCAGGTGAGCCGCATCTGGATTCTCACCGACGCTGAATACCAGGCGTTGACGCAAAACAAGTGACGCCATGAGCAAGAAGAAGGTTTTCATCCGCACCTTCGGGTGCCAGATGAACGAGTACGACTCGGACAAGATGGTGGACGTGCTCGGCGCGCAGGAAGGGTTGGAGAAGACCGACAACCCGGAAGAGGCCGACGTGATCCTGTTCAATACCTGCTCGGTGCGCGAAAAGGCGCAGGAGAAGGTGTTTCACGATCTGGGCCGCGTCAAGCATCTGAAGCAGAGCAATCCGGATCTGATCATCGGCGTCGGCGGCTGTGTCGCCAGTCAGGAAGGCGATGCCATCGTGCAGCGTGCGCCCTATGTGGATCTGGTGTTCGGTCCGCAAACCCTGCATCGACTGCCGCAGCTCATCGCCGAGCGCCGCCAGTCGGGCCGTTCTCAGGTCGATATCTCTTTCCCCGAAATCGAAAAGTTCGATGCCATGCCGCCGGCCCGTGTCGAGGGCGCGAGCGCGTTCGTGTCGATCATGGAAGGCTGCTCCAAGTACTGCACTTTCTGCGTGGTGCCCTACACCCGCGGCGAGGAAGTGTCGCGCCCGCTCGACGATGTGCTCACCGAGGTGGCGACGCTGGCGGCGCAGGGCGTGAAGGAGATCACCCTGCTGGGGCAGAACGTCAATGCCTGGCGCGGTGCGATCACCAAGCACGGTGAAGAGACCGGCGATTTCGCCTTTTTGCTCGAATGCGTGGCCGAGGTGCCGGGCATCGAGCGCTTGCGCTACACCACCTCGCATCCGCGCGAGATGACGCCGCGCATCATCGAAGCCTACGAGAAGATCCCGACGCTGGTGTCGCATCTTCACCTGCCGGTGCAGTCGGGTTCGGACCGCGTGCTGGCGGCCATGAAGCGTGGCTACACGGCGCTGGAATACAAGTCGCTGGTGCGCAAGTTGCGCGCCGCCCGACCGGATCTGTCGCTGTCGTCCGACTTCATCGTCGGCTTCCCCGGCGAGACCGAGGCCGATTTCGAAAAGACCATGAAGCTCATCGACGAGGTCGGTTTCGATGCTTCGTTCAGCTTTGTGTACAGCGCGCGCCCCGGGACGCCGGCTGCCGACATGGAAGACACGGTGCCGCACACCGACAAGCTCAAGTGGTTGTCGCGCCTGCAAAAGCGCATCGACGAGCAGGTGCAGGTAATCAGCCAGGCCATGGTCGGCAGCGTGCAGCGCATTCTGGTCGAGGGGCATGCGAAGAAGGACGCCACCGAACTGGCTGGCCGGACGGAAAACAACCGGGTCGTGAATTTCGCCGGCGGCGAGCGACTGATCGGCCAGTTTGTCGATGTGACCATCACCTCCGCCTTGCCGCACAGTTTGCGCGGCGAGATGGTGACGCGGGAATCGTAAGTTGCCAAAGACTCTGGACGTTGTCCTCGAACCGCTCGACAACGAACGCCTGTCCAATCTGTGTGGCGCGCTGGACGAAAACCTGCGCCAGATCGAGACCGCCTACGACGTGTCGATCGCCCGCCGTGGCGAGCATTTCGCGCTGCGCGGCCATCCGGGCCAGTCGGTGTTGGCGCACAAGGCGCTGCGCTACTTTTACGAGCAGGCAATCGAGCATCTCACGGTCGATGACATCCAGCTCGGGCTGGTCGAGTTGGCGAATTTGAACCAGGCCAGCCAGAGCGCCCCGGCGCTGCTCACGCGCAAGAGCGATCTGCACGGGCGCACGCCGCGGCAGGTGCAGTATCTGCGTCAGATTCAGGATTTCGACATCACCTTCGGCGTCGGTCCGGCGGGCACGGGCAAAACGTATCTGGCGGTGGCCAGTGCGGTCGATGCGCTCGAGCGCGAGCACGTCGAGCGCATCATCCTGACGCGGCCGGCGGTCGAAGCCGGCGAGCGGCTCGGTTTTCTGCCGGGCGATCTGAACCAGAAGGTCGATCCCTATCTGCGACCGCTGTACGACGCGCTTTACGATCTGCTCGGTTTCGAGCGCGTCGGCAAGCTGTTCGAGCGTGGCGCCATCGAGATTGCGCCGCTGGCCTTCATGCGCGGGCGCACGCTGAATCATTCATTTATCATCCTGGACGAAGCGCAGAACACCACGCCGGAGCAGATGAAGATGTTCCTCACCCGCATCGGCATCGGTGCCAAGGCCGTGGTGACGGGCGATCTGACCCAGGTGGACCTGCCTCGCGGCCAGCGCAGCGGCCTGCGTGAGGCGGTCGAGGTGCTGGCCAACGTACGCGGCATTGCCTTTACCGAGTTTCTGCGTGAAGACGTGGTGCGCCACCCCTTGGTGGCGCGCATCGTGGACGCCTACGAACAGAATACCCGGCGCCAGGAACGCGAACAGGCGCGCCAGCGCAAGGACGAGAAGAATCATGAGCAAGATTGAGTCGCCGGTGTTTTTTGCCATCGATGCCAACGGGCGCCGGCGCACACTCAAGGCCGAGTCAATCGAACTGCACTGGCCCGATGGTCGACAACTGGCGATCGGTTTGCCGCCGGCACCGTGGGGTGATGTGGAATTGCAGGCCGAAGCGCCTGAGGCGACGCCCGTCATACAAATGCAATCGTCGGCGTGCAACCTGCTCACGCTGCGCCTGATCGCCCTGCACGACACGGTCGATGTCGACGAGGCGGGCGCGCCGGCCCGGCTCGAGATGCCGATTGAAAATTGCGTGCCCAAGGCCGAGGACGACAAGGCGCTGCGGCCGAAGAAGCGCGCGATTCGCGCCTGGGCCCAGGCGGCCCTCGGGCGGGATGCGGTGGTCGGCGTGCGTCTGGTGGGCGAGGAGGAGGGGCGCGCCCTCAATCGTGATTACCGCGACAAGGATTACGCCACCAACGTGCTCACCTTCGTCTACGATGAAACGGACGGCGTGCTCAACGGCGATCTGGTGGTTTGCCTGCCGGTGGTGGTGCGCGAGGCGAAGGAACAGGACAAGTCGGTGGCCGACCACTTTGCGCATCTGATCGTCCACGGCATGCTGCATCTGCAGGGGCTCGATCATGAAGACGACGAAGAGGCCGAACTGATGGAGTCGCTAGAAACCGATATTCTTGCCCGCCTGGGCATTGCCAACCCCTACGAGGAATCATGAAGGGTCCGCGGGGTTTTGAGATGCGCCCGGAGTCGGCGCATCGAGAACCCCCGAACCAGATAAGTTGAATGGATAGCTCCCCAAGTCGACCTAGTTTGCTTGACCGTCTTTCCGCCATGCTCTCGCCCGAGCCGGAAGACCGCGAAGACCTCGTCGAGTTGTTGCACTCGGCTTTCGAGCGCAACCTGCTCGACGCCGATGCCCTCTCGATCATCGAAGGTGCCCTGCAGATGTCCGAAATGCAGGTGCGCGACGTGATGATCCCCCGCGCACAGATGGACGTCATTCACGTCGACGAGCCAATGGAGGAGATCGCCACCGCCGTCATCGACGCTGCCCATTCGCGCTTTCCTGCCGTGGGTGAGAACCGCGACGACGTGCTCGGCATCTTCATGGCCAAGGACTTGCTGCGCTTCTATGCCGGCCGCGAGTTCGACCTGCGCGACATGCTCCGCCCGGCGGTGTTCGTGCCCGAATCCAAACGTCTGAACGTGCTGCTGCGCGAGTTTCGCGTCAGCCGCAATCACATGGCCATCGTGGTGGACGAATACGGCGGCGTGGCCGGTCTGGTGACCATCGAGGACGTGCTCGAACAGATCGTCGGCGACATCGAGGACGAATTCGATTTCGACGAAGTGGAAGACAACATCCGCCTCGATCACGCCGGTCGCTACCGGGTGAAGGCCACCACCGAGATCGAGGATTTCAACGCCGCCTTCGAGCGCAATTTCGACGAGGAAGAGTGCGATACCGTCGGTGGCTTGGTGATCCGCCATCTCGGGCGGCTGCCCAAGCGCGGCGAGATGATGACCATCGATGGCCTGCGCTTTCAGGTGCTGCGCGCCGACAGCCGTCGGGTGCATACCCTGCTGGTCGATCCGGCGCCCGCGCCGGAACCGGCCGAAGCCGACTGACGCCGGTCACCGTGCGTCTGCGTCATCTCATTCTGGCGATGCTCGCCGGGGCCGCCACGGTCCTCGGTTTTGCGCCGTTCCTGCTTTTCCCGCTTCCGCTGGCCAGTCTTGCACTGCTGTTCGGTCTGCTGGCCGGGCGTCGTCATGCGGGTGAGGGCTTCGCGCTTGGCCTGGCCTGGGGGCTGGGCCTGTTCGTGGCGGGGGTCTCCTGGCTGTACGTTGCGCTGCACCGCTTCGGCGGCATGCCCGGGCCCATCGCCGCGGCCTGCATCTTCCTGTTTGCCGCGTATCTCGCACTGTGGCCGGCGCTGGCCGGTGCGCTCTTCGTCCGGCTGCGCTCGGGGCGGGCGTGGCGCGATGCGCTCATGGGGGGCGGTGTGTGGGCCTTGACCGAGTACCTGCGTGGCTGGGTGTTCACGGGCTTTCCGTGGCTGTCCATCGCCTATTCGCAAACGCCGCCCAGTCCGCTGGCCGGCTACTTTCCGTTCGTCGGCGTGGTTGGCGTGGGGGCCGTGCTGGCGATGCTGGCGGCCGGGCTGGGCATCATGCTGCGCAAGGGGCCGGGGCGCCTGATGCCATGGGTGATGGCGACCGTGCTGGTGCTCGCCGGCGGCCTGATGCTGCGCGGCCAGCGTTTCACCGAAGCGGCGGGCGAACCGCTGTCGGTAGCCTTGGTGCAGACCAACGTCGAACAAGACCTCAAGTGGCAGCCGGCGCGCACGCGCGACTGGCTCGAACTCAACTTGCGCCTGGTGCGCAGCCATCCGGCGTCGCTGGTGGTGTTGCCCGAATCCACCCTGCCGATGCTTGCGGCGTATTTGCCCGAAGGCTACCTGACGCAACTGGGTGCGGCGGCGGCATCGCGCCACGGGACGGTGATTGCCGGGGTATTCACGCGCGATGCGGATCAACACATCTACAACGCCGCCATCAGCCTTGGCGAACACGGTGGGCAACGCTACGCCAAGCACCATCTGGTGCCGTTCGGCGAATATTCGCCACCGACCTTCGGCTGGTTCTACAAGCTCGCCAACATCCCCATGTCCGACCAGACACCGGGGGGCGCCGACCAGCCGGTGATGACGGTGGGCGATCAGCGTCTGGCGCTCAACATCTGCTACGAAGATGTCTTCGGTGACGCCATTCGTCGCCGCGCCAACGACGCGACGATACTGGTGAATCTGTCCAATCTGGCCTGGTATGGCGATTCCTTCGCGCAACCGCAGCATCTGCAGATGGCGCGTGTGCGGGCGATTGAAACCGGTCGGCCGATGCTGCGCTCGACCAATACCGGCATGACCGCCGCCATCGCCGCCGACGGCTCGATCGCCGGTGTGCTGCCGGCGTTCACGCGCGACGTGCTCGAAGTCGAGGTGCAGGGCATGCGCGGACAAACGCCCTATATGCGCTGGGGTGATGCCGTTGCGCTGGGCATGGCCGGCGTCATGCTCCTGCCCGCACTGATACGTCGCCGCAGGCGGTCGATCTAGGTCAACGTGTTGTCGTCATCGCGCAGTAGCATGTCGGCATGAGCGCTGAATCACCCCCGCCGCCCTACGATCCGCTTCACCCGTGGCATGCACACGAGGTGGATGCGGTCAGTGCGCATCTCGATACCGATCCGCACGCCGGCCTGAGTCATGAAGAGGCCGATGTGCGTCTTGGCGTGCATGGGCGCAACCGGCTCACGCAAAAGGCTGGCCGTGGTCCGCTACGCCGCCTGCTGTTGCAGTTTCACCAACCCCTGATCTACATCCTGCTGCTCTCCGGCGCGGCCGCCGCCGTGCTGGGCGAGTGGGTCGATGCGTCGGTGATCTTTGGCGTGGTGGTGGTCAACGCGGTGATCGGTTTCATTCAGGAAGGCCGCGCCGAGCAGGCGCTGGCGGCGCTGGCGCGCACGGTGGCCAGCGAAGTGAGCGTGCAGCGCAGCGGTGCGCGTCACCGGCTTGACGCCGAAGGCCTGGTGCCGGGCGATGTGGTGCATCTGGGCGCGGGCGACCGGGTGCCGGCCGATCTGCGAGTCACCCATGCCAGCGGTCTGCAGGCCTCCGAGGCGGCGCTGACCGGCGAGTCGGCGGCGGTGGCCAAGCAGACCGGCCCCTTGCCCGAGTCCACCCGGGTGGCCGAGCGCGCCAACATGGTGTTTGCCGGCACCTTGGTGGTGGCAGGGCAGGGGCGCGGGCTGGTGGTGGCGACGGGCGACCAGACCGAAACCGGGCGCATCGCCGGCATGTTGTCGCGTACCGAGTCGCTGGAAACGCCGCTGACCCGCGCCATGGGCAAATTCTCCAACCTGCTGTTGCTGGTCATCCTCGCGCTTGCGTTGGTGACCTTCGCCGTCGGGCGGGCTCGGGGCGAATCCGTGGTCGACATGCTGATGGCGGCGGTGGCGCTGGCGGTGGGGGCCATTCCCGAGGGCCTGCCGGCAGCGCTCACCGTCACGCTCGCCATCGGGGTGGCGCGCATGGCGCGTCGGCGCGCCATCATCCGCCGCTTGCCGGCGGTCGAAACCCTGGGCAGCACCACCGTGATCTGTTCCGACAAGACCGGCACGCTGACCGAAAACCAGATGACGGTCGAAGTCATCTATGCCGGCGGGCACACCTTCGAGGTGTCCGGGCGCGGCTATGTGCCGAGTGGTCGTGTGACGCACGAGGGGCGGGAGGCCGTGCTCGTGGGGGCTTTGCGCGAGTGCCTGGTGGCCGGGGTGTTGTGCAACGATGCCGCGCTGATCAAGCGCGACGGGCAGTGGGGTGTCGATGGCGACCCCACCGAGGCGGCGCTGATCGTGGCTGCACGCAAGGCGGGGTTGGACGAAGCAAGCGTTGCGGCGGTGTGCCCGCGCGAGGCGGAGCTGCCCTTCGACGCGGCCCGCCAGATGATGGCGACCCTGCATGTCGTGGAAGGCCAGAACGTGGTGTTCATCAAGGGCGCGCTGGAGCGGGTGCTGCCGCGTTGCGCTCGCATGCTCGACGCGGCAGGCGCCCCGGCGCCGCTCGACGCTACCGCCATCGACGCCGCCGCCCATGCCATGGCGGCACGGGGGCTGCGCGTGCTGGCCCTGGCGAGACTGGCGCCGGCGCAAGGTTTGGGCGGCGAGTCCGCAATCGAAGGCGATCTCACCTTCATCGGCTTGCAAGGCATGATCGATCCGCCGCGCGGGCGGGCGACGGCGGCGGTGAAGGCCTGCCACCACGCGGGCGTCGAAGTGAAGATGATTACCGGCGACCACGCCGCCACGGCGCTGGCGATTGCCCACCAGATGGGGATCGCTCAGGAGCGCGATGTGGCGCTCACCGGCACCGAACTGGCCGCCATGAGCGACACGCAACTGTTGGCCGTGGTGCGAACGGTACGCGTTTTCGCGCGCGTCGAGCCGGCCGAAAAACTGCGTCTGGTGCGTGCGCTGCAAAGCCATGGCGAGGTGGTGGCGATGACCGGCGACGGCGTGAATGACGCGCCGGCGCTGAAGGCTGCCGACATCGGGGTTGCCATGGGGTGCGGCGGCACCGATGTCGCCAAGGAAGCAGCCGACATGGTGCTTACCGATGACAATTTCGCCACCATTGCCGCGGCGGTGGAGGCCGGGCGGGGCGTGTATGACAACCTCGTCAAGTTCATCACCTGGACCTTGCCGACCAACTTCGGTGAAGGGCTGGTGATTCTGGCGGCGATTCTGGCAGGCGTCGCACTGCCGATCACGCCCTTGCAGATTCTGTGGATCAACATGACCACGGCGGTACTGCTCGGCATGGCGCTGGCCTTCGAGCCCATCGAGCGCGACGTGATGCACCGCGTGCCGCGTCCGCCGCGCGCGCCGATACTCGACCGTGTCCTGGCCGAGCGCATCGTGCTCGTCGGCATCATCATGCTGGCCGGCTCGTTCGGGCTGTTCGTGCGCTGGTACGAGATCACCGGGTCGGCCGAGGTGGCGCGCAGTGTGGCCGTCAATGTGTTCGTGATGGTCGAGATCACCTACCTGTTCGCCTGCCGCAGCCTGCGCCGGCCGCTGTGGCGGGTGGCCGCTTTCAGCAATGGCTGGGTGTGGGGCGGCGTCGGATCGATGGTGCTGTTGCAAGCCGCGTTCACCTACTGGCCGCCGATGCAGTCGGTGTTCGGCACGGCCAATGTGCCGCTCGCGGCGTGGATCGAGATTGTCGTGATCGGGCTGCTGGCGCTGATGTTGGTGGAATTGGAGAAATCCCTGCGCCGCCCTGCGGGCGCCGATGCGAAGAAAAGCGGCGTGCGCGCTTCGTCCTCAGGCAAATAGCCAGTAAAATCGCTGTCTTTGCCTCCGATGCGGCAGTGATACTCGCCGCCATGCTCATGACCGCAAGCAAACCGACCTTTCAAGAAGTGATTCTCCGCCTGCAGAAATTCTGGGGCGACCACGGCTGCGTGCTGCTGCAGCCCTACGATCTGGAAGTGGGCGCGGGCACCTCGCATACCGCCACCTTTCTGCGCGCCATCGGCCCGGAGCCGTGGAACGCGGCCTACGTGCAACCCTCGCGCCGCCCCAAGGATGGTCGCTACGGTGAAAACCCCAACCGGCTGCAGCACTACTACCAGTACCAGGTGGTGCTCAAGCCCTCGCCGCTGAACATCCAGGAGCTCTACCTGGATTCGCTGCGCGCGCTGGGTATCGACCCGATGGTGCACGACATCCGCTTCGTCGAAGACGACTGGGAAAACCCGACGCTCGGCGCCTGGGGTCTGGGCTGGGAAGTGTGGCTCGATGGCATGGAAGTCACCCAGTTCACCTACTTCCAGCAAGTCGGCGGGCTCGACTGCAAGCCGGTGCTCGGCGAGATCACCTACGGGCTGGAACGCCTCGCCATGTATCTGCAAGGCGTCGAGAACGTGTATGACCTGGTGTGGTCAGTCGGCCCGGACGGCCGCGCCGTGAGCTACGGCGACGTGTTCCACCAGAACGAGGTGGAGCAGTCGACCTACAACTTCGAACACGCCAACGTGGACTTCCTGTTTTCGCTGTTCTCCAACTACGAGAGCGAGGCCAAGCGCCTGATGGAAGCTAATCTGGCGCTGCCGGCCTACGAGATGGTGCTCAAGGCGGGCCACACCTTCAACATGCTCGATGCGCGCGGCGCCATTTCGGTGACCGAGCGCGCGGCCTACATCGGCCGCATCCGCAACCTGTCGCGCGCCGTGGCGGCCGCCTACTTCGCCTCGCGCGAGGCGCTGGACTTCCCCATGTGCGACGACGGCGACAAACCCAACAACAAGGAGGCCGCGTGATGTCGAACGCGACCCTGCTGGTCGAACTGCTGACCGAAGAACTGCCGCCCAAGGCGCTGCCGCGTCTGGGCGAAACCTTTGCCAACACCATTCACAAGGAACTCGTCGCTCGCGGTCTGGCAAGCGCCGATGCCCAATGCCGCCCCTTCGCCTCACCGCGTCGACTGGCGGTGACGGTGGCCGATGTGTCCGCCGAGGGCGCGGCCAAGGAAGTCACCGAGAAGATCATGCCGGTGTCGGTCGCGCTGGAAGAGGACGGCACGCCCAAGGCGCCGCTGCTCAAGAAGCTGGCTGCCAAGGGCATCGCCGAAAGCGAGATCGCCAAGTTCGAGCGCCGCATGGACGGCAAGGCCGAGGCGCTGTTCTACACCAGCACCGTCGCTGGCGCGCAGCTCGACGACGTGCTGGCCGAGGTGGTCGGGCTGGCCGTCAAGGCGCTGCCGATTCCGAAAGTGATGCGCTGGGGCGCGGGCGAGGCGCAATTCGTGCGCCCGGTGCACAAGCTCATCCTCATGCACGGCGATCGCGTCGTGCCGGGCCGGGTGCTCGATCTCGATTCGGGCGATGTGACCATGGGGCATCGCTTCATGAGTCGCGGCGAACTCAAGGTTGCCAACGCCGATGCCTACGAGAGCACGCTGCTGGCCGAGGGCAAGGTGGTGCCGGCCTTCGACGAGCGCCGCAAGCAGATCGACGACCAGCTGGTGGCCGAGGCCGCGCGCCAGCACGCGCAACTGGGCGACTACGCCGATTTGCTCGACGAAGTGGCCGCGCTGGTCGAACACCCGACGGTGTATGTGGGCGAGTTCGACGCGGAGTTTCTCGACGTGCCGCAGGAATGTCTGATCCTCACCATGCGCGCCAACCAGAAGTACTTCCCCTTGTTTGACGCGACCGGCAAGTTGCTCAACCGTTTCCTCATCGTCTCCAACATGCACGTTCAGGACGCGAGCAACATCGTGCTCGGCAACCAGCGTGTGGTACGGCCGCGGCTGGCCGATGCGCGCTTCTTCTTCGACACCGATCGCAAGCAGCCGCTGGCCGATCGCGTCGAACGGCTGGGCAACGTCGTTTATCACAACAAGCTGGGCAGCGTGCTGACGCGCGTCGAGCGGCTCGAACAACTCGCCGGCGCCATCGCCCATCGTCTCGGCGCGGATCAAGGCGCTGCGCAACGCGCCGCGCGTCTGGCCAAGGCCGATCTGGTCACCGAAATGGTCGGCGAGTTCCCCGAGCTGCAAGGCATCATGGGCCGCTATTACGCGCAGCACGATGATGAAGGCGAGGTGGTCGCCAACGCCATCGAGGCGCACTACCTGCCGCGTTTTGCCGGCGATTCGCTGCCGCTCGGCAATGTGGCCGCCGCCGTGGCGCTGGCCGACAAGATCGATGCCCTCGTCGGCTTCTTCGGTATCGGCCAGTTGCCCACCGGCGACAAGGATCCCTTCGGCTTGCGTCGTGCCGCACTCGGTGTGCTGCGCATTCTCATGGAAACGCCGTTGCCGCTTGATCTGGATACGCTGATCGACGATGCCGCCAAAGGCTTTGACGTCGATGTGCTGACGGCGGATTTCAAGGCGCCGCTGCTCGGTTTCATCCAGGAGCGACTGCGCAATCTGCTGCGTGAAGCCGGGCATGCCGTGGAAGCCGTCGACGCGGTGCTCGCGCTCAATCCCACCCGTATCGACCTCGTGCCCGCCAAGCTCGCAGCCGTGCAGGCTTTCCAGGCCTTGCCCGAGGCCGAGGCGCTGGCGGCGGCGAACAAGCGCATCACCAATATTCTCAAGAAGGCCGAGAGCGCGCCGGGCGAGCCCGACGTGGCCTTGTTGCAGGAGGCGGCGGAAAAGGCCTTGTTCGAGCAGCTCAACGCGGTCGCGCCGCGCGTGCGCTCCTACTTCGATAACGAGGATTACACCGACGCCTTGCGTGTGCTCGCCGGTTTGCGTGAATCGGTGGATCGCTTCTTCGAAGAAGTCATGGTGATGGCCGAAGAGCCGCTCATTCGCGCCAACCGACTTGCCTTGCTCGGCGCGCTGGCGGCGCAGATGAATCGGGTGGCCGATTTGTCACGCTTGTCCGCGTGAGTCATCCACCCCGACTTGGGAGCCCGACATGAAGCAACTTATCGTGCTGGACCGCGACGGCGTCATCAACGAGGATTCCGATCAGTTCATCAAGTCGCCTGAAGAATGGGTGCCGATTCCCGGCGCACTCGAGGCCATCGCCCGTCTCAACCAGTCAGGCTGGCGCGTGGTGCTCGCCTCGAATCAGTCCGGTGTGGGGCGAGGCCTGTTCGGCATGGACATGCTCAACGCCATCAACGCCCGCATGGTCGAGTTGCTGGCCCAGGTGGGCGGCCACCTCGACGCGATCTTCTTCTGCCCGCATGCCGCGGATTCCACCTGCGATTGCCGCAAGCCCAAACCGGGCCTGCTGAACCAGATTCAGGCGCGATTCAATGTCGACATGACCGGCGTGCCCATTGTCGGCGACAGCCTGCGCGACCTTCAAGCCGGCATTGCCGTGGGGTGTTCGCCCTATCTGGTGCTGACCGGCAAGGGTGAGAAAACAAAGAACGACCCGGATCTTCCGCCGGACACTCAAGTCTTTCCCGACCTCGCTGCCGTGGTCGATTCGCTGCTGGATTAACGCACTCATGCCCCACATCCGATCTGCGCTGTTCGCGCTCGTGCTTCTGATCACCACCCCGATCTACGCGACGGTGGCCTTGCTGTCGTCGCCGCTGCCGCCGCATCGCCGTTACAAGCTCATCGGTGGATGGACGACGATTTCGATGTGGTTCATCCGGCACCTGCTCGGTATTCGCCATCGTGTCATCGGCGCAGAAAATCTTCCCGACCGTGCCGCGGTGGTCTTGTGCAAGCACCAATCGGCCTGGGAGACCATCGCGCTCCAACGCGTTCTTCCGCCGATCTGTTTCGTGCTCAAACGCGAGCTGCTGCGTCTGCCGTTCTTCGGCTGGGGGCTGGCGCGCATGCCGAATATCGCCATCGATCGCGCGGCCGGCAAGGACGCGCTGGCGCAGGTGGTGGAGCAAGGACGCCAGCGCCTCGAAGAAGGGTTCTGTGTGGTCGTGTTCCCCGAAGGCACGCGTGTCGCCCCGGGCACGACACGCCGCTACAAGCCCGGCGGCGCCTGGCTCGCATCGCATACCGGGGCGCCGGTCGTGCCCATCGCCCACAATGCGGGCGAGTTCTGGCGCAAGAATGCGTTCGTGAAAACCCCGGGCGAAATCGTGGTCAGCATCGGCCCGGTCATCGATTCCGAAGGGCTGTCGACCGAAGAAATCAACAAGCAGGCCGAAGCCTGGATTGAAGCCGAGATGCGCCGCTTGTTTCCGCATCACTACGCGGACGCCAGCGCATAGGCTTGACCTTCGATCGCCATCAAGGTGCTGGTAGCTGAGTAGCTTGGCCTCACGCAAGACGGGGCAATGGCCGGCGCATTGCGGCGCCCCCGGTCTTTGTCCCACGTGCTGACAGGTCGCTGGCCGCGCCAGCGCATTCAACGGCACGCACGCTTGTGGTTTCGCAAGACGCCGTGAATGCGCCCCCGCGATCGGCGCCCTGCCTCTTTCTGAATACAAAAAAGCCCCGCCGAAGCGGGGCTTTTTCTTGCTGCTGGAAAACTGACTGATCAGGCAGCTTTCTTGGCAGCGGCTTTCGGAGCAGCTTTCTGGGCAGAACCGACAGCCTTGACGGTTGCGCTGGTCGCGGCAGCCACGTTGGACTCGGCGATTTCAGCAACCTGCTTGGCAGCCTTGCTCATGCTGTCGTAAGCAGAGTTGGCAGCAGCGATAGCGGACTTGACGGCGGCAACAGCGACGTCGGAACCAGCCGGAGCGGACTTGGCAGCCTTGTCGAGGGCAGAAGCAACGCCCTTGTTGACTTCAGCCATCTGGCCTTCGACCAGCTTGGACACTTCGTCTTGGTTCTGGGTGGCGATTTCGTACACGCTGCGGGCGTAGGCAACCACTTTCTCGACAGCCGGCTGGGCCATGGCGGTCTGCAGGCTCACGAATTCCTGAACGTCCTTGGCACCCATCAGGGCCTTGGTGTTGGCTGCGCCGTCTTCCAGAAGGCTGCGAGCGGTGTTCAGGTTGAGTGCAGCAAGGCGCTCGGCGCTGGCGAAGGCCGCATTGGCCAGGGTCAGCATGGATTCAACGTTTGCCTTGTTGGTGGCGGCGAATTGCTCGGGGGTAGCGAACATGAACTTCTCCTGTGTGTGTGATGTACTGCAAATAAAGTTATTGCGATGCAACATGATGTGGATTATAGAAGTTTATTTTGTGCTGTCAACACTTTTTTGTGCGGCGCACAATAAACGACCGTTTGATTTTATTGCTTAAAAAGCAGGGTGTTAGCAGATTCGGCGCGCGGAATGCGGTGCGTTGCGGGGCCGGCGCCTCGTCATGCGGAGTGGGATTTGAAGTGTAACTATTTGCTGTTGCAGCAAAAAGACAGGCCGGTGAGGCGTGGCGCGCCAGCCGGGGAGGCTGGCGGCGAAGTGCGCTAGCGGTGCTTGAACTTGGCGGGGCGTTTTTCCACGAATGCAGCCATGCCTTCTTTCTGGTCCTCGAGCGCGAACGCCGCGTGGAACAGCCGGCGCTCGAACAGCAGTCCTTCGGAGAGGCTCGATTCGTAGGCGCGATTGACCGATTCCTTGATCATCATGACCACGGGCAGCGAGAAGCCGGCGATGGTCTCGGCTGCGGCGACGGCTTCGTCGAGCAGTTTGTCGGCCGGCACGACTCGGGAGACCAGCCCGGCGCGTTCTGCTTCTTCCGCATCCATCATGCGCGCCGTCAGGCACATGTCCATGGCCTTGGCCTTGCTGACCGCACGGGGCAGGCGCTGGGTACCACCCGCGCCCGGCAGCACGCCGAGTTTGACTTCGGGCTGCCCGAACCGCGCGGTATCGGCGGCAATGATGATGTCGCAGGCCATGGCCATCTCGCAGCCGCCGCCGAGTGCGAATCCGGCCACCGCGGCAATGATGGGTTTGCGGCAGGTTTTGACCCGCTCCCAGTTGCGGGTGATGTAGTCGCCCAGGTAGGCGTCCATATAGGAGAAGTTGGCCATGGCGCCAATATCGGCACCGGCCGCAAAGGCCTTTTCCGAGCCGGTGATGATGATTGCGCCAATGTTGTCGTCGGCTTCGAAGCCGTCGAGTGCCGCGCCGATATCATCGACAAGGGCGTCGTTGAGCGCGTTGAGCGCCTTGGGCCGGTTGAGGGTGATGAGGCCGACGCGGCCGTGCGTTTCGACCAGGATGTTGTCGTAGCTCATACGGACTCCGAATCTATTGCGAGGGCGAAGGGGTGTCTTGCGATGCGGGCTGCTCGGGTTCGGACGGCGGCGGGGGCGAGTCCGTTCCCGCGTTCTTGGGCTGAATCACTGCGCGCACCCGGCCGCCACCGCTGGTGGCTTGCGTGGAGCCGCTGTTGGTGACGACGTATTGCCCGGTATAGCCGTCGTACTCGATGAACTGACCCCGGACTTCGTCCTTGCCGCTGACGACATGGGCGCGCTGATGCAAATAGGTCTTCTGTGTGCGGCCATCGTATTCGATGCGCCGGGCCTGTCCATTGACGAACTCGCCGCTGCCGTCACGACGCTGGCGAAACGAGGCGAGGCCAGTTTCGCTGCTGGCGACACCTTTCTGGAAGCCGTCGCCGTCCTGGGTGACGACCAGGCGGTCGCCGCGAATCTGCAGCGTGCCTTGCGTCAACACCACGCTCCCTTCGAACACATGGGTCTTCTTGCGTTCGTCTACCGTGACCTTGTCAGCTTCGATGTTGACGGGTTTGCTGCGGTCGGCTTGCTCGGCAAACGCGGCCGTGATGGTCAGGGCCAGCGTGCCGGCGAGAATGAGCGAAGGCAGTCGGGGTCGCATGGTTATTTCCGGTGGATGGGCATGTGCACCTTCACCTGCCCGGTGAGCGTGATCAGGCCGAAGATATTGTCGGCGGTCATTCCGTTTCCGCGGGCGGTGGTGCCGTCTTGCGTAATGGTGACCGGATCGACCGATTTGGCCGATTCGACGCCGGGCCAGACGATCAGTGACCTGGAGGCGAAGTGGGTGGGCGGCTCGTCTGGCAGGGAGCGAACGCCGCGCACGTCGCCAGTGAGGTCCACACGCTCGCCGTCGTCGCGCGCGACGGCGGTGTTTGCCACCAGGCGCAGGTCGACCTTGTCGCGCACCATGTGAACGACCGGAGAGACAAGCCGTGAGTTGGCGTTGCCGGGGAGATGTTCCATCTGGCGCGCGTCGAGATAGTAATAAGGCAGACCGTTGATGTCGAAGCGCGTGACGGCCATTTGCTCGACGACCACGTCCGGGCCTTGCTGCGTGGCGGCCGATTGCGACTCGTCCGGGCTGCGCGTCGTGCGTTCGAGCCAGAAGCTGCCCGCGGCGAGGACGGTGAGTGCGGCAACGGGGAAGATGTGTTGCAGCCCGATGCGCATTCAGATGACCTTGGCCTGCATCAGGTCATGCATGTTGAGTGCGCCGCGCAGCCCGCCGGCTTCGTCGAGCACCAGCAACTGGTTGATGCGGTGCGCTTCCATCAGCTGCGCTGCTTCCGCCGCGAGCGCGTCGGCGCCGATGCTGCGTGGGCTGCGCGTCATGAGGTCGGCGAGGCGGGCTTCTCGCAGGTCGCCGGCCAGCGCCAGCGCGCGACGCAGGTCGCCGTCGGTAAAAATGCCGGCGGGGGCTTGCCCCGCATCCATGACGATGACCATGCCCATGCCCCCGCGTGACATCTGTACGAGCGCATCGGCGAGGCTGGTTTGCGTGCCGACCACGGGCAGCGCGTCGCCGCTGCGCATGACATCGCTCACGTGCGTCAGTAGCCGACGGCCGAGCGAGCCTCCCGGGTGGCTGCGCGCGAAATCGGCTTCGCCAAAACCACGGGCTTCGAGCAGGGCGACGGCGAGCGCATCGCCGAGCGCGAGCGCCGCGGTGGTGCTGGCGGTGGGGGCGAGGTTGAGCGGACAGGCTTCTTCGGCAACGCCGGCATCGAGGTGCACATCGGCTTCTTTCGCCAGCGGTGAGGCAGGGTTGCCGGTCATGGCGATGAGGCGTGCACCTTGTCGTTTGACCAGCGGCACGATGGTGAGCAGTTCCTCGCTGTTGCCCGAATGGGAAACGGCAATGACGACATCGTCACAGGTGATCATGCCCAGATCGCCGTGCGCGGCTTCCGCGGCATGAACGAAATAGGCGGGGGTGCCGGTGCTGGCGAGCGTGGCGGCGAGCTTCCGGCCGACGTGTCCGGTCTTGCCGATGCCGGTGACGATGACGCGCCCGTGCGCCTCGAGAATCAATCCGACCGCGTCGGAGAAGGCGTGATCGAGCCGCCCGGCAAGCGCGGAAACCGCGGCCGCTTCGATGGCGAGCACGCGGCGTGCCGAAGCCAAATGGTCTTGCGGTGAGAGGGCGGCGTCTCGGGGCATTGGCACGGAAAACAATCGGTTAAACTGGGCGAAAAGTATATCAGAAGGCCGCTTGACGGCCCGCCGCCCGGACCGGGTGGATGCCTCGGGAGAAGACCGACTCCATGGTCAATACGCTTGAACTCGTTTTGTTGCTGCTTGCCTCGGCGGTGCTGGTGGTGGCGGTCTTTCGCAGCCTCAATCTGCCGCCGGTACTCGGCTACCTTCTGGTGGGTGCGGTGGTCGGTCCGCATGCGCTCAATCTGATGGGCGACACCTCCAGCGCGCGGCATCTGGCGGAGTTCGGTGTCGTCTTCCTGATGTTCTCGATCGGGCTGGAGTTCTCCCTGCCGCGGCTGTATGCGATGAAGCGCATCGTGTTCGGGCTGGGCGGCGTGCAGGTGCTCGGCAGCATCCTGCTGGCGACGTTCATTGGCGTCGCGCTCGGTTGGGGGTGGGTCGAGAGTTTCACCCTGGGCAGTGTGCTGGCGACCTCGTCGACCGCCATTCTTTCCAAGCTGCTGGCCGATCGACTGGAACTGGAAGCCAAGCACGGGCAGGAGACGATCGGCGTGCTGCTGTTCCAGGACATTGCCGTGGTGCCGCTGCTCATCCTGTTGCCGGCGCTCTCGCAGCCGGGCGACGAGCTGATGGGCACGCTTGGGGTAGCGGCGATCAAGGCAGCGGTGATGCTGGCGCTGGTGCTGGTGTTTGGCCAGCGCCTCATGCGGGGGTGGTTTACGCTCGTGGCCAAGCGCCGTTCGGGCGAGCTGTTCATGCTCAATGTGTTGCTGATCACGCTCGGACTGGCCTGGTTGAGCGAACTGGCCGGGCTGTCGCTGGCGCTGGGCGCATTCCTGGCCGGCATGCTGATCTCGGAAACCGAATATCGCTATCAGGTGGAGGAGGACATCAAGCCATTCCGCGATGTGCTGCTTGGTCTGTTCTTCGTGACCGTCGGCATGTTTCTCGACGTCGGTGAAATCGCCATCCACTTGCCTGCCGTGATCGCCATGGTGCTTGCCTTGCTGGTAGTGAAATTCGGCGTGGCGGCGGGTGCATCGCGCCTGTTCGGCGCCACGCCGGGCACGGCGATGCGCACCGGCTTCTGGCTGTGCGCCGGCGGCGAATTCGGCTTCGTGCTGATGTCGCAGATCGACGGACTCGACATGCTCTCGCCCGCGCTGGTGCAGGTGGCCGTGGCGTCGCTGGTGTTGTCGATGCTGCTTGCGCCATTGATCGTGCAGGTGTCCGACAAGCTCGTGATGCGCTTCGTCGCCTCCGAATGGCTGTTGCGCTCGATGGAATTGACGCGCGTGGCGGCGCAGTCGATGAACACCCAGGGGCACATCGTCATTTGCGGCTACGGGCGCAGCGGTCAGCACCTGGCCCGTTTCCTCGAACAGGAAGAGGTCGACTACGTGGCCCTCGACCTCGATCCGGAGCGCGTGCGCGAAGCGGCCGCGGCGGGCGATACCGTGGTCTATGGCGATGCCGCGCGCCACGAAACGCTGCAGGCGGCGGGGGTGTCTCGCGCCAGCGCGTTGGTGATCTCGTTCGCGAGTGTCGATGCGGCGTTGCGCGTCATCCACCACGTGCATGCCATTCGCCCCGAATTGCCGGTCATCGCACGTGCGACCGACGAGTCGGAAATGGCCAAGCTGTCCGAGGCCGGTGCGGCGGAAGTGGTGACCGAGGCCTTCGAAGGCAGCATCATGCTCGCCTCACATGCGCTGGCCTTGATCGGCGTGCCGATCAACCGCGTGGTGCGACGCATTCGCAGTATTCGCGGCGAGCGTTACGCGCTGATGCGTGGTGTCTTTCATGGCGCCAGCGACGCGCCGGAAGACCACGACAGCAAGCAGCTACGCCTGCACTCGGTGGTGGTGCCAGCCGGGGCCAATGCGGTGGGGCGGACGATCGGCGAGATGGACTTCGCGCTCATGGACGTGAGCGTGCCGGCGGTGCGCCGACGCAACATCCGGGGCCTGAGCCCCGGACCCGAAACGCAGATCCTGGCAGGGGATGTGGTGGTGTTACTGGGGGAGGCGGCGAATCTGCAGCTGGCGGAGAAGCGGTTGTTGCAGGGGGCTTAGAGCTCGATACAGACGAGGTATGGATCCTCGTCATTCAGCGCGCCGAGTGCGACGGCGGCCGCGCCGCGCGCGGGTAGTCCGGCTACACCATAAGCGGCGGCACGCATGGAGCCGGTGCTCGGATCGCCATCGTCCATCGTCTGGTCCAATTGACGAACGTAGCGCCCCTGAACGCCGTCGGAACAAAGATAGGTGCCGCGCATGCCACTGATGTAGGCACCGTGCCCCGTGTAGGCCGTCTCGATACCCATCATGCCGCCCGCGGCGTTTCGCGGTTGCAGGGCGCAAGAGGCGGGTACGGTGGAACCAGCCATGAAATTGCCAAGGCGAAGATGCTGCCAGAACAGGCAGGTCTCGTCGTTGTTCGTGGTCGTGTTCCAGTCGCCATCGATGCGACCGTTGCCATCACCGTTGAGCGCCGCCGCACCGAGGTGTGTCGTTGCCTGCCTGTCATCGCCGGGCAATGCTCGAAAGCGGTCCTGGTATCCGTACAGCATGGTGGGTACATTGCGGAAATCCTGCGCCAGTGCCTTCACCCGGGCGCTGTTGATGAGCTCCTGCCCCTTGAGCACACCCCCGAGCAGCAGGCCGATGATGACCAGCACGACGGCGATTTCGACGAGGGTGAAGCCTTGTTGTGATTTTCGAGTGGCGATGCGCATACCGTTGTGACTCTCCAGTGTTTGCGTTGTTTAACGCAATTCCCGTGCCCGGCAATTCTTGGGCGCAGCGATCCGATTCCGTGATTTATCGCACGAATTTTTGAGCTTTGTGTCGAGATATGGACGGCATGCGTCGAAATTTCGACAGTTTGTCGAGCTTTCGTCATTGAGCGCGCAACGGTGATCTCATGCCGAATGCGTGGCATCCGCTCTACAATGAGGGCCATGCCCCAAGATCATGACGCCCATCGGGAAGCTCGGAAGATGCCGCTCGCGTTTCTATCGGCGGCGCCGTTCCGTCTGCTCGCCTTGTGGCTGGCGGTATTGCACCTGGGCTTGTTGCAGGGGGTCGAGAGCGCCGTCGGCCGCACCCTGATGCTCGTGCACCTCGGCCTGTTCCTGATCTGGCAGCCCATCGTGCGCGGCGCCTATCGCCTGCGTGTGCGAGATATGTTGCTCATGGGGATCGCGGTGGCCGCGTTCATCGCCTTGTTGTCCTGGGGCTTGCTGGCGGCGTGGGTGATGGTGCTGGCGGGCATTGTCGGCGGTGAGGCTTTCGCGGCCCTGTCGGCGCGTGCGCGATTGCCCTACCAACTGGCCGTGGCCTATCTGGTCGGCTGCTTGTTCATCGTCGTGTTGCCGCAACTGGTGCCGGAGCCGGTGGGTGAGAGCGACCTGTTCTGGGGGTTGTCGGTCTCGGTGTTGCCCTTGCTGATTGTGGGCGTGGCCTTGTTTCGTGGCGATGCCTCACCGTCACGTGCGCGCGGCATCGATTTCGTCTCGGCGATGCTGATGTTCCTGGTGCTGGCAGTCACCACGCTCGGCGCGCTGGCATTCATGTGGCTCATGCGCCTGCCTTATCTGGTGGCAATTCTCAGCGCGCTGTTTGCCATGGCCGGCTTGCTGTTGCTGATGGCATGGGCCTGGCACCCGCGCATGGGCGGTCCGCAACTGGGGGCCCAGTTCGCACGGCGCCTGCTGTCCGCCGGGATGTCGTTCGAAGAGTGGTTGCATCGGGTCGCGGCGCTGGCGGTGTCGACGCACACGCCGGAAGCGTTTGTGTCGTTGGCCTGTGAGGAAATGCGCCAGATGCCGGGGGTGCGTGGCGGGCGCTGGCAAATCACCGAAGGTGAAGGGCATTTCGGTGAGTCGGCGGGCGTTGAACAGCGTCTCAGCCAAGAGGGCGTGATCGTGACCTTGCATCTCGAGCGCGCGCCCAGCCCAGCGATGTCATGGCACTTGAACCTGATGGTGCGTGTGCTGGCGGAGTTCTATCGTGAGAAACGCCATGCGCGCGAGTTGCAGACGCTGTCTTATGTGCGGGCGGTGCACGAGACCGGCGCGCGACTGACGCACGATGTGAAGAATCTGTTGCAGTCGCTCAATACCCTGTGTTTTACGGCGACGCGCGCCGATGTGGCGCCCGATACGCTGAAAGATCTGGTGGGGCGTCAGTTGCCGGTGATCGCCAGTCGGTTGTCGCAAACGCTGGAGAAACTGCGCAATCCCGCAGCAACCGACCATGAGTCGGCTGACTTCTCACACTGGTGGCAGCGTTTGCGCGAGCGCCATGCCGGGTCGCCGGTGGCGTTCGTGGGCGGTGCCGAGACTGAACCGGCGCGTGTGCCCATCGGACTGTTCAATGCGGCGGCGGACAACCTGATTCAGAACGCACTCGACAAGCGTCTGCTCGATGCGTCGGTGGAGGTGCGTGTCGAGGCGGGCGTGGGGGAAGCGGGCCCCTGGATTGCGGTTGAAGATTCGGGCGCGGCGCTGCCCGCGCCTTTGTGCACGCAGCTATTTACCCAGCCGGTGAGCTCGGAGAACGGGCTCGGCATGGGCTTGTACCAGGTGGCGCGACAGGCCGAGGATGCGGGATACCGGATGGCGCTGGCCGAAAACCGCGACGGCAGTGTGCGTTTTGTGCTCGATCAGACCACGCTCGGTTGAGGCGTGGCGTCGTGGCGGTCAGCCTTGTTGACGAGCGAGTAGACGATGACGTCGCCCTTGCCCTTGAGGCGCATGCTCGTGCGATCGGCAAAGTGGTAGCGCTGCTCCAGATGCATGTGGGTGCGTCGATCGCACTGGATGGCATTGGGGGTGCCTTCACCGGACAGGCGGCTCGCGGTATTGACCGTGTCGCCCCATAGATCGTAGATGAACTTCTTCTTGCCCACCACGCCAGCGACGACCGGCCCGGTGCTGATACCGATACGCAGAGCGAGCGGCACCTGCGTTTCCGCAGACAGGTCCGCAAGACTGTCGCGCATATCGAGGGCCAGATTGGCCATGGCGGCACAGGGGTCCGAACAGCGGCCGTCGAGGCCGCCGGCCACCATGTAGGCGTCGCCGATGGTCTTGATTTTCTCCAGGCCATATTTGTCGACCAGCTCGTCAAAGCGGCAGAACACCGTGTTGAGCATGTTGAAGACTTCCTGGGCGCTGAGTCCGCTGGCAATTTGCGTGAAGTTCACGATGTCGGCGAACATGACCGTCACGCTGTAGAAGTCGTCAGCCACGCGTTGATCCTGATCCTTCAGACGGGCGGCGACGGCGTCCGGCAGGATGTTGAGCAACAGACGCTCCGAGCGGTCCTGCTCAAGCGTGAGCAGGTTCATCGCGTCCTGGAGTTTGTTCTGCACTTGCCGCTTCTGATCGAACGCGAAGCGCAGCAAGCCGTAGACGAGACCGGAGATGGCGATGAAATTCAGCGCAAAGAAGATCACCGAGGTACTCAGCGAGACGGCGGTTGGTGTATCGAGTGGGGCCGCGGCATCCACCAGCATGTAGTCGAAGAAGCCGGTGAGCGCGGTAAAGAAGACGTAGGCAAAGAACCACGGCAGGGATTCACGCAGGCCCATCACGAACACCGCCCCGACCGGCGCCATCAGCCCCCACAGGATGACACCCGAGCCGGAGATGAAGTTGCCCATGCTCCACTGCGCGACGAAGGGAAAGAACAGGATCAGCGCCAGCTGGCTGAAGCGAAACCAGCGGAAATTACCGCTCTGCACGTAGTAGGCGAGATTGCCCGCCAGCAGCAGCTGGAACAGGAACGGCAGTGTCGACGACAGTTTGGGGCCGGTGAGCCAGTACAACAAAAGCCATAGGCCGGTGGCGATGCTCATCAGGCCCGTGGCAAACACCAGCAGCGACTTGGCCAGACGGGTCTCTTCGCTGTCCCCGACACGTGCGCCGGCATTGCGCAATCGCGCCATGAACGGTTGTGCGTAGTAGGAAAAGTCGTCGTCCGGATCGGTCATCGGAGGCATGTGGGTGAACGTGATACCACTCAGAAACTGCCGGCTTCGGCCATGCGCGCAATCAATAGCGGGCGACCGATCCATATAACCATATCATCATAGGTGGTGGTTGGTTCGCCTGCCTCGTAGATGGCGCCGCTGCCGTTCTCATACGCGATGTTGTGACCATCCGCCGCGAGGTTGGCGCCCAGCGAGAAGACGATGGCAACGGCGGTCTCGTCGCTGGCGGTGAGTGCGGTGCCTGTGTGATCGTAAATGCGCAGATCATCCAGTGTTGGGTGGGTGCTCGTGATCGGGGTCCGGTTGGGCTCGGAGAAGCGGCGATCCGCGCGATAACGCCAGTGATTGCCCCACGGGTCGAGCGGAGGAATGCCGAGCGTCCGCCAGGGCAGTATGGCGTCGCTGCTGCCGGATGCGGCGGTGCAGGCGCCGGCGTCGGTGGTTTCCTTGCCATGCTCGGGGTTGGATGGTGACAGGATCGTGGTCGGGCAAGGCAGGCGATGATTGAGAATGGCGAAGCCGATGAGCGCCGCGCGGATATCGCGCAGGGTGGCCTCGGCCTCGGCACGCTGGCGGGCTTCGAGCTGGCTGCTCAGGGGAATGACGAGCACGCTCGCCAGCACCGCGAGAATCACCAGCACGATGGCCAGTTCGGCGAGCGTGAAGCCGCGGTGCGATCGGGGTGTGATCTTGGGGGTCATGGTGGTGGTGGCGTCGGCAGGCAAATGGCCAAGTCTTGGGAAGGGGCGAGTCCAGAATAATCGTGTTCGGCGTAGAAGTCGGTGACGCTGGGCGCAGCCAGACCGGCCAGACTGTCTTCGAAGTAGTCGATGTCGTTGCTGCTGGGCCGCGTCTGCCCCGCGGTGGCGGCGCCCCCGAACAGCAGCAGTCCCTCGCAGCTTGCAACACCGTTCAGAGTCATGCAGGCGCTCGCGCCGGGGCAAAGCAGATAGCGCAGGTGCTCGTGCCAACGCGGCCCGACATCATCGGGGTAGTCGGGCACTTCGCCCACTTCGACGCCGGTGACCCAATGACTGTTCCCCGGGGGCGGCATCGGGAGGAGGGGGGAAGGTGGGTGGCTCAACCGGATGGCAATATGCTGGAGCATATCGTCGATCATCCTCTTGAAATCGCTGCGCCGCGCGAGGCGCGCATCGAAGATGTCGCTGGCGGCCAGCCAGGCGATCTGGTCGTTGTTGGTGTCGCTGCCGATGCTGCCCTGGGTGACGATCACGGGCGAGGTGCTGGTCGCCGCATAGCCGCCTTCGAGGAAGGCGGTGAGCGCCACGCTGGCGGTGTTGTTGCCGTTGCAGCCGGCGCCGGTTCCGCTTCGGTTCTGTGTGGATGTGGGTGGTCCCGGCGAGATGATGAGTGCGGCGGCACGATCGGTCGCGAGCGCGGTCGGGTGCAGGTCGCGGCCGTCGGCGGCGCGGACGATGAACTGTCCCGGGTAGTTGTCCCAGTTGAACTCGCCGACCAGCTTGGGGTTGTTCTTGAACTGACCGGCGACCACGTACCACAGGCATTCGCCGTAACCGTCGCGCAGGGGCAGACTGCCGAGGGTGCGGTAGGGAAAGCGGCCAATGGCGTACATGCCGGGGTTGCCGCAGTCGACTGGCAACGCATCCGAGCTGCCGTCATTGTCTACGTCGGGGCAGGGCAGGTAACCGACAGACTCGCCCGAATGGGTGAGATGATGCGATTGCGCATAGTCGCGCAGAATCTCCCGCGCCTTCGCCAGCACTTCGACCGTGCGCTGTTGCTGGCGCGTCTGGCTGGACAGCGTTCGTTCGAGGCGACCAAAGGAATAGGCCAGTGCGCCGATGAGCACCAGAATCAGCAGGGCCGGCAGGATCATGCCGGCTTGCCCTTGGCGGTTCATCGTGGTGGCTCGATGCGGATTTTGGGGGACTCGTTTACCGACGCATCGGTCGATTCGCCGACCTTGAGCCGTTGCCACGTGCCGGCGGGCGTTTCGATGACCGCGGCGTTGGCGCTGGGCAGGCGTCGTGTTTCCGGCTTGCCATCGATCCAGACCGTGGCCTTGCCATTGCTGCGGCGAACGATGCCGTTGAGCACGCGGGGTGCCGAATCAGCCGGGTTCTCGGTGTGGTCGGTGCCGCGATCCATCGCCACGCGCTCTGCTGGCGAAAAGAACAGCCGGCCCAAGGGCGGTTGCGCGTGCGCCAGACCGGGCAGCAGTGCGGCAAAGAGCAGCGCGAGCGGGGCGCGGAGGCGGCTCATGTGCCGCCCTCCCGACGCAGCGTGAGCCATCGCAGTTCGCAGTCGGCGTTGACCCCGGGCGATGTTTCCGGCGCGCGCTCCAGTCGGCAGCTGCGCGGTTGAACGATGGCGCTGCGAATCGATTGCAACTCATCGAGGATGTCGAGCAAGGCCTTGCCATGGCGCAAGTGCATGGACAAGCGCATCCGGCTTTCCATCCAGGTCAGATCCGCGTTGGCGGCCGCATTGCTGTCGAGCGGGCGCTGCGGCAGGATTTCATAGCTGACGGTGTCGACGCGATGGCGCTTGCGGGCGGCATCGAGGGCCTCGACCCAGTTCAGCCGTCGTTCCGGCCCGATCAGCCCATCCTCGACCAGGGCCTTGTACTGCGCGATCGCATCGCGAACCGCGCCCTCTTGCAGGTGTGCGCGTTGCAGGTCGGTACTGGCGCGCACGTTGTCCTGTCGTGCGCGGGCCAGTTGTGCTCGTGCTTGCTCACTGGCCTGGCTGGCGCTGATGACGGCGGCGGCGCCGGCGGCGACGAGGATGATGGCGAGCAGGAGCTGCCAGCGCAGCAGGCTCAGTGCGTGCAAGGGGTTCATGGGCGCATCCCCAAGGCGAATTCGACTTCGAACTCGGGGCGGCCGGGCGGCGCGCTGTCTTGCGTCGAGCTGCGGAACGCGCGGTCGGACTGAAGTTCGACCGGCATGCGCGTGAGTCGGGCGCTGCCGTCGGTGCCCGGTGTCAGGTCGGCGATGAAGTCGCGTGCCGCTTCGACCATGGCGCGTCGATCGGCCGCGAGGGATTCTGGCAGCGACAGGCGGGCGCGGCCGAAAGTGCCTTCGCGAATTCGCGTGTCGGGGGCGGCGTCCCGGTAGCGCCAGTCGACCGCTTCGAGCATTACCTCAGGATGGGCATCGAGCGTGGCCGACAGGTGACCGAGCCAGGCGTGCGGGGAGGTGTCTTGCGCGCGTAACGCATCGAGCGTTTCCACCGCGGGGCGAAGGATGTCGGTCGATACCGGTAGCGCGGGGAGCGCTTGTTGCAGCGTCGTCAGCTCCGCACTCTGGGTGCGGGCGCGAAGCGCGAGCGCGCTGGCCTCGGCCTGCATGTCCTGGCCTTCGAACCACAGCTTGCCGGCAAACAGCATGGCGGCGGCGAACAGGGCCAGACCGCTGCCGATGATCGCCTGGCGCAATTTCCAGATGCTGTAGTAGCGTCGTTCGGCGTCGCTGGCCAGTTGGGCTTTGTGTGTGGTGCGCGCCATCCAGTGCAACAGCAGCGTCAATGCATTGGAGCCCTGGGGACGGTCGAGCAGGCCGATTTTCTCTGCCAGTGTGGCGATCGGGATGTGTTCGTAGCGCAGCTCTTCCGAGTCGCGCAGCGCCGGGCGCAAGCGATTGAAATCCTCGTGGTCGACCAGGATGTGGACCGGCAAGGGGCTGCCGCGGGGGATCAGGCGCTGCCCGACCAGATAGGAATGCGTTTTGAGAATCTCGGCGGCGCATTGATCTTCGAGGCCGATCGGGATGTCGTCGAGGCTTTGCGCCAGGCGGCTGAAGCGTAGCCGACCCGATTCGAAGAAGGTCTGGCGCATGCCGCCCGGGGTAAAGGTGACGAGCAGGCAGTGCGGCATGCTGCGGGCGGCGCGTTGAATCAGGCGGTCGAGCAGCAGCGGCGGCGAATACACGCCGGTGAGCGGGGCATGGGCGGCGCGCAAGGCTTCGAGCCAGGGCTCGACCAGGGCATTGCGCGTGAGCGCCACGAACAGCAGTCGCTCGTCACGGCGGCCGGTCGCTTCCCTGCCGAGTGAAATGACCGTGGTGAGTGGCGAGCCAAAGAAGGCCTGGTTGCCCTTGCGCGTCAGCATGGCGTCGCGGTCGCCGCCGCGCACGTAGGGCAGCACCTCGTGCTGAAAGCCTTCTTCGACGAGGTCGACGAGCAGCGAAAACAGCGCCTTGCGATGCTTGTGCACGTGCCGCGCAAAGGCGCTGAAGCCCGCTTCGTTGGTGGGGAAACGCTCCAGCAGGCGCACCCGCCCCTGATTCCACTGATAGCAGTGCATGGCGCTGGCGTCGAGGTAGAGCAGGTGGCGAGTGGGCATCAGAGGGGGAGCTTGGTGATGATGTCGTAAACCGGGCCGAGCACGGCCAGCGCGATACCGAGCAACAGGGCACCCAGCATCACCATCAGCAGGGGTTCGATCATGGCTTGCATGCGGTCGACCGCTTCACGCACATCGCGATCGTAAAAGTAGGCCACATTCGCCAGTGCCGCATCAAGTGCGCCGGTGTTCTCGCCCACGCGCAGCATGCGCACCACCAAGGGCGGAAACAGCGGTACCGAGGCGAACGCGCCGGAGACGTTGTTGCCTTCGCCGATGCGCTCGCGCACCTGCTGCAAGCCTTCGGCGACGAGGATATTGCCCGAGACCCGCTCGGCACTTTGCAGCGCATTGACGATGGGAATGCCGGCGCCGTACATCATCGCGAACAGGCCCGAGAAGCGCGCCAGGATGACTTTACGGCGCACGTCTCCGATGAGCGGCAGGTTGAGCATGAGGCTGTCCCAGCTGCGGCGCGCCGAAGGCGTCGTGCGGATCGCTGTCTGGATGGCGATGCCGGCGACGACGAGGATCGCAAGCAGCAGCCACCAGTAGCTGACGAGGAAGTCCGAGGCGCCGATCAGCAGTTGTGTCGCCAGCGGCAGCTCCTGCCCGGCCATGCGGAACAGGCTCTTGAGCTGGGGCACGAGAAAGATCAGGGCGACGCTCAGCGCGGTCAGGATGAAGAAGGTGACGATGGTCGGGTAGATGGCGATCTTGCGTGCGAAAGCCGCCAGTTCGTCGTCGCGCTTGAGATTTTCGATGATCTCGTGCAGCACATGGGGCAGGTTGCCCGAGGTCTCGCCGGCACGCAGCAGATTGCAGAACACGGTGTCGAACACGGCCGGATAGTCCTCGGCCGCCTCGGACAGATTGCGGCCGCCTTCGATGTTTTCGACCAACCCGGCCACCACCTCGCGAAAGCGGGCGTGCTCGGTCGAATCGCGTAGATCGGTGAGCCCGTCGAGAATGGGCACGCCGGCGCGGGTGAGTTGTTCCAGATGAAAGCAGAAGTTGATCAACTCGCGTCGGGGGATACGCTGGTTGCCCAGATGGCCGCTACCCTTGACCGGGTGGCCATTGACGAAATCCATCTCCATGCGCTTGAGGCGCATTTCGAGATCGACCATGTTGACCGCGTCCATCTCGCCGCGCACATGGCGCCCGTCGGGTGTCACGGCTTTGTAGGCGAACATCACCACTGGCGCGCCCTGCTCAGAACGTGTGAATCCATCTGCTGCGCGGATCGATTGCTGCGTTACTCACTCGCTTACTCCTCGCCTATCGACAAACAATATGGGGCGCGGCGCGAAGCGCAGCGTCCCAGTCCGAAGGGCGACTTGATGTGATCGTAAAGCGTTGGCAACAAAGTCCTACCTCCAGCTAGCAAGGGAAAGAATAGCGCCGAGCTCATGAATGGCCTTTGACAACCATATGCACCAGCGCTTTGGTGCAAAGAACGCAAAAGCGAGAAAGACAAGCCCGGCGATATTTAGCAAATAGACAACCAAGGGGTGACGCCCCGGGAACTGAACATCAACTACTGCCCCTGCGACCAACGCAATGACAGACGAGACAACGAGAAACGCTCTGCCTACAAGTATGTCATTCACGTTCAAGCGCTCTCATTCGTTCAGCACCTTACTGTTTGATATGTCTCGTTGTTCGCATCGCTCGTTTGCCAGATTGGGCCTCGCACTCGACCCGCTCGCGACGATTCCTTCACACGTTCTCAGGCCATCCGCTCGGTCAGGTCGACCACGCGGGTGAGTTCGTCCAGCGACGTCATGCCGTCGAGGACGCGACGCACGCCGTCTTCGGCCAGTGAGCGGAAGCCCTTGGCGCGAGCGGCATTGCGGATGTCGCGTTGGCTGGCGCGGCGGGCGACCAGTTCGTCCATGTCCGAATCCATGCGCATCAACTCCATGATCGCGGTGCGTCCGCGATAGCCCTGGAATTCGCAGTGCGCACAGCCGACCGCTCGGTAGAGCTCGGGCGCGCCGCGTTCGGGCGACAGGCCGAGCAGGCGCACTTCCCACGGTTCCGGCGTGTAGGCCTCTTTACAGTGCGTGCACAGCTTGCGCACCAGCCGCTGGCCGACGATGCCGATCATGTTGCCGGTCATGATCTCCGGTGTGATGCCCAGGTCCAGCAAGCGCGGGATGGCGCCGATGGCGGTGTTGGTGTGCAGCGTCGAATACACCTGATGGCCGGTCATCGATGCGCGAAACGCCATGCTGGCGGTGTCCGCGTCGCGTACTTCGCCGACCAGGATGATGTCCGGGTCCTGCCGCAGCATGGCGCGCACGCCGTTGGCGAAATCGAGCTTGGCCGACTCGGACACCGCGGTCTGCCGGATCATCGCCATCGGGTATTCCACTGGATCTTCGAGGGTCATGATGTTCAGCCCCTCGGCGTTGATGTGGTTGAGGATGGAATACAGCGTGGTGGTCTTGCCGCTGCCGGTCGGGCCGGTGACCAGAATCAGGCCCTCGGGCCGGGCGATCATGAGCTTGAGCAGATCGAGTTGCACGTCCGACAGGCCGAGTTGGTCGAGCGGAACGATGCCCTTGTGGCGGTCGAGCACGCGCAACACGATGTTTTCGCCGTGGATGGTCGGCTGCGCCGAGACGCGAAAATCCACTTGCCGGCCGCTGATGTTGAGCGAAATGCGTCCGTCCTGCGGGGCGCGCGATTCGGCGATGTTGAGCCCCGCCATCACCTTGATGCGCACCGCCATGGCCGGCCAGTAGCTTTTGTGCAGGGCGCGCACCTGGCGCAGCATGCCGTCGATGCGATAGCGGATGCGCAGGAAGGCCGATTCCGGTTCGAAGTGCACGTCCGAGGCGTCGCGCTTGACGGCGTTCGACAGCAGCGCGTCGATGAGGCGGACCACCGGCTGGCTGTATTCGTCGGTGGTGCTGGCCAGTGAGCGGAAGTCGACCTCGCCGGTTTCGATCTCGTGCAGGATGCCGTCGATCGACAGCTTGTAGCCGTAGTACTGGTCGATGGCGCGGGCAATTTCCGAGTCGCCGGCCAGCAGGGTGTCGATGGCGATGTCTTCGGCGAGCAGCCCGCGCAGCTTGTCGAGCGCCACCACGTCGTTGATGTCGGCAATGGCGATGGTCAGGCGGTTGAGCGCGGCGTCGAAACTCAGCGGCAGCAGCCGGTGGCGCTTGGCCAGCTCCAGCGGCACCAGGGCGAGTGCCTCCGGGTCGGCGATGGCGTTGGCCAGATCGACACTTTGCTTGCCCAGGCTGGCCGACAGCGCGTCGCGCAGCGCCGCCTCGGAGACAAAGCCGAGATTGGTCAGCAGGCGCCCGAGCGGCAGGTCGACACGACTTTGCTCCAGCAGCGCGATGCGCAGCTGGTCCTCGGTGATGATGCCGGTGGCGATGAGGGTCTGACCGAGGGGCGCGCGGCCTTGCGAGGGAGCGTTCATCGGGTCGCCTCGATGAGTGCCTGAAGCCGCGCGCGCGCGGGGGCCGGGTCGAACACGGCGGGTTGTTTGTGGGCGGCGTCGAGCGCGCGCTGGTAGTAGTCACGCGCCAGCGCCGGCTGCGCCAGTCGATCGAGGCTGACGGCCAGATTGAACAGATAGTCCGGGTTGCCCGGGTCGCCGGTGTGGGCTGCGAAATAGGCCTCCTGGGCTTCGGCCCAGCGTTGCTGGCGCGCCAGCACGTTGCCGAGCGCGAACGCCGCGGCCGGGGAATCCGGGGAGCGGTCGGCGAGCGCACGTAAACGGATTTCGTCTTCGATCGGCTGGTCGGCAGGGTGTGCGCTGGCGAGGCCGGCTTGGGCGATCGGGTCGTCCGGGTTGGCGCTCAGGGCGCGGCGAAACCATTGCGCGGCGGCGGCGGGGCGACCTGACTGCAGGGCGATGGCGCCCATGCCATTGAGGGCGTCGGAGCTGTTTCGATCTTGCGCCAGATGTGCGCGGTAGGCCGCGCTGGCTTCGGCGAGGTGGCCGGCGGAATAGGCGGCATAGGCGCGTGCGAGATCGGCCGGAACCTGGGCCGCGCGCGCCGTCGTGCGTGTCAGATGTGGCGTCTTGGCTCGCGGCGGCGGGGCGGGGCGCCCGGCGGCTACCGGTTGATGCCCGAGGCTGCCACGTTGGGCCTGCGCCGGAGCGGGGCGCTCGGGGGGCAATGGTGACACCTGTTCCGCTTCGGGCGGTGGCTGCGGATCGAGTGCGGCTTGGGCGATTTGCGTGTCGGGTGCTTGCCGTGGCAGCGGGTTTGGCGCCGGTTGGGCCGGCTGCGGCGCGAGCGCCAGTCCGCTGGGCTGCATCTGCCACCAGACATAGGCGGCCAGTACGACACCGGCTGCAACGCCGGCGAGCGCAAACCAGGTCAGGCGGCCATGCGAGACGCTGGCGTCTTTGACGTCGAAAAGATTGGCCGCCGCTTGCCGACGGGCGGCGTCGGTATCGGCGTCTTCCTGTGAGGCGCCGCTTTCCGCGCGCGTCATCGGTTCGAGCGAAAGACTCGCCAGATCGCCCGTGGGAGCGTTGCCTTGTTCCCGATCCTGCTCTGCCTTGCGCAGTGCGTCGATCAGCAGGCTCATCGCGACACGGGCGATCCGGTCAGGCCGGAGCGGCTGGGGAAGTTGCGGCTGCCGGGCACCGGGTCGCGGGAGAAGAAGGTGTCGTCGGGCAGGCGGTCGGCCAGCGCCGGGCTCATGAAGCCGTCCTCGACCATGATCGGGCGCAGGAAGATGACCAGCTCGGTTTTCTGGATGGCATCGTCGCGCTTGGTGAAGGCTTCGCCAAGCAGCGGGATGGCGCCGACCAGCGGGATGCGCCCGGTCTTGTAGTCGATGCGGTCTTCCATCAGCCCGCCCAGTACCGCGATCTGGCCACTGCGCAGGCGCAGCACCGATTCGATCTCGCGGGTACGGATCTGCGGCACCAGGTTCTTGATGTTGGCGGCCGCCAGATTGGGGTTCGGATCTTCCTTCAGGTCGGAGATGCTGGAGATGGTCGGGCGCACGTTCAGCGTGATCTCGCCGGTCTCTGCCACCTGCGGCGTGATCGACATCACCATGCCGACCGACACCGACTGCGGGGTGGTGGTGAAGGTGGTGCGACTGTCGACATTGGCGGTCGAGACCGTCTCGGCCTTGACGTTGAAGTAGACGAACTCGTCGACCACCTTGAGCATCGCCGTCTGGTTGTTGAGCACCGCCAGACGCGGGCTGGAGAGCACCTTGACGGTGCCGAAGGCCTCGAGCAGATCGATGTTGATGTCGAGATTCTTGCTCAGATAGCTGATGGTGAACGGGGTGAGCGAATTGCCCACGTTGGTGCCGAGGCTGGGGGAGGAGACGCCCCAGCTCTTGCTGCCACCCAGTCGTGCCCAATCGATGCCCTGCTGATAGCTGTCGTTCAGGGAAACCTCGACGATGGTGGCCTCGATCATCACCTGGCGGCGGGCGGAGGCGACCACCTTGTTGATGAAGTCCCGCACCTTGGCATGCTGGCGCGAGGTGGCGCGCACATTGAGGATGCCGCTTTCGCGATTGACGATCACCGAAGCCGCTTCGCGGAAGCGCGTGTCGCCGCCTTCGGCATTGGTGGCGGGCAGGATCTTGTCGGTTTCCTTGAGTAGATCCTTGATGTTCGCTTCAATCGACGCCCAGAATTCGTTGTTCGACGCGTTTTCGATTCGCGTGCTCGAGACGTTGCCGCTGGTGTTCGCGCCTTGCGTCGCGCTGCCGGCGCCGCCCGTGTTGGTGGCGATCTGGGTATTGGTCGATACCGTGCCCGAGGTCTTGCGGCTGACGTTCACGTAGTCGATCTTGTAGGTGTGCAGATACGGCGTATCCGGCATCACCACCAGATTCGGGCCGTTGTGCTCGTAGCGCATGTCGACTTGCTGACTGATGCGATTGAGCAACTGCGGCAGCGTCTGGTCGATGGCGTTGAGCGTGACACGTCCGCTCAGGCCCGGGTGGACGTCCACATTGACACGTGCGTCGCGCGCCAGCGCAAACAGCAATTCGCGCACATCGACGTTATTGACGACAACCGAATAGGTTTCGGCCTTGGCGACCGGTTTGGGCGGCGGCAGGGCAAAACTGCGTGACACCGTCGCAGGAATCGGCACGCTGGCCGCGGCGCGGGTGACCGGAAGGTCTGCCGACTTGAGGTGCCCGGAGGGTTCTTCCGGCTTGGGCAGCATCGCGCAAGCCGGTATCACGAGAGGCACAAGCAGCAAGAGCGCAAAGCGTGGATTCATGCGATTGTCAGGGTCATAAACGCGTCAATCTTAAACGTTTGCGTCTGAACTTCAATCATTTCATGCAGATGACGCATGCCTGCGGATTTCGCAGCGTGCCTGACGGGGTGTCTGCGCCGCAACGCGTGCGCGCTCAGCGCAGTCGCCTTGCCTGACGAATGTAGGCGCCCTGGCGCTGGTAGTCGATCGGCAGTGCGCGCAAGGCGGCCAGTGCGGCCTGTTCCGATGCATAAGTGCCGACGATGACACCGGTGCGGTGCCCTTGGGGCAGTTGCGCCGAATAGGCGCGGATCGTCTGGTCGGGCAGGGCGCCGGCGGCGCGCTGGAGTTGCGCTTCGAGTTGCTCGGGCGTGGCGTCCAGATTGGTGTGCAACTGGATGAACCAGGTTTCGTCGGCGGCCGCGGCCATCCAGCGAACCTGTTCGTCGAGGGCCGCCGAGGTGAGCGGAAAGGCCGGTTCGGCCGTGTCCGTCGCGGCGGGAGGCGGGGCGGCGGTTGATGTCTCGGCGGCGCGGGCAGGTGTGGTCGTGCGTGGCACGTCAGAGAGGGGGATGTCGGCAGGCGTCGGCTGCTGTGGCGCCTTGGCGGGTGTCGCGGTGGCAGCCGCGGCCTGCGATTCGACGGTCTTGTTGTCGGGCGCGGTTGCCTGCGCCTCGGCGGCGGCAGGCGGTAGCACCGCGTGGGCTTGAGCCGGCGCAGGCGCCTTTTTTGCCAACGGGGCGGGCGCTTTGGTGAGCACTTTGCGTTCGAGCGTCTGCCAGGCGAGCACGGCGACGACGACGAGCAGCAGCGGGACGATGAACCAGCCGGGGCGGCGTGTGCGTCGGGGCAGATATTCCGCGTCGCGTGCCGCCGTCTTCACATGGCTGGGATTGACCGCGTGCATGTTCTGCGTAAACGCGGCGAGCAAGGCCTTGTCGGCCAGCACGTTGACCCGGCGGGTCAGACCGGTCGCGATCGTTGCCAGGCGACGGGCGGCGGCCGGGCTGAACACTTCCGGGCCGCGGTAGCCGGCGGCACGCATGCGGAAATCGAGATAGTCGGACACCTCGTCGGGCGAGAGCGGGTCGAGGCGGAAATGATGGGTAATGCGATCCTTGAGCGGACGCATGGCCCGGGTATCGAGCAGGGTATCGAGTTCGGGCTGGCCGAACAGCACCAGTTGCATCAGCTTGTGTCGGCCGGTTTCGAGGTTCGAGAGCAGACGGATCTGTTCGAGCGAGGCGGCCGGCATGGCGTGGGCTTCGTCGATGAGCACCACGACGCGCCGGCCGGCAGCATGGCGTGCGATCAGGTCGTCCTGAATCGCGCTCAACGTGGTGACCACGTCGGTCGACGGGAGCGAGAGCCCCAGCTCGTTGGCGATGGTGCGCAGCAGCGCATCGGGTTCGAGCGTGGGGTTGGCGACGTAAACGGTGTCGGCGGTGTCCGGCAGGCGTTCGATCAGCACCCGGCACAGCATGGTTTTGCCGGCGCCGACCTCGCCGCTCACCTTGACGATGCCTTCGTCGTGAAGCACCGCGTAGACGAGGGCCTCGACCGTGGCCCCCCGCTTGGCGCCCGGGAAGAAGAAGTCCGTCAGCGGGGTCAGGCGGAAAGGCGCTTCGCGCAGGCCGTAGTGGTCGAGATACATCATGCTGTCGTTGGCCTACTGCACATGTGATACCCGCGGCAGCCCGAGGGTATCCATGCGGTTGTACAGCGTGGTGCGATTGACCCCCAGCTGGCGGGCGGCCTGACTGATGTTGCCGCCGGCCATGCGCAGCGCCGCTTCGATATAGGCGCGCTCCTGCTCGTGCAGTGCCGCGTCGAGGTTGAAATCGGGCGCGCGCGCCAAGGCTTCGAGCGCCCGGCTCACGCGCGCTTCGTGACTGTCGTCCTCGGCTGGTTGTGGGCTGGCCAGTGGTGCGGATGGCCGTGCCCGGCGGTCGAGCTCGTCTTCGAGCGCCGCGGCGCTGACGACGCTGCCCGGGTACTTGGTCTGCAGGCGGATGACGATGTTCTTCAGCTCGCGTACGTTGCCGGGAAAATGGTAGGCATGCCAGCGCGCGAGGGCGTCGTCCGAGAGCGTGAACGGTGGCTGCCCCATCTGGCGGGAAAAGCGGTCGCGAAAGTGCAGGTAGAGTTGCACGCGGTCGTCACCCATGTCGCGCAGCGGCGGGACGTGGATGTTGAACACCGACAGGCGGTGATACAGGTCGGCGCGAAAGCGCCCGGCGCGCACCTCGGTTTGCAGGTCGCGGTTGGTGGCCGCGAGCACGCGCGCATGGCTGATGCGGGTCTTGGTCTCGCCCACGCGTTGAAATTCGCCGTTTTCGAGCACGCGCAACAACTTCGGTTGTAACTCCAGCGGCAGTTCGCCGATCTCGTCGAGCAGCAGGCTGCCGTTGCTGGCCTCTTCGAAATAGCCGGCACGCTGGCCGGTGGCGCCGGTAAAGGCACCGCGCGTATGACCGAATAGCGCGGCCTCGATCAGCGTGGGTGCGATGGCGGCGCAGTTGAGTGTGAGGAAGGCGCCCTGGTGGCGGGCGCTGAAGGCATGCAGGCGTTGCGCCACGCGCTCTTTTCCCGCCCCCGACTCCCCCTGGATGAGGACCGGGAACGGCGCATTCGCGAACTGATCGATGCGTGAGCGCACCTCGGCGATGGCGGGGCTGTCGCCGATCAGGACTTCGGGCTGGGGCGCCTCGTCGGTCTTAAGCGCCTGTTCGAGTACGCGCTTGAGGTGCGCGGGGTCGGCGGGTTTGGCGACGAATTCGAGCGCGCCGAGCGTGCGTGCGCGTCGGGCATTGCTGTTGTCGCTCTGGCCCGAGAGCACGATGATGCGCATGGCCGGGTGGTGGGCGAGCAGGTCGCCAATGAGCGCAAAGCCTTCGTCGGGGCGGTGCGGCGTCGGCGGCAGGCCCAGATCGACCAGTGCCAGCGCTGGCGGTGCCGGCAGTGCGCGGACGACCTCGATCGCCGTCTGGCGCGACGGCGCCGAGCTGATCTTGAAGTCCGGCGCGAGCAACATCCCCAACGTTTCAACGATCAGCGCATCGTCGTCGACGATCAGCAAGGACGGCTTGTTCGGCATGAACGCTCTTGGCAGTGAATTCTTGCGCAGTGTAGCGGAATCGGGGTGTTTCCGGACATGATGCAGTGCGGTATCGTTTCGGCATGAAATGGGCGCTCTGGTAGAATCGCGCGTTCAAGTTTTCAGGAGATCCGGGTGGGTCAGACAGCAGACGACGTTCTGGTTGAATTGCGCGATGTCCGCTTCGCTTACGGCGAGCGCGAGATCCTGCGCGGCATCGATCTGCGCATCCACCGTGGGCAACTGGTGGCCATCATGGGCGGCAGCGGATGCGGCAAGACCACGCTATTGCGCCTGATCGGGGGGCAGCTCGTGGCGTCATCGGGTGAGGTGACGGTGGCTGGCAAGTCGCTGGGGGCGCTCAATACGGCGGGCTTGTACGCGCTGCGTCGCCGCATGGGCATGTTGTTCCAGTTCGGCGCGCTGTTTACCGACATGTCGGTGTTCGACAATGTGGCCTTCCCGATGCGCGAACACACCGATCTGCCCGAATCGATGGTGCGCGATCTGGTGCTCATGAAGTTGCAGGCGGTCGGTCTGCGCGGCGCGCAGACGCTGATGCCGTCCGAGCTCTCCGGCGGCATGGCGCGTCGTGTCGCGCTGGCACGCGCGATCGCACTCGATCCCATGCTCATCATGTACGACGAGCCGTTTGCCGGGCTGGACCCGATTTCGCTGGGGGTGATCGGCCAGCTCATCCGCCGGCTCAACGACGCGTTGGGGGCGGCCTCGATCATGGTGACCCACGACGTCAGCGAGTCGCTCGATATTGTCGATTACGTGTATTTCGTCTCGGAGGGGCGCATCGTGGCGCAGGGCACACCCGACGAGATTCGCGACTCGAAAGACGCGTTTGTGCATCAGTTCATTCATGCCGAGGCCGATGGACCGGTACCCTTCCACGTGCCGGCCGAGCCCATGACGCAGGCCATGATGGAGGGCGTGTCGAGGTGATCAGGCGAATCGGAGCGATGACGGTGGACGGCATCTGGCGCCTTGGGTTTGCGACGCGTTTCATGCTGTTGTTGCTGCGCCATTCGGGCCAGTCCCTGCGGCGCGTGCACCTGACGATTCGCGAAATCTACTTCAGTGGCGTGTTGTCGCTGTTGATCATTCTGGTCTCCGGGCTGTTCGTCGGCCTGGTGCTTGGTTTGCAGGGCTACGAGACCTTGCAGCGCTATGGTTCGAGCGAAGCGCTCGGTGTGCTGGTAGCGCTGTCGCTGACCCGCGAGTTGGGGCCGGTGGTGGCCGCCTTGCTGTTTGCCAGCCGGGCCGGCTCGGCGGTGACGGCCGAAATCGGTCTCATGAAGACCACCGAGCAGCTCAAGGCGATGGACATGATGGCGGTCAATCCGATCGCCCGGGTGGCGGCGCCGCGGTTCTGGGGGGGCGTGATCTCCATGCCCTTGCTGGCGGCGATGTTTTCGGCGATGGGCATCTTTGGCGGCTGGCTGATCGGCGTGGCCTTCATCGGCGTCGACGACGGCGCCTTCTGGTCGCAGATGCAGGCAGCCGTCGATTGGCGTTTCGATGTGATGAATGGCGTGATCAAGAGCGTGGTGTTCGGCATTGCCGTGTCCTTGATCGCCGTGTTCGAGGGGTATGACTGCGTGCCGACCGCCGAAGGCGTGTCGCGTGCCATTACCCGTACCGTGGTGAGTTCGGCGCTGGCGATTCTCGCGCTGGATTTCATCCTGACTTCTTTCATGTTCCGGGGAGCGTCATGACCCGCAGTACGCTTGACCTCTGGGTCGGTTTCTTCGTTTTGATCGGTTGCGCCGCGCTGATATTTCTGGCGCTGAAGGTGGGCAATCTGTCCGCCGCCAGTTTTTCGGACAACTATCGCATCGAGGCGAGCTTTTCCAACATCGGTGGGCTGAAGGTACGCGCGCCGGTCAAGGTGGCAGGTGTGGTCGTCGGGCGGGTGGTCGATGTGCGCTACGACAACGCGCGTTTCGAGGCCGCGGTGACCATGGCGATCGATGCGAAGTACGAATTCCCGCGCGATACCAGCGCCGAGATCCTGACCTCCGGCTTGTTGGGCGAACAGTACATCGGGCTCGAGCCGGGCGGCGACATGCGCATGCTCGCCAACGGCGACAAGCTCAAGCTCACCCAGTCTGCGGTCGTTCTAGAAAAGCTGATAGGGCAGTTTCTCTTCGACAAGGCGGCCGAGGCGCCGTCGCCAAAATGATTGGAAGCAGGTGTGCGCATGCAACTTGAAGGTGTGATGAAAGGATGGCTGGCCGCGGTGGTGCTGGGGGTCTTGTCCGGGTGCGCGACGGTCGCCTACGAGAATCCCGACGATCCGTGGGAGAGCTACAACCGCACCATGTTCAAGATCAACGACACGGTGGACAAGGCGGTGACGAAGCCGCTCGCGCAAGTCTACGATGCCGCGGCGCCGCTGCCGGTCAAGTCGGGGGTCGGCAATTTCTTCGGCAACATTGCTGACCTGTGGATTGGTGCGAACAATCTCATGCAGGGCAAGGGCGGCGATGGTTTGTCGGATATCGGTCGGGTGGTGATCAACTCCACCCTCGGTATTCTCGGCGTGTTCGATATCGCCACCGAGATGGGCATCGAAAAGCACGACGAGGACTTCGGTCAGACGCTGGCGGTGTGGGGCGTGCCGAAAGGTCCGTACTTCGTGGTGCCTTTCTTCGGGCCGCGCACGCTGCGCGGCGCGGCGGCCTTGCCGTTCGATCACTACATCGGCGGTACAGTGCATCTGTCCGATGTGGCGGCACGCAATACCGCGGCCGGATTGCGGTTGGTGCACCTTCGTGCATTGCTGCTCGGCGCCGACCGCGCGGTGGAGCAGGGCAGCCTCGATCGCTATGGCTACATCCGCGATTTCTACCTGCAGCAGCGCCGCTACGAGATCTATGACGGCAATCCGCCGCGCGAACGGTTTGACGACCGCGTTTCGTACGAGGGCGTGCAACCGTTTGCCCTGGCGCTTGTCGAAGCCGATGTGATTGCGCAGAGTAGTCTGCGCCTCGAGTTTGTCCCGCCGTCACCGACCGGCGAACAGGGATCCTGATGCAAGGAAGAAGAAAAAAATGATTTCACGGTTACACAAACTGGCACTGGTCTGTCTGCTGTCGATCAGCCTGGGGGCATTTGCCGCGCAGGCGCCCGATGTGCTGGTGAAGACGGTCTCCAACGAAGTGCTCGATATCGTGCGCGCCGATCCGGCCATCCAGCGCGGCGACACCCGCCGTGCGGTCATGCTGGTCGAAGAGAAGGTGCTGCCACACTTCGATTTTCGCCTCATGACCTCGCTTGCGGTGGGCCGCGACTGGCGACAGGCCACGCCGGCACAGCGCGAAAAGCTCGTCGACGCCTTTCGCACCCTGCTGGTGCGCACCTACTCCAACGCGCTGACCCAGTATCGCGACCAGGTCATCGACTTCAAGCCACTGCGCGCCAAGCCCGAGGACACCGATGTCACCGTGCGCTCCGAGGTGCGTCAGGCCGGCGCCAAGCCGGTCGATATCGACTACGCGCTGGAAAAACAGGGCGACGCCTGGAAGGTGTATGACGTGATCGTGGCCGGGGTGAGTCTGGTCACCAACTATCGCAGTTCCTTCGCGTCGCAGATCCACCAGGCTGGTATCGACGGCCTGATCGCTTCGCTCGAAGCCAAGAACGCCACCCTGGCGGGCGATAGCAAGTGAGCGCTGCTACGGCGTGGGCGCCGCAGGGCGCGCTGACCTTGCAGAGCGCAGGGGCGTTGATGGCTGTGGCTGAAGTGGATGCGCTGGCCTCGGGCAAGATCGACCTGTCGGGCGTGACCGAAGCCGATTCGGCCGCGTTGGCGATGTTGATCGCACTGATTCGTGCGGCGCGCGCCGACGGCCGCGTACTCGAGATTGCCAATATGCCAGCAGGGCTGCGTGCGCTGGCCGAACTCTACGACGTGAGCGACTTGCTGGCGCCCTCTGCCGCCGCATGACCGTGCCGGCGATTTCCATCCGTGGTGCGCGCAAGCACTACGGATCGCTGCAAGCCTTGGCGGGCGTGGACCTCGATATCCAGCCGGGGGAGTTCTTCGGCCTGCTCGGCCCCAACGGCGCGGGCAAGACCACGCTCATTTCCTCGCTCGCCGGGCTCACGCGTGTCGATGAAGGCACGCTGGAAGTCATGGGCCACGATGTGGTCACAGACTATCGTGCGGCGCGACGCAATCTCGGCGTGGTGCCGCAGGAGCTGGTGTTCGATCCGTTCTTCACTGTTCGTGAAGCCCTGCGCCTGCAGTCGGGCTACTTCGGTCTCAAGCGCAACGACGACTGGATCGACGAGATTCTCGCCAACCTGGACCTGACGCCCAAGGCGGACGCCAACATGCGCATGCTCTCCGGCGGCATGAAGCGGCGCGTGCTGGTTGCGCAGGCGCTGGTGCACCGTCCGCCGGTGATCGTGCTCGACGAGCCGACGGCGGGCGTGGATGTCGAACTGCGCCAGGGGCTGTGGGCCTTTATCCGCCAGCTCAACTCCGACGGCCACACCATCGTGCTCACCACGCACTATCTGGAAGAGGCGGAGGCCCTGTGCAACCGCATCGCCATGCTCAAGGCCGGGCGCATCGTGGCACTCGACACCACGGCCAACCTGTTGCGCCGGTTCACCACGCACGCGCTGCGCGTGCGTCTGGCCGAACCCATCGGGCTCGACTTTCTGCCCGGCGCGCGCGCGACGGGCGATGGTTGGGTGGAAGTGCCATTCGAGCGCTTTGGCGAGGTCGAGGAGATGCTGACCCGCATTCGCCTCACGGGTGGGCGAGTCGAGGAAATGGTGCTCGGCGAGCCGGATCTGGAAAAGGTCTTTGTGGGTGTCATGCATGAAACCTGATGCGTCCCGTTTCACCGGATTCCAAACGCTGCTCTACAAGGAAGTGCTGCGCTTCTGGCGGGTGAGCTTTCAGACCGTGGGCGCGCCAGTGCTCACGGCCGTGCTCTACCTCATGATCTTCTCGCACGTGCTCGACCGCCACGCGACGGTGTACGGCAACATTCCCTACACCGCGTTCCTGGTGCCGGGGCTGGTGATGATGTCGGTGCTGCAGAACGCGTTCGCCAATACGTCCTCGTCGCTCATCCAGAGCAAGATCACCGGCAACATCGTGTTCATGTTGCTGCCGCCGATCAGTTATCGCGAGTTCTATGTCGCCTACGTGCTGGCGGCGATCGCACGCGGCTTGTTCGTCGGCGGCGGGGTGATCGTGGCCTCGCTGTTCTTCGTCACGCTGCCGATGGCCTCACCCCTGTGGATTGTGAGCTTCGCGATTGCCGGCGGCGCGATTCTGGCGTCTTTCGGTATCATTGCCGGCATCTGGGCTGAAAAGTTCGACCAGCTATCGGCGTTTCAGAACTTTCTGATCATGCCGCTCACGATGCTCTCCGGGGTGTTTTATTCGATCCACTCGCTGCCGGCCGTTTGGCAGAAGGTGTCGCACTTGAATCCGTTTTTCTACATGATCGACGGTTTTCGCTACGGGTTCTTCGGGCAGTCGGACGTTTCGCCGTGGATCAGCCTGGGCGTCGTGGCCACCTGTCTGCTGTTTCTGGCCGGGCTGAGCCTGACCCTGCTGGCTCGCGGCTACAAGCTGCGGGCGTAGTTTTTTGATTGACCGGCGGCCGGATGGCCGCCTTCTGGATGGAAAACCATGTTTCAAGCAACGGAAGTCAAACGCCTGATCGAGCAGGGCATGCCCTGTGAATTCGTCATGATCGAGGGCGACGACGGGGTGCATTTCACCGGCATCGTCGTCAGTGAAGAATTCGCCGGCAAGCCCAAGGTGCGCCAGCATCAGGCCGTGTACGGCACGCTCGGCGCCCTCATGGGCAACGAGATCCACGCCCTGCAATTGCAGACCTACACGCCCGAGAAATGGGCGGAGGCGCGGCAGGATCTGGGCCTCTAAGCCGCATGGATAAACTCCAGATTACCGGCGGCACCCGCCTGAGCGGCGAAGCGCGTATCTCCGGCGCCAAGAACGCGGCCCTGCCGATTTTGTGCGCCGCCTTGCTCACGCGTGAGCCCGTCACCTTCACCAACGTGCCGCAGTTGCAGGATATTCGTACCCTGCTGGCGCTGATCGAGCAGATGGGGGTGACCATCGATCGGGACGAAGCGGCGGGTACGGTCACGCTCGATGCCGGCGGGCTGAACAACCCGGTGGCGCCGTACGAGCGGGTCAAGACCATGCGCGCCTCCATCCTCGTGCTCGGGCCGTTGGCGGCGCGTTGCGGCGAGGCACGTGTGAGCCTGCCCGGCGGCTGTGCCATCGGCGCACGGCCGGTCGATCAGCACATCAAGGGCCTGCAGGCCATGGGGGCGGAAATCAATGTCGAGCATGGTTACATCCACGCCGAAGCGCCCCGCCTGAAAGGCGCACGGCTGTTTACCGACATGGTCACCGTGACCGGCACCGAAAACCTCATGATGGCGGCCTGTCTGGCCGACGGCGAGACGGTGATCGAGAATGCCGCGCGCGAACCCGAGGTGGTCGATCTGGCCAACTGCCTGGTGGCCATGGGGGCACGCATCTCCGGTGCGGGCACCGACGTGATCCGCATTCAGGGGGTCGATGCCCTGCATGGCGCGACCCACCGCATCATGCCGGACCGCATCGAGACCGGCACCTACCTGTGCGCGGCGGCGGCCGCGGGCGGTGATATTCGCCTGACGGGCACCTCGTCCGCCTACCTGGACGTGGTCATCGACAAGCTGCTCGACGCCGGTTGCGAGGTCGACACCGAACGCGACGCCATTCGTCTGCGTGCGCCGCAGCGCTTGAGTGCGGTGAGCATTCGCACGGCGCCGTATCCGGCTTTCCCGACCGACATGCAGGCGCAGTTCATGGCCATCAACTGCGTGGCCGAGGGCACGGCGATCATTCGCGAGACCATCTTCGAGAACCGCTTCATGCATGCGGTCGAGTTACAGCGCTTGGGGGCCGACATCCGCATCGACGGTAACACCGCGTTTGTCTCCGGCATCGAGCGCCTCGAGGGTGCAACCGTGATGGCGACCGACCTGCGTGCGTCGGCGGGGCTCATCATCGCCGGCCTGGTGGCTGAAGGCGAGACCACCATCGAGCGCATCTATCACCTCGATCGCGGCTACGAACATCTGGAGCAAAAGCTCACCGCGCTGGGCGCGCAGGTGCAGCGGCTCCGGTAAAATCCGCACAAACCCCCGACGAACGACCGCCAAGGAATCCGCTGTGTCCGGCATCACGATCGCCCTCTCCAAGGGCCGTATCTTTGAAGAAACGCTCCCGCTGCTCGCCGCTGCCGGCATTACGCCGACCGACGACCCGGAGAAGTCCCGCAAACTCATCATCGGCACCAATCGCGACGATGTGCGGCTGGTGATCGTGCGCGCCACCGACACCCCCACCTACGTGCAGTACGGTGCGGCCGATCTGGGCATTGCCGGCAAGGACGTGCTCATCGAGCAAGGGGGGGTGGGGCTGTATCAGCCGCTGGACCTCAACATCGCCCGCTGCAAGTTGTGCGTGGCGGTGCCCAAGGGCTTCGACTACGCGGCCGCCTCGCGGCCCGGCGGGCGCATTCGTGTGGCCACCAAATATGTCGGCGCCGCGCGTGACCACTTTGCCGCCAAGGGCGTGCATGTCGACCTCATCAAGCTGTATGGCTCGATGGAGTTGGCGCCGCTGGTGGGTCTGTCGGACGCCATTGTCGATCTGGTGTCGACCGGCGGCACCCTGCGCGCGAACAATCTCGAAGCGGTCGAAGACATCATGGACATCAGTTCCCGGCTGGTGGTCAATCAAGCCGCGCTCAAGGTCAAGCGCGAACTCATCCAGCCGGTGATCGACGCGTTTGCGGGAGCGATCAAGTCATGAACAGCGAACAGATCCGTCGACTCGATTCGCGCGACGGCGACTTCTTCGCCACGCTCGACGCGTTGCTGGCCTTCGAGAGTGGCGCTGACGCCAAGATCGAGGCCACCGTGACCGACATTCTCAACGCCGTGCGGACCACCGGCGATGTCGCGGTGATCGAATACACCTGCCGTTTCGACCGACTCGACGCGAAAAGCATGGCCGAGCTGGAACTGCCGCGTTCGGCGCTCGACGAGGCCTTGGCGTCCTTGAGCGACCCGCAGCGCGCCGCCTTGAAACTGGCTGCGGATCGGGTCGAGGCCTACCACCGCCGACAACTGGCCGAGTCCTGGGAATACACCGAGGCCGACGGCACCCGTCTGGGGCAGATCGTCACGCCGTTGGATCGCGTGGGGCTGTACGTGCCGGGCGGCCAGGCCGCCTATCCCAGTTCGGTGCTGATGAATGCCATCCCCGCCAAAGTGGCCGGCGTGAAGGAATTGATCATGGTGGTGCCCACGCCGGGCGGCGAGCGCAATCCGCTGGTGCTTGCGGCGGCGGCCATCACCGGCGTCGATCGCGTGTTCACCATCGGTGGCGCGCAAGCGGTGGCGGCCTTGGCCTACGGCACGCAAACCATTGCGCAAGTCGACAAGATCGTCGGCCCCGGCAACGCCTACGTGGCCTCGGCCAAGCGCCGCGTGTTCGGTACGGTCGGTATCGACATGGTGGCCGGCCCCTCCGAGGTGCTGGTGATTTCGGACGGTTCGGGTGATCCGGACTGGGTGGCGATGGACTTGTTCGCTCAGGCCGAGCATGACGTGTTGGCCCAGTCGATCCTGCTGTGCACCGATGCCGATTTCATCGATCGGGTGTATGCCTCGATCGAGAAACTGCTGCCCAGCATGCCGCGTCACGAGACCATTGATGCGTCGCTGCGCAATCGCGGCGCACTGATCAAGGTGAGCGATCTGGATGAGGCGTGCACCATCGCCAACCGCATCGCCCCGGAACACCTCGAGTTGTCGCTCGAAAACGCCGAGGCGTGGGTGGGCAAGATCCGCCATGCCGGTGCCATCTTCGTCGGTCACTGGTCGGTGGAGGCGCTGGGCGACTACTGCGCCGGGCCCAACCATGTGCTGCCGACCATGCGCAGCGCGCGCTTCTCGTCCCCGCTGGGGGTGTATGACTTCCAGAAGCGCACCAGCCTGATTCACGTCTCGGAAGCCGGCGCGCAAACACTCGCGCCGGTCGCCGCCTTGCTGGCAGAAGGCGAGGGCTTGCAGGCGCACGCCCGGTCGGCCGCGTACCGCCTCAAGCGTTGAACGTCAGCCACAAACAACAAGGGCGGCCATTGGCCGCCCTTGTTGTTTGTGCTTCGCCCGGCCTGACTTAGACGATTTCGCTCAGTGCGTCGATGAGTGCATCGCATTCATCATCGGTGCCGACGGTGATGCGCAGAAAGTCGCTGATGCGCGCCTGTTGGAAGTGACGCACGATGATTGTGCGTTCGCGCAGCGCGGCGGCCAGCGCGGCGCCTTCATGCGCGGGGTGGCGGGCGAAGATGAAATTGGTGGCCGAGGGCAGCACCTCGAATCCGAGCTCGGTCAGTTTCGTGCTCAGGCGCTCGCGGCTGGTGATGACGCGGCTGCAGCTGTCTCGAAACCAGGGCTCGTCCTCGATCGAGGCGATCGCGCCGGCCTGTGCCGGGCGGCCTAGCGGATAGGAATTGAAGCTGTTCTTGACCCGCTCGAGCCCCTCGATGAGCGCTTCGCTCCCCAGCGCATAGCCGACGCGCAAGCCCGCCAGCGCGCGTGACTTGGAGAAGGTGCGGGTCACCAGCAGATTGGGGTAGTCGGCCAGCAGGCTTGCCGCCGAGGTGCCGCCGTAGTCGATATACGCCTCGTCCACCAGCACCACGACATCCGGCTGCGCCTTCAGCACGGCTTCGACGCCGTCGAGCGGCATGAGCCGGCCGGTCGGTGCATTCGGGTTGGCGATGATGATGGCGCCCGCCTCGCCGCGGTAGTCGGCCGGATCGATCTCGAACGCCTCGTTCAGCGGCACGGTGCGGTAGGGGATGTCGTACAGCCCGCAGTACACCGGGTAGAAGCTGTAGGTGATGTCGGGGAAGAGCAGGGGGGCGTCATGCTTGAGCAGGGCGAGGAAAGCGTGCGCGAGCACTTCGTCCGAACCGTTGCCGACGAACACCTGCGCAGGATCCAGGCCGTGATAGGTCGCCAGCGCCTGCTTGAGGGCGTCGGCGTTGGGGTCGGGATAGCGGCGCAGATCCTCGTTCGCAGCCTCGCGAATCGCTTCGATGGCACGCGGCGAGGGGCCGTAGGGACTCTCGTTGGTGTTGAGTTTGATCAGCCGTTCCATCTTGGGCTGTTCGCCCGGCACATACGGTGTCAAACGATGGACGACATCGCTCCAGAATCGACTCATGATGCTTGGTGTATTCCTTGGCTGATACGAGACATAGAACCCGTTGGCGATGTTATCATGGCCCCCTTAATGACCAGTATTGGCCGGGCCTTCAGCGGATCGGTCGCTCATCACCATGCGGCAAGCGGAAGTCACACGAGACACCCTCGAAACCCGGATCACGGTCGGCGTCAATCTTGACGGCGATGGCTCGGCGCAACTCGACTCCGGCGTGCCGTTTCTCGATCACATGCTCGACCAGATCGCCCGTCACGGCATGATCGATCTGACGATCAAGGCCGAAGGCGACACCCACATCGACGACCATCACACGGTTGAAGACGTGGGCATCACGCTCGGCCAGGCGTTTGCCAAGGCGGTGGGCGACAAGAAAGGTGTGCGCCGCTACGGCCATGCCTACGTGCCGCTCGACGAAGCGCTCTCGCGCGTGGTGGTCGATTTCTCCGGCCGGCCGGGGCTGTACTACTTCGTCGACTACACGCGGGCGCGCATCGGCGACTTCGATGTGGATCTGGCGCGTGAATTCTTCCAGGGCTTTGTCAATCATGCCGGCGTCAGCCTGCATATCGACAACCTGCGCGGCGACAACGCACACCATCAGTGCGAGACCATCTTCAAGGCCTTTGGCCGCGCGTTGCGCATGGCCGTCGAGCTCGATCCGCGTGCGGTCGGCGTCGTGCCTTCCACCAAGGGAACGCTCTGAGTCCCTTCACGCTGTTTCAATGAGCCTTCAAGCAATCGAGTGAGCCGTTCATGATTGATGTCGCCGTGATCGACTATGGCATGGGCAATTTGCGTTCGGTGGAAAAAGCCATCGAGCATGTGGCCGGCGGTGCCACGGTGCGGGTTACCGATGATCCCGCTGTGGTCGCCGATGCGCGCCGGATCGTTTTCCCCGGGCAGGGTGCCATGCCCGATTGCATGGCCGAGCTCGACGCGCGCGGCTTGCGTGAAGCCGTGCTCAAAGCTGCCGCCGAGAAGCCGTTCCTGGGCATCTGCATCGGGCAGCAAATGTTGTTCGAACACAGCAAAGAGGGCGATGTGGCCGGGCTGGGGGTGTTCAAGGGCGAGGTTCGACGCTTTCCGGACGAAAAAATGTTCGCGCCCGACGGTGCCCGCCTGAAAGTGCCGCACATGGGGTGGAACGAGGTTTGGCATCATGGCGAACACCCCATGTGGAAAGACATTCCCGATGGTGACCGCTTTTATTTCGTGCACAGTTACTACGTCGATCCGGCGCAGGATGACGTGCGTGCCGCACACACCGACTACGGCCTGCGCTTTACCAGCGCCGTGGCGCGGGCTAACATTTTTGCAGTGCAGTTCCATCCTGAGAAAAGTGCCCGGGCGGGCCTGCAATTGCTCACCAATTTCATTGGCTGGAACCCCTGAGCGGGTTTTCGCCGTCGCCACTTTTTCCCCACTGACGCTATAGCGATTTCGCGTATGTTGCTCATTCCCGCCATTGACCTCAAGGACGGCCACTGCGTCCGACTCAAACAGGGCGAGATGGAAGACGCCACGGTGTTTTCCGAAGATCCCGCGGCCATGGCCCGCCACTGGCTCGACCAGGGCGCTCGCCGCTTGCATCTTGTCGATCTCAACGGTGCCTTCGCCGGCAAGCCCGTCAACGAAGCGGCCATCAAGGCCATCGTCGATGCAGTCGGTGACGACATTCCGGTCCAGCTCGGCGGGGGTATCCGCGATCTGGACACCATTGCGCGCTACCTCGACGACGGCATCAGTTACGTCATCATCGGTACCGCCGCGGTCAAGAGCCCGGGTTTTCTGCAGGATGCCTGCAGTGCCTTCCCCGGGCACATCATCGTCGGTCTCGACGCCAAGGATGGCAAGGTGGCGGTCGATGGCTGGTCCAAGATGACCGGGCATGACGTCGTCGACCTGGCCAAGAAATACGAAGATTACGGCGTCGAAGGCGTGATCTACACCGACATCGGCCGTGACGGGATGCTCTCTGGCGTTAACGTCGAGGCAACCGTTCGACTGGCACAATCCCTCCTCGTGCCGGTCATCGCCAGCGGTGGCATTGCCAGCATGACGGATATCGAAGCCCTGTGCGCGGTCGAAAGCGAGGGGGTCGCCGGCGCCATTACCGGACGGGCCATCTACGAAGGCACGCTCGATTTCGGTGCCGCGCAGGCGCGCGCCGACGAACTTTCGGACTGAACATGCTTGCCAAACGGATCATCCCCTGCCTGGACGTCAGCGCGGGGCGCGTCGTCAAGGGCGTGAATTTCGTCGAATTGCGCGACGCAGGCGATCCGGTCGAGGTGGCGCGTCGCTACGACGAGCAAGGGGCGGACGAGATCACTTTTCTCGACATCACCGCCAGCTCGGACGATCGCGACATCATCCTGCACGTGGTCGAACACGTGGCCGAGCAGGTCTTCATTCCGCTCACGGTCGGTGGTGGGGTGCGCACGGTGGCCGACGTGCGTCGTCTGCTCAACGCCGGTGCCGACAAGGTCAGCATCAACACCGCCGCGGTGACCAATCCCGATATCGTTGCCGAAGCCAGCGGCAAGGTGGGCAGCCAGTGCATCGTGGTGGCCATCGACGCCAAGCAGACCGCGCCGGGCAAGTGGGAGGTGTTTACCCATGGTGGGCGCAACAACACCGGCATCGATGCGATCGAATGGGCGCGCAAGGTCGAGTCGCTCGGCGCCGGCGAGATCCTGCTCACCAGCATGGACCGCGACGGCACCAAGAATGGCTTTGACCTGGGGCTGACCCGCGCCGTTTCGGACGCGGTACGCATTCCCATCATCGCCAGCGGCGGGGTCGGGACGCTCGACCATCTGGCCGACGGCGTTACCGAAGGGCGCGCCGACGCCGTGCTGGCGGCGAGCATCTTCCATTTTGGACAACACACGGTGCATGAAGCCAAGACCTTCATGCGCGAGCGCGGCATCGAGGTGCGTTTGTGAATACGCCATCCAATCGTTGGCTCAATGAAATCAATTGGGACGAGCAGGGCCTGGTGCCGGTCATCGCGCAGGACGCACAGACGGACGAGGTGTTGATGTTCGCGTGGATGAATCGCGAGGCGCTGTCGCTGACGGCCGAGAAGGGTGAGGCGGTGTATTGGTCCCGCTCACGCCGCAAGCTGTGGCACAAGGGCGAGGAGTCCGGCCACAGTCAGAAGGTGGTCGAGATTCGCACCGACTGCGACAACGATGTGATTCTGCTCAAGATCGAGCAGGTCGGCGGCATTGCTTGCCATACCGGGCGCAGGAGCTGCTTCTTCCACCGTCACACCCCTGACGGAGAATGGGAGGCCGTCGAACCGGTTCTGAAAGACCCGAAGGAGATCTACAAGTGATCGATATTGAAGTGCTTCACCGCGTCGCAGCCACGCTGGCCGAACGCAAGGCGGCGGACCCCGACGCGTCCTACGTGTCCAGCCTCTACGCCAAGGGCACCGACGCCATCTGCAAGAAGGTGGCCGAAGAGGCGGCGGAAACCATCATGGCCGCCAAGGACGGTGATCGTCTGCATCTGGTGTGGGAAGTGACCGACGTGTGGTTTCACACCATGGTGCTGCTCGCCCATTTCGGCCTGACCGTGGATGACGTGCTGGCCGAGTTCCGCCGTCGTGAAGGTGTTTCCGGTATCGATGAAAAGAAAGCGCGCACGGCGGGGAAATGACGATGAGTGACTGCATTTTCTGCAAGATCGTGGCGGGCGACATCCCGGCCAAGAAAGTGTATGAAGACGACGACGTGATCGTTTTTCACGACATCAGCCCGGTCACACCGGTGCATCTGCTGGCCATCCCGAAGAAGCACATCGCCTCGCTGGCCGAGTCCACGCCGGACGATAGCCTCGTGATGGGCAAACTGCTGCAGATCGGCTCGAAGATGGCGGTCGAGCAGGGCTGCACCGACGGCTTCCGTACCTTGATCAACACCGGGCGGGTCGGGCGTCAAGAGGTGTATCATCTTCATGTCCATTTTGTCGGCGGCCCCGAAGTGCTGCCGCCAATGTTGAAGCGTTAAAACGCACGGGAGTGATTCATGGGTTCTTTTAGCATTTGGCACTGGCTCATCGTGCTGGTTATCGTCATGCTGGTTTTCGGTACCAAGAAGCTGCGCAACGTCGGGCAGGATCTGGGCGGTGCCGTCAAGGGTTTCAAGGAAGGCATGAAGGAAGCGAGCGGCGATGGTGATGCCGCCAAGCCGGAACAACTCGATGGCAAGACCATCAACGCCGAGGCCAAGGAAAAGGTCAACAATTCCTGAACCGGCCCGGGCACGCTGAGGGGCGGGTACGCATTCCCGTCCCTCGTTTTACGTTCTGACATCCTTCATCCAGCGATTCAATCATGTTCGATATCGGGTTTACCGAGTTGATGATCATCGGCGTTGTCGGGCTGGTCGTCATCGGTCCGGAGCGTCTGCCTCGCGTGGCGCGCACGGTCGGCCACTTGCTCGGGCGTTTGCAGCGCTACGTCGGTGACGTCAAATCGGACATCCAGCGCGAGATGCAGATTGAAGACCTCAAGAAGCTTCAGCAAGAGGTTGCCGAGTCGGCCCGCGATCTGGAAAACAACATTCGTGCGCAGACCGACGATCTGAAACAGGGTATGACCAGTACCGCCGATTCGCTCAACAGCGCGGTGGCTGGATTGGCTGCCGACGCAGCGCAACGTGACGACTCCGCTGCGCCGGCGGTGGATGACGCGGCGTTGGCCGACGCGGAACGCACGATTGCGCAAGCCGTGGCCGATGGGCACGACGTCGCGGACGCGGCGTCGGCTGATTCTGATGCGACCGATGATGCGCAGATGGCGCTGGGACTGAACGAAGCACCCGCCCGCAAGGACGAAGACAAGGCATGAGCGAATCCGGGCAGGAAACTTTCATTGCGCATCTGGTTGAACTGCGCGACCGGCTGATACGTGCCGTCGGCGCGGTGCTGCTCGTCTTTATCTGCCTGATGCCGTGGGCCGGCGACATCTACGATCTGCTCGCGCTGCCGATGATGCACGCCTTGCCCGAAGGGACGCGCATGATTGCCACGGGTGTGGTCACACCGTTTTTCGTGCCGGTCAAGGTCACCCTCATGGTGGCCTTCGTGATCGCGCTGCCGGTGGTGCTCTATCAGGCATGGGCGTTCGTCGCGCCCGGGCTCTATGCCCATGAAAAGAAGCTGGCGGTCCCGCTGGTGGCCGGCAGTTTCATCCTGTTCCTGCTCGGCATGGCCTTCTGTTATTTCTTCGTGTTCAACATGGTGTTTGCTTTCATCGGCCAGTTTGCGCCGAAGAGCATCACGCCGGCGCCGGATATCGAGCAATACCTCTCGTTCGTGATGACCATGTTCCTGGCGTTCGGCCTGACCTTCGAAGTGCCGGTGGCCGTCATCCTGCTGTCCAAGTTCGGGCTTGTGGATCAAGAGAAGCTGAAGCAGGCGCGCCCCTATGTGGTGGTTGGCGCCTTTGTGGTCGCGGCGATCATCACGCCTCCCGACGTAATTTCGCAGTTCATGCTGGCCGTGCCCATGTGGCTGCTGTACGAAGTGGGGATCTTCCTCGCGCGATACGTCAGCGAGAATCAGGACGAAGCCGCCGACGCAGAAGCGTCGTCGGACGTGACCCCCAACCCCTGACGCGGCTTATTCGCCTGATGGCACCGTTGGGCGACGCCCGATGCTGACTTCCACCTGATAGGACTTGCCGCCACGCGTGAGCGTGAATCGCGCCTGCTTGCCCGGCGCCAAGGCAGCGATGAGTTCGAGCATGCGCTGGGGATCGTCGATGCGTTCCTTGCCGATGGCGGTGAGCACATCGCCCGGGCGGATGCCGCCTTTTTCTGCCGGCCCGTCGCGCATCACACCGGCAATGAGCGCACCGCGCGTGTCTTTCAGCCCGAACGAGGCCGCCAGTTCGGGCGTGAGATCCTGAATTTCGACACCGATCCAGCCGCGCGTGACACGCCCGGTGAGGATGATTTGCTCCATCACGTCCTTGGCGAATGAGACCGGAATCGCAAAACCGATCCCCAGAGAGCCGCCGGAGCGCGAATAGATTGCCGCGTTGATGCCGACCAGGGCGCCGTCACTGTTGATGAGTGCGCCGCCCGAGTTGCCCGGGTTGATGGCCGCATCAGTCTGGATGAAGTTCTCGAAGGTGCTGATGCCCAGATGGTTGCGCTGCAGGGCGGACACAATCCCCATGGTGACCGTCTGCCCCACGCCAAAGGGGTTGCCGATGGCGAGCACGACATCGCCGACGCGTAGCGACTCCTTGCCCGCAAACGTGATGGTGGGTAGCGGTGTGTCGACGGCAATTTGCAATACGGCCAGATCGGTTTCGGGGTCGCGCCCCACCAGTCGGGCAGAGAACTTTCGACCATCATTGAGCGCGACCTCGATTTCGTCGGCGGCTTCGATAACATGATTGTTGGTCAGGATGTAGCCGTCCTGGCTGGCGATGACGCCCGACCCGAGGCCCGAGGTGCGTTGTTGCTGCTGACCGAGCCGATCGCCGAAGAAATGCCTGAAGATCGGATCGTCCAGGAACGGATTGCGCTGCTTGCGCATTTCCTTGCTGGTGAAGATGTGCACCACCGAGGGCAGGGCGCGTTGCGCCGCGTCCGCATAGGAGCCGGCAATCGGGGTGTTGGCGTGCGACGCGGCGTTGGCGGTGTCGTCCTGGACGGCAATCACGGTAGGATGCGGACCAGGAAGCCATTCCGGTTTGAAGGTGGTCAGGACAAACACCGCGGCAACCGCAACCGTGACGGCTTGGGCGAAGATGAGCCACAGTCGGCGCATCGCCTTATCGGTTCCGACCGGTGACCGACGGAACGCGGACCCGAATTTTTGAGGAATAGAGCATGGAGTTGACCGCGCTGACGCGCTATCTCGATGAGCTGCTGAATGTGGCGGCAATTCGCGATTATTGCCCAAACGGCCTGCAAGTGGAAGGCAAGCCGGAGGTTGCGCGCATCGTGACCGGCGTGACGGCCAGCCAAGCCTTGATCGAAGCCGCGATTGATGCCAACGCTGACGCTATCGTGGTGCATCACGGCTACTTCTGGCGTGGCGAGGATGCCCGCATCGTCGGTATCAAGAAGCGGCGCCTGGCCCGCTTGATCGAGGCCGACGTGAGCCTGCTTGCGTATCACCTTCCTTTGGATCTGCATCCCGAACTGGGCAACAACGCGCAGTTGGCGGCACGCATGGGCTGGACGGTAGAGGCAAGATTTGGTGAGCAGGACCTCGGGGTGATTGGTCGTGCGGCGCGTGAGGGCGAAAACGCCGGCGATGTCGCGGCGGCGCTGGAAAACGCGCTGTCGCGCACGCCCATGTTGGTCGGCGACGCGTCGCGCGTGGTGAATCGGGTTGCCTGGTGTACCGGCGCCGCGCAAGGCTTCTTCGAGTCAGCCGTTGCCGAAGGATGTGATTTGTTCGTGTCCGGTGAAATTTCCGAACCGACCGTGCACCTGGCGCGGGAGTCGGGAATTCCGTACATCAGTGCGGGGCATCATGCGACCGAGCGCTACGGGGTCAAGGCGCTCGGAGAGCATCTGGCTGAGCGCCACGGCATTGCGTGCGATTTTATCGACGTCGACAACCCGGTTTGAGTGGCGCGGGTCTGGGCGCGGCGGTAAAGCTCAGCCCTTTTTCCCGGCGTCGGGTTTTTTCTCCGGCGCGTCGAAATCCGTGTCGAGTTCCGGCAGGTTGCCCGAATCAAGCTGAAAATCCAGGTCCGGCAGGTAGGTTCGGGTTGCCGGGCTGTCGAGTTCGATGGTCTCGGCGTCGTTGTCTCCGGCGGACAAATCGGGTGTTGGCGGGGGCTCGTCAAAGTGGATGTCCGGCGCCAATTCGTCCGCCGGCGGCGCGACAAACCCTTCATCACCAGACGCTGCGGGCAGCGTGCCCGAACTGCTGAGTGCGGCCGCAATTTCTTCTTCAGTCGGCCGATAGGGGCCGAGCAGGTCTTCCAGAACCGCCTGCAGCATGAGCAGGTCGTCCACCACGCCCAGCGGGAATCCCTCCCGAGTGCCCCCTCGGTTGTCGCGCAGCAGCATCTGCAGATAGCGCTGGCAGTCGACTGTCATCCAATCGTTTTTCAGCATGTCGATGATGTGGGGCATCTGTTCGACGCTGTCCGGCGCATGCTTGATGTCGTCAAACCCCGCCCAGGTCACGCTCTGGACGTTGAAGGTCTGGTTCAGCTTGTGTGCCAGCGCGTCGAACTCGCTGCGCATGTCGGCCGCCTTGTAAACCTCGAGCAGCTTGATCCAGGGTTGCACCGCCTTTTTGGGGTTGCCGCGAATGAACTCCGCCAGTGTTTCGGCGGCGCCTTGCACGCGACCGAAGGACATCATGATGTCCGCCAGTTCGACGGCGGACTCGTGCTCTTCGGCCATCTCCTCTTCTTCGAGTGCAATCGGCGCGATGCTGTGGGCAAGTTCCGCGGGGGGCGGGCCATCCCATTCCACTACGGAAAAGTCGAAGGAGTCGTTTTGCCCGTGCGCAACTTCTGGCGGTTCGAACATCGGCGTTGTTGCGGGCGGCTCGTCTCTCGCGGTGTGAGCGCGCGAAAGGGCATCAAGTTCATCGTCGTAGGCGTCGGCGTCGGCGTCGGAACGGCGACGCCACCACAAGGCGCCAATGAGCGCGACGACAAGACCGCCACCCAGTAGCGGCCACCAGTCTTGCGTATCGCTGGATTGTTCCGGTGGGACGGTGGGGGTTTCGATGGCCGGGCGTGCCGTTGGCTTTGCCTGCGGCTCGACGGGGGCAGGCTGGGTGGCGCGTGTCGCGGTGGCGTCGGAATCAGCAACTGGCCTTGGGGCCGCTTGCTGCGGCTGGTCGGGGAAGGCGTCGCCGCCGGGCTTCGCATCCGGCGCCTTGCTGGCCAGCTCGGCCTTCAGCACATTTTGGAGTGCTTCGAGCCGTGCAATGCGGTCCGTCAATTCGAGCCGGGCCATGATTTGCGAATCCATGGCCATGATGAGTTGCTGCTCTCGGCGAAGGGCCTCGCGTTCCGCTTCGGTGGTCGTGCCTATGCGCGCGGGGTCGCTGAGTCGGGTCGATAGCTTGAAGCCGGAGGCGGCCGGCGTGTCCCCCATGATCACCAGTCGATCCGCGGAAGCGGCTTCTGCGGGTGTCGCGGCGGCCGAGGTGTCGGGCGTCGGGGGAGGGGCACTGTGAGGGCGCGGCGAGGGCGTCGTCGGCGCGTCATTTTTGGCAGCTTGCTGTCGGGCCTGGCGCGCCTGTTCGCGTGCGCGGGCGCTGATCGCTTCACGTGCCTCGGCAATCTCGGCCGGATTCGGGAGGACGAGCGTGGTGCCGGTTGCGAGACGGCGCCGCGAGGAGCGAACGCTGCGATCCCCCACGTTTGCCTTGCGCAAGGCAGCGATGAAGGCCGCGCGATCGGTGCGGCTACGCGGATAGAGCTCGCGTGCGAGCTGGTTGAGCGAGGCCGGTCGCGGCAGGGCGTAGGTGCCACCCAATGCTTCGGGGCCGAGGCGGCGCGTGCTGCGCGGTGCCGACGAACTCGTGGGCTGCCCAGACGTGGAGGCGGCGACGCCGGTTGCCGTCATCGGAAGCAGCAAGGTGTATGTTCGCTGAAGCCGCGCCGAGCAGGTTTCCTCGAGCGTGACGCGGATGATCGGATCCGATACCGGCACTGCACGTGTTACAACGGCGAATGCTTGTTTGCCGACGGTGCGCAGGCGCACGTGGCCGTCTCGTAGTTGCGGAATTCCGTCGTTGTTGTTGACGGTCACCAGCCGCATGCAGTCCGAGCCCTCACCCGAGCGCACACCGAACAGTTTGAACTCGGCACGAAAGGGCTCGCCGATCGCGCTTTGGCTTGCCATTTCGCCAAAGCCGATGGCTTGCGCCACCGGGGGCAGCAGGGCAAGGCCAGCCAGGCAAAAAACAATCGAGCGGGGATAACGCGCTATTCGCCGCAAGGAAAATACCTTAAAAATTCATGAAGTCGGGCGCTTTATTGAAGCGTATTGTAATGAAGTTGCCCTGCTTGTGTGGGCTCGAAGCGCTTTGTGGCGGGAATTGTGCCGCAAACTGCGGCAAACGCCACGCGGCGCGGTCCGTGAAGCGTGGTGCCGTTCTGGGCGCGCGTCCTGATCGTCGGGAAGGGCTCGGTCAGGTCACGTCGAGCAGTTCAGTTTCGGGGGCGTCTCTCGCCTGTGATCGTCGGCTTGATCATGGGCGCTGCGCGCGTGAGTTGCCGCGGCGAAAATGCCCGCCGCAAGGGCCGGATCGGTGCTCAAGCAAGCGATGTCGATGGCGCCGTTCGGCCGTTTGCGGCGATGCGGGAACTCGGCGAGAGTTTGGCGGGAATTCGGTTATAATTTTGAAGCTTTCGTCATGCGGCCAAGCTGTTTGTCGAGAGTGTTGCAGCGCATCAGCGTGGTGCGTGTCGTAAGCGAGATTCGCCAGATGAGGGAGATTGGCGAAGATCGTGGGGTGAGGGCCCCGAATTGACCCATTCAACCTACATGCCCATGTACCTCGTGGTCAGGGGCGTGACTTCCATCGAAGGGCAACCATGAAGATTCATGAGTATCAAGCAAAAGAACTGCTGAGGAAGTACGGCGTGGTCACGCCGCGTGGCATTCCGTGCTTCTCGGTAGACGAGGCGGTTAAAGCGGCCGAAGAGCTGGGCGGACCGATCTGGGTAGTCAAGGCGCAGATTCATGCCGGTGGCCGTGGCAAGGGTGGTGGCGTCAAGCTCGCCCGATCCATGGACGAGGTCAAGACGCTGGCCGACGAAATTCTCGGCATGCAGCTGGTGACGCATCAGACGGGCCCCGAGGGGCAGAAAGTCCGCCGCCTGCTGGTCGAAGAAGGTGCTGACATCCAGAAGGAATATTACGTTGCCGCGCTGACTGATCGCGCCACGCAGACGATCGCCATGATGGCGTCTTCCGAAGGCGGCATGGATATCGAGGAGGTCGCTGCCAAGACCCCCGAGAAGATCATCAAGGTCTTCGTTGATCCGCTGGTCGGCCTGACCGATGCGCAGGCGACCGAGCTGGCCAATGGTATCGGGGTGCCCGCCGGTTCCACCGACAAGGCGGTCGATACGCTCAAGAAGCTGTACACCTGCTACATGGAAACCGATGCCTCACTGGCGGAAATCAACCCGCTGATTCTCGAAGGCAACGGCAACATCAAGGCACTGGACGCGAAGTTCAATTTCGATTCCAACGCGCTTTACCGTCATCCCGAAATCGTCGAGTTCCGCGATCTGGATGAAGAGGATGCCGACGAAATCGAAGCCTCCAAATACGATCTGGCCTACATCAGCCTCGATGGCAACATCGGCTGCCTGGTGAACGGCGCTGGTCTGGCCATGGCGACCATGGACACCATCAAGCTGTTCGGTGCCGAGCCGGCCAACTTCCTCGACGTGGGCGGCGGTGCCACCACCGAGAAGGTGACCGAAGCCTTCAAGATCATGCTCCAGAATCCGAAAGTGAAGGGCATTCTGGTGAACATCTTTGGCGGCATCATGCGCTGCGACACCATCGCCACTGGCGTGGTCGCCGCTGCCAAGGAAGTCAATCTCTCCGTGCCGCTGGTGGTGCGTATGAAGGGGACCAACGAAGATCTCGGCAAGCAGATTCTTGTCGAGTCCGGTCTGCCCATCATTTCCGCCGACAGCATGGCCGAAGCCGCGACCAAGATTGTCGCTGCGGTCAAGTAAGGAGAGTTTCAATGTCTATCCTGATCAACAAAGACACCAAGGTCATCACCCAGGGCATTACCGGCAAGACCGGTCAATTCCACACTGAAAAGTGCATCGAGTACGCAAACGGCAAGAACTGCTTCGTGGCGGGTGTTAACCCCAAGAAGGCCGGCGAAAAGATCTTCGACGTGCCCATCTTCGGTTCCGTGAAGGAAGCCGCGGCAGAAACCGGCGCGACCGTGTCGGTCATCTATGTGCCCCCGGCGGGCGCCGCCGCTGCGATCTGGGAAGCCTGCGAGGCCGACATCGATCTGGCCATCTGCATTACCGAAGGCATCCCCGTGCGTGACATGCTGGTGGTGCGCAACAAGATGAAGCAGAAGGTGGAAGCCGGCGGCAAGGAAACCTTTGCTGCTGGGCCCCAACTGCCCGGGCCTGATCACGCCGGACGAAATCAAGATCGGCATCATGCCGGGTCACATCCACCGCAAAGGTCGTATCGGCGTGGTCTCGCGCTCCGGCACGCTCACCTACGAAGCCGTGGCGCAACTGACCGAAATCGGTCTGGGGCAGTCTTCGGCCGTGGGCATCGGTGGCGATCCGGTCAATGGTCTCAAGCACATTGACGTGATGCGCATGTTCAATGACGACCCCGATACCGATGCTGTCATCATGATCGGAGAAATCGGTGGGCCGGACGAGGCTGAAGCAGCCCGTTGGTGCAAGGACAACATGAAGAAGCCGATTGTCGGTTTCATCGCGGGTGTCACAGCGCCGGCAGGTAAACGCATGGGGCACGCCGGTGCGCTCATTTCCGGCGGTGAAGACACGGCAGACGCCAAACTCGCCATCATGGAAGAGTGTGGTTTCACGGTGACGCGCAATCCGTCTGAAATGGGTAAATTGCTCAAAGCCCTGCTGTAACGCGTTCAAAGCGAGAAAACGCCCGCTTTTGCGGGCGTTTTTTTGTGTACGAAATTCCCTGAATCGTTATAAGTTGATAACTATGCCGGCGGCTCGTGTCACAATCCGCCATACCGAGATGCACCGCCGTAGCCGATCCCGGACGTGATCGCTGCGAAAGATAAAATTGCCCGCCGGAGACGGTGAGGTGCAGGTGGAATTTGAATGACGGGAACAGTATTGGCGGGTACCTCAGGTGGCAACAGCGCTCCGACGCGCGCCCACTGTGCCTCAGGGCGATCATGACGACTGGTGAAGTCGCGGCTCCGTTGTTGATGGCGTCCCGCACGGACGTCGGCCGCATGCGTCAGCGCAACGAAGATGCGTGTCTGTTCAATACCGAGCAGCAATGGGCGGTGCTTGCCGATGGCATGGGCGGCTATCAGGGGGGTGATGTCGCCTCGGCAATGGCCGTCGAGTGTGTGCGTGATTGCCTCGAAAATGCGACTTTGCAAACGGTGTCCGACGCGTTGTCTGGCTTGCGCGCGGCAACGGTGCGGGCCAACGAAAGGATATTCAACGTCTCGCACAGCGACCGTGACCTGTATGGCATGGGCTCGACGCTGGTCGCAGTTCGCTGGTTCGACAATATGCTTGCCGTCTCGCATGTTGGCGACTCCCGGCTGTATCGGTATCGGCCGGACCATCTGGTGCAGCTGACGCGCGACCATTCCTTGTTGCAGGAGCAGGTCGATGGCGGCATGATGAGTGCCGACGTTGCCAGGCATTCGCCGGGTCGAAGCCTGTTGACCCGGGCGTTGGGGGTTGAGCCGTCGGTCGTTCCCGACGTGGCGTTGCACGAAACCCAGGTCGGCGACATCTATCTGATGTGTTCGGATGGTTTGACCGACATGTTGTATGACGAAGATATCGCCTTGGTGTGCGAGACCTTGTCCGCCAATCTTTCGCTTGCGGCCGATCATCTTCGTGCAGCTTGCCAATGATCGAGGCGGTCGTGACAACATTACGGTTGTGCTCGTCAAGGTTTGCAAGCCTTTTGCTTGCGATACTGCGACGGGTTGAGGGTTGAAACAGGATAATTGACGAGATGCCGAAACTCATTCTCAGTATGGATGGATTGGTGCTCAAGGAGATCGCGCTCGCAAAAGAGCGGACGACCATCGGGCGCAAACCACACAACGATATTCAGATCGACAACCTCGCGATCAGCGGGGAGCATGCGGTGATTACGTCGATTCTCGACGACGCCTTTCTGGAAGATTGCAACAGCACAAATGGCACCTACGTGAATGGGCAGCCCGTGAAGAAGTGTGCGCTGCAGAACAACGATGTCGTCGAATTGGGCAAGTACCGGATCAAGTTCATCGTCGACGCCGATCAGCCGGGGGCGACGCAGTCGGATTTCATCGACACGGCGGCACTCAAGCCGGTGACGGCTGAACCCGAAGTCAGCGTGACGGTGGATGAATCGGCCGAGACCGACACGGTGGTGGGGCGAGAAGAGTTGGCGGCGAAAGTCGACCAGGAAGCAACCCAGATTTTTTCGCGCGCAGGCAAAGACGGTGCCGCAGCCCAGAAAGTCGAGGCCCCGGCGGCTTCGGCGCCCGCTGACGCGCCGCTCGGCTTCATTCAGGTGCTTTCCGGTCCCAACGTGGGGCGCGAACTGGAGCTAAAGAAATCGCTGACAACGCTCGGCAAGCCGGGCGTGCAGGTCGCTGTCATTACGCGGCGCCCACACGGCTATTTCATCACGCATGTGGAAGGCTCGACCTTTCCGGTCGTCAACGGGCAGGCGCTGGATGCACAAGCGCACCACCTTGGTGATCACGACATCATCGAAATCGCCGGCGTCAAGATGGAGTTTTTTCTGCGCGCCGAGAGCTGACATGCCGCGCGCGCGAGCAGTGTGACATAGTTCGCAAAATCCCCGTTCTGCGAATGATAGGCTCTTCAATTGCTGAACATTCCTGGCGGGGACAATGAAATTCAGAGTGCTGGGATGCAGTGGAGGTATCGGCGGGCGAGACGCTCGTACCACCGCCTTCCTCGTAGATGATGACATCCTCATTGACGGTGGCACTGGTGTCGGCGAACTCGAATATGAAGAGTTGCTGCGCATCAACCACATCTTTGTCACGCACGCACATCTCGATCACATTGCCTTCATCCCGCTGCTGATCGATACGGTCGGTGATGCCCGGCGCAGCCCCGTCACGGTGTACGCCACCGACGAAACCTTGCGCATCCTGCGCTCTCACATCTTCAATTGGCTGGTTTGGCCAGACTTTAGCGCCATCCCCGACCGGCACCACCCGTTCATGCGCTTTCAGGTGTTGCGAGTGGGCGAGCAGGCGGTGCTCGACGGCCGTCGCATTTCGGCATTACCCGCATTTCACACGGTGCCCGCGGTTGCCTATGCGCTCGACAGTGGCCACGGCCAGCTGGTGTATTCCGGTGACACGACTTTTACACCGGATCTGATCCATGCGATCAATGCGTTGCCGGAACTGCGACACTTGGTCATCGAGACCGCGTTCTCCGATGCCCAGCACGGGTTGGCCCTCGCCTCGCGCCATATGTGCCCCACATTGCTTGGGCAATTTCTCGATGCGTTGACCGTCAAGCCCGAGGTGCACATCAGCCATCTCAAGCCGGGCCACGTCGAACGCACCTTGGCGGAGGTGGGCGTGTATGGCGGACAGCTCCGCCCCCAGAAGTTGCAAAACGGCCAAATACTGGAGTTTTAGGCAGGTATTTGTGTGATTGACGGACTCGCGGATGCGAGACACTGTCACATCCGTCCGTGCGCCGACACCTGAGACTTGTGGCGAACTCGGTAGAATCAATGCCAACGAAGGGTTTGTGATCCGCCGAACCCGAAATCGACGCAGGAATTGCATCCATGAACGCTGCTGCCGGAAAGAACCCGAACTTGGGAGGCGTGGCAAGTCGCTTGGCCTTTTTCAAAGGCTTGCAAACGGTCACCACGCGCATTCACGCGACACAAGACATCGATGAGATCATTTTCGAGTTGTCGGCTGACTTGTGTGACCTGTTTGGCGCCGAACGCCTGACGATCTACACCGTCGACGAGTCGCGTGGCGCCATTTTGTCGAAGGTCAAGATGGGGCTGCATTCGGTCAACAGCATCCGCTTGCCGATCTCCGAGAGCAGTATCGCCGGCTACGTGGCCTATTCGAAGGCCATGCTCAATCTCCCCGACGTGTATGACGAGGCCGCGCTCAAGGCCATCAGCCCGCACCTGGAATTCCGCAAGGAGGTTGACGAGGTCACCGGCTATCACAGCAAGCAGATGCTTGTTGCACCGATTGTTTCGCCCGAAAAGGACGAGCTTGAGGGAGTGTTGCAGCTCATCAATTCGGTCGACGGAAAGCCCTTTACGTCGATCGCCGAAGAGGGCTTGCTCGGCTTGGCGCAAACATTGGGCGTTGCATTTGCCCAGCGCACTCGCAAGCCGGGTGCGCCGCGTTCGCGGTACGACCTGCTGGTGACCGAGGCCAAACTGACGGCGGAAGAGCTCGATGCGGCGACGCGCAAGGCGCGCGAGCATCAGGTCGCCACCGAGGACGTGTTGATCGACGACATGGGTCTGAGTCTTGAGGATGTCGGCCAGGCGGTCGCCGGGTTTTTCAAGGTGTCGTATGAGCCGTTCCGATCGGATCGCATCAAGCCGATGGATCTGCTCAAGAACATCAAGCGCGAATTCGTCGAGCAAAGTCACTGGCTGCCCCTCGAGGAAACGCAAGAAGGCGTCGTGGTGATGGCCATCGATCCCGAACAGGTTCGGGCGTCACGGGCCGCGCACAACGTCTTCCCGGGCAAGAGCATCGCGATCCGCGCCACCACCGGCCGCGAGTTCAGCCGGACCGTGGATCAGTTTTTCGAGGCCAGCATCGATCTGGGCTCGGTCGACGATCTGCTCTCCGATCTGGTCGAGGAAGACCAGGATGCCTCCATCGCGGAAGAATTGTCTGCTGCCGCCGACAACGAACTGGTCAAACTCGTCAATAAGGTGATTGTCGACGCCTACAAGCAGGGCGCCTCGGATATCCACATCGAGCCGCGACCGGGCAAGGAAAAGACGCTCATCCGCTTCCGCAAGGACGGCACGCTCGTGCCCTATATCGAAGTGCCCGCCAGCTATCGCAACCCGCTGGTCACCCGCATCAAGATCATGTGCGACCTGGATATCTCCGAGCGCCGTCGGCCGCAGGACGGCAAGATCAAGTTCCGCAAGTACTCGCCACTCGACATCGAATTGCGGGTCGCGACGCTACCGACCGCCGGCGGGCTCGAAGACGTGGTGATGCGCCTGCTCGCCAACAGCGAGCCCATCCCGCTTGAAAAGCTCGGACTGACCGACAACAATCTGTCGCGCTTGCAAAGCGCCATCGTCAAACCCTACGGCATCTTCTTCGTGTGTGGTCCCACCGGCTCGGGTAAAACGACCACGCTGCATTCCATCCTTGGTCACATCAACACCCCCGAGACCAAGATCTGGACCGCCGAAGACCCTGTCGAGATCACCCAGAAGGGACTGCGCCAGGTGCAGGTCAACCGCAAGGCCGGCATCACCTTCGCCACCATGATGCGCGCCTTCCTGCGCGCCGACCCGGACGTCATCATGGTTGGCGAGATGCGCGACGAGGAAACCGTCTCCGTCGGCCTCGAAGCATCGCTCACCGGCCACCTCGTGTTCTCCACCCTGCACACCAACAGCGCGCCGGAGTCCATCGTGCGCCTGCTCGACATGGGCATGGACCCCTTCAACTTCGCCGACGCCCTCCTTGGCGTGCTCGCCCAGCGTCTCGCCAAGCGTCTGTGCACCAAGTGCAAGAGTGCCTACCACCCCACGGAAGACGAGATATCCGCGTTG
>JBNKNO010000008.1:0-90477 GCA_050293885.1 Rhodocyclaceae bacterium | reverse complement strand
GCTTCGGCGAGGAACGCCCAGCGGATGGCGGGGCCGGTGGCGCCGAGCGCCTTGAGCAGGCCGATTTCGCTGGTGCGCTGGGTGACCGCCACCAGCATCACGTTCATCACCAGGATGCCGGCCACCGCGAGGCTGATGGCGGCAATGCCGGCGACCGCCAGCGTGAGCGCACCGAGGATGCGGTCGAAGGTGCCGAGCACGGCGTCCTGGGTGATCAGGGTGACGTCTTCCTCGCCGCCATGGCGGGCCTTGAGGATGGCCAGCGTTTCGGTCTTGGCGCCGGGTACGGCGTCGCGGTTGCGCGCTTCGACGAACACGCGGAACAGGCTGCCGGTGTTGAACAGCGCTTGCGCCGAGGCCACCGGGATGATGACCAGTTCGTCCGAGTTCATGCCCAGGCCGGCGCCGGATTCGGCCAGTACGCCAATGACGCGGTAGCGGCGGTCGCCGACCCGCAGCATCTTGCCCAGCGCCGTTTCGCTGCCGAACAGCTGCTGGCGCATTTCGGCGCCGATGACGGCCACCGGCGTGGCGCGGTCGAAGCCTTCCTGGGGCAGGAAGCGGCCCTGCGCCAGTTCCAGCTTGCGGATGTCGAGGAAATCGGCGCTGGTGCCGACGATCATGGTCTCGCGCAGCTTGCCGCCCCAGGCGACATCGGCATTGCCGAGCAGCAGCGGGGCGACGCGGGTGATGTCGCTGCCACGCATGAGCGCGGCGGCGTCGCCGGTGGTGAGGTCGCGTGCGGCATTGGTGGCGAAGCTGTTGAGGCCGACGCCGCCGGTTTCGGTACGGCCGGGCAGCACGATGATGAGGCTGCTGCCCAGCGCGTTGAACTGCTCCACCACGTAGCGCCGTGCGCCGTCGCCCAGCGCGGTGAGCAGCACCACGGCGGCGACGCCGATGGACATGGCGAGCATCATCAGACCGGTGCGCATCGGATAGCCCGTGGCCGCGCGGGTGGCGAAGCCGAGGGTGTCGCGCACGCCCATCATGCGTTGTCGGCCCCGCGGTCGGTGCGGCGGTCGGTTTTGAGCGCGCCGTCTTCCATGAGCAGTTGCCGGCGGGCGCGCTGCCCCATGGTCGGGTCGTGGGTGACGACGATGAGCGTGACGCCGCTGTCGTTGAGCGCTTCGAGCAGGCCGGTGACTTCCTCGCCGGTGCTGCGGTCGAGGTTGCCGGTGGGCTCGTCGGCCAGCAGCATGGCCGGCTGCATGATGGTGGCGCGGGCGATGGCGACGCGCTGGCGCTGGCCGCCGGAGAGTTGGTCGGGGCGGTGGTCGGCGCGGTCGGCGAGGCCGAAATCCTTGAGCGCACGGGCGACGCGCGTCTTGCGCTCGCGGGGATCGATGCCGGCGAGCATCAGCGGCAGGGCGATGTTTTCTTCGGCGGTGAGGCGCGGCACGAGGTGAAAGCTCTGGAACACGAAGCCGATGCGCTCGCGCCGCACGCGTGCCTGTTCGTCGGCATCGAGCGTGGTGACGTCACGGTCTTCGAGCCGGTAGTGGCCGGCATTGGGGCGGTCGAGCAGGCCGAGCAGGTTGAGCAGGGTCGATTTGCCCGAGCCCGAGGGGCCCATCACGGCGACGTATTCGCCGGCCTCGATGCGCAGGGTGACCGCGTGCAGGGCGTGCACCTCGCTGTCGCCGAGGTGGAAGACGCGTTCAATGTCGTCCAGCTCGATCTGGGCCATGGTCTTACGGCTTGGCCGGGGTGTCTTCCGGCGTGACGAGGGCGCCGGCTTCGATGCCCTCGCGCTCCAGCGAGGTGACGATGCGGTCGCCTTCGGCGAGCCCGTCCTTCACTTCGGTGTATTCCCAGTTGGCGATGCCGGGGGTGACGGCGCGTTGTTCGAGCGTGTTGGTGTCGGCGTTGTAGCGCAGCACGGTATTGCCCTCGCGCAGCGCAGCGGTGGGAATGCGCAGGGTGTTCTCGCTCACGTCCAGCACCACTTCGGCATCCGCGCTATAGCCCACCAGCAGGCCGGTGGCCTGCGCCGGTTCATTGAAGTCGACCTCGACATCAACGGTGCGGGCCTGCTTTTCGATGGCCTGCACGTAGGGGGCGACACGGCGCACCTTGCCGGCCCAGGTCTTGCCCGGGAGCGCATCGAGCGAGATGCGCACCGGCTGGCCGATGTGGATGCGGGGGGCATCGACCTCGTCCATCGGCGCTTTGACGTACAGGCAGGTCTCGTCGATGAGGTCGATGGCGGGCGGCGTGGCCACGCCCGGGGGCGAGGGGGTGGTGTATTCGCCCAGCTTGCCTTCGATCTTGGCGATGGTGCCGGCGAAGGGGGCAATGAGTACGGTGCGTTCGCGCGTGGCTTCGGCGGCGTCCACCTGGGCCTGAGCGGCCGCGACGCTGGCGCGGGCGCTGCGGCAGCTGGCGGTGCGCGAGTCGGCCTCGGCCTGTGCGTTTTGCGCGGCGGAGGCGGAAACGAATCCCTTGCCATTGAGTTCTTGCTGGCGCGCAGCCTCGCGGCGGGCGTTGCCGGCCATGCTGCAGGACTCGGCGACGCGTTTCTGCGCGGTTGCCAACTGGCGCTGGGCGACAGTCACCTGGGCGACGACGTCGTCGTTCCACAAGCGCATCAGCACTTGGCCCGCCTCTACCTTGTCGCCTTCCTTGACGCCGATGTACTCGATACGGCCGCCAGCGATGGTGGAGAGCTTGGCGCGCTGGCAGGCTTCGATTTCGCCGGCGCGGGTGTTCGAGACCGTCGCTTCGACGGTGCCTTTGTCGACGCTGGCCAGGACGACCGGGAGGGGAACGGGGCGTTTGATCCACCACACGGCGGCCCCGATACCGAGGGCGAGAATCAGCGGGATGAGGTAGCGGGCGCGCATGCGGGTCGGGCGGGGAAAAGGCCAATCATGGCTGCTTGGCGGGGGGAGCGCAACCGGGTGTGACCCCGTGTCGCGTCAGTTGATCGCGCGCTCGCGCACGATTTGCCAGCGATCGCCCATGCGCGTCAGCTCCAGTTGTTTGCGCGTGGTGTCGCGATAGTTGCGTGCGCGGTAGTGCTGGGTGAAGCGGACGCTGGCGTGCTCGCCATCGATGGTGATGTCGATGTCGCGCAGTTCGATGCTGATCTTGCCGGGTTTGTCGCCGATGCGCGCCTGGCGCTGGCGCGCCCACGCTTGCCGGGCGAGCTTGCCCTCGGGGGTGAAGCTGTCGTGATAGCGGGCGAAGTAGGCGGTCATGTCTTTTGCGGCCCAGGCCTGCGTCCAGTCGGTCAATGCGTCGCGCACGGATTGCGCTGGGTCGATGCCGGCAGGCGGTGCGGGCTCGGTCGTCGCCTCGGCGGAGGTGAGGGTTTCCGCGGGGGCGGCCTCGATCGCAGGTTGTTCGGGCGGTGCGGGGGCGTCGGCTGGCAACGATTCGTCTTCGGCGGCCAGCACGGAGCCGCTGACGAGTGGCGCGGTGTCCGGCGTTTGCGCCGGCGCGGGGGATACGTCAGGCGCCGCCGCGGACACGGGCGCGGTTTGCGTGACGACTGCCTGCGCCACGACGGGCTCGGCCTCGGTGCGCTGCACCGAATCGGCCGCCCGCACGAGTGCCTGTACCAGCTCCTGCCGGGCCAGCATGCGGGTGTGATCGGCTTCGAGTTCCTGGATGGGGGTACGACCGTTGATGTTGTGCACCTCGGTGTGCGCGCCCGCGTCGAGCAGCTGGCGCGCGACGTAATCGGGGTGCGCCGCCGCGCTGTCGAGGGCGAGCAGATGCAGCGGGGTGTTGCCCTGGGTGTCGGGGAGGTCGGGGATGGCGCCGGCGGCCAGCAACGCGGCGATCTGCGCTTCGTCTCCTCGCTGGGTGGCGTGGTGGAGCGCGGTGCGGCCGGCGAACTCGGGGCGTGGGTCGGTCTGGTTCGGGTCGGCGCCGTGTTTCAGCAGCGTGGTCAGCGTGTCGGTGTCGCCGCATGCGGCGGCGTGAATCAGGCTTTTGGGCGAGACCTCGTTCGGGCACGTCACCGTGGCGATGGGGGTGTCGGTCGCGGTGAGGGGCGGGGGCGCGACATCCGCCTCGGAGGTGCCCGAGTGTGCCAGTGCCAGCAGCATGCCGACGACGACACTGGCGATGAGCATGCCGGCGAAAAACCAGACGACACCCGGCAGGCGTTCGAGAAGTGATGGCGAAGCGGGACTCGTATCAGGCATGAGACGCGGGGCGATGGCGGATGGTCGGGCATTGTATCCCGACGTCCTGTGGCTGCCGAGTCAAGATGTGTGGCTTCACACCTTGGGCCCGCCGGCGTTCATTCGGCGTCGCCAGCGATGCGGTGTCAGCGAAACTGCGGGTAGTTCTCGCGGTAGAGCTCTTCGAGCTCGCGCTTTTCCTGGGCGAGACGTTGCTGCGCGAGGGCGGCGTTGCGTGCGTCGGCGGCGGCACGCTCGCGGCGTTCCTGTTCTGCCCGGCGCAGCGCTTCGCGCTCGCGCGCCTTGGCGGTGCGTTCGCGTTCGCGTTCTTGAACCGCGGCCTGACGGTCGAGGCGCGCGCGGGTGCTGTCGATCTCGCGCTGACGACGGCGCTCTTCCGACTCGGCTCGGCGCGCTTCTTGCCTTGCGGCATAGGTTTCGGCGCGCTGCGCGGCATTGGCGTCGACGCGCTCAAGGCGCAGTTGCTGAATCTGGGCCTGACGCTCGACGAGTTGCGCCTGGTGTTCGAGCACCATGCGCGTCAGCTCGCGCTGATGCCACATGGTCGCCGCACCGTAGCCCACGCCGATGGCCAGAATGATGGCCAGCCATCGACCCCAGGTTGGCATGCCTTGTTTGGCTAGCGGCGGCGGGGTCGGCACGCTGTCCTGCTGGGCGTTCAACTCGGCAAGTTTGCGGTCGTAGGCGGCGCGTGTGGAAGCATCCATCAACGTTGTGTAGGCATCGTTGACGAGTCGCTTGGCGGCCGGGTCCCCGGCCAACTCGTGCTGCGCGCTCAGATGGTCGTGCGCCGCGCGCAGGATTTGCGGTGCGGCGTTGGGGGTGACTTGGAGGACGTCGTAGAGCGTGCGCGTTTTCATCGGTTGAGCGTTTGGGTGCGGGTGGGGCGCTACGCGTGCAACGCCATCAGGAGCCTGAATTCTTCCATGAATCCCTCAAGGTTGCCGTGCGATTGAACACAGGGGCACCGATTTGGTGATCGAAACGGTCGGCCACGAAATAGCCATGCCGCTCGAACTGAAAGCGGGATTCTGGGGCAACCTGCGCGAGTGAGGGTTCGAGTTGCGCGACGATGCAGCGCTTGGAGTCCGGATTGAGGTCGTCGAGGAAGTCGCGCTCGAGGTCTTCGGCGTCACCTTCACGGCGCTGGCCGGGGTGCGGGTAGGCGAACAGCCGGTCGTAGAGGCGTACTTCGGCCTGGCAGGCATGCGCTACGCTGACCCAGTGCAGGTTGCCCTTGACCTTGTAGTTGTCCGCGCCCGGCGTGCCGGATTTGGAGTCGGGGAAGTACTCGCACAACACGGCGGTGATGTTGCCGTCGGCGTCTTTCTCGCAGCCGGTGCATTCGACGACGAAGCCGTAGCGCAGGCGCACCTTGTTGCCCGGAAACAGGCGGCGGAAGCCCTTGACGGGTTCTTCCATGAAATCTTCGCGTTCGATCCACAGCTCGCGCGCGAAAGGCATGCTGCGCTGGCCCAGCTCGGGTTTGAGCGGGTGGTTCGGTGCGCTGCATTCCTCGCTCTGGCCCTCGGGGTAGTTGGTAACGATGAGTTTGACCGGATCGAGCACGGCGACGCGGCGCTCGGCGGTTTCGTTCAGGTGCTCGCGCATGTTCTCTTCGAGCACGCTCATGTCGATCCAGGTGTTCGACTTGGAGACACCGGCCCGCTCCATGAACTGGCGGAAGCCCTCGGGCGTGAAGCCGCGGCGGCGGGCGCCCACGAGCGTGGGCATGCGCGGGTCGTCCCAGCCGTCCACATGGCCGCCTTCGACCAGGTCGATCAGCTTGCGCTTGGAGAGCACCACATAGGTGAGGTTGAGGCGCGCGAATTCGATCTGCTGCGGTAGCGGGCGGGTGAAGAACCCCCCTTCGGCCAGTTGCTCGAGCAGCCAGTCGTAGAACGGGCGCTGGTCTTCGAACTCAAGTGTGCACAGGGAGTGCGTGATGTTCTCGATGGCGTCTTCGATGGGATGCGCGAAGGTGTACATCGGATAGATGCACCAGGCGTCGCCGGTGCGGTGGTGTGCCGCGTGGCGGATGCGGTAGATGGCCGGGTCGCGCAGGTTCATGTTGGGCGAGGCCATGTCGATTTTGGCACGCAGCACGTGGGTGCCGTCGGGAAACTCGCCGGCCTTCATGCGCGCAAACAGATCGAGGTTCTCCTCCACGCTGCGGTTGCGGAAGGGGCTGTCCTTGCCCGCTTCGGTGAGCGTGCCGCGATAGGCGCGCATGTCGTCGGCCGACAGCGACTCGACATAGGCCTTGCCGGCGCGGATGAGGTACTCGGCCGCTTCGGCCATGCGCGCGAAGTAGTCGGAGGCGAAGTATTCGTGCTCGCCCCACTCGAAACCCAGCCAGCGCACGGATTCGATGATGGCGTCGACGTATTCCTGCTCTTCCCTGGTGGGATTGGTGTCGTCAAAACGCAAATGGCACACGCCGTCATACGCTTGCGCGAGGGTGAAGTTCAGGCAGATCGACTTGGCGTGGCCGTAGTGCAGATAGCCGTTGGGTTCCGGCGGAAAGCGGGTTTCGACACGACCGCCCCATTTGCCCTGGCGCCGGTCCGCGTCGATCGCGGTACGGATGAAATTCTGGCTGCTGGCGTTGGCTTCGTTGGCGGGGGCAGAGGACATGGGGTGTGAACCGATAGGGCAAAGCCGAAATTGTAGCGGAAGCCACTCGTTTTGCCGTGCGCCTGTTTCGGGCGACATCTGGCTTGACGGCAACGGGGGACATCGTGTCTAAAGGGACAACGGCGAATGCCGATAGTATTTTCTGTGTGGTCTTCGTGCGTGTATTGCCGGAAGACTTGTGAAACCGGGCCGAATGTCCGAGTGATATCAGGATTAGACGATGCCTAAGGCGTGCAGTGTTGGCATGGCAAGGGGGGCGGTGTGGCTCGTTGCCATGCTGTTGACGGGGTCCGTCGCGGCGGCCGAGCTCGACCCACTGGATTTTTCCTTGGGGGAGTTGGTGACGCAGGAGGTGATTTCCGTGGCCCGCAAGCGGCAGGAGATCGGCAACGTTGCCGCCGCGGTGCACGTGGTGAGTGCGGAAGATATCGCCCGTATGGGGGTGACGACGCTGCCGGATGCCCTGCGCCTGGTGCCGGGGGTGCAGGTGGCCGCCATGAGCAACAACCGCTGGGCGGTGTCGGTACGTGGATTCAACGGACGTTTTGCCAACAGTCTGCTGGTGATGGTCGATGGGCGCACGGTCTATTCGTCGCTTTTTTCCGGCACCTATTGGGAAGCGCTCGACATTCCGCTGGCCGAAGTGGACCGCATCGAAGTGATTCGCGGTCCCGGTGCGTCGATCTGGGGCGCCAACGCCGTCAACGGCATCGTCAACATCATCACCAAATGGGCGCGAGCTACCCAGGGCAACGAAGTCCAGCTCACCGTCGGGTCGGAAGACCACGGCGTGCTGTATGCCCGTCATGGCGGGCGGCTCGAAGATGGCCACTACCGGCTCAGCTATCACGGGCGCGACCGGGAAAGCTCGCACATTGCCCGTGGTGACGGTGGCGAAGATGGCTGGCGCACGCACCGGATCGGTTTCCGCATGGAACGTTTCGTCAACGATCTGGGCGAAATCAGCGTTAAAGGGGATGTGTTCAGCAACGACAGCGAAGACTACTGGTATCTGCCCGACGCGACTGCGCCGGGGGGCGTGCGCGGCACCGGCTTCGTGCAGCAGGATCGTGGCGCGGCGTTGACCGTCGGCCTCAATCGTGTGCGTGACGATGGCAGCGAGTGGTCGCTTCAGAGCAGCGTGCAATATGTGGACCAACAAGTGGGTGATCTGCTCAGCGAAAGCCGCACCACGGTCGATGTCGATGGCCAGTACCGCTTTGCGCACGGAGCACACGACATCATTCTGGGTGGGGGCTTGCGCTACAACGACCAGGCCGTCCGCGGCAACGGCTTCTTTACCCTCGAGCAGGCGCGCCGTCGTTTCGGCCTCGTCAGTGCCTTTGTGCATGACGAATATGCGCTCGTTCCGGATACCCTGACGTTGACGGCCGGATTGAAATTCGAACATCACACGTGGACCGGCAACGAGTGGCAGCCGAACGTCCGCCTCGCCTGGCAGGTGGCACCCAGCCACCTGATCTGGGGGGCCATTTCCGAGGCCTCGCGCACGCCGGCGCGCATCGAGTTCGACGCGCAATATTCCCCGTTCGTGCTCAAGGCCACCCCGCCGTATTTGCTCGCGAGGATTTCCAGTGCCGACAACATGAAAGCGGAGCGGGTCCGTTCGTTCGAACTGGGCTATCGCGGCCAGCCGGTCGAGACGGTCCATTTCGATGTCACCGCCTTCTACATGCGCTATCGAAATCTGCGGACCATTGTTGTCGATGGCGTGCCGGCTTTGTCCAGCCCCTGGGTGATTTCCGACAGTTCCATGTCCTTTGAGGGGCAGGGCAGTGTCAGTGGGCACGAAATGTCGCTCGACTGGCAGCCCTCCACGCGTTGGCGCGCGCGCTTGGCCTATTCACACTTGAATACCCGCGTCATCGAATCGGGCGACATCTTCGCCGACAGCGCATCGCATTCCTACATGGAGCGTGTGCCCAAGAACCAGTTCAGTGCCCACGTCACCTGGAAGCCGATGTCCGGCCATGCGCTAGACGTGATCGTTCGCCATGTGAGCGATCTGATTCGGCAGGAACAGGATTCCGATATTCCTGAGTCATATACGGAAATGGATGTCGGATATGCTTGGCGCTATTCGTCGAAACTGACTTTTTCGCTGGTCGGGCGCAATTTGCTGGATGCGCGCCATGCCGAGTTCGGGCGCGACTACATGCCCGCCGCCATCCGGGAGATTGAACGGAGTATCCACTTGACCGGGCAGTGGTCTTTCGACTGAGCCATACGTGGACGCGACGATGATCGACCTGCGCAATGACCTGTTTCGGGGGTTCAGGCGGCTGTCCATTGCTTGCCATGGGCGGCGGGTGTCGCGTCGTTTGAGCGCAGCCGACACCGCAACCGTGCGTAGGCATTTCTGAGCATGCTCTTGCGCGTCCTTCTTTCGTTCCTGCTGCTGTTCTCGTGCGTGCGACCGCTGCAGGCTGCGCCTACCGAGTATCAGCTCAAGGCGGTCTTTCTGCTCAATTTCGCGCGTTACACGACGTGGCCCGAGGCGACCTTGCCTGGCGATGAGGCGATCGACATCTGCGTGCTGGGGCGCGATCCCTTCGGCCCCCATCTCGCCGGGCTCGAATCGAGGCAGGCCCAAGGGCATGCGGTGCGCGTGCGCTATCTCGAATCACCCGCCGATGCCGGTGCATGCAAGGTGGTGTTCATCGCCGCCTCCGAACAGCGCCGGCTGAATGTCATCCTCCGAGATCTGGCGGGCACGCCCGTGTTGACGGTGAGTGACATCGAGGGATTTGTCGAAGCCGGTGGCGCCATCGGCTTCGTCACCCAGGATGATCGGGTGCGCTTCGACATCAACCGTGACACCCTGCGTCGCGACAAGCTCAAGCTCAGTGCCCAGCTGCTCAAACTGGCGCGGCGCCTGTTGGGCGATGGGGGGGCGTGAGATGCTGAGTTTTCGCGACCGTTCATTGGGTCACAAGCTGCGCGCCATCGTGCTCGTCGGTATCGCGGTGGCGCTGGGCATGAGTTTCTTGACGGTCGTGAGCAACGAGTTCCGCCAGGAGTTCGGCCGGATCGAGGGGCAAGCCAACATCTACGCCGAGCTGGTGGTCGAAAACGGCGCCGCGCCGATGCGTTTCGAGGACGTGGACAACGCGGAGCGCTTGCTCGGCTCGTTGCGTCATGTCGAGGACATTCGCGCGGCGGCGCTGTTGCGCAACGACGGTCGGGTTTTCGCGACCTATCCTGCCGCCCTTGCGCAGACCGACAACAACTTTGCACGCCTGGTCGACCTGCGCCATCAGTCTGAAGGCAGCTGGCACTTCCCGCGCTACACGCGGTCGTGGCCGGTGGTGCACGATGGCGAGCAGCTGGGCTATCTGGTGCTCGACATCTCGTTGGCCAGCACGATCAGTGCGCTGGTCGAGTGGATGTTGCTCGCGTGTGCGGGTCTGGTCGTCGGTGCGCTACTGGCCACCATGCTGGTGCGCCGCGCGGAGCAGTCGATCGTGAGCCCCATTCTGCATCTTGCCGCCATGGTGCGCGACGTGCGTAACCTCGGCCGTTACGACTTGCGGGCGCCGGCCGGCCCGCGGGACGAGGTCGGCGAGCTGATCGATGGCGTCAACAGCATGTTGACCGAGATCGAAGCGCGCGACGCGGCCCTGGCTGCACATCGCGATCGGCTCGAAATCGAAGTGGCGCACCGCACCGAAGAGTTGTCTGCCGCCAAGGAGGAAGCGGATCTGGCGCGTGACGAGGCGCAGGCCGCCAGCAAGGCGAAAAGTCTCTTCCTGGCCAACATGAGCCATGAGATTCGTACCCCGATGAACGGCGTGCTCGGCATGGTCGAGCTGCTGCGCAATACACCGGTGAACGAGCGTCAGTTGCGCATGATCGACACGCTGCACGGTTCGGCCGAATCGCTCCTGTACCTCATCAACGATGTGCTCGATGTGTCCAAGATCGAGGCCGGCAAGCTGGATCTCGATCCGGTCGACTTCTCTCCCCGGCGAGCCGTCGAGGACGTTGCCTTGCTGTTCGCCGAACGCGCGCAGCAAAAAGGGGTCGAGCTGATCCTGACGGTGTCGCCCGATGTGCCGGACTGTGTTCGCGCCGATGGTCACCGCTTCCGCCAGGTGCTCAACAATCTGGTCTCCAATGCGGTCAAGTTCACCACCAGCGGGCATATACGGATCGATCTCGATGCACAGCTTGCGGGCAAGCATGTGCAACTGAAGGGGCGGGTCGAAGATTCGGGCATCGGCATCCCCGCCGACATGCAGCCGCGTCTGTTTCAGGCCTTTTCCCAGGCGGATAGCTCGATGGCGCGGCGCTATGGGGGCACCGGTCTGGGCCTGGCCATCTCCCGTCAGCTGGTCGAACTGATGGGGGGCGAACTGGTGGTGTGCAGCGAAGAGGGGCAGGGGGCGTGCTTCAGTTTCGACATCGCTGCCGAATTGCGTGCGCCCGCCGAGCGGCCGGACGTGCCGGCGCAAAAGGTCGGCGTCGTGGGCGGGCTGCCTGCGCAGCGATCGGCGCTTGTGTCGCAAGTGTCTGCGCTCGGATGCGAGGCCACCGCGTTTGACGATGAGCGCGCGGTGCGCCAGGCGCTCGAGGACGGTGGGCACCTGGACGTGTTGTTGGTGGATGGCGAGCTGTCAGGCGAGGCGGCGCACGCGCGTCTGGCCAGCCTGCAGGGCTTGGTGTCGCGCGTGGTGGCGCTGACCCGGCTGCGTTCTGCCGGCGAGGCGGCGGATGCGTGTCAGTCCGGGGCCACGGTTTGTTTGTCCAAGCCGGTGCTGCAGGGCGATCTGGTCAGCGCGCTGCAGGGCAAGGCCGCGTCGTCGGGCGCGTCGCGGCGGGGCCGGCCGGTGGGCATTCGCACCGATGCCCGTGTGCTGGTCGCCGAAGATCACCCGGTCAACGCGGAAATCGTCTGTGCGCTACTGGGCGAATGCGGTTGTCGGGTGACGGTCGCGAACAACGGGCGCGAAGCGGTGGCGGCGTATCAAAGCGGCGCTTTCGATCTGGTGCTCATGGATATCCAGATGCCCGAGATGGACGGTATCGAGGCGACACAGAAGATCCGGGTGATCGAGCGCGAGAGTGGTCACCAGCGTGTGCCCATCATTGCGCTGACGGCCAATGCCTTGCGCGACGATCGCAGCGACGCCTTGAGTGCCGGCATGGACGATTATCTGACCAAGCCGGTCACGGGCGAGCGCTTGCGCGCGACGCTGGCGCACTGGTTGACCGGCGTGGAGACGGTCGAGGTCGTCGCTGACAGCGTGCCGCCGGCCCCGGCCATCGACGCGGCGCCGGTGGCTGCGCCCGACGTCAATGCCCCGCAGGACGAGCTGCCCGCGTTCGACAAGGCGGTGCTGCTTGGCGTGCCGGGGGTCAATGGCAACATGGATGCGCCCTTGCTGAAGCGATTGGTGAGCCTGTTCATGCGCGAGACGGCGGCGCAGTTCGATGCGTTGCAGCAGGCGGTCGCGCATCGCGACGCCGAGCAGGCCCAGCGCCATGCACACAAGATGAAATCCGCCGCCGCGGCGGTGGGTGCGGTCCGTCTGGCCAGCCAGGCGCGTGAGCTCGATGCGCAACTCAAGCAGCAGCAAATGGATGAGGTCGTGGGGGTCGTGGATACCATGCGCCTGTCCTTCGAGGCATATGCCGATGCAATGGAAGCGAGTGGTTTTTCACTGGATCGAGTAACATCGCCTGCGAGAGGAAACGCTGAATGACGAACACCGAGACAACCCGGCTGCTGGTCGTCGATGATGACGACGTCAATCGAATGCTTGCCTGCGCTGCACTCGAAGAAGCGGGCTTTGCCGTCTCCGAAGCCGCTGACGGGCAGGCGGGTCTTGACGCCTATGCCGAGCAGCGGCCCGATCTCATTCTGCTCGACGTGATGATGCCCGGGATGGACGGATTCGAGGCCTGCGGCATCCTGCGCGAACGGGGTGCGCGCGAGCCCATCATCATGCTCACCGGCCTGGAAGACACGGCCTCCATCGAGCGGGCGTACGACAGTGGCGCCACCGATTTCATCTCCAAACCCATCAACTGGTCGCTGCTGCGCCATCGGGTGCGCTACGCCCTGCGGGCGGCGGCGGCGATGGACGAGCTGGTCACGAGCGAAAGCAATCTGCGCTCGGCACAACAGATTGCCCGTATCGGCAGCTGGGAGTGGGATCTGGCCAATGATCGCTGCCATCGCTCCGACACCTACTGCGCGCTGTTTGGCGAGAGCGCCGAGAGTTTCGGCGCCAGCATGGCGGCGCTGTTCGAGCGGGTCTATCCGGCCGATCGCGCCAAGTTGCGCGAGGCCATCGACGGCGTGCGCGGTGGCCAGCGCTACACGCTCGAGTACCGCATCGTGCGGCCCGATGGCATGGTCGGCACCGCGCACGAGGTGGCGGTGCCGGTGCTCGACGATGCCGGGCGCGTGATCAGTGTGCAGGGGACGCTGCAGGACATTTCCGAGCGTGTCGACGCGGAACGCCGCATTCGACAACTCGCCTACTTCGACGACCTCACCGGTCTGCCCAATCGGGCACATTTTCGCGAGGCGCTGCAATCGGCGCTCATGCGCGAGAGCTCACGCGGCGGGCACTGCGCGGTGGTGTTGATCAACGTCGATCGCTTCAAGCGCATCAACGAAACCCTCGGCCAGGACATGGCCGATCAAGTGTTGCAGGTGCTCGCGGTGCGCTTGGGGCAGGGTTATGGCAGTGCCGGTGCCGATGGCGCCAGTCCGCAGAGCATGGACGCGCCGCGGATGGCGCGTCTCAGCGCCGACAACTTCGGTCTGTTCCTCGAGGGCGCACTCGGGCGTGAGAAGGTCGAGAGCGAAGTGCATGCGCTACTGCGCCGTGCCAGTTCGCCGGTGCAGCTGGGTGAGCAATCGCTCACCGTCACCCTGAGTGCCGGCCTGGCGTTCTTTCCCGAACACGGCGAAAGCGCCGAAGTGTTGCTCAAGTCCGCCGAAATGGCGCTGGGCGCCTTACGCCGACGTGACGCACTCGACAGCATCCAGTGCTACACGGAGCGCATGAAGGTCGATGCCTTTGCCCGGCTGTCGATGGAAAACGCCTTGCGTGTCGCCGTCGAGCAGGAACAATTCAATCTGCTCTACCAGCCGAAGGTGGATGCCGACAGCGGCCGCATCATCGGCTGCGAGGCCTTGATCCGCTGGATGCATCCGACCGACGGCGTGATTGGCCCCGATGCCTTCATCCCGCTGGTCGAGGAGATCGGTCTCATCAGCCAGTTGGGGCAGTGGGTACTGCGTCGCGCCTGTGACGATCTGGCAGTCTGGCGCGAGACCGGGGTCGAGGTGGTGCCGGTCGCGGTCAACCTGTCGGCCAGCCAGTTTGGGCGGCAGGATCTGCTGGAGCAGATTCGCGGCACGCTCGCACTGACCCGCACCGACCCGTCGCTGATCGAGCTCGAAGTCACCGAATCGGCGCTGATGCGCGACAGCCGCTCGACCGCTGAAGTGATTGCGCAGTTGCATGACGCCGGTTTGTCGCTGGCGGTGGACGATTTCGGTACCGGCTATTCCTCGCTGGCCTACCTCAAGCGCTTCGCGGTCAACATTCTCAAGATCGACCGCTCCTTCGTGCAGGACTGCGACGGCGCGCAGGACGACCCCGCCATCGTGAGGGCCATCATCGCCATGGCGCAGAGTCTGGGGATCGGTCTGGTGGCGGAAGGCGTCGAGACGGTTGAGCAGGCGCGGGTACTGCAAGCCGAGGGCTGTCCGGTCATGCAAGGCTATCTGTTCGCCCGCCCCATGCCGGCGGACGAATTCTGCAAGGTGCTGGCGGTCGGTCTGCCGAACGCGACGCTGCTGGTGCGTTCCGAGGCGTAAGCCGCACTCAGGTGCGCCAGCGCACCCGCTGGCTGATCAGTTTTTCCACGGCATCGACGATCCGCGGCGTCTCGGCGACGATGGCGTAGTAGCCTTGGCCGCCCGGTAGCGCGCGTGCCGTCAATCCGCCGAATTTCGCGTCGAGTACCGCGCCGGACAGTTGCATGCCGGGAATGAGCAGCAAGGTGGCCGGGCCCGCTTCGGTGTCAATCACGATGTGCCAGCCGGTGCCGTGGGGGACCGGGCACAGTCGCATGTAGCGAATCGTGCCGAGCGGGGCCGACAGCTCGCCACCGAAGTTGGCCAGCACGGTGCGGAATCGCGCCGGATCGGCCAGCCGGTGCTCGGACAAGGCCTCCGGTTCGTGCATCACGTGGTTGATGGCCAAGCGCGCGTAATCCGTTTCCTCGCGTGGTTGCCACTGCCGGGTGCCGATGCCGAAGCTCATGATGAAGCAGGCGGCCAGTGCCCACAGCTTCCACGGGCGTTTCACGTTGCGATGGACACGTAGCAATACCCGCTCCGACAGCCCGTCGGGCACAGGGACGGCAAGCACCTGGGCCGCGCGTTGTTCCAGCGTGTCGATGCGGCGGGCAAAGGCGCGGCATTGCTCGCAGTGGGTCAGATGGGCCTCGGCCGCGGCCGGCAAGCGCGTCGGGTCGGCCAGCTTGTCGCGTCGAAGATCGAGGCAGGTGTAGATGTGAGTGCTTGCGTTCATCGAGCGGCTCCCTGTCTCGCGTTGCCTGTTGCGCCCTCGAGAATACCGCGCAGCGCCTGGCGCGCCCGGGTCAGGCGGACCATCACGGCCCCTTCGGTGGTGTCGAGCTGGCCGGCGATCTCGGCGCAGCTGAATCCCCCCAGGGTCTGCAGCAGGAAGGGCTCCCGTAAAGACAGGGGCAATCGATCGATCACTTGTTCCAGTTCCAGCATTTCCAGCGGATTGTCTTCGGCGGCAATGGCCAGATCCTCCGGGGCCGCATCCACCATGTCGAGACGTTTGCGTTCGTACAGCCGCGCATGTTCGTTGCGCAGGATGGTCAGCAGCCAGGGTTTGGGGGCCGACTTGTCGCGTAGCTGTTCCCAGTTGCGCCAGCCGCGTGCGAAGGCTTCCTGTACCAGATCCTCGGCCACGAAGCGGTCGCCGCACAGCCAGAAAGCAAATCGGTACATGTCGCCGCTGTAGGCGCGCACCACCTGATCGAATTCCCGTCGTTTGCCCAGCCCAAGCAGCATCAATGTGCCCTCCTGAATGCTTAGACCCGGGCGGCGTGCCGGAACTTACATGGGACTCATGCATTTCGCTGGGCTAGAATGCCGGGGTCTTGCCTTGTGGATGCCCGATCTCATGAATCCCACCGGATTCCTTGCCGTCGGGGTCGGTGCGGCATTCGGCGCCTGGATTCGCTGGTGGCTGTCGGTGCGCATCAATCCCGTGTTTCTGCAGTTGCCGCTCGGTACGCTGGTGGCGAACCTCGCCGGCGCCTACCTCATCGGCGTGGCGGTGGCCTTCTTTGCGCAGCAGACGGCGCTGCCGCCGGAAGTCCGGCTGTTCGCCGTCACCGGTTTTCTCGGCGCACTCACCACCTTCTCGACCTTTTCGGCCGAAGTGGTGACCATGATCAGCGGCGCCCAGTACGCGTGGGCCTTGTTGACCGCGTCGGTCCATCTGTTCGGTTCGCTGCTGATGACCGGCCTGGGCATCTTCACCTTCCAGTTTCTGCGCGCCTGATTTTTCTTCGCATCGTCTGTGGCTGACCTCTTCGCTCTTCTCGACCAGTGCATGGTGGCCGATCGCCATCGGCTGGGCAATGAACTGAAACGTCTGCGCCCGCAGCCGGCGGACCTTGCCGCGTTGCCGGAGAAGCTGCGCACGCGCCTCGAGGCCTCGCTCGCGCGCTTCGCCGCTCGCAAGGCCAGTTTGCCGAGCCCGGGCTTTCCCGACGAACTGCCCGTCAGCGCACAGCGCGAGCGCATCGCCGAGGCCATTCAAAGTCATCAGGTCGTCATCGTGTGCGGCGAGACCGGCTCCGGCAAGACCACTCAACTGCCCAAGCTGTGCCTGACGCTCGGGCGCGGCGTGGGCGGGCTGATCGGCCATACCCAGCCGCGTCGCCTGGCTGCGCGCAGCACCGCCGAGCGTATCGCCGAGGAGTTGAACAGTCCGCTCGGGCAGGCGGTGGGCTACAAGATCCGCTTTACCGACCGACTCGGCCCCACCAGCCACATCAAGCTGATGACCGACGGCATCCTGCTGGCCGAGACGCAGGGCGATCGCTACCTGAACGCCTACGACACGCTGATCATCGACGAAGCACACGAGCGCAGCCTCAACATCGACTTTCTGCTCGGCTACCTCAAGCGCCTGCTGCCCAAACGCCCGGCGCTGAAGGTGATCATCACGTCGGCCACCATCGATGCCGAGCGCTTCGCGAATCACTTTGCCGATGCCACCGGCAAGCCGGCTCCGGTCATCGAGGTGTCGGGCCGTCTGTTCCCCATCGAAGTGCGTTACCGGCCCGAGCAAGAGGCAAGCAAATCGAAGCGCCCGCAGGACGCTTACGCGGGCCTGGTGGACGCGGTGGATGAAGCGCATCGGGAAGGCCCTGGCGATGTGCTGGTGTTCCTGCCCGGCGAGCGCGAAATCCGCGAAGCCGCCGAGGCGCTGCGCAAGGCGCCGCATGCGCACGACTCGGAGATTTTGCCGCTGTTCGCCCGCCAGTCGGCCAAGGAGCAGTCGCGGGTGTTCTCGCGTTCGAAGGGGCAACGCGTGGTGCTGGCCACCAACGTGGCGGAAACCTCGCTCACCGTGCCCGGCATCCGCTACGTGATCGACACCGGGCTGGCGCGCGTCAAACGCTACTCGGTGCGCAACAAGGTCGAACAACTGCAGATCGAGCCGGTTGCCCAGAGCGCCGCGCGCCAGCGCGCCGGGCGTTGCGGCCGGGTGAGCGACGGCATCTGCATCCGCCTGTATGCCGAAGACGACTTCAATCGGCGCCCGTCGCATACCGATCCGGAAATCCTGCGCGCCTCGCTGGCCGCCGTCATCCTGCGCATGAGCGCGCTCGGGCTGGGCGAGGTGGAGGACTTCCCCTTCCTCGATGCGCCGCCGCCGCGTGCCGTTGCTGACGGCTACCAGTTGCTCAACGAGCTGGGCGCGATGGACGAGGACAAGCGCCTCACCGCGCTGGGCAAGGAACTGGCGCGCCTGCCCATCGACCCCAAGATCGGCCGCATGATTCTCGCCGCGCGCGACGAAGGCTGCCTGCGCGAGGTGCTGGTGATTGCCGCCGCGCTGTCGGTGCAGGACCCGCGCGACCGGCCGCAGGCTCAGGCCGGTACCGCCGACCAGCGCCACGCGCTGTTTCGTGGTGGCGAACAGGACCAGAAGTCGGAATTCCTGTGGTACTGGAATCTGTGGAAAGCCTTCGATGAGGTGCAGCACCACCAGAGCAGCAACAAGCAGCGCCAGTGGTGCAAGGAACACTTTTTATCGCCGCTGCGCATGCGCGAATGGCGCGACATCCACGCCCAGCTGCATGTGCTGTGCGCCGAACACGGCTGGAAGGAAAACGCCATTCCCGCCCATTACGACGCCATCCACAAGGCGCTGCTGGCGGGGCTGCTGGGGCATCTGGGCTGCAAGGTCGAAGAAGAGAAAAGCGCCTCGGGTCAGCCGGCTGGCGCCTACCACGGTGCGCGCGGCATCAAGTTCTGGCCGCATCCGGGCTCGTCGCTGACCAAGAAGGCCGGCAAGTGGATTGTGTGCGCCGAGTTGGTCGACACCTCGCGGCTGTTCGGCCGCTGCCTGGCGCGCGTGCAGCCGGAGTGGCTCGAAGAAGTGGGCGCGCATCTGATCAAGCGCCACGTGTTCGATCCGCATTGGTCCAAGGCGACCGGCAGCGTGCGTGCCTGGGCGCGCGGTACGCTGCACGGCGTGGTGCTCTACGCGCGCCGGCCGGTGGCTTATCGCGATATCGATCCGGCCGAGTGCCGTCGGCTGTTCATCCGCGAGGGGCTGGTGCCGGGCGAGATCGACGTCGCGGCGGCCAAACACATGGCCTTCCTCAGGCACAACCGCCGCCTGGTGGCCGAGATAGAGCGCCTCGAGCACAAGTCGCGCCGGCCCGACGTGTTGGTGGACGAGACGCTGATCGAGGCCTTCTACGATGCGCATATTCCGGCCGATGTCGTCGATCTGGCGAGCTTCGAGCGCTGGCGCAAGGATGCGGAGAAGACCGATCCGAAGCGACTGTTCCTCGACCGCGATCAGCTCATGCGCCATGAGGCGGAGGGCATCACCACCGAGCGTTTCCCCGCTCATCTGACGGTCTTCGGTCAGCGTCTCAAACTCGATTACGTGCACGCACCGGGCGAGGCCGACGACGGCGTGACGCTCACCGTGCCGGTGGCCATGCTCAACCAGGTGCCGGCGGCGCGTTGCGAATGGCTGGTGCCGGGTCTGCTCGAAGAAAAGGTGGCCGGCCTGCTGCGTACGGTGCCGCAGAAACATCGCCACCGTCTGCAGCCGATGGCCGACAGCGTGACCGCCTTTCTCGACGCGGTCGAGGCCGGCGAATGGACGCCCGAGCAGCCATTGCTCAAGGCGCTGCAGCAGTTTGTCGAGGAGCGCGTGCAACTCAAGCTGCCGCTCGAATCCTTCCGCCCCGAGAACCTCAATCCGCACTGTTTCATGAATTTCCGCGTGCTCGACCCACACGGTAGGGTGATGGGGCAGTCGCGCAATCTGGCGGAGCTGCGCGGCCGTTTCCAGAAGCAGGTGGCGGCGGCCTTCGAGGCGGCCCTGGCCACTGCCGACGACGGTTTGGCGACGCTGCCGGACAACTCGCCGACGGCCGAGGCAGCGCGCGCGGACACCTCGCCTGCCGAGCAAAGCGGACTCACTGACTGGACCTTCGGCGAGTTGCCCGAGCTCATCTCGCTCAAGGTCGGCAAGCGCGAGGTGATCGGCTTTCCCGCCTTGCATGACGATGGCGACAGCGTGTCGCTGCGGCCCTTCGATACCCCGGAAGAGGCCGAGCGCGTGCACCGGGCCGGGCTCACGCGGCTGTTCGCGCTGCGGCTGAAGGATCAGGTCAAAGCGCTCAAGCGCATGAACGGCCTGCGCGAGGTTGCGCTGCGCTACGCGACGCTCGGCGGCGAGCAGGAATTGCAGGATCAACTCGTGAGCGCCACGCTGGTGCGCACCTGCCTGGTGGAACCGTTGCCGACCGACGCCGCCGCCTTCGAGCAGCGCCTGCAGGAAGCCAAGCCACGCATCACGCTGGTCGGGCAGGAGCTATTGCGACTGACCGACGGCATTCTCAGCGAGCGCGCGCAACTGGAAAAGCGCCTCGGTGGCCTGAAGGGGCACGATGCCGTAGTGGCCGATATTCGCGCGCAGCTCGACGCCCTGCTGACGCCACGCTTTCTCACCGAGGTGCCGTTCGAGCGCCTCACGCACTTTGCACGTTACTTCAAGGCGGCCGCGCTGCGTCTGGACAAGTTGAAGAACAATCCGGCGCGTGACGCGACCTTGATGCGCGACTGGCACGGTTTGCACCGCGCCTTCGAGCGCGAGTGGATCGACGCTCGACGGCGCGGTGCGGACGATCCGTTCCTCGACGATTTTCGCTGGCTGCTCGAAGAGTTGCGCGTGGGGCTGTTCGCGCAGGAGTTGCGCACGCCGATGCCCGTATCGGTCAAGCGCTTGACGAAGATCTGGGAAGCCCGGCCACGTTAAATCTTGAAACGTGCAATGCGTCTCGGGTAATCTCTGCAAAAGCAGGTTAGGATATTACCTAAGTAATAGCCTCGATCTTGCGGACTATTTCAATGCCATAGGTGATCGTCATTTCTTCAGCCAGCGCTTCGCACCCATGTTGAAACCTCACGCTCACGCCTCTTCGCCGTGTCTGCTGTCATTCGGACGTTCGCTTTGTCAACGCGGGCTGCGTGTGAGGCTGGGGTGGGGCGTGCTTGCATCGGTGCTCGTCACCGTGCTCGCGATTGCGCTGTTGCCTTCGCCGTTGTTCATAGCACTTGGTGGCGTCATGGTGTGCGCCGCCTTGCTGCCACCGGCGGGTGCGTTGCTGGTGGCGGCGGTGAACTTGCTGGTGATGTCCGTCTGGGGGCAGATCGGAGTGCTCGAGGCCTCGTTGGTGTTGGTGCTGCCGGTGCTGGTCAGCGCGGCGGGCGCTGCGCGTCAACGCTTGCTGGCCGAGGCTGCGTCATCGACGCCGGGTTTGCCCGCGCGCGTGCTGGCCATGGCCTTCGAGGGGGCCAACGACGGCATGGTGCTGGTCGATGGCGAGGCGAGCGTGGTCGAGGTCAATGGCGCACTTTGCCGGATGCTCGGCTACACACACGACGAATTGCTCGCCCTCAACGCGGCCGATTGGCAGGCGCCCGATTCGTTGGAGCGCATCCAGCGTGCACTGCGCGACGATGGCGCGGCGCACAGCGTCTCGCGCTATGAGACGACGTATCGACGCAAGGATGGCAGCCGTTTCCCGGTCGAGGTCAGCGCGCGTGTGTTCGACGTCGACGGTGCGCGCTTCGTCGTGGATGTCGTGCGCGACATCAGCGATCACCTCGCAGGTGCGCAGGCGCGGGAGCTGCAAGACGCGGCGCTGGCTGATTTGATCGATACCCAGACCCGTGATCTGGTCCGGGCGCGAGATCGGGCCGTGGCGGCCGATCGGGCCAAGGACTGCTTTCTCGCCAACGTTTCGCACGAAATGCGCACGCCCCTGCATGCGGTGCAGGCATTCGCCAGTCTCGGGCTGCGCTTGCCGCCGGGCGAAGAGCCACGGATGCGCAGCTATCTGGAACGCATTCGCAGCAGCGCCGAAGACCTCTCGCGCTTTGTCGACGATCTGGTCATTCTGAGCAGTTTGCATAGCGGCGATATGGAATGCGAGATCGGGCAAACCGATTTTGGCGCCTTGCTGGCACGGGTCGGGGCGGAAACGTCGGCCGTGCGGGCCAGCAAGGCCTTGCAGCTCGACACGGATGTCCAGGTGCGCGGCAGCATTCACGTCGACGCTCGGCTGGCGGCGCGCCTGGTCGACGCGATGATCTCGCACGCCTGTCTGCGTGCGCCCGAAGGCAGCGTGGTGCGCCTGTCTGCGCATTACCAGACCGGATTGTGTGACGACGGAGCAGAATGCCCCGGCTTTCGTCTGCGCGTCGAGGATGCCGGCACCCCAATGACGGACGAGGCGCTGGCGTCTTGCTTCGATGCCTTTTTCGATCAGATTCAAACCGATACGGCCGGCGCGAGTACCGGCTTGCTGCTCGCCATCAGCCGGCAGATCGTGCGCCTGCATGCCGGCACGATCGCGCTGCGCAACTCGGATCCGGCGCCCGGCGTGGCGCTGGACGTCTGGTTGCCGCTGTTGACCGGCGGGCGAGAAGCCGCGGCGGCGCCAGGCGACGCCGTCTGACCCGGCGCCCTCACGGAACCGCCGCCGCGTTCAGCACCCTGCCAGTGCGCCGCAGGCAAAAGCACGGTCGCGCTACAATCGTAGGCCTCGTTTTAACGAGCGCGCCATGCGCTCATCATTGAGGTTCGATACACATCCATGAAAGACATCTTCCTGGCCTATGCGCGTGCCGTGAAAAGCCTGACCGAGCGCGGCGTGCTGTGGCACCTGATCTGGCCCGCGTTGGCAGCCGCGGTGGTATGGCTCGCGCTGGGCGTCGCGTTTTGGCAACCCATGGTCGATGCGGTCATGGGCTGGATTGGCGGTTGGGACTGGGTGTCGCAGCGACTGGATGCCTGGGAACTGGGCGCCGCCATCATGCTGGTCATCGTCAAGCTCTCGCTGGCGGTGTTGTTTCTGCCGCTGGTGTATGTCACTGCGGCGCTGATCGTGGCCGTCGTCTCGCTGCCGATGATGCTCGAGAAAGTTGCCGTGGTGCGCTACTCGGATGTCGAAATGCGTCGTGGCGGGACCACCACCGGGAGCGCGCTCAACGCGATCTGGGCAGTCGTGCTGTTCATTGTCGGCATCGTGATTTCGCTGCCGTTCTGGTTGATTCCGGGCGTCGGGCTGGTGGTGTCGATCCTGCTCACGGCGTGGATGAACAAGAAGGCCTTTGGCTACGATGCGCTGATGCTGCATGGCGATCGGGAGGAAATGCCTCGGTTGCGGCGTCGCCATAGCGCCAGCCTGCTGGGCCTGGGGGTCGGTTGTGCCTTGCTGGCCTACATTCCCGTGCTCAACCTCTTCGCGCCAGCATTCTGCGGTCTGGCCTTCGTGCATTACCTGCTCGAAGCCTTGCGCCGCGACCGCCTCGGCAGCCCGCAAGCGGCCGGGCAAACCCCGGTCTGAAAGGCGCGTTTCGTGGGATTCGGCGCCATCATCATCGGAGACGAGATTCTCTCCGGACGTCGTCAGGACAAGCATCTGACGAAGCTCATCGCCTTGCTCGGCGAGCGCGGGCTGCAACTGTCCTGGGCGCGCTACGTGTGCGACACACCGGCCTTGCTGACGCAGGCGCTGCGCGAATCCTTCGCCACCGGCGACATTGTCTTCAGCTTTGGCGGCATCGGCGCCACGCCCGACGACCATACCCGCCAGTGTGCGGGCGAGGCCCTGGGACGGGCGTTGCAGCTGCACCCCGAGGCGGCACGCATCATTCGTGACAAGTTCGGCGAGGACGAGATCACCGAGCATCGCTTGCAGATGGGTGTGTATCCGCAAGGCAGCGACATCATCCCCAATCCCTACAACCAGATTCCCGGGTTCTCGATTGCCCGGCATCACTTCGTGCCCGGCTTCCCGGTGATGGCGTGGCCGATGGTGGCCTGGGTGTTGGACACCTGCTACGCCGAACTGCATCACCAAGCGGACTACGTGGAGCGCGCGGTGACGGTGTGGGAGGCCTATGAGGGGCGGCTCATCGACCTCATGGAGCGCATTTGTGCCGAGTACCCCACGGTCACCTTGTTCAGCTTGCCGGCCTTTGCCGAGGGCGAGCGCCGCCGCAGCATCGAACTGGGCGTCAAGGGCACACAGAAGGACGTCGATGCGGCGATGGCGAGCATCTGCGAGACGCTCGCCGAACGCGGTTACCACTGGGACGAACAATGAGTGCCGAGTTGGCGCGCGAGATTGATCTGCACGGCCGGTCGGTGGCCTATCTGCTGCGTCACAGCCGGCGCAAGACACTGGGCCTGCGCGTCGATCAGACGGGCTTGCGGGTGGCGGCGCCGCTGCGCATGCCGCAGCGCCTGATCGATGCGTTCCTGCGCGATCACAGCGGCTGGGTGATTCGCACCCTCGACGACTGGACGATGCGGCCCGCGCCGGCGGGCGTGGCGCTTGTCGATGGCGCGGTGTTGCCGCTGTTCGGTCAGCCTTGCCGTGTGCACGTGAGCCGCGGTCGATCCCGCGTGCAATGGCTGCACGCGGCCGATGGCCACGCCGTGCTGGCACTGTGCTGTACGTCGCGACAGTCGGTCGCGCGGGCCGCGCTCGCCGCCATCAAGGCGCGCGCGTTGGCTCACTTCAGCGCGTGTGTTGCGCGCGATGCGGCACGCCTGGGGGTGGTGGCGCCGCCGGTGCGCTTGACCAGTGCGCGAACCCGTTGGGGCAGTTGCAGCGCTCGGGCGATCCGTCTGAACTGGCGGCTGGTGCATGTTGACGCGTCCCTGATCGACTACGTGGTGGCACACGAGGTCGCACATCTGCAGCACATGAATCATTCGCCCGCTTTCTGGTCGGTGGTCGAATCGCTTTATCCGTCGGCGCGCGAAGCCCGCACGCGGTTGCGCGAGGTCGGTCGGCGCTTGCCTGAACTGATCGATGACGGATCGGTCTGATTTGGCGACATCCTTTTGGAGAAGCTCCCATGCGTTTGCTGCACACCATGTTGCGCGTCGGTAACCTCGACGCTTCGCTTGCCTTCTACACCGACGTGCTCGGCATGACGCTCCTGCGCAAGCAGGACTACCCCGAAGGCCGCTTCACCCTGGCGTTCGTCGGTTACGGCCCCGAATCGGACACGGCGGTGATCGAGCTCACCCACAACTGGGATACCGAAAGCTACGATCTGGGCAATGGTTACGGGCATATCGCGCTGGCTGTGCCCGATGCCTATGGCGCTTGCGATGCCATTCGCGCGCGCGGTGGCAAGGTGGTGCGTGAGGCCGGCCCGATGAAGCATGGCTCGACCGTCATCGCCTTTGTCGAGGACCCCGACGGCTACATGATCGAATTGATCCAGCGCGTCTAGACGCGCTCAGGAATCTTGCGTGGCGCCCAGGCTGCGCAGCGCGTCGGCGAAGGCGTCGAGCGTGCCGTGGAAGCGTTCGAGCGCTTCGGGGAGTGCGTCGGCGTTTCCCGCCCGGCAGTGAGATTCGACCAGTTGAGCGGCACGAATGGCGGCATCGGCGGAGAAATTGGCCACCGCGCCCTTGATGGCGTGGGTCGCCGCATGCAGCGCCTGAAGATCGCCGCTGGCGTCGGCCTTCGTCAGTTCGCCACGCATCTGGGCTTCGTCGTCCAGATAGAGTTGCGCGAGTTGGTCGAGTAACTCCCGATCGTCACCGAGGTTCGATAGCACGGTATCGAGGCAGAACGCGGGGGCATCGTCACGCGCCGGCGTGACGGCGCCGGACTTTGCGCCGAGCGTGTCGGCGGGGTCACCCAGCGCGGCCAGCGCGGCGGCGAGGGCGGCAGGTTGAACGGGCTTGGGCACGAAGTCGTCCATGCCGGCGGCGAAGCAGCGCTCACGATCTCCCTGCATGGTATGCGCCGTCATGGCGATGATCGGGGTGTATTCCCCGAGCGCCTTTTCGCGTTCGCGAAGCTTTTCCGTCGCTTCGATGCCGCCCATCTCAGGCATCTGCAGATCCATCAGAATCACGTCGAAGCGAGCGCTGGCACAGGCTTCCAGCGCTTCGACGCCGTTGTTGGCCACATGGGTGACATGACCGAGTTTTTCGAGCAGGCGCAGGGCGAGCGTCTGATTGACCTTGTTGTCTTCGACCAGCAGCACGTTGAGGCGACGCCGTTGCTCGCGCAGGCTGTGTCGGGTAATCAACGGCGTGGCGTCCTCGGCACCGATGGACTGGAGGATGGCGTCGAGCAGATCGGAGGGCTGCACCGGGCGCGTCAGATAACCGTTCAGGCCGAGTGATCGGCAGCGCGCTGCATCGCCACGCTGGCCGGCGTTGGCCGTCATGAGCTGGACGCCCGGTTGCGGTGTGATTTCCGTGTGCAGCGTTTCGTAGAACGTGAAGGCATCCATGTCGCCCAGGTCGGCATCGACCAAGGTGACGTCGACCTGCGCTTGCGCGGCGGCATTGCGCAGGGTGTGCAGTGCCGAGGCGCCGGTGGCGCACACGGTGACGTGCATGCTCCAGCTCTCGACCATGGCGGACAGATGCTGGCGCGTAGCCTCGGTGCCGGCGACCACCAGCACGTTGAGTGCGGACAGAACGGTGTCGCGGGCATGGACAAGGGCGGGCGCGGGCGCGCGGTCGAAGCGCCCGGTGAAGCGGAAGGTGCTGCCTTTGCCCAGCGCGCTCTCGACCCAGATGCGTCCGTGCATGCCGCGCACGAGTTGCGCGCAGATCGCCAGCCCCAGGCCGGTGCCACCATGGCGCCGGGTGGGGGAGGTGTCCGCTTGCGTGAAGGCGTCGAAGATCAACTGTTGCTTGTCGTCCGCGATGCCGATGCCGGTGTCTTCGATCGCGAATTGCAACACCGCTTCCGTGGCCCGGCTCTCGGTGAGGCTGACGCGCACGCTGATGTGCCCGTGTTCGGTGAATTTGATGGCGTTGGTGACCAGGTTGAGCAGCACTTGCCGCAGGCGGTGCGGATCGCCCAGCAACTGTTCCGGCACGGTCGGATCGACGTTGTGGGTGAGCGTCAGCCCGCGCTGGGCGGCGTGCTCGCTCAGGATGTTCTGCACCTGCGCCACGCAGTCACGCAGGCCGAAGTTGATGTGTTCGAAGTCGAGCTTGCCCGACTCGATCTTGGAGAAGTCGAGAATGTCGTTGAGCACGTTGAGCAAGCCTTCGGCGGATTGTTTGACAGTCGTCATGTAGTTACGCTGCTCCTCGTCCAGTGCCGTTTCCAGTGCCAGATCGGTCATGCCGATGACGCTGTTCATGGGTGTACGGATTTCGTGACTCATGTTTGAGAGGAAATCGCTTTTTGCGCGGTTGGCGTGTTCGGCGATGTCCTTCGATTCACGCAGGGTTTGCTCGATCAACTTGCGTGCGGTCACGTCGGTGGCCGAACCGGAAAACCCGGTCAGCGCGCCATCTTCGGCATGAAGTGGGCGCACGAACAACGCCAGCCACAGCGGCTCTCCGTCGGTACCGGTGACCCGTACGTCGGTGCGAATCGAATCCGCCTTGCCGGCGACGAGCGAGCCAATGAGCTTTCGCAGGCGAGCGCGTTCGGAGGCACTGAGCCAGGCAAGTGCCCTTCTGGCCAGTTGGGCGCCGACGGGGGTGGCGGTCAGTCGCGTCCAGGCCGGGCTGAGGTAGCGCCAGCGTAGCGCCGTGTTGGTTTCGAAGACCAGTTCGCTGAGATTGTCGAGAATGCCGCGAACGCGCGCACTTTCCGCTTCGATGGCAGCGGTGGCGGCGAGCTGGTCGCTGATGTCGCGCAGGTAGGCGGTGAACATCTGCTTGCCTTCGCATTCCACCGGGACGATGGCCAGTTCGACGGGAAACTCGCTGCCGTCCTTGCGCATGGCGCGCTGTTCGATGCGTCGGTTGAGTATCGGTCCGACCCCGCGGGCCAGGTATCGCATCAAGCCGGCTTCATGGGCTTCGCGCAGATCGGGGGGAATGATGAGCTCGGACAATGGCGCCTGCTGGACTTCGGTCCAGGTGTAGCCGAACACGCGCTCGGCGGCCGGATTGAATTCGAGCACCATGCCGTTGGCGTCGATGGTGATGATGCAGTCGAGCGCCGCTTCGGCAATCGCGCGCTTTCGTGCTTCGCTTTCCTTGAGCGCGGCGCGTTCGTCCCAAAGGCGAATCGACGTCCAGTTCAACGCGTCGGTGAGCGCAGTGAGTTCGTGAGCGCCGGAACCCAGATGCAGGACATCGGTGCGTTCCGAGCCCATGCTTGCCGCGAATTCTGTCGCTGTTTGCAAGTCGGCCGTGGTTCTGCCCAGCCAGCGGTGCACCAGCCACGAACTCATTGCGACCAGGAGGAGGCCAATCAAGCTCGCCAGCCCGGCCTGTGTCCACGCGTGAGTGATGGCGCTGCTGTCGAGCGAGACCTGCACGCTGCCCAGGGGGGCGATCGGGCCGATCGGTGCCGACACCGTCAGCAGGCCGCTCACGCGTGAGTCGTCGGTGGCGGCTGGTGCAGACGGTAGATAGTCGCCGACGGTGATCCCGGTATCCGGTGCGCCGTGGGCGGGGTTCGTGAACGCGGCGAGAATGCGCCCCTGTCGATCGGTGACGATCAGTGAGCGCACGTTGGCGTGGCTGGCGAACTGGTCGAGTTGGCGACTGAGCGCGGCGGAGTTGTTGGCGGCGACATTGTCTGCCGTGGTGGTGGCGATATGGGACGCCAGCGACTGCGCACTTTCGTGAAGTTGCCGGGCGGTCCAGCCGGACTGTGTGTATCCAAGGTAGAGCGCGCCGAGCAAGATGGCCGCACCGCTTGCCAACGCAAACAGCGAGACGATGCGATGGCGAAGTGAGCGTGGGCGCAGCCGGTCGAAAAAAGCGCCCATCGGTCAGGTATCCGCTTCGTCCTGAAAGCGGCTGCGAATATCGAGGACGGCGCGCCAGTCGGACAGAAAGCCGTCGACGCATCGCGGGTCGAAGTGATTGCCACGGCCCTCGCGCAAAAAGCGCTCCGCGTCGTCAAGTGACCACGCCGGTTTGTAGGGGCGTGCCGAGGTCAATGCGTCGAAAACATCGGCGACGGCCACGATGCGGCCGACCAGCGGGATGGCTTCGCCGGCCGTGCCGGCCGGATAGCCCGATCCGTCGAATTTTTCGTGATGAGTGAGCGCGATGGTGGCGGCGATCTGGATGACGGGCGAAGTCGAATCCTTGAGGATGTCATAGCCGATCGCCGGATGACGCTTCATCTGGTGGAATTCTTCCGTCGTCAGCCGCCCCGGTTTCATGAGGATGTGATCCGGAATGCCCAGCTTGCCGACATCGTGCATCGGTGCCGCGTGCAAGATGGTGGCGGCGAAGGCCTCGTCGTGCCCCAGTTGACGCGCGATCAAGGCCGAGTAGTGCGCCATGCGCTGAATATGCGCGCCGGTCTCCGGGTCGCGAAATTCGGCCGCACGCGCCAGCCGGGTGACCGTTTCCTGTTCGCGATCATGAATCTGCGCAGTGGCCTTGGTGACTTCCAGTTCGAGCGTGCGAGCGCGCTCGCGCGTGGCCAGGTGGGCGCGCCGCAAGGCCAGCATGTTGTGCACGCGGGGCTGAAACTCGTTGCGGTCAACGGGCTTGTTGAGAAAATCGGTCGCGCCGGACTGCAGCGCGTTGTAGCGCGTCTGGCGCTCGTGATCGGCGGTCACCATAAGGATGGGGACGTCCTCGCGCTCGGGCGTTGCCCGAAAGCGGCGAATGAACTCGACCCCGTCGAGCCCCGGCATCATGTAATCGACGATGACCAGATCGGGTTCGTTCTGCTGACACCAGCCTAGCCCGGCCACCGGATCGGCGAACGGCATGGGTTCGCAATCCGGCAACTTGCTGACAAGCGCCTGCATCAGCGTCAGATTCAGGGGCGTGTCATCGATGATGGCAATTTTCATTCAGGGCTCTTTGCGGCGGCGACTTCGAGTGTTAACGGCACGAGGTTGCCCGAATTGAGTGGCGGGACACCGATGGCGGGGTCAGCACGTGGGTCGAGCGGTCGATGACTCAGCGAAGAGACTTGATCGGTGTGACCTTGTCGAATTTTCTGGCCGGTGCCGGCTGGGCGACGCGGTGGCCCAGCAAGAAACCCTTCAGCGCCTCGCTCGTCATGGGTTTGGCCAGCGCGAAGCCCTGAACGGTATGGCAGTTTTCGTGGCGTAGTTGCTCCAACTGGGCCTGATTCTCAACCCCTTCGGCGCAGGTATCCATGCTTAGCGAATTGGCCATGGTGATCACCGCGCGAACGATGGCGACGGCCTCGGGAACATGCGGTAGCTCGCTCACGAACGCACGATCGATCTTCAAGCGGTCGAATGGATAGCTGCGCAGGTAGGCCAGCGACGAATAGCCGGTGCCGAAATCGTCCAGCGCAATGCGAATGCCGGCGCGCTTGAGTGTCAGCAGCTGCTGCTCGGCGGCTTTCTGGTCGCTCAGGAAGATGGATTCGGTCAGTTCGAGTTCGACGCGGTGGGTCGGCAGGCCGGCGCTGTCGAGCTGCTTCAGAATGCGATCACACAGGGCCGGGTCCATGAACTGCGCCAGCGACAGATTGATGGAGACGCTGATCGCCTCGGGCCACTGGACGGCTTGCGCAATCGCTTCGCTGATGACCCAGTCGCCGATCGCCTCGATCTGGCCGGACTCCTCGGCCACGGCAATGCACTCTTGCGTGTCGATTTGTCCCAGTCGGGGATGAACCCAACGCAACAACGCCTCGCAGCCGGTGATCGCGTTGGTGTCGAGGGCGAACTGCGGTTGGAACACCAGGTGAAACTCGCCCCGATGCAGCGCGCCGCGCAGTTCGTGTTCGAGAAACAGCCGCCGCCGTGCCCGGGTGTCCATTTCGTAGTCGAAAAAGCGGAAACGCCCCTTGCCCTCGAATTTTGCCGCGTACAGCGCGATGTCGGCGTTCTTGAGCAACTGGTCGCCACTTTGTCCGTCCTTGGGGGCAATGGCGATGCCGGCACTCGCGCCCACCCGCACACGAATTCCGTCGATCTCGCATGGGTCGCCCAAGGTCTGGATGAGGCGGTCGGCGAGCTCTTCGGCATCCTCGGGCGTGACCGGGCCAAGGCGCACGATGGCAAATTCGTCGCCGCCAAGTCGGGCAACGAGATCGGAGCGCCGTGTTCGCCCGAGCAGGCGCTGCGCGACGACCCGCAACAGGCCATCGCCGAAGGAGTGCCCCAGCGAGTCATTGACCGTTTTGAAATTGTCCAGATCCAGACACAGCAGCAAGGCTTCCGCCGGTTTGTCCGGACTGCCGTTCTCGATCTCGCTGAGCACTTCCTGAAAGCGGTTTCGATTGGCCAGTCCGGTCAAGCCGTCGAAATGCGCCAGTCGGGTTACTTCGCGCTGCGCCGTAAGCGACGCGGTGACGTCCGTACCAACGCCACGCCAGCCGGCGCGCTCGCCCGCGGTGTCGATCAGGGGTTTGGCCGTGAGTGACCACCAGCGGGTTTCCCCGTTGAGAATGACCGGGGCGAGCACATCGCGGAAGGGGGTTTCCCCGGAAAAGCAGTGCTGTAGCCCGGAAAGCGCCTGGCGCTCTTCCGGGGTGGCGCGGTCGAGTGTGCTGCCGATCAGTTCTAGCAGTGGCTGGTGCATCAGGGAAGCTTCGTCACGCCCGAACACCGACGCCATGCGTCGCGACACGTGAGTGAGGCGCCCGGACTGATCCACCTCCCATAGCCAGTCGCTGGCGTTTTCCTCGAAATCGCGCAGCAGCAAGCCGATCAGTTGCCGCTGGCGTTCGCCCTCGGCCTCCGCCAGCAGGCGGGCACCAAACGTTCGCGCATTCGACATCACGCTGCCCATGACGATGAGGGTGTAGACCGCCAGCAGAAAGGCCAACTCGATACCGAGCGGATGGTCCAGACGGAACAGGCCGACGAAGGTGCCGACGCCGAGCACGCCGACATAGGTGAGGGCTGCCTGGGGAATCGTCGCCAGCGCAAAACCGCCCGCACACAGCATGCCGACCGTGACCGAGGCCAGCATCAGCTGATCTTCGCGCGACGCCAAGGGCAGCAAGAAAATCGGCAGCATGGACCACAGCAAGCCCAGCAGCGCGGCGTGCTTGGCCGCCCGATCGAGCGCCCGCGGAGAGACGGTGCGCGGCCCCTTGCCGCGCCGCCATTTGATCCACGCCTCGATGCCGACGCCGGAGGCATACAGCACGCACAGGATCCACCCCGTGAGCAGCAGCGGGTTGATGATGTCGTTGAAGGTCAGGCCGATGATTCCCGCGTTCAGCACGTTGGCGAACATCGTCAGCGGCGTGAGTCGCAGCACTGCGTGGATCTGGCGCGCACGAAAACGACCTGCCCGTGACTCGTCCGCCTGAAAGGGCGCGAGTGTATGACGGAAGTCTTCGATGAACTGCCTGGCGTATCGCATCATTCGGACACAACGCTCCGTTGGGCAGATGCCTGTCGGATGTCCCGGCAGGCCATCTGCGCATAACTTTACTTTACGTCATGCGCATGCCTTTTGGGAGCGTGCCGACTGTCGGCGCGGTGCACGCGTGCGCGTGCCGTGAGGCAGGTCGAAAGCGTGGGAGTGCGGATGGTGGGCCCTGCGGGACTCGAACCCGCAACCAAAGGATTATGAGTCCTCTGCTCTAACCAATTGAGCTAAAGGCCCGAGAGCGGCGCGGACCGGGAGGGTCCGCGCCGGCAAGGTGGGGCTCAGGAGTCGCTGTCGAGGAAGCTGCGCAGGCGCTCCGATCGCGACGGGTGACGCAGTTTGCGCAAGGCCTTGGCTTCGATCTGGCGAATGCGTTCGCGGGTGACGTCGAATTGCTTGCCGACTTCTTCGAGCGTGTGGTCGGTGTTCATTTCGATGCCGAAACGCATGCGCAGCACCTTGGCTTCGCGACCGGTGAGCGAGTCGAGGACTTCGCCGGTGGCATCGCGCAGGTTGGAGTACAGCGCGGCTTCGTTGGGCGCGAGCGTCGAGGTGTCCTCGATGAAGTCACCCAGATGCGAGTCGTCGTCGTCTCCGATCGGGGTCTCCATGGAGATGGGCTCCTTGGAGATCTTCATGATCTTGCGGATCTTCTCCTCGGGCATTTCCATCTTCTCGGCGAGCGTTGCCGGATCCGGCTCCAGGCCGGTTTCCTGCAGGATCTGGCGGCTGATGCGATTCATCTTGTTGATGGTTTCGATCATGTGCACCGGGATGCGGATGGTGCGCGCCTGGTCTGCGATGGAGCGGGTGATGGCCTGGCGAATCCACCACGTGGCGTAGGTGGAGAACTTGTAGCCACGGCGGTATTCGAACTTGTCCACCGCCTTCATGAGGCCGATGTTGCCTTCCTGGATGAGGTCGAGGAACTGCAGGCCGCGGTTGGTGTATTTCTTGGCGATCGAGATCACCAGGCGCAGGTTGGCTTCGGTCATTTCGCGCTTGGCTCGGCGGGCCTTGGCTTCGCCGGTGGACATGCGCTTGTTGATGTCCTTGAGCTCCTTGAGCGAAATGCCGAGCTTCTTTTCGAGCTCGATGAGCTTCTGCTGCGCTTCGATGACGGCCGGATGCACGCGCATCAGGCCTTCGGTGAAGTTCTTGCCAGCCGAAATTTCATCCTTGAGCCAGTCGAGGTTGATCTCGTTACCGGGGAAGCGCTTGATGAAGTGCGTGCGCGGCATGCCGGCGCGGTCGACACACAGGCGCAGGATTTCGCGCTCGTGGCTGCGCACCTGTTCGACCATGTGACGCACCGAGTCGCACAGGCTCTCGATCATGCGTGCGTTGAAACGCAGGTGCAGCAGGCGGTCGGAGATCTGCTTTTGCAGCTCGATGTACTGCGGGTCTTGGGAACCCTTCTTGGCGAGCACCGCGGTTTGCTTTTCGAACAGCTCCTTGAGGATGGCGAAATGCTTCAGGCCCTCTTCGCGCAGCAGTTTGAGCGCGGCGGCGCCGTCGTCGTCTCCGCCGCTGCCTTCGTCATCGTCATCGCTGTCGCTATCGCTATCGCTGCTTTCGTCGCTGTTGCTGGTGTCGTTGCTCGATGCACTGGTTTTGCCGGGTACGCCCGGGTACTCGTCCTTGCCATCATCCGGGTTCAGCAGGCCATCGATGATTTCCTCCATGCGCATCTCGTCGCGGCTGACCTTGTCGGCCATGTCGACCATTTCGGCGATGGTGGACGGACAGGCGGAGATGGCCTGCACCATGTGCTTGAGGCCGGATTCGATGCGCTTGGCGATTTCGATTTCGCCCTCGCGGGTGAGCAGCTCGACGGTGCCCATCTCGCGCATGTACATGCGCACCGGGTCGGTCGTGCGGCCGAATTCGGAGTCGACGGAAGACAGCGCCTGTTCGGCTTCTTCTTCCGCGTCGTCGTCGGGCGAGGCGGCAACGCTGTCGGACATGAGCAGGTCTTCGGCTGACGGGGCCTCGTCATAGACCTGAATGCTCATGCTGTTGAACGTGGCAATGATCGATTCGATCTGCTCTGCGTCCACCAGATCGTCCGGCAGGTGGTCGTTGATCTCCGCATAGGTGAGATAACCACGCTCTTTGCCCAGGGCGATCAGCGTTTTGAGCTGCGTGCGGCGTACTTCAGCGTCGAGCGGTGTTTGCGGCGTGTTCGCGGCGGCCAGCACATCGGCAATCTTGCCCTTCTTCTTGCCGCGCGGCTTGGCTGTGCGGCCTGTGGCGGTAGTCTTGCGGGGCTTCTTGGCTTTTTCCTCGGCCATAGTGGTCCTCGGGTATTCGGAGATGTCAGAAAAACAGGAAATTATATTACGAATCTGAGACTTTGGGTTGCCCCCCGGGGTTCCCCTGTCGTTGCCGGATGAGGTGTGCGTAGCGTTTGCGCTCCTCCGGATTCAGCTCCGCAGCGCGTGCCGCAAGCGTGGCAATCTCCTCTTGCAACGCTTGCGCATGCAGTTTCTGCAAGGTGTCGAGAAACAGGGTTTCAATCACGTCCTCGGCGATGACTTCATCGGCTTCCTCGACGCAATACCGCGTGAGCGTCTCGGCATGGGGGGATTCGCGAAAATGCTCCAGCAAGGTGCCCAGTCGCGTGTCGGCGCCCAGGTCGCCGATGCTGATGGCGTCGATGATGCCGATCAGCGCGCGTCCTTCGTCGGAGGCGTCTGGAATCAGTTCTGCGGGCACGCGTGCGGCCCAGGCAGGGTGGCGCACCACGATGCGCAGCAAGGTGCTTTCCAGCGGCGATGGCGGGCGGCGCGGTGCGCGTCGGGGCGGCGGCGCGGATTTGCCGCGTCGTTGTGATAGCGGTGGCGTCATGCCCCAGGCCTGCATCAACTCCGCTTCGCCCAGCGCGCAACGCTGCGCGACCGATTTCACCAGTTGCAGGCGCAGCATGGGTGCGCTCACGCGCAGCACCATTGGCTGGGCGGTGTGAGCGAACTGGGCGCGTCCCTCGGCGGTCTTCATGTCCAGATCCGCAGCCAGCCCGTCGAGCAGGAACTCGGTGAGCGGCGTGGCGTCGTTCGCCGCGGCGCGAAAATCGTCTGCGCCGAATTCACGCACAAACGAGTCCGGGTCGTGCTTGTCGGGCAGAAACAGGAAGCCGATGTGCTTGGCGTCATTGAGGGCTTCGAGGGCGGATTCGAGCGCACGCCAGGCGGCCTTGCGGCCCGCCGCATCGCCGTCGAAGCAGAACACCACCCGGTCGACCAGCCGGAACAGTTTCTGGATGTGCGTCGCCGTGGTGGCGGTGCCGAGCGTGGCGACCGCGTTGTGCACGCCATGCTGGGCCAGCGCCACCACGTCCATGTAGCCTTCGACGACGATGGTGGTGTTGTCGGCGCGAATGGCCTGGCGGGCCTGAAACAGCCCGTACAGTTCGCGGCCTTTTTCGAACAGCGGCGTTTCGGGCGAGTTCATGTATTTCGGCTCGCCCTGATCGAGCACGCGGCCGCCGAAGCCGATCACGTTGCCGCGCGAATCGAGGATCGGGAACATGATCCGGTCGCGAAAGCGGTCGTAGCGTCGTCCTTGGTCGTTCTCGATCACGAGGCCGGCTTCGAGCAGTTCCGGGGCGGCATAGTTCGCTGCGATCTTCTCGAGGGACTGCCAGCCCTCCGGCGCGTAGCCGATGCCGAAGCGTGCGGCGATCTGTCCGGTCAGGCCGCGGCCCTTGAGATAGGCGATGGCGCGCTCGGAGCCTTTGAGTTGTTCGCGGTAGAACTGTGCCGCCTGGCTCATGAGATCGGTGAGCGAGCGCGTGGCCGGGTGCGGTGCGCGGCCGCCGCCGCGTTTTTCCTCGGGGACTTCGACGCCGAGTTGACGCGCCAGTTCGTGAATCGCCTCGACATAGCCCAGGCCGGCGTACTCCATCAGGAATCCGATCGCACTGCCATGGGCGCCACAGCCGAAGCAGTGATAGAACTGCTTGCTCGGGCTGACCGAAAACGAGGCCGACTTTTCGCCGTGAAACGGGCAGCAGGCAAAATAGTTCGCACCCTTTTTCTTGAGCGGAACGTGGCGCTCGATCACGTCGACAATGTCGACGCGAGTGAGCAGGTCCTGGATGAAGGACTGTGGGATCACGGTCGGAGCGGGGCCGGATTAACCGGCGAGCGACTGTTTGACGCGGGCCGAGACGAGCCCCATGTCGGCGCGGCCGGCCAGTGCGCCTTTCAGCGCGGCCATGACCTTGCCCATGTCGGCGAGCGAGGTGGCGCCAGTGTCGGCGATCGCCTTGGTGACGGCGGCCGCGATTTCTTCTGCGCTCATCTGGGCCGGCATGTAGGCCTCGAGCACGGTGATTTCGAAGCGTTCCTTGTCGGCCAGATCGGCGCGGCCCCCATTGGCGTACTGGGTGGCGGAGTCCCTGCGCTGCTTGAGCTGTTTCTCGATCACGGCGGTGACGCCGTCATCGTCCAGCTCGGTCTGGGTGTCGACCTCTTTCTGCTTGATGGCGGCGAGCAGAAAGCGAATGGCGGCCAGGCGCTCGCTGTCGCGGGCACGCATGGCAGCTTTCATTTCTTCCTGAATGCGGGCTTTGAGGGACATGGCAGAACTCCTGGACTGAAAACGCAAAAACCACGACGGACGCGGCAATGGCCGCGCCGGTCGTGGCGGGATGACTGGCCGGTTAAGGCTCAGTACATCTTGGGCGGCAGCATCTGGCTGCGGATGCGCTTGTGATGGCGCTTGACCGCTGCAGCCAGCTTGCGCTTGCGCTCAGCCGTCGGCTTTTCGTAAAACTCGCGGGAACGCAGCTCGGTCAGCGTGCCTGCCTTTTCGATGGTGCGCTTGAAGCGGCGGATTGCGACTTCAAACGGCTCGTTTTCTTTAACGCGGATGCCCGGCATTGCCTGTTCCTTCGCCTGAAAATGTACTGGAAAACCACGCAGTATATTCGCTCGAAGCAAGCATGCCAAGCCCTTCAAGACTCTTTTGTGCTGACGTGCCGAGGCAAACGGCTAGAATACGGCCACAACAAGCGGGGTCGAGATGATTGTATTGGGGTTGGAAAGTTCGTGCGATGAAACCGGTGTTGCGCTCTACGACGTGCAGCGGGGGCTGCTCGCCCATCGCGTGCATTCGCAGATCGATCTGCATGCGGCGTATGGCGGCGTGGTGCCCGAGCTTGCCTCGCGGGACCACGTGCGGCGCCTGCCGGCGCTCATTCGTCAGGTGCTGGGGGACGCGGGACTGACGCTGGATGCGGTCGACGCCATTGCCTACACCGCGGGCCCGGGGCTGGCAGGCGCGCTGCTCGTGGCGGCCGGCACGGCCGAGGCGATGGCGGCAGCGCGCGGTGTGCCCGCCTTGCCCATTCATCACCTGGAGGGACATCTGCTCTCGCCACTATTGGCCGCGGATGCGCCCGATTTCCCGTTCGTTGCATTGCTGGTGTCGGGTGGGCACACGCAGTTGATGCGTGTCGAAGGTGTCGGGCGATATGCCTTGCTGGGTGAGTCTGTCGATGATGCAGCGGGCGAGGCCTTCGACAAGACCGCCAAGTTGATGGACCTGCCCTATCCCGGTGGCCCTGCGCTGGCCAAGTTGGCGGAAGCGGGCGAGGCCGGCCGCGTCAAGCTGCCGCGCCCGATGTTGCACTCGGGTGATCTGAATTTCAGTTTCAGTGGTTTGAAAACGGCCGTGATGACGGCATTGCGTGACGGGACGCACACGCCCGCCGATCTCGCCGCCGAGTTTCAGGCCGCGGTGGTCGATGTGCTCACGCACAAAGCCAAAACGGCGCTCAAGCAGACAGGTTTGAGCCGGCTGGTGGTGGCGGGCGGCGTGGGCGCGAACCTGGCGCTGCGCGCGAGTCTCGACCAGATGGCCGAGCGGCGCGGCTGGCGGGTGTATTACCCCGAGCCCGAGCTGTGCACCGACAACGGCGCCATGATCGCCTTCGCGGGCGCGATGCGGCTGCGCGAGGGGGCGCAAGGGACTACCGGCGGGCGTGTGTCGGTGCAACCGCGCTGGCCGCTGGAAACGCTTCGCGCGCCGGGCGTTTAGTCCCGGCCGTCAGCTTGCGTCTTTCTTTTTTCCGATCCTGGGTTCGGTGCCGGCCAGCAGGCGTTTGATGTTGGCCGAATGGCGGAACACCAGCAGTGCGGCCATGGCGACGCAGGCACCGGTGATCGCCGAGGCGCCGATGATCAGGTGCGCCGCGATCGGTGCGGCGAGTGCTGCCATCAGCGCGGCGAGCGACGAGTAGCGGAAGACCAGCGCGATCACCAACCAAACTACGGCGCACGTCAGCGCCAGCAAGCCGCTGAAAGCTGCGAGCACGCCGAGGGCGGTGGCGACCCCCTTGCCGCCCTTGAAGCCAAGGGTGACCGGAAAGACATGACCCAGAAAAGCCGCAAGGCCGGCCGCGGCGATCGGCAATGCCGCCGGGCTGCCCCAGCGCGCCATGACCCACACCGCAAAAGTGCCCTTGAGCGCGTCGCCCAGCAAGGTGAGTATGGCCGCCAATTTGCTGCCCGAGCGCAGCACGTTGGTCGCCCCGGGGTTGCCGGAGCCGTAGGCACGTGGGTCCGCCAGGCCCAGGGCCTTGCTCACCAGGACAGCGAAAGGGACGGCTCCGATGAGATAGGCGACAACGATGAGAGCGAGTGTGGTGGTAGTCATCCGGAACCATTCGCGGGGCGGCCGAGTGCGTCCCGTTCAGCTAGAATGCTCGCAATTCTAGTCGAGAGTTCGCATGGATTTCATCTTCATTGAAGAATTGCGCGTTTCCGCTCGCGTCGGTATCTATCCACGCGAACAGGTGGCGCCGCAGCCGCTTGAATTGAATCTCACCTTCGGTGTGCCGGATGCGGCGGCCGAGCGTGATGACATTGATGACACGATTGATTACGCAAAAGTCATCGAGCGAATTCGCGCCGAGTTGGCGGGGCGGCATTTCAATCTCATCGAGACACTTGGCGAATTCGTGGTTGCCCTGCTTTTTGACGAGTTCAACGCGCCGTGGGTCAAGTTGAGAATCGCGAAGATCGGGGTGATGAAAGACGTTCGCCGTGTCGGCGTGTTTATTCAGCGTGGCCGCGATGGCCATGCGGTATTCGATACCGACTGAAGCGTCCGGTTGTGTGAAACAGGTGCGAGCAGGGTCGATGCTCGACAAATCAAAAGCCGCCCGTGGGCGGCTTTTGATTTACCTGTTGCCGATGTGGCATGGGGTCATTTCTTGACCTGCAGATCGTCGATCGACTTGCCGCTCGCCAGCCATGCCTCAACCCAACGCGGCTTGCGGCCGCGGCCGGTCCAGCCTTGTGTGCTGTCTGCCGGATTGCGGTATTTGACCGGGACTTTCTTGCCCTTCGCGCTCGACGCCTTGCGCGTGGTCTTTGCTGCGGCGCGCGGCGGCTTGGCCTCGGCGAGCACTTCGGAAAGCGTCACGCCATGCTCTGCCGCGATTTTCTTGACCTGCTTGAGAACCTCTTTGCGGGCGACATCGTCGCGGCGTTTCAGTTCCGAGTCCACTTTGGTGCGCAGACGGCGCAGCTCGGTGACGGTCAGTTGATTCAGTTTGATGTCCATGTCGAGCCTTTATTGTTTGTAAATGTTTGCTTGTGACGCTTCGGCGCAATCGACACGCGCCACGAATAAAGCGATTTATATGTCGAAAGGTATTTAGGATTTCGTCTTCAATCGCCAAATCCAATCACTCCGGATTCTGCCATCAAGCGTTGAAGCAAATCAACTCTCTGGTTATTTCGGCACGATATATAAAAAAGTTTGTCGGAATTGGAAAAAGCGCGCTTATTCGTTTTTCTTGGCGATATCGAGTGTTGTCGGCTGCAAGGATTGCATCAGGTCGTGCGCGTGTATGCCAACCAGGAAGCCACGCTTGCCGCCATTGATGTAGACCAGTGGCAGATCGAGAATGCTGCGCTCCAGGTATATCGGCATGGGTTTTCTCAGGCCGAAGGGAGAGGTGCCGCCGACTTGGTAGCCGGTGTGCTTTTGCGCGATGTCCGGCTTGCAGGGGTGAACGCTTTTTGCGCCGATTTCGGTGGCCAGCTTTTTCAGCGCGACATCTCGATCGCCATGCATCAACACAATCAGCGGTTTGCGTAAATCATCTTCCAGCACCAGTGTTTTGATGACCGCGTGCTCCGGGAGATTCAGCGAGTGTGCTGCCACGCGTGTGCCGCCATGTTCCTCGTAGGCATATAGCAGCGGCGCAAAGGCAATTCGATGGCTTTGAAGAAAGCGGATGGCGGGGGTGTCGGGATGTTTGCTGTTCATGGCGGGATGCTCGGATTCCAGTTAGCCGCGCGGGTGGTGAATGGCGTGCATTTGTTTCAGTCGGGCTCGGGCGACATGCGTGTAAATCTGCGTCGTGGAAATATCGGCATGGCCGAGCAGCAATTGTACGACGCGCAAATCGGCGCCGTGATTGAGTAGATGCGTGGCAAAGGCATGACGCAAGGTATGGGGTGACAGAATGTTTTCTGCAATGCCCGCGATGGTGCCGTAGCGTTTGATGAGTCGCCAGAACATCTGGCGGCTCATGGCGTTGCCGCGCGTGGTGACGAACAGCGCATCGCTTTGGCGGCCGGCGAGAATCGGTTGGCGCGATCCCGAAAGATAGCGCTGAAGCCAGTCGGCAGCCTGTTGGCCGATCGGGACCAGCCTTTCTTTGGCGCCTTTGCCCATGACGCGCAGCGCACCGTCATTGAGACTGACCTGGAAGGTATTGAGGCCGACCAGCTCCGAGACACGCAAACCCGTCGCATAGAGGAGCTCGAGCATTGCCTTGTCGCGCAAGCCCAGGGCGGTGTCGATGTCCGGCGCGTCGAGCAGGGCGTCGACGGCCGTCTCCGACAGCGTTTTTGGAAAACGTTGTCCCGGCATCGGCGGGTCGATGGCCGCGCTCGGGTCGTGCGTGATGCGCCCGTCGCGCATTTGTCGCTGAAAAAAGCGGCGCCAGGCCGACAGCAGGCGGCGTTGGCTGGCGGGCTTGGCGTGCTGGCTGAAGTCGGCCAGATACGCGTGCAGGTGTTCAGTGGCGGCGTCGGGGAGTGCCCGTTTGTGCGCCTGGCGCAGCCACCGGGCGAAACGGGACAGATCGCTGCGGTAGGCGTCGAGCGTGTTGCGCGCCAGCCCGTCTTCGAGCCACAGGCCGTCGCAAAACGCATCCAGGTCGCGCTGGTCCGCGGCCTCGAGTGGGGCTAGCGGCGCATTTCGTGGCGAAGCAGCCATTGTTTGGTCTCGATGAGAAAGCCTCCGCGGGCGTTGGCGAAGCCGCCCAGCGCGTGTTTGGCGACGACGCGATGGCAGGGCACCACGATCGGGTAGGGATTGGCGCCACAGGCTTGACCGACAGCGCGGGCGGCGCTGCCGAGCTCGGTGGAAATGTCGCCGTAACTACGTCGCTCTCCCGCTGGAATGGCGCTGATGGCGGTCCACACACGTCTCTGAAACGGCGTGCCGGCAGGGGCGAGGGGCAGGTTGAACGTCGCGCTGGCATCCTGCAGCCAGACCTTGAGCTGATCGGCCGCAGATCGGGCGATCGCGGTCGTGGGCGCGCGCGCTGCCGTGCCGGGCGGGAGAAAGCGAATCTCCGTGATGACATCGCTTGTGCAGGTGATGCCGAGCGCGCCGAATGGGGCGGGGATGATTGCGGCGAAATCCATACGGACATTTTGCGCGGCAAGGCGGTGTGCAACAAGCGCCGGTGGGGTGGGTGCGGCGCGACCCGTAGGTCACGCCGACCCGGTTGCTCTACCCCAGAGCAAGCTGAGGGTGAGCGAACTCACCCGAACGCGGCGAGTATGCCACAGCCGCTACCGCACGCGAAGCGGTCGGGCGCATCTCATCGACCGAGCAGAGACTGTTTCAGATCGTTCTGCGCTGGTTTGTCGCCAATCCAGACGCGCAGCAAGGCGTCGAAGAAGGCTGCGCCGGCGACGGGCTTGCCGGCCGGGTGGCCCGAGACCGTCAGCGCGGTGCCTGAGCCTGGCAGGTAGTCGATCAGGATGCGGGTGCCTTCCTTGGCGGATTCGACCGCCAGGAGGTTGCCGACGAACTGCTTGATTTGGGGCTGGAGTGCCGCCAGTTCGGCGGCGCTGAGATTCTTCTCCAGACCTTCTTCAAGCGCATCGGTGAATTGCTTGGCGGTGAGGTCGCGCAAGGTCTCGATGTCGATGCGTTTGGCGCCGGTTTGCGCCAGTACGGCGGAGGTGGCGTCGGCCTTGTGCGGCAGATAGAGGCCGGCCGCATAGACCTTGAAGAAGAACTTCTTGCGCACGCCGGCGCCGTTCAGCGTGAGTGTCTGCTCGCCAATGCGGGCAGCGTCTTCGAACTTGACGCCTGCGACGTCGACGGCGGCATGGGCCGACAACACGAACAGGGCGCAGAGGATGGCGAAAATGTTTTTCATGGGATCTCCCGAAAAGGATCGTGGCACGTGCCGCCCCTGCGCAGCACGCGCCTATCCTATCAGGCTTGCGAACGATCGTGCGGATTGCTTAGCCGCGCACTTCCCCGTTGCCGAACACAATCCATTTCTGGCTGGTCAGCCCTTCGAGGCCCACCGGACCGCGGGCGTGAATCTTGTCGGTGGAGATGCCGATTTCGGCGCCCAGTCCGTACTCGAATCCGTCCGCAAATCGCGTCGAGGCGTTGATCATCACTGAGGCCGAATCCACTTCGCGCAAGAAGCGCATGGCTGCGGTGTAGTTCTCGCTCACGATGCTCTCGGTGTGACCGGAGCTGTAGCGGTTGATATGCGCGATCGCCTCGTCCAGGTCGGTGACGATGCGCACGGCGATGATCGGGGCGAGATATTCCTCGCTCCAGTCGCTCTCCTGCGCTGCCTGCAGGTGGCTGGCGTCGATGCCGGCTTCGCGCAGCAGCGCCAGGCTGCGCTCGCAGCAGCGCAGGGCCACGCCCTTGCCTGCAAGCATCTGGCCGATGCGGGGCAGCTGGGTGTCGGCGATGGATTCGTCGATGAGCAGCGATTCGGCGGTGTTGCAGGTGCCGTAGCGCTGGGTCTTCGAGTTCTCGACAATCGCCAGTGCCTTGTCGGCGTCGGCCGCTTCGTGCACGTAGACATGACAGTTGCCGTCGAGGTGCTTGATGACGGGCACGCGCGCTTCGCGCGAGATGCGCTCGATCAGCCCCTTGCCGCCGCGCGGCACGATCACGTCGACGTACTCGGGCAGGGTGATGAGCTGGCCGACGGCGGCGCGATCGGTGGTTTCGATGACCTGTACCGCCGCTTCGGGCAGGCCGGCCTCGGCCAACCCGGCGCGCACGCATTCGGCAATCGCCTGATTGCAGTGGATGGCTTCCTTGCCGCCGCGCAGAATGGCCGCGTTGCCCGACTTCAGGCACAGCGCGGCGGCGTCGGCGGTGACGTTGGGGCGCGCCTCGTAAATGATGCCGACCACGCCCAGCGGCACGCGCATCTTGCCGACCTGAATGCCGCTCGGGCGCCGTTTCACATCGGTGATTTCACCGACCGGATCGGGCAGCGCGGCGATTTGTTCGAGGCCTTCCGCCATCGCCGCCACGCCCTTGTCCGTGAGGGTGAGACGGTCGATCAGCGCGGGTTCCAGGCCGTCTGCGCGCGCTTGCGCGAGATCGGCCGCGTTGGCGGTGAGCAGCGCGTCCTTGCGCTCGCGCAGGTGGCGGGCGATGGCTGTGAGTGCGGTGTTCTTTGCTTGGGTGGAGGCGGCCGCCATGTGGCGTGAGGCGTCGCGCGCCTGCTGGCCCACCGTCTGCATGTAGCGTGCAATGTCCATGATGCCGGGTCGATTCGAGTGACGTAATCGAACAGATTACCGCATGCTTGCGCAGTGCGGCAAAAAGCGGGCGATCAGTGGCCTGGTCGGGCGTTCAGGCGCGTTGTTCGCACAGCCGCAGCGTCAGTCGCAGGCATTCGTCCCACACGTCGCCCGGGCTCAAGCCCTTGATGATGCGGTCGATTCTTGCCGCATGTGCCAGTGCGGCGCGCACCGGGCCGGGGCGGAGGCGCCCGAGCGCGCGTTGCAGCGCGCTACGGCGGCGGTCGTCAAACACGCGCTCGGCCTTGATCGCCGCGCCGATCGGCTGGCCGCGATGTTGGGCAGACTGGATGCGTGCCAGCGTTCGAATCTCGTTGGCCAGCGTCCATAGCACCAGCGGTGCCGCCGTGCCTTCGCCGGCGAGACCTTCGAGCAGCCGGCTGCAGCGCGCGGCGTCGCCTTCGAGCAGCGCCATGCGCAGGTGTTCGACGCTGTAGCGCGCCACGTCGAGCACCGCGTCGCGCACTTGATCGAGGCTCAACTCGCCCACCGGGTACAGGAGCGCCAGTTTGCGCAGCTCCTGGTGCGCGGCCAGCAGGTTGCCTTCGACGTGATCGGCGATGAACGCCAGCGCATCGGCCGGGGCAGACTGTTGCTGGTTGGACAGACGCATGGCGATCCATCGCGGCAGTTGCTCACGCGGCGGCGCGTTGCATTCGATCGACACCCCGGCTTTTTCGAGTGCGGCGAACCAGGCCGTCTTGCGCGTGGCCCAATCGAGCTCGGGCAGGGTGATCAGGGTAATGACGTCGTCGGCTTGCGAAGGCGTTTGGGTGGCGAGTTGCTTGAGGGCGTCGCCCCCGTCCTTGCCCGGCTTGCCGTTCGGGATGCGTAGATCCACCACCTTGCGATTGCCGAACAGCGACAGCGTGCCGGTGGACTCGAACACCGCCTCCCAACCGAATCCCGGGCCGCTGACGAGGATTTCCCGTTCGTCGAAACCTTGCGCTTTGGCGGCGGCGCGAATGGCGTCGCCGGCCTCGGAAACCAGCAACGGTTCGTTGCCGTGCACGACATAAAGCGCGCCGAGCGCCTGCTCCAGTTGCGGCGTCAGGCGGTCCGGCGAGAGTTTCATCCTGGAAACCGTAGTTGGACGTGCCCGAGTGTGCGTAGCGCACTCACCCACCGGGTGTTCGGTGTCGAAACCAAAGACGTTTGCATATTCAATGCCTTGCTTGCGAGCACAAGCGGTCAACTGCGATTTCCAGGATCATTGGGCGGCGAGCTTGATCGTCGCCAGGCGGCGCATGAGCTGCTGCACGATGTCGGTCTTCATGTCGTTGTAGAGCAGCGCCTCTTCCTGCGCCTTGGCGAGCACCTGCGAGTCTGAAAAAGTGACGTCGCGGCGCAGCGTGATGCGGTCCGGTGCGCGCAGCGAGGTGCCGTCAGCGGCATCCACCGCGTAGGCCAGCGTGTAGAACAGGCGGTATTCGCGCGCCTTGCCGGCCGAGTTCAAGCTGAGGATGTCGCGCTCCTGACGCAGCTGGAGGATGCGGATGACGATCTGCGCGCCTTTGGCTTCGTCGGTGACCTCGACGTCGTTGAGACGCAGTTGGCGACGCAGGTCGGTGAGCACCGGATCGTGTTCGCTGCCGGCGACGTGGGCCGAGTGGAATGGCATCGCGATGTTGCCGCGCAGATGAAAGCCGCAGCCGGCGAGGGCAAGGACGGTCAGCGCGGCGGTCAGCAGGCGGCGTCGCGAAAGGGATGTCATGAATGCGCTCCGGGGCGGGTGAGGCGGGCGGCGAAGGGGTTCAGCATACGATGTTGACCAGGCGGCCCGGTACCACGATGACCTTGCGTGCGGGCTTGCCTTCCATGAACCGGCCGGCCGGCTCGCTGGCCAGCGCGGTGTTTTCGATCACGTCGCGGGCGGCGTCGGCTGCCACCTTGATGCGTCCGCGCAACTTGCCATTGATTTGCAGCATGAGTTCGATTTCGTCCTGCACCAGTGCGGCCTCGTCCACCTCGGGCCAACAGGCGTCGAGGATGTCGTCGCCAAAGCCGCAGTCGCGCCACAGCGCATGGCAGATGTGCGGGGTGATCGGGTTGAGCACGCGCAACAGCATCGAGACGCCTTCCTCGACGACTTCGGCATGCGCAGCGGCGTCGTCGGTCGGCGCCTTTTCGAGGGCGTTGAGCATCTTCATGGTGGCCGAGGCCACGGTGTTGAACTGGTGTTTGCCCAGATCGTAGTCGGCCTGTTTGAGCAGGGTGTGCAGTTCGCGGCGCACGTCGGCCAGTGGCTCGGGCAGCTTGCCGGCCGGCAGGGTGCGTTCGGCCGGCAGTTGCGCGCGCATGTCGCTCACGAAGCGATGCCCGAACGCCCACACGCGCTTGAGGAAGCGGAAGGCGCCTTCGACGCCGGAATCGGACCATTCGAGCTGCTGATCGGGCGGCGAGGTGAAGATGGTGAAGAAGCGCGCGGTGTCAGCGCCGTACTGGTCGATGAGCGCCTGCGGGTCGACGCCGTTGTTCTTCGACTTCGACATCTTCTCGGTGCCACCGATGATCACCGGCTGGCCGTCGGCACGCAGCGAGGCTTTCGTGACGCGGCCCTTGTCGTCGCGTTCGATATCGACATCGGCCGGGTTGATCCACTGCTTCTTGCCGTCGCCGCTCTCGCGGTAGTAGGTGTCGGCGACCACCATGCCCTGGGTGAGCAGGCAGGTGAACGGTTCGGATACGTCCACCAGGCCTTGGTCACGCATGGCGCGGGTGAAGAAGCGCGAATACAGCAGGTGCAGGATGGCGTGTTCGATGCCGCCGACGTACTGATCGACCGGCGCCCAGTGATTGACGCGCTCGTCGACCATGGCCTCGGCATTGTCGGCGCAGGCATAGCGCAGGAAGTACCAGGACGACTCCACGAAGGTGTCCATGGTGTCGGTTTCGCGGCGCGCGGCCTGACCGCACTTGGGGCACGCGCATTCGTAGAACTCGGGCATGCGCGTCAGCGGTGAGCCGGCGCCGGTGAGTTCGACGTTTTCGGGCAGTACCACCGGCAGTTGTTCGTCAGGCACGGGCACATCGCCGCAGGCGTCGCAGTGAATCATCGGAATCGGGCAGCCCCAGTAGCGCTGGCGCGAGATGCCCCAGTCGCGCAGGCGGTATTGCACGCGTTTGCTGCCCAGGTCTTTCTCGCTCAGATCCGTGGCGATGGCGTCGATGGCCTCGGCCGAGCGCAAGCCATCGTATTTGCCCGAGTTCACCAGTTTGCCGTGTTCGGCGAACACGTCCTGCCAGTGCGACCAGGCCAGGTGTTCGGCGTCGCTCTCACCCTTCAGCGTCGGCGTGTGGTCGACCAGCTTGGCGCTGGCATCTTCGAACACGCCGGAGTTGGAGTCGATCTGTTGTCCCCATTCGCCCGGGGCGATGACCGGGATGATCGGCAATGCGTATTTGATCGCAAAGGCGAAGTCGCGCTCGTCGTGGGCCGGCACGGCCATCACCGCGCCCTCGCCATAGCCCATGAGCACGTAGTTGGCGACCCACACCGGTAGGTATTCGCCGGTGATCGGATGCACCACGCGCAGGCCGGTGGGCATGCCTTTCTTTTCCATGGTGGCTAGGTCGGCCTCGGCCACTCCGCCTTGCTGGCATTCGGCGACAAAGGCGGCCAGTTCGGGGTTGTCTTGCGCGGCTTGGGCTGCCAGCGGGTGTTCGGCGGCGACCGCGACGTAGGTGGCCCCCATGAGCGTATCGCCGCGGGTGGTGAACACCTTGAGCACGCCGGCATCGCCGATGGTTTCCAGATCGTAGGGGAAGTGCACCTCGACGCCTTCGGAGCGGCCGATCCAGTTCTTCTGCATCAGCTTGACCTGCTCGGGCCAGCCCGGCAGTTCGTCCAGCCCGGCAAGCAACTCGTCGGCGTAGGCGGTGATCTTCATGTAGTACATGGGGATCTCGCGCTTTTCGATGAGCGCGCCGGAGCGCCAGCCGCGCCCGTCGATCACCTGCTCGTTGGCGAGTACGGTCTCGTCCACCGGATCCCAATTCACCGTGCCGAGTTTCTTGTAGATCAGCCCCTTTTCGTACAGGCGGGTGAACAGCCACTGTTCCCAGCGGTAGTACTCGGGTGTGCACGTGGCCAGCTCGCGCGACCAGTCGATGCCGAAGCCCAGCCGCTTGAGCTGGGTGCGCATGTAGTCGATGTTCTCGTAGGTCCACTTGGCCGGCGGCACGTTGTTCTGGATGGCGGCGTTTTCTGCCGGCATGCCGAAGGCGTCCCAGCCCATCGGCTGCATCACGTTGAAGCCACGCATGCGCTGCATGCGGCTGATCACGTCGCCGATGGTGTAGTTGCGCACGTGCCCCATGTGCAGCTTGCCCGAGGGGTAGGGGAACATGGACAGGCAGTAGTACTTGGGTCTGTCGGCGTTTTCCGCGACCTCGAAGCTCTTTTGCTCGGCCCATTGCTGCTGGGCGGCGGTTTCAATGGCGGAGGCGTGGTACTTGTCCAGCATGGCGTCGGTGGCTTGAGAGCGGATTAAAACGCGAAAGTATACCGTGAAGGCTGAACGCGGAACCGGCAGGGAGAACGAAATTCAGACGAAAAAACGGCACCCGGTCGGGTGACCGGATGCCGAACTCCAAAGAGGAGAGGGAGGGATTCGGTAGGGCCGCGCGGGCTCAGGCGGCGCGGCGCCAGGTGCACACGTAGCGCTGCCAGTGGACAGCCGCGGCGGCGGAGAGATCTTCCATGATCGTGAGTGGCAGGCGCATGGCGCGGCGTTGCACGCGCAGCGCGACCGACAGATTGGGGGTGCACAGGCTGGAGTTCTCTGCCTCGAGCAAGTCGTGGAAGTGGTCCATGGCAGCGCCCCAGTACTCGGCATTGCCGACCCAGCCGGTTTCGGCGGTGGCTTTGCGCACGGCCTTGCGCCACAGGACTTCGGCGCGCTCGATCGAAACACCCGCCTTGCGGGCGTACCACGGCAACAGTTTCGGTGATTTCATCTCGGTACTCCTTTTTGGCCGGTGTCCGGCTCGTAATAACTTCGTTCTTCGCCGCCTTGTGGGCCGCGTTTCTCTCTGTGTTGGTGCGTAGCAAAACAAACGATGGTTTTAATAGTACGCGGGTTTGAGGCCGGAAACCGTGAAAAAGTTCAAACAAATGTTGCTGTGCACAAATAAACCTTAGTCTTTTTGTCGGGTTAGTGCAAGCGAAGTCCGTCGAGCGTCTCAGGACGGTAGAATGGCGGCCAAAAGGAGACCGAATGTCTGATCTGCTCGCCGCGCTGAACCAGGAACAAGCCCAGGCCGTGACGCTGCCACCGCAGCATGCGTTGATTCTCGCCGGCGCCGGATCGGGCAAGACGCGGGTACTGACCACGCGCATCGCCTGGTTGATCCAGACCGGGCAACTGACGCCACAAGGCCTGTTGGCGGTGACCTTCACCAACAAGGCGGCCAAGGAGATGATCGCCCGGCTGACGGCGATGTTGCCGATCAATACCCGCGGCATGTGGATCGGTACCTTCCATGGCTTGTGCAACCGCCTGCTGCGTGCCCATCACCGCGAGGCGAATCTGCCGCAGTTGTTCCAGATCCTCGATTCGGCCGACCAGTTGGCGGCCATCAAGCGCCTGCTCAAGGCCTTGAATGTGGATGACGAGAAGTATCCGCCGCGCGAACTGCAGCACTTCATCAATGGCCAGAAGGATCAGGGCAACCGGCCGGCCGACGTGGAGGCCTGGGACGATTTCACCCGCCGCCGCGTCGAGTTGTACATGGAGTACGAGGCGCAATGCCAGCGTGAGTCGGTGGTGGATTTTGCCGAATTGCTGCTGCGCACCTATGAGTTGCTCAAGAACAACGAGCCGATCCGCAAGCACTATCAGCGGCGTTTTCAGCACATTCTGGTGGACGAATTCCAGGACACCAACAAGCTGCAGTACCGCTGGTTGAAGTTGCTGGCGGCGGGCGACGGCGAGCATCCGGGCGCCAGCCTGTTTTGCGTGGGTGATGACGATCAGTCGATTTACCGCTTCCGCGGTGCCGAGGTGGGCAACATGCTGGCGTTCGAGCGCGAGTTCAGCGTGCCCAATGTGATCCGGCTGGAACAGAACTATCGCTCCTGCGGCAATATTCTCGACGCCGCCAACGCCATCATCGCCAACAACACCCAGCGGCTGGGCAAGCAGCTATGGACCGATCAGGGCGAGGGCGAACCGATCCGGGTGTACGAAGCCTTCACCGATCTGGACGAAGCACGCTGGATGGTCGAGGAGATCCAGTCGCTGGTACGCGATGGCATGTCCCGCTCCGATATTGCCGTGCTTTATCGTTCCAACGCGCAGTCGCGGGTGGTCGAGCATCAGCTTTTCTCTGCGGGCGTCTCGTACCGCGTCTATGGCGGCTTGCGCTTTTTCGAGCGGCAGGAGATCAAGCATGCGCTGGCCTATCTGCGCCTGATCGCCAACCCCGATGACGACACCGCCTTTGCGCGGGTGGTGAACTTCCCGACGCGTGGCATCGGCGCTCGCTCGCTCGAAGCGTTGCAGGACGTGGCGCGTACCTACAACGGCAATCTGTATGCCACCGTTTCTCACCTCACCGGCAAGCCGCGCAAGGCGATCGAGCCGTTCATCGCGCTCATCGAAAAGATGCGCGTCGATACGGCCCCGTTGCCGCTGCCGGAGGTGGTCGACCATGTGCTCGACCATTCGGGCCTGCGCGACTACTACCAGAGCCAGAAGGCCAAGGAGGGGCAGGAGCGGCTGGAAAACCTCGACGAGCTGATCAGCGCCGCAGCCAACTTCGTCGCCGAAAACACGGTGGGCGATGGCCCGGTCGATCATCCGTTGCTGGCGGACTTCCTTGCGCATGCCTCGCTCGAAGCGGGTGATCATCAGGCGGATGCCGGCGAGGACGCGGTGCAACTGATGACCGTGCATGCGGCCAAGGGGCTGGAGTTCGACGTGGTGTTTCTCACCGGCCTGGAAGAGGGGCTGTTTCCGCACGACAACAGCGTGCGTGAGCTCGATGGGTTGGAAGAGGAGCGCCGGCTGATGTACGTGGCGGTGACGCGGGCGCGTCAGCGGCTGTACGTGTCGCTGGCGCAAAGCCGCATGCTGCACGGCCAGACGCGCTACTGCATGCGCTCGCGCTTTCTCGACGAGATTCCGGTGGGGCTCACCAAGTGGCTCACCCCGCAGCAAAGCGCATCGCGGCTGCAGTCGCCGAGCGCCGGTTTCGGCGGCAGTGCGCGGCGCCGCGGCGCGGGCGTGCCGCAGCCGTCACGGGATCTGGGTGGATTGCGGATCGGTCAGACCGTGCAGCACGGGCGTTTTGGGGTGGGCACCATCGTGGCCGCCGAGGGCAGCGGATCGGACGCGCGCGTGCAGATCAACTTCGGGCCCAACGGCATGAAGTGGTTGTTGCTGGGCGTGGCCAAGCTCGAGCCGGTGTAGGCCTTATTGCGCGGCGAACATGTGCGCCAGCAACTGGCGCACCATGGCGGGCTCGAAGGGTTTGTCACAGATGCCTGAGACGCCCGCCTCCTGCACGGCGGCCAGCCGTCCGGCGTCGGATTCGCTGGTCACCATCATGATCGGCACCGAGCGCTGCCAGCTCTGGTTGCGGATGTGCTCGATCAGTTGCTGGCCATCCATTTGCGGCATGTTGTAGTCGGTCACCACCAGATCGACCATGGTGTCGTTGAGGATGGAGATCGCCTCGGTACCATCGCCGGCTTCGATGAAGTCTTCCACGCCCAGATTGGTGAGCACGCGTCGGATGAATTTGCGTGCGTTGGGGCTGTCGTCCACCACCAGCACCTTGAGTTCCTCGAGCGGTACTTCGACATCCGTGAGTGTCTCGGCCGACAGCAATTCGAGCGTGTTGTCGAGCGCGCGACCGAGTTGGGCGTTGGAAAAGGGCTTGGGCACGATGCCGCAGATGCCGGATTGGCGAACCGGGTCGAGCGCCTGCGGGTTGGTCTCGCTCGAGACCAGAATGAAGGCGACCTGTTCGAGCAGGGGATGCGCGCGCATCTGGCGAACCAGATCGGTGCCGGAGGCGTCGGGCAGGTACAGCGCGCTGATGACCACGTCGGGCCGTTTTGCCAGCATCAGATCGAGCGCCTCGGCCGCACAACCGGCATGTCTGACCGTCGGCAGCCCGAGCTCGGTGCAGGACTGGGCGATCACCTTGGCCTGCATGGCGGAGGGTTCGACAATCAGCGCATCGAGCGCAGTGACGTTTAGCGAAGAAGTCATGCGTCGTGTCTCTGGAAACAAACTGTTCCGGTTATAGCGGCACGTTCGGCCGAAACGTTTAGCCCGACGCGCCCTCGCATGACGGTGGGATGTTCGTGTTTCGGGGTGGAATGAATCGGGCTCGGCCGGTGTTTTGCTCAGGGACGCACGGTGGTCGTGCGGCATCCATCATTTTGGGAGAAGAATCCATGAATCAGGCGATCGCTCGAGGTTTGGCGGGATTGGCTGCGCTGGGGCTGGCGGCCGGTGCGTTGGCGCAGATGAAGACCGAGGACATGATCAAGACACGTCAGTCGGGCTACACCTTCATGGCGTGGAACATGGGCAAGATCAAGGCCCAGGTGGTCGATGAATCCGTGCCCTTCGACAAGAACCAGGTGTTGGCGGCGGCCAACGTGGTGGCCGCCGTGGCCAATTCGGGCCTGGGAGCCTTGTATGCGCCGGGCACCGATCAGGGCAAGGGGTGGAAGGAAACGCGGCTGAAGCCCGAGTTCTTCCAGGAGCCGGACGAGGTACGCAAGATTGCGATGAATCTCGTCAAGCAGGCCAACGCCTTGCAGGCCGCGGCGGCGACTGGCGATCAGGCTGCGATCAAGGCGCAGTTCGGTGAAACCGGCAAGGCGTGCAAGTCCTGCCATGACAAGTATCGCGAGAAAGAGTGATCGCGAATGGGGGGGTGCAAAGGCCACCCGCGGGTGGTAATGCTGTCCAGTTAAGGCGCAAAAGACCCCTTCCGATGCGCATGCGGTACGCTCCCTCCCCTTCAAGGGGAGGGCTGGGGTGGGGATGGGTTTCAATCAATGCCTCGAAAACCCCATCCCCCTCCCAACCTCCCCCTTGAAGGGGGAGGAGTCCGATGTGCTTAACTGAACGACATTAACCCGCGGGTGGCCTTTGTGTTGCCGGCTTACCAGGTGGGCGTTTCGAACCCCGGCGGGGGCTCGGGGGGCGGTGGATTGAGCGCGCCCGAGGCGCCCCAGACGGCGGCCAGCGCGATCGTGGTCGCGACCACGAAGGCCACCGGCCCGCCGCCGCGGGCATCCGCCGCAGCCTCGGTGTGCACCGCCTGTCTGCCGGTCACCATGGCCGGTACAAGACGCTGCTTCCGGACCACGGCATAGAACACGATGGCGGCCAGATGCAGCCCGACGAGCACGTACAGCGCGATTTCGCCGCGATGGTGCCATCCGGTCAGCGCGTCCGACATGGCCTTGGAGACGAGCGGATAGAGGGGCGCGTTGAAGGCGATGTCGTCATTGGCGAACAGGCCGGTCGTCACCTGGGCGAAGAGCAGCGTCAGCAGCGCGATCACCGACAGGGCGCCCAGCGGGTTGTGGCCGACCCCGTGCCACCGGCCCTTCAGATAGGCGGCGATTGCCGCGGGGCCGCGCACGAAATGGGCAAAGCGGGCATAGGTGGAACCGACGAAGCCCCACGCCAGCCGGAATACCAGCAATCCCAGCAGCGCCAAGCCGATGCGGCCATGCCAGAGCATGAGATTGCCGCCGATCTTGGCGGTTGCGACGGCGCCGATGACGCCGCCGACAAGTCCCCAGTGAAACAAGCGGGTGGGGAGATCCCACAGGCGGATGGTGCGGCTCATGTCGACTCCCGGCGACAGCAGTTCGCCGGATAGACAGTCGGGCGGCGCGGAATATTCCGTCCGGCGAGCTCAGGCGCCGTACTTGCGCACCAGGCTGTCGTGCAGATCGACGAACTGGCCGGTCACCTTGTGCTTCGGGTCCAGATGAATCATCGGCTTGGCCTGTTCGTGGGATTCCTTGATCTTCACCGAGGCCGACAGGTAGGGCTCGATGATCGGCAGGCCTTCGTCGATCAGCTCCTGCACCACCTTTTTCGGCAAGCTGGCGCGCGGCTGGAACTGATTGACGACGATGCCTTCGATCTCGAGCTGATCGTTGTGGTCGGCACGGATCTCGGCCACGTTGTCGAGCAGGGCGTAGAGCGCGCGACGCGAGAAGTCGTCGCAGTCGAAGGGAATCAGGCAGGCGTTGGCGGCGATCATGGCCGAGCGCGTGTAGAAGTTGAGCGCCGGCGGGGTGTCGATGTAGATGGTGTCGAATTCTTCGGCCAGCTCATCGAGTGCCTCGCGCAGCTTGAAGATCTTGTAGCGCGATTCGAGCTTGCCTTGCAGGTCTTCCAGATCGGGATGCGACGGCATCACGTACAGATTCTCGAACGGCGTTTCGAGCACGAATTCGTCGAGCGACTTCGGGTTGAGGCGGAAATTGAGCGCCTGGTCGAAGAAGTCGGCCAATGACGCGTCCAGCTCGTCGGCGCCGTTGCCCAGCAGGTAGCGGGTCGAGTTGCCCTGCGGGTCGAGATCGACCACCAGGGTGCGCAAGCCTTTGCTGGCGCTGATGGCCGCCAGGTTGCAGGTGATGGTGGACTTGCCTACGCCACCTTTCTGGTTGAAGACCACGCGTCGCATGTTGTCGAACCTCCCCATTTTGTCAGCACAATTCCCTATCGCGCATTCTGCCAGTATTGTTGCGTCGCGGTAAGGGTGTGCACTCCCGGGCATGGCGGCTTCGTGCGATAATGCGCGCGCCTTTTTCGAGGTGTCTCGTTGGTCTCTCCCCGGCTGACGATGCACCGCGCCACGACCGCGGTCGCCGCTGTCGCGGGCCAAAACAGACAATATCTTACTGTGGCGTTGTCGAACGATAAAAAGGGCATGCCGCCGCCTCGGCCGCGGTTCATTATTGCTGGAGAGACCTTAGAGGGGGACTCATGGATCAGGATTTCATTGCCGCCGCACTGGAGTACCATCGCGCGCCGACCCGCGGCAAAATTTCGGTCGTCCCGACCAAGGGGCTGACCAATCAGCGCGATCTGGCGCTGGCTTACTCACCCGGCGTGGCCGCCGCCTGCGACGCCATCGTTGCCGATCCGGCGCAGGCCAGCGAGATGACCTCGCGCGGCAATCTCGTCGGCGTGATCACCAACGGCACCGCGGTGCTGGGCCTCGGCAACATCGGCCCGCTGGCCTCCAAGCCGGTGATGGAAGGCAAGGCCTGCCTGTTCAAGAAGTTTGCCAACATCGATGTGTTCGACATCGAACTGGCCGAAAACGACCCCGACAAGCTCATCGACATGATTGCCGCGCTGGAGCCGACGCTCGGTGGCATCAACCTCGAAGACATCAAGGCGCCCGAGTGCTTCTACATCGAGAAGCAGCTGCGCGAGCGCATGAACATCCCCGTCTTCCACGACGACCAGCACGGCACGGCGATTATTTCTGCGGCCGGTCTGCTCAATGGTCTCAAGGTAGTCGGCAAGGACATCGGCGCGGTGAAGCTGGTGTGCTCCGGCGCGGGTGCCGCCGCCATCGCCTGCCTCGATCTGATGGTCAGCCTGGGGCTCAAGCGCGAGAACGTGTATGTGTGCGATTCGCGCGGCGTGATTCGCGTCGGCCGTGACGAGAACATGGAGGCCAACAAGGCCCGCTATGCCCAGCAGACCGACGCCAGGACCATGGGCGATGTGATCGAAGGCGCCGACATCTTCCTCGGTCTGTCGGCGGCCGGCGTGCTCAAGCCCGAGATGGTCGGGCGCATGGCCGACAAGCCGCTGATCTTCGCACTCGCCAACCCGACGCCGGAGATCATGCCCGAAGAGGCCAAGGCGGTACGGCCGGACTGCGTCATTGCCACCGGGCGCTCCGACTACCCGAACCAGGTCAACAACGTCCTGTGCTTCCCCTTCATCTTCCGTGGCGCACTCGACGTCGGTGCCACCACGATTACCGAAGAGATGAAGCTGGCCTGCGTGAAGGCCATTGCCGAGTTGGCCGAGGCCGAGCAGAGCCACGCGGTGGCCACCGCCTATGCCGGCGCCGACCTGCGCTTCGGCCCCGAGTACATCATTCCCAAGCCCTTCGATCCGCGCCTGATCGTCAAGATCGCGCCGGCGGTGGCCAAGGCCGCGATGGACTCCGGTGTCGCCACCCGCCCGATCGAGGACTTCAAGGCCTATGAGCAGAGCCTGAGCAACTTCGTGTATCAGTCCGGCATCATCATGAAGCCGGTGTTCTCCGCGGCCAAGAAGATCCCGATGGAGAACAAGCGTGTGCTGTACTCCGAAGGCGAGGATGTGCGTGTGCTGCACGCGGTGCGGGCGGTGATCGACGAGTCGCTGGCGCGGCCGATCCTCATCGGCCGGCCGGCGGTGATCGAGCGACGCATTGCCCAGGCGGGGCTCGACCTGGTGATCGGCCGCGACTTTGATGTCGTCAATACCGAAGACGATCCGCGTTATCGCGAGCTGTGGCAGGAATATCACCAGATGATGTCGCGTGACGGCATCACGGCTGAAATTGCCCGTGCCAAGCTGCGCCGCGACACCACGCTCATCGGCTGCATGCTGTTGCGCCGGGGCGATGCCGATGCGCTGGTGTGTGGCACCTATGGCACCTACGACTATCACCTCAAGCAGGTGGAAGACGTCATCGGGCTGGCGCCGAATGCCAAGCGTTTTGCAGCCATGAGCATCCTGTTGCTGCCCAAGCGTGTGCTGGCGATCGCCGACACCTATGTGAACGAGAGTCCGTCTGCGGACGAAGTGGCCGAGATCGCTGCCATGGCGGCGGACGAACTCAAGCGCTTCGGCATCAAGCCCCGCGTCGCCCTGCTGTCGCACTCCAACTTCGGCAGCTCGCGTTCCGCCTCGGCCCGCAAGATGCGCGAGGCACGCGACTGGCTGGCGGCTCACCGCGCCGATCTCGAATGTGACGGCGAGATGCACCCGGATACCGCGCTCAACCCGGAAACGCGCGCCGAATCCGTGGCCGGCAGTACCTTGTCGGGCGAAGCCAATCTACTCGTGATGCCCAACATCGATGCCGCCAACATCAGCTTCAACCTGTGCAAGCAGGCCAACAGCGACGGCGTCACGGTTGGCCCCATCCTGCTCGGCGCCGCCAAGTCGGTGCACATCCTCACCGCCACCGCCACCGTGCGTCGGTTGGTGAACATCACCGCGCTGGCGGTGGTGGACGCCTCGGAGCCGAGCCGCGGCTAAGCGAGGACGCGCATCGACCGACAGAGGGCGCCTGCGGGCGCCCTTTTTCTTGCTCGCGTCTCGGACGGCATGGTGTGTGTCTCACATCGTTGCGGTAGTGCGCCGTACGTATTTCGGCGCAACCCGTATTGCATGGATACGAGATGCCGAACGGGCGTGCGCGATGGTGCGTCTTGGTGGTGAACGGGTTCAAGACTTGGCAATGCGTGCCGCTATTTCCTGTGCGGACTCTTTTGGAGAGTGTCATGGGTATTCAAGTCAAACACGGCGGTAGCGCGTCGATGGATCCGTCCACCGCGGTGGCGGAGTTCGCGCAAGCGCTCGGATCCGAGACGCTCGACGCGGTTATCTTCTTCTGCTCGCCGGACTACGATCTCACGGCACTCGGCCAGGCCTTGGGGAGTGCGTTTCGTTGCCCCGTGGTCGGTTGCACCGCGTCCGGGCAGATCGGGCCTGCGGGGTTCGAGCACACGGGTATTCTGGGCATCGGTTTTTGCGGCGGCGGCGTCCGGCTACGGCCCTACCTGGTGACGCCACTCACCGACCATGCGGCGCAGGCGCTGCGCATTGCCGAGGCTGTCGCCAAGGACTGCGTGGAACGCCCGGGTGTCAATCGCTTCGGCCTGCTCCTGGTCGACGGCCTGTCGATGCTCGAAGAACGACTGGTTGCCAGCCTCTACCAGGGCTTGGGGAATATTCCCATCGTCGGCGGTTCGGCCGGCGACGATCTTCGTTTCCAAAGTACCCATGTCTATGACGGTGACGGGCGCTTCCTGAGCGATGCGGCGGTGTTTTCGGTGCTCGAGTGCGATGCGCCGGTGGCGACCATGAAAGTGGCGCACTTCGATAGCACCGAGGACGATCTGGTCATTACCGAGGCCGATCCGGAGCGGCGCGTCATCCATGAAATCAATGGAGAGCCGGCGGCGACGGTGTACGCGGAGACCTTGGGTTTGCGCGTCGAGGATCTGACGCCAGCGGTCTTTTCCCGCCATCCGCTGGTACTTGCTTTTGGCGAGCAGCCCTACGTGCGGTCGATACAGAAGTACAACGAGGATCTGTCATTGACGTGCTACTGCGCTATCGAGGAGGGCCTCGTGATCACCATCGGCGCGGCGACCGATCCGTATGCGACGCTCGAAAACGGTCTCGAGAAAATCCACCGCGCTATCCCGGAGCCAGCGGTGATCCTCGCGTGCGACTGTATTTTGCGACGCCTCGAATTTGAAGACCACGGCATTGACGGGGTCATGGGTGAACTGATGGCGCGAAACCGCGTATTCGGTTTTTCGACCTATGGCGAACAGTACAACGGTGTGCATGTGAATCAGACCTTCACCGCCGTTGCCATCGGAGCTTGACGCATGACGCAATCGAATTTGCTTGCCACCGGTACGCCCGGCGAGGACGAGCGCGCGACCGAATCGGTCGTCGCGGAGCTGGCGCGTAAGCTGACTGCGCGGGACAAGACCATCGCCGCGCTCAAGAAGCGACTCATGCAGGAGTCGGCGCGCGAGCAAAATTCCCCCTTCGCCGTGCTCGAACAGAACGTCGCGTTGCAACACGTGGTGGACCGCAAGACACTGGAGTTGGAGACTGAACGGGCCGAGTTGAGAAAGGCGCTGAAAGAACTGAGCCTTGCGCAGGCGCAGCTGTTGCAGGCGCAGAAACTGGAGTCCATCGGCCAGCTCGCCGCCGGGGTTGCGCACGAGATCAACACGCCGACCCAGTACGTTGCCGATAACGTGGGCTTCGTCAAGACGGCGTCCGCATCGCTGTTCAATCTACTCGACAAGGCTTTGGCCGCGGTCGATGCGGCGCGCCCGCTTGCCGCCGACGAGGCTGCCTTCGCGGAGCTCGATGCGCTCCTGAAGCGCACCAAGGTCGACTTCCTGCGCAATCAGGTGCCGGGGGCGCTGGATGAATCCCTCGAAGGCCTGGGCCATGTTGCCAAGATCGTCTCCGCCCTGAAGGAATTCTCCCATCCGTCCAACGACGAAAAGGAGACGGCGGATATCCGCGAAATCATCGATACCGCGATCACCGTCGCCCGCAACGAATGGAAATATGTGGCGGATATCGATACCCGCTTCGACGATAACCTCCCCGATGTGCCTTGTCTGCGCGACATGATCGGTCAGGTGATTCTCAATCTGGTGGTCAATGCGGCCCATGCCATTACCGATACGCTGCAGGAAGGGGTCCGCAACAAGGGGCGCATCGAGGTCGCCGCGACACGTGCCGGCGATTGCGTGGAAATCCGGGTGCGCGACGACGGCGGCGGTATTCCGGCGGGCATTCGCGATCGAATTTTCGACCCGTTCTTCACCACCAAACCGGTGGGCAAGGGGACGGGGCAGGGGCTCGCCATCGTCTATTCGACGATCGTGGACAAGCACCAGGGCGAGGTGTTGTGCGAATCGGAGGAGGGCGTCGGGACCTGTTTCATCCTGCGTTTCCCCATCCAGGCTCCTGGGGGTGAGGAAGCGCCATGCAAGTGATGTTCGTCGACGACGAACCTCGTGTGCTGAGCGGCATCGAGCGCGCGTTGATGATGACGGACGAGGATTGGGGTTGCCGTTTTGTTCACAGCGGGCAGGAGGCGCTGGCCATGCTCGAGGACTTGCCCGCAGACGTGGTCGTCTCCGACATGCGCATGCCTTTCATGGACGGCGCCGAGCTGCTGCGCCAGGTGCGCGAGCGTTGGCCGTCGACCATTCGCATCATCCTGTCGGGCTATTCCGACGCCGATGCTACCTTGCGCATGCTCGATGTTGCCCACCAGTTCGTGGCCAAACCGTGCGACAGCACGGCGTTGCTGGGCACCGTGGAAAACGCCATGCGTATTCGTGCAATGTGCACGGACCCCTGCGTGCTTGACGTGGTCGGCCGTGTCAGCCGCCTGCCGGCCGCGCCGAAAGTGTTCACCGAGCTGTGCCGAATGATGGCTGATCCCGACAGCAACACGCATCACATTGCCGAACTGCTGGGCAGCGACCCGGCGCTCTCGGCGAAGATTCTCCAATTGGCCAATTCGGCCTATTTCGCCCGTGGCAATCCTGTTCACGACGTTGGTCAGGCCATCGCCCGGCTCGGGCTGAACAATGTGCGCTTGTTGGTGCTGGCCTCTCAGGTTTTCGCGGACGGTCAGGAAGGCTCCTTGATCGAGACCTTGCAGCATCGCGCGTTGCTGACCTGCCATCTGGCGACCGAGATTGCCCTCCAGATGGGGGCGGCGAAGAGCCCGGCACCGGCTGCCGCATTGTTGGCCCAGGTGGGGTTGACCATTCCCGAGCTGCGCGACAACGACGTGGTTGGGCTTACGACTGCCTGCAACACGCCGCTGTACGTAGCCGTGGGCGCCTACTTGCTGGCGATGTGGGGCTTGCCGATGGAAATCGTCAACGCCGTCGCCGACCATCGCAACCCGGGGCGTTGTGCGGTGTCGGATTTCGATGCCACCGGCGTGGTGCACGTGGCGACGTCACTTGCCCAGGGCGAGGCGCCCGATTTCGCGTATCTCGAGAAGGTCGGGGTCGCCGACAAATGGCCTGAGTGGCAGGCCCTCCTCAACAACTCGGTCAATGAGAATAGTGATGAGTGATACGCCTCTTCCCCGTCTGCTGTGTGTCGACGACGAACCCAACGTGCTGGCCGCCATGGAGCGCAATCTCTTCGGCGAATTCGAGGTGGTGACGGCCAATGGCGGCGAGGCAGGGCTCGAAGCGATCCGTTGGCAGGCGCCGTTTGCGGTGGTGATGTCCGACATGCGCATGCCCGGCATGGACGGTGCCACTTTTCTTGCGAAGGTACGCGAGGCCTCGCCCGACAGCGTGCGCCTTCTGCTCACCGGTCAGGCCGATCTGGAGTCCTCCATCGCCGCCATCAACAAAGGGGCGATCTTCCGCTACCTGTGCAAGCCGTGCCCGAAGGACGAACTGACGGCGATCCTGCACGAGGCGGTCAATCAGTATCGTCTGCAGCGCGCCGAGAAGGAACTGCTCGAGACGACCGTCAGCGCCTCGGTGCAGACGCTGACCGAAGTGCTCGCCATGGTGGCGCCGTGGGCCTTCCAGCGCGCCGCCTTTGCTCAGTCCTGCGTGCGCCATGCGCTGCCCAAACTCGAATGGCCGGATCCATGGATCTACAACTTGGCCGCCTCGCTGAGTCAGATCGGCTGTGTCGGCATCCCCGCCGATGTCGTACAGGCCGATGCCGCGCAGCGTGTCCTCGACCCGGATCAGAAGGAAATGCTCAGATCGCATCCCGAGGTCGCCTGCCGTCTGGTGGCGCGCATTCCGCGCATGGAACACGTGGCACGCATCATTCTGTTCCAGAACAGCCAAGCGCCCGCCGATGAAGCCCTCGAAGTCGTCCGTGGTAGCCAGTTGCTGCGCGCGGCACTGATTCTGGAGCGCCACGCGACCCGGGACAAGGGGCTCGAGCGGCCGTGGGAGATTCTGCGCGAGGCGCGGCCGGCCTTTCCCGACTACATCGTCAAGGCCCTGTCGGGTCTGCGTGCCGGCACGGCGGGCAAGCGAGCCGCCCGCGTGTCCGAACTGGTGTCGGGCTGGGTGGTGGAGGAGGATATCCGCACCACCAATGGGCTGATGGTCCTGACCAAGGGGCACGAGCTGACCGAAACCGCCATCGCCGCCTTGCAGCGCCTGCTCGCGGCCCATGCCATCTGCGAACCGATACGGGTGAGCTGCCCGACCAGCGAGTAGTCGAATCGGTGGCGCGGCCGGCTCGCGTCGTTGCGGCGCGGTTCGATCACGGGCTTGGTAGAATCCGGCCTTTCCCATTGCTGAACCGCCGCCATGTCCGGAATCCTTCGCTGGGGCACGTTGTTGTGCTTGCTGTGCGTCATGCAATTCGCCGCCGCCGAACGGCTGCTCGTGCTCGACGATGCCACGGTCGAGCCTGCTCGCCCCTCCTACGCCACGGTCGTCGATACCTTGCCGGGGGCAACGCTGCCCGACGCGCTGATTGCTTCCGCGTACATCGACGAAGTGGTCGTCGCGGTCGAACTGACTGCCGACGGCGCGCAGAATGGACAAACCCGTCGCTACCGCTTTGTGTGGCCCGATACGCTCACCGGCATGGCTCGCGTCGCGCTCAAGGACATAGCGCGCAACGAGGTGCTGGTTCAGGTCCTGGCGCCGGCGCGGGCCGAGGCGGAAACCGCGTCCTTGCACACGCCGACGGTCGCCAGCCCGGAGACCGTGGTGCAACCCGAGCAGCCCGCGCTGACGACCAACGAGCCGATGTATTTCCTCGTCGGCCCCGACGCCGACTTGTCGGCACGTTTCCAGCTCAGTTTCAAATACCGGCTGTTCGAGCGCGGGCGCGGTTTTGGTAGTCTGATTCCCATTCTCGGCGGCTTGCATTTCGGCTACACCCAGACCTCGATCTGGGATCTGGGCGAGCCCTCGGCGCCGTTCCGCGATACCAGCTACCGGCCCTCGCTGTTCTACGACTGGCCCATGCAATTCGACAAGGACAGCCGCTATGCGGTGGTCTGGCGTGGCGGGCTTGAGCACGAATCGAACGGCCGCGACGGCAAGCTGTCGCGTAGCATCAATACCGTCTTTCTGCAGATGGACTGGCGTTATCGGCTCTCGGATCTGAACACGCTCGGCCTCAAGCCCAAGGTGTGGGGCTATGTCGAGAAGAACGACAATCCGGACATTCACCACTACCGGGGCTTTGCGCAACTCGAGACCAGTTTCTGGCACAAGGACTGGAAAGCCTCGGTGCTCATTCGCCGGGGCAAGGCGGGCAAGGGCAGCACCCAGACCGACCTTTCCTATCCGCTCAAAGGACTGTTCCCGCGGGCGGGCGGCGGCTTTCTCCATATGCAGTATTTCGATGGCGAAGGCGATACACTGCTCGAGTACAACCAATCGCGGGACCCTCAGTTCCGGATTGGTTTTTCCATTGTTCGCTAACCGGAATGGAGAAGCTGGCATGACGCACGCGATCCGTTTTCACGAAACCGGCGGCCCTGACGTCCTGCGCTGGGAGGCCGTCGATGTGCCGCCGCCCGCAGCCGGCGAGGTGAGCCTGCGGCATACCGCGGTGGGGCTCAACTACATCGATACCTATCATCGCAACGGCCTGTATCCGGCGCCGCTGCCGTCCGGCATCGGGCTGGAGGCGGCGGGGGTGGTCACCGCGGTCGGCGCCGGTGTCGAGGGCTTCGCGGTGGGTGAGCGCGTGGCGTATGCGGGCGGCCCGCTGGGTGCCTATGCCGAGGCGCGCACGCTGCCGGCCGCGGCGCTGGTGAAGCTGCCCGATGCGATTGCTGATGAAACTGCCGCGGCGATGATGCTCCAGGGCCTGACGGCGCAATACCTGCTGCGCCAGACCTACCGCGTGCAAGCCGGCGACACCATTCTCGTTCAGGCGGCGGCCGGTGGGGTGGGGCTGATCGTGTGCCAATGGGCCAAGCACCTGGGGGCGACCGTGATCGGCACGGTCGGCTCCGACGAAAAGGCGGTATTGGCGGCCGCGCATGGCTGCGACCACCCGATCGTCTATACGAAAGAATCGTTTCCCGAGCGGGTCAAGGCCATCACCGGGGGCGAGGGGGTGCCGGTGGTCTACGATGCCGTCGGCAAGGACACCTTCATGGATTCACTCGCGTGTTTGCGGCCATTCGGTTTGATGGTCTCGTTCGGTAACGCGTCGGGGGCGGTGCCGCCGTTCGATATCGGCGTGCTCGCCCGCATGGGCTCGCTGATGCTGACCCGGCCCACGCTCTTTACCTACACCGCCGATCGCGCGCGACTCGAGCGTATGGCGGCGGAGTTGTTCGAGGTGGTGGAACAAGGCGTCGTTCGTATCGAAGTCAATCAGCGTTATCCGCTGGCCGAGGCCGCCCAGGCCCATCGGGATCTTGAAGCTCGCCGGACGACCGGCTCGACTGTGTTGGTGGTGTCATGAAGACGATGGTGCGTCATTTGATGGCCGTGCTCTTGAGCGCGAGTGTTTCCCTGGTGATGGCCGCCGGCGCGCCGCTGTCGCCGGCAGGTATTGCCTATTTGAAGGCAGAGCAGCATCGGATCGACCGCCAGTTTGCCGAGCGTGCCGCGCAGGTTGCGGGCGTGCCGGTGTCGGTGGTCTCGGCCGGCATGCCGCACGGGCCGCGCATTACCGATACCGGGCGCCGCGTGATCAATGCCGTCGAACAGCACACGCAGACGCCCTTGAGCGACGCACAGCGTGCGCAGATTCAGGCGGCGGACGATGAGCGCAAGGCGGCGCTTGCGCGTGCGCGCGACGAGGCCGCCAAGCGCTGAGGCCTGTGCGCGCTGAACTCAGAACAGTTCGATATTTTCGTTGAAGGCGCGCGGCTTGATTTCGCCGGCTGCGACCAGGCGCTGGTACGAGCAGACGCGGTTGCGGCCGTGATTCTTGGCATAGTAGAGCGCGTCGTCGGCCGCCCCTAGCGTGGCCGCCGCCGTGTCGCCGGGCCGCAAGGGCACGAAACCGATGCTGATGGTGACCTGCCCCACCTGCGGGAAGTGGTATTGCTCGACCGTTTCGCGGAAGCGCTCCAGCGCCTGCTCGATGTCTTCGGCCGAGGCCGGCTTGAGCACCGCGACGAATTCCTCGCCACCAAAACGGAACAGCTTGTCCTCGTAGCGGAAGCTTTCGCGCATCAGGTTGGCCAGCAGGATCAGCACCTCATCGCCATACAGGTGGCCAAACTCGTCGTTGATGCGTTTGAAGCGGTCCGCGTCCATGACCGCCAGCCAGTGCGGCTCCTGGGGGTGATCCCGGCCGCGGCGGTCGCTGCCCGGGATCAGGGCATCGTCGACCGGCGACGGCGCCAGGCTGCCGAGAATCTTGCTCAGGTTTTCGTCAAAGGTGCGGCGATTGAGCAGGCCGGTGAGCGTGTCGCGCTCGCTGTAGTCGAGCAGGCTCAGGTAGTTGCGGTAGAGGCTGATGAAGCCGAGCGCCAGATCGAGGCGCTCCTCGCTCAGTGTCTCGGCCGCGCGCAATTCGACCAAGCCGGCCACCTTGCCGTCGTACGCGACCGGCAGGCTGTAGGTGATGCGATCACTGTCCGGCGGCTGATCGGCGACGATCCGCTCTTCGGCCACGCAGGTGCGAAAGTCCTCACGAGAATCGAGGGCGATGACTTCATCGGCGCGCTCGAAGTCGGTGTCGCAGTAACTCACCCCGTCGGTGCCTGCGTGAGCAAGCCGGTGCAGCAGGGTGCGATGCCCGGCATCCTGCACCTTGAAGAGGTTGACTGCCTCGGGGCGGAGGATTTCGAACAAGGCGGAGGCGACCCCAACCTCGAGCAGGGTTCGGTCGCGGTGCTGCGTGATCGATTCGACATGCTTCAGTACGTGAATCATGGTCTCGTGCTGGCTGTCCGGCTTTGGGATGTGGCGACGATTATACGTGTTCGGCCGGCATTGCAGGCTCGGCGCAGGTATTCGAATGTATCTTGATGGGCCTGCCGGCCGATGCGGCAAGCCGCGGACGCCAGACGATGTTCCTGTCCATTGCTTTTATGGTCAGTGAATCAAGGCTGAACGAAATGCGTTGGTATTGCGCCGTTGTCCGAACGAGGGCGACGCGGGGGAGGGGGGCATGGTCGAAAAAAGGCCCGCCGCCGAGCGGGGCATCGGGCCGGTCTACCGACAGCGGACGGTGGAGCCGGCAGCGACGAAGAATCGTTGGTGTGTGTTGGTGTCCGGCAACGGACGCGAGGGTTCACTGGCGATGAACCCGTCGGCTGACATGTTTGCCGCCCGGCTTGAAGCAGGCCGGCGTTTGACGCACGGATTCGCGCGCGGTAAAGCCGGCAGGCGCGGCTCGATCCGCACGCAGCGCGCATCTGCCTCGTGTATAAACGGCGCATGGCCGCGCCACGATATTCGACCTCCGACGATTTCCTCGATGCCCTGTTCGCGCGTATGCCGCATGCCGGGGTCACGCTGGCGCTGGTGGCCGTCAATGTGCTGATCTTCATCGCGTTGGCGTTTCAGGCCGATGCGCTGTGGCGCGTGCCGGGTAGTGTGCTGGCGGATTGGGGCGGCAACTACGCGGTGCAGACCCGGGGCGGCCAGTTGTGGCGGCTGGTGACCGCGCTGTTTCTGCATGGCGGCGTGCTGCACGTGGGGCTCAACATGCTCGCGCTCTATCAGGCCGGGCAACTGGCCGAGCGCCTGTTCGGCCATCGGCGTTTTGCCTTCATCTATTTCACTTGTGGCGTGCTCGCCAGCCTCGCGAGTGTGTGGTGGCGGCCCGAGGGCTTGAGCATTGGTGCCTCGGGCGCGGTGTTCGGCGTGTTCGGCGCCTTGCTCAGTCATGTGCTGGTGTGCCGTGCCAGCGTGCCGCATGGGCTGTTTCACCGCCTACGCAAGGCCTTGCTCGGCTTTATCGTCTATTCGTTGTTGGCCGGCTTTGTGCTGCCAGGCATCGACAATGCGGCGCATCTGGGGGGGCTGCTTGCGGGACTGCTGCTCGGTGCGGTGCTGGCCGAGCCGTTGGGCTCAACGGCGTTGCGACGCGGGCGTGCCTCGGCGGGGGTGGCGGCGGTCGTGATTGCCGGCATGGCACTGTGGCAGGCGACGCCGCCGCTACTGCCCGCGCGCGCGCAAACTTATGCCTTCAACGGCATCGCGGCGCATGTGGCGGTGATGGAGGGGGCGTTGGTGCAGCGCTACCAGTTTCTCGCTGACGCCTTGCAGTCCGGGCGCATCGGCGCGAGCGAAGCGGTGTCGATCCTCGAGCAGGAACTCATTCCGGGTTGGCAGGGGCTCGAGGCCGAGGTGGAGGCCGGCGGGCATGGCGACTGGCGGGCACCGGCGCTGCTGCGTTATCTGGCCAAGCGCCGCGATGCGTTGCAGGTGCTGGTGCTGGCGCTCGAGACGCATGAGCGGCGCTGGATCGATCTGTCCAACGCCTTGCAGGCGCAGGCGGACGAATACCAGTTGGCGTATCGCATGCTGGTGGCCGGCGGGGGCGGCGTGTCGTCGGCGCACAAGCAGCCGACCGACTGAGTATTGGCCGCGAACGCGGAAACTCCGTATGGCGAAACCGGCGTTTAGGCCGTAACGTCCGGGGCAGGACTTTTCAGGCCATCCGGCATGAGCGACTTTCTCGACATTCTCGATTTCTCCTTCTCGGTGACCGGGCCGATCTTCGTCATTCTCATACTGGGCGTGTGGCTCAGGCGCGTCGGCATGCTCACCGACGCCTTCGTCGAGGCCGGCTCACGGCTGGTGTTCACGGTGGCGCTGCCGGCGTTGCTGTTCATCAGCATCAGCAAGACCAATTTCGATGCGGCGGCCAATTTTTCGCTGGTGGGCTTTGGCGCCGTGGCCACGATCACCACCTTTCTCATCCTCGAATGGGTGGCGGCGCGCTGGGTGGACGAGCCGGGCGATCGCGGCGTGGTGGTGCAGGGCGGCTTTCGCTCCAACATGGGCATCGTCGGGCTGGCCTATTGCGTCAATGCCTATGGCGAGGCCGGGCTGGTGGCGGCCTCGCTCTACCTGGGGCTCATCACCATCCTCTTCAACATCCTCGCGGTCATCACCCTGAGTCGTTCGCTACATGCCAAACGCAGCGTGGGCGGGGTGCTCAAAGGCATTGTCACCAATCCGATCGTCATCGGCATCGTGCTGGCGCTGCCGGTGTCCTGGGCGGATTGGCAAATGCCGTCGCTGGTGATCAAGTCGGGCCAGTACTTCGCCAATCTCACGCTGCCGCTGGCGCTGCTGTGCACCGGGGCATCGCTCGACTTCGCCCGGCTGCGGCTGGAGCGGCGCAACACCTTGCTGGCCAGCACGGCCAAGTTGTTGTTCGTGCCGTCGGTGTTCGTGCTGGGTGGCTTGGCGGTGGGCTTTCGCGGCATCGATTTGGGGGTGTTGCTGCTCATGTCGTCCACGCCGGCGGCGGCCGCCAGCTACGTGATGGTGCGCGCCATGGGCGGCAACGCGGTGTTGGCGGCCAACATCATCGCGCTGACCACGGTGGTCTCGATTCTCACCACCAGCGTGGGCATCATGCTGGTGCGCGGCGCCGGGTTGATGTAAGCCCGCCCGTCCGCGTTCGGCCGTTCACGACAGGCGATCGGGCGGGGTGGCGATCAACAGGTCGACGTCGTGCACATCCAGCGGACGGGAGAACAGGAATCCCTGCGCTTCGGCGCAGCCGTGCGCGCGCAGGAATTGCTGCTGGGTCGGCGTTTCCACGCCTTCGGCGATCAAGGCCAGCCCGAGGCTGTCGGCCATGGCGATGATGGCTTCGGTGACGGCGGCGTCGCTGGCGTCGTCGGGCAGATCCTGCACGAAGGAGCGGTCGATCTTGATGCGGTCGATGGGCAGGTGCTTGAGCAGCGACAGCGACGAGAAGCCGGTGCCGAAGTCGTCGATCGAGATCAGCACGCCGAGCGCCTTGAGTCGGCCCAGCAACTCGCGGCTGTGGTCGACCGATTGCAGCGTGCTCTCGGTGATTTCCAGTTCCAGCTGGGTGGCGGGAAAACCGGTGACGGCCAGGATCTCCTGAACGACGGTGTCGAAGTCGCCGGCGTTCATTTGCCGTGCCGAGACGTTGACCGCCAGGCGCAGCTCGGCAAAGCCATGGTGAATCCAGGTCAGCGCCTGGGTGCAGGCGGTGCGCAGCACCCAACTGCCGATGTAGTCGATCAGGCCGCATTCCTCGGCCACCGGGATGAAACGGTCGGGTCCGATGCGGCCGTGAGTGGGTTCGTCCCAGCGGATCAGGGCTTCGAAACCGACCAGTTGCCCGTCGTCGAGGCGGACTACCGGTTGGTATTGCAGCATCAACTGATTCTCGGCAATGGCGCGTAGCAGCCCCTGCTCGATATGCAAGCGCTCCATGGCCCGCTTGGCCATGTCGTCGGAGTAGAACGCGAAGCGGTTGCGTCCGCGCTCCTTGGCGCCGTACATGGCGCTGTCGGCGGCCTGGATCAGGCCGGTGACGTCGTCGGCATTGTCGGGGTAGGCGGCGATGCCGATACTGGCCGAGACGCTGACGCGTTCGCGTTCGAGTTCGACCGTGGTGCGAATTTCGCACAGCAGCTTTTCGGCCAGGCTGGCGCAGTCTTCGAGCCGGCCCACTTCCGGCATCACCACCACGAATTCGTCGCCGCCGATGCGAATGGCCGTATCCGTGCGTCGCAGGATGCGGCTGATGCGTCCGGCGATTTCGGTCAGCAGCTTGTCGCCGGTGGTGTGCCCCATGGTGTCGTTGATGAGCTTGAAGCCGTCCAGGTCGATGAACAGGACCGCCACCCGGCCCGCATGCTTGTCGGCGCGTTGGATTTCCCGTTCGATGGTGTCTTCGAGCATGTTGCGGTTGCCCAGGCCGGTCAGGGCGTCGTGGAAGGCGAGGTGGTTGATCTGCGCTTCCGCGCGACGCAGGGCGCCGGTATCGGAGATCGCCAGCACGTAGTTGGCGACATTCCCCTGGGCGTCGCGCACGGCGCACAGATGCTGCCAGGCGGGGAAAATGGTGCCGTCTTTGCGCACGCACGCCACCTCGCCGCTCCAGTAGTCGGAGTCGCTCTGGTTCAGTCGCGCGCCGAAGGCGTCGTTCTGCCGCCGGGCATACAGGAAATCGTCGGGTTCGTGTCCGCGGACATCGTCTTCATCGAAGCCGGTCAGGAGGGCAAAGGCCGGATTCAGGGATACGACGCGGCGTTGGGCGTCGAGAATGGCGATCCCTTCGCCGGTGCTGGTGAACACTACCGCGGCGCGGCGCAGGTGTTCCTCTTGCTCGCGCTGCACGGTGACGTCGCGGATGACGCCGACGGCGCGATTCAGGTCACCGTCGGCGCAGGCAAAGGCGCGGGCATGAAAGTCCACCCAGCCATTGCGGCCGGTCGTGGGCGACTGGAGCAGCTTTACCGTGGCCCGGATCGCGTCGCCGCCGTTCAGCGCCGCGGCGATGGCGGGGCGGTGGGTCGGCTCGAAGCGGGCGAGCAAGCCACCGTCGGTACCGTCGAGTGAATCGGGCACGTGCCCCATGATCGATTCGAATTTCCCTTCGCCGACGAAGCTGCCGGCCGCCGCGTCCCACTCCCACACCCCGAGTTCGGCGACATCCACCGCCAGACGCAGGCGTTCCTCGCCTTTTTCGACCTGGATCTCGGCTTGCCTGCGCGCCAGCGCCATGCGCACCGTCGCTTCCAGCGCGCGCGTCTCCACCGGCTTGACGAGATAGCCGTAGGGGGTGCTCAGTTCGGCCTGGTCGAGTGTGGCCTGACCTGCAAAGGCGGTGAGGAACAGCACCGGGATGTTGTGCTGCTGCAGAATGCAGGCGGCCGCCGTGCCATCCATGGGGCCGTCGAGGTGGATGTCCATGAGCACCAGGTCCGGCTTGAGCCCCGGACCTTCCGAGACGGCCTGCTCGCCACTGGAGGCGACCATCACCACCTCGTGTCCGAAGGATTCGAGCGTCTGGTGCAGATCCAGCGCGACGATGCGTTCGTCCTCGACGATCATGATGCGGCCGTTCATCGTGCCTCCTGTGGCGAGGTGCCAATGGTGAGTTCGAAGCGGGTGCCGTTTTCGCGAAACACCTGCCATTGCCCGCCGGCCTGATCGCACAGCAGCGGGATCAACTGCATGCCGAGCGAGCGGCTGGTGCCCGGCGCAACGTCCGGCGGCAGGCCGACGCCGTCGTCGGCGACGGTAATCACGCAGTGATCGGCATCGATCGAGATCAGCGTGACCTCGATGTGGCCGGATTGTCCGTCCGGGAAAGCGTGCTTGATGGCATTGGTGACCAGCTCATTGACCAGCAGGCCGCAGGGCACCGCCCGCTGCAGGTTGAGGTCCATGCCCGCGGCGGCATTCGCGCTCAGCACGAAGCGCGACGGCGCGTCGCGGTAGCTTTCCTGCAGCAGCGCGCACAGTCGTTGCAGATAGGTGCCCAGATCGACCTGCGAGAAGTCGTTGCGTTCATACAGCAGCTGGTGGATCAAGGACATCGCCTTGACCCGCGCCTGGCTCTCCGACAATGCCTGCCCGACGGACGGGGCGGCGTTGCGCGCCTGCAGGTTGAGCAGGCTGGAAATCACTTGCAGGTTGTTCTTCACGCGGTGATGGATCTCGTGCAGCAGCACCGTCTTCTCTTCGAGCGCCCGCTCGATCATCTGGCGGTCGGCCTTGCGCCGGGTCACGTCCTGGATGGTGGCCAGTACCTTGGAGCCGGTTTCGGTGGGAATCGGGTTGAGGCCGATTTCCACCGGGAATTCGCTGCCATCCTTGTGCTGCGCATACAGTTCGCGTCGGCCCGCCATGTCGCGCGCCGTCGGCGCGTCCATGTAGCCATGGAAGAGCGCACCATGGGCGTGGCGATGGCGCTCGGGCATGAGCATCTCGATGGTATTGCCCAGCATCTCGTCCCGGGTGTAGCCGAACAGGCGTTCCATGCCGGCATTGACCAGCACCATGCGGCCCTCGGTGTCGACCATCGCCAGACCGTCCGGGGCGGACTCCACGACCTGACGGAAGCGTTGCTCGGAACGCTGCAGCGCCGCTTCGCCAGCCTTGCGCTCGCTCACGTCGATGGCGCTGTAGATGAGGTGGGTGACCGCGCCCGCATCGTCGCGCACCGGCGACAGGATCAGGTCGATGGTGACCGAGCGCGTGCCGGCAATGCGCTTGTCGATGTCGAATCGCGGCGTGGCGCCGGCGGCGGCGCTGTGCACCGCGCGCCGGATACGGCTGGCGGTCTCGGGGTTCAGGCTCCACCAGTGACATTCCCAGAACTTGCGCCCACGCACGTCATCGAGCGTGATGTCGGCGGCTTCGAGCGAGGCGCGGTTGGCTTCGAGCACGGTGCCATCGGGCGCCAGTACGCCGACGAAGGTGAAGATATGGTCGAGGATGTGGTGCGCTTGAGGCGCGCCCGCCGGATCCGGGGGGATGGTGGCGATCGGTTCGACCGTCAACAGCAGTGCGCCTTCGGGCAGGGGGTGGCAATGGCAGCGACGCATGGCCGGCGTCGGCATGTCGCGCTCGGCCATCACATCGTCGCTGCCTGGGGCGCCGGTGTCGCGCGTGCGCTGTAATAGCGCCATTGCCGCGCTCGGATCGCCGGGCAGCAGAGCCGCGCAGGGCTGTCCCTGCAACTGCTCGACAGACTGTGACAGCAGCGCCGCAAAAATCGGATTGACGCTGACGTAATACCCCCGCGCGTCGATAATCGCGGCGGCAATGGGCAACGCTGAAATCGGAATCGCCGGCATCGCGGCCATGTCCGACTCGTTCCCCGCATGTCTTGTCGTTCCTGAAGACTTGCGCGGGTCCATCAGCATGTTTCTCTCCTTGGGGCCCACCGACCATGACCTCTTGCGGTGGTGGGTCACAACGGATTGCTATTCTCTTTTCGCTGCGGGATCGTGCCCAACAGTCGGCCCTGCGCGCAACAGGACGATCTCACTATAGCCCGATTGGCATGAAGCGGTGCAAGTTGGCGTCGGATGCGCTCGACGAACGGTGATCGGGCGCCGTGTCACCGACGGCGGGGGATTGGGCCACGAGCGCACCGGCGACACACGGTGCGGCGGTACCAGGGAGGCGTTTGCGCGGTAGAATTCGGCCCCATGAACACGCCGACCGATCCCCGCTTCATCCATCTGCGACTGCACACCGAATACTCGATTTCCGACGGGATCGTGAAAGTCGGGCAGGCCATTTCGCGCGCCGCGGCCGACGGCATGCCGGCGCTGGGCATCTCCGATCTGGCCAACCTGTTCGGCATGGTCAAGTTCTACAAGGGGTGCCGCGGCAAGGGCATCAAGCCGATCGTTTCGGTCGATGCCTGGATCACCAACGAGGCCGACCGCGACAAACCCTCGCGGGTGCTGCTGGTGTGCCGCAACCGCGTCGGCTACGGGCAGTTGTGCGAGTTGCTCACCCAAGCCTATCTGAGCAACAAGATCCGCGGCCGCGCCGAGATGCGCGCCGAGTGGTTCGACAACGGCGCCGCCAGTGATCTGATCTGCCTCTCGGGTGCCATGAGCGGCGATGTCGGTCAGGCGATCATGAACGGCAATCTGGCGCTCGCCGAGCAGCTGGCACGCAGCTGGGCGGCGCGCTTTCCCGGCGGCTACTACATCGAAGTGCAACGCGCCGGCCATCCGGGCACCGAAGGCTATATCCGCGCGGCGGTCAAACTGGCGAGCGAGCTTGAACTGCCGGTGGTGGCGACGCACCCGGTGCAGTTCCTCGACAAGGATGACTTCAAGGCCCACGAGGCGCGGGTGTGTATCGCCAACGGCTACGTGCTGGCCGACAAACGCCGGCCCAAGGATTTCACCGAGGAGCAATATCTCAAGAGCCAGGACGAGATGGCGGCGCTGTTCGCCGACCTGCCCGAGGCGCTGGAAAACAGCGTCGAGATCGCCCGCCGCTGCTCGCTGACGGTGGAGTTGGGCAAGAACTTCCTGCCGCTGTTCCCCACGCCGGAAGGCATGACGCTGGACGACTTCCTCGTCGCCGAAGCCAAGGCCGGGCTGGAGGTTCGCCTCAAGGAGCTGTATCCGAACGAAGTCGAACGCGCCGAGAAGCGGTCCGAGTACGACGCGCGCCTCAAGATCGAGACCGACACCATCGTGCAGATGGGCTTCCCCGGCTACTTCCTGATCGTGGCCGACTTCATCATCTGGGCCAAGGAAAACGGCGTGCCGGTGGGGCCGGGGCGAGGCTCCGGTGCCGGTTCGCTGGTGGCCTACTCGCTGCGCATTACCGACCTCGATCCGCTCGAATACGCGCTGCTGTTCGAGCGTTTTCTGAACCCCGAGCGGGTGTCGATGCCCGACTTCGACATCGACTTCTGTCAGGACAACCGTTACCGGGTCATCGAATACGTGCGCGAGCGCTACGGCGCCGACGCGGTGAGCCAGATCGCCACCTTCGGCACCATGGCCTCCAAGGCCGTGGTGCGCGACGTCGGCCGCGTGCTCGATCTGCCCTACGGCCTGTGCGACCGCCTCTCCAAGCTGATTCCGGTGGTGCAGAACAAGCCGCTGTCGCTCAACGATGCGCGCGATCAGGAATCGGGCATCGACGAGATGATGGCCGATCCGGGCGATGGCGAATCGATCCAGGAATTGTGGTCTCTGGCCGAGCCGCTCGAAGGCCTGTCGCGCAACGTCGGCATGCACGCCGGTGGCGTGCTCATCGCCCCGGGCAAGCTCACCGACTTCTGCCCGCTGTACATCGCCGACGGCGACGATGCCACGCCGGTGTCGCAGTTCGACAAGGACGACGTGGAAGCCGTCGGGCTGGTGAAGTTCGACTTTCTGGGCCTGCGCAACCTGACGATTATCGACCTGGCGGTGGACTATGTCGGCCGCCTGGAGGGCGAGGCGCCCGATCTCAACGCACTGACCTTCGATGACCCCGCCGCCTACCGGATCCTGAAAGAAGCCAACACCACGGCCATCTTCCAGGTGGAATCGGACGGGATGAAGAAGCTGCTGAAAAAGCTCGGCCCCGACCGCTTCGAAGACATCATTGCCGTGCTGGCACTCTACCGACCGGGCCCGCTGGGCTCGGGCATGGTCGACGACTTCATCCTGCGCAAGCAGGGCAAGCAGGAGATCGATTATTTCGATCCGGCGCTGAAAGCCTGTCTCGAGCCGACCTACGGCGTGATCGTGTATCAGGAGCAGGTGATGCAGATCTCGCAGATCGTCGGCGGCTACACGCTCGGCGGCGCCGACATGCTGCGCCGGGCGATGGGCAAGAAGAAGGCCGAGGAGATGGCCCGCCACCGCGAGATCATGCGCGAGGGCGCCAAGAAGCAGGGCTTTGCCGAAGAGCTGGCAATGCGCCTGTTCGACCTCATGGAGATGTTCGCCGAGTACGGCTTCAACAAGTCGCACACCGCCGCCTACGCCGTGGTCACCTACCACACGGCCTGGCTCAAGGCGCATCACTGCGCGGCCTTCATGGCTGCCACCATGTCGTCGGATCTGGACAACACCGACACCATCAAGATCTTCTACGAAGACGCGATTTCGCCGGTCAATGGCCTCACGGTGCTGCCGCCCGATGTGAACGAATCCGATTACCGCTTCGTGCCCACCGACCGCAAGACCATCCGCTACGGGCTGGGCGCGGTGAAAGGCGTGGGCGAGCCGGCGGTGCGCGCCATCCTCAAGGCGCGCGAGGACAAGCCCTACGCGGATCTGTTCGACTTCTGCGAACGCGTCGATCGCCGCGCGGTGAACCGCCGCGTGGTCGAGGCGCTGATCCGTGCCGGCGCCTTCGATGCGCTCGACAACGATCGCGCCAAGCTCATCGCCACCGTGCCGGTGGCCATGGAGGCGGCCGAGCAGATTGCCGCCAACGCGATGCAAAGCGGTCTGTTCGACATGCTGCCTGACGCTGGCGGCCCGATGGCCGACTACGCCAAGGTGCGGCCATGGACCGAGCGCGAGCTGCTCAAGGAAGAGAAGACCGCCATCGGCTTCTTCCTCTCCGGCCACCCCTTCAACAGCTTCAAGGCCGAGGTGCGCCGCTTCGTGCGCCGGCCGCTTTCCCAAGTCGAACCGTCACGCGATCTGACCACGCTGGCCGGCGTGGTGATGGACGTGCGCGTGAAGATGACCGCGCGCGGCAAGATGGGCATCGTGGCGCTTGATGACGGCACCGCAGTGCGTGAAGTCACCGTGTATTCCGAGAACTTCGACGCCAATCGCGGCAAGATCGTGGTCGATGAAGTGCTGGTGGTCGACGGCAAGGTCAGCAACGACGACTTTTCCGGTGGCCTGCGCATCGTCGCCGACAAGATTTCGACGCTCGCCGAGGCGCGCGGCCAGAGCGCCCGCATGCTCGAGATCCACCTCAACGGCGAAGTGGCCGAGGCCGGTGGCGCCGGCGCGGCGGCACAACGATTGCAGGATCTGCTGTCGCCGTATCGGGCCGAGGGGTGTCCGGTGTGCGTTCGCTACCGCAATGCCCAGGCCGAAGGGGCGTTGCCGCTCGGCAGCGATTGGCGGGTGCGCCTCGAAGACGCGCTGCTCGAAAGCCTGCGCGAGTGGTTGCCGGGCGACGAATCGGTCAGCGTCATTTACCGCTGAGCGGGCGCGTTCGACGCGCGGCGCAGCTCAGTGGGTGGTGTTGGCGGCCTTGATGCGCTCGAGTGTTTGCGCGCTGCTCATGGGCACATCGAGAAAGACACCCTGCCCCAGCTGACAGCCAGCGGCCACGATATGCTCATGCTGGCATGGCGTTTCGACGCCCTCGGCCAGTACTTCAATCTTCAGGTGGCGGCCAAGGTCGATCATGGCGCGCATGATCGCCCGATGGTCCTCCGAGTGTTCCAGCTCGGCCAGCGCGCTGCGGTCCATCTTGAGCCGGTCGATGTGGAATTGCTTCAAGCGCGTGAGCGTGTTGTAGCCGGTGCCGAATTCGTCCACCACCAGCCGGACGCCCATCGACTTGAGTGCGTGCAGCGTGTTCGCCACCACCGGATCGGTTTCGTGCAGCACGCGTTCGGGTAGTTCGATTTCCAGTCGCTCCGCCGGTAGACCGGCCGCCGCGAGCGTCTCGCGAACGGTGTCGATGAGGGCGTCCTGGCGGAAGTGGCGGGCCGCGATGTTGACCGCCATCCGCACCTCGGGCGCACCGTCGGCCCGCCAGCGTGCCGCCTCCTGGCAGGCGGCCTTTAGTGTCCACTGGTCCAAGGCCTTGAGTAGCGCAAGGTCGCCGGTGTTGGCGATGAAAGTGGCGGGCACGATGTCGCCGAGGACGGCGCATTGCCAGCGGCACACCGCTTCCACGGCAACGATGCGGCCGTCAGCCAGATTGCGCAGCGGCTGATAGACCAGGTGCAGTGCATCTTCTGCAATCGCGCTACGCAATTGTTGCTCGAGCTGCAGACGGCGCTCGGATTCCGCGTTCATGGACTCGGTGAAGTAGCGGAAAGTGTTCCGGCCGGCGGCCTTGGCGTGGTAGAGCGCCGTGTCGGCGTGGCTGAGCAAGGTGTCGGCATCGTGCGCATCGCCCGGGAACAGGGCAATGCCGACGCTCGACGAGGTTTGCACGCGATGGCCGTCGATGAGCAGGGGCGTAGCCAGTGCCGTGAGGATCTTGCTGGCGACCTGTCCGGCATGGCTACCCTCTTCGAGATCGGGCAGCAGGACGAGAAATTCATCACCGGCTTGGCGGGCGACGCTGTCGGAGTCGCGTACGCAGGATTCGAGCCGGTCGGCGACACCTTTGAGCAGGGCATCGCCCAGTGCGTGGCCGAGGGTATCGTTCACTTCCTTGAAGCGGTCCAGGTCGAGGAACATCAAGGCCACTTGGCGCTGGTTGCGCATTGCGCGGCTCAGCGCCTGGGCCAGCCGGTCGGCCATGAGGCTCCGGTTGGGCAGGCCGGTGAGCGAGTCGTGGTGCGCCATATGGGCGAAGCGCTGCTGTTGGGTCCGGACTTCGGTCACGTCCGAGAACACCCCCACGTAGTGCGACACGCGTCGCGCGGTGTTGTTGCGCACCGCGCTGATCGACAGGCGTTCGACGAACAGGGCACCGTCCTTGCGCCGATTCCAGATGTCGCCCTGCCAGCTGCCGGTGCGGCGGATCGACTCCCACATGTTGGCATAGAAGGTCTCGTCGTGGCGGCCCGAGCGCAGTATCGCCGGGGTGTGGCCGATGACCTCATCCGCGGTGTAGCCGGTGACGCGCGTGAAGGCGGGATTCACCCGCAGGATCAAACCCTCTGCGGTCGTGATCAGGATGGCGTCGGCGCTGTGGTCGATGGCCTTGTCGGCCAGCCGCAGTCGTGTTTCGGCTTCGCGCAGGCGGGTGATGTCGGCGATGGACGTGACCACCGCCGGCGGCGCGTCCGCTTGCGGGGCGACGGGTTTCGAGTGCACCCACAGCCATCGGGTCGTCCCGTCGCGACGGATGATGCCGACCACGCCACTGTGCCCCTCGCCATCGCACAAGGTGCGCATGGGCGGCAGTTCGTCGTGGGCGTAGGGCTCGCCGTCTTCCCGCAGAAAGCGCACGAGTTTGTTGTCGGCGCTAAAGGCGGCCATTTCGTCGTCGGTGAGGCCGAAGATGCGGGCTGCCGCCGTGTTGTGGACAATCACCCGGCCGTCGGCGTCACGCATGATCACGCCTTCGCCCAGTGTGCTCAGCACCGCCCGCAGCCGACTTTCTTCTGCCGCCAGCCCGGCCGTCGCGCGGTGAAGGTGCGTGATGTCCTGCACCGTGGCCAGCAGGGACCGCGGGCGTCCGTGGGCATCGTTTTGCACCGAGAGCGAGACGTGCATCCAGACCTCGGTGCCGTCAGGCCGCTGGCAGCGCATGGAGGCGGGGCTCTCCGACGGTGCGCCACGGCGCGTCTGGCTGGATGATGTCGGCGCAACGAGCGCGTCGAAACGGGTGCCGACAAGCGCCTGCGCGTCGCGTCCGACGATCTCGCAAAAGCGTTTGTTGCTCTGTTGGATGAGGCCGTCGGTGTTGCAGATGACGATGCCGATGGTGGCCTGTTCGAACACGCCGCGAAAATGCGCCTCGCTCGCCTGCACGCGAAGCATCGCCTCGTGCTCGTCGGTGATGTCGAGCAGCAAGCCGCGCAGTTGATCTTCGCCGTCGGCCGTGCGCACGACGGCAACCCGATCACGCACATGCACCACGTGACCATCGCGGTGGCGCATGCGGTAGCACACCTCGAAGGGCACGGCCTTGCGCGTGCCCGACTGGTAGGCGGTGCGCGCGGTGGGCGCGTCATCGGGGTGGACAAATCGATGCCATGCGCCGGGCGCCAGCCAGGCGTCGCGCGGATAGCCGAGCAGCTGTTCGACGTTGGCGGAAACTTCCGACAGCGCGTGGGTGCCGATACCGCGACCCCATGCCACTGCATGCGCGCCTTCGAGTGTTGCGGCAACGATGGCGCGGGTCGCCGCCTCTTCCGCACGCGAGGCGTGTGCATGGGACAGCAGCTTGCGACGGCAATGATCGAAGCACAGGCCGACGCCGATGCCGGCGGCGAGGCTGGCGATGAGCGCCAGTGGATGCTGCCATGCGGGTACGCCCAGCACCGCGCTCAGCAGTGCCTGCGTGCCCAGCGCGGCAACGAGTGCACCCAGCACGCTGGTCAAGGCGCAGCTGAGTGCTTTTGGGGTTGTCTTTTGCTGCATGTCTGTCCCCGCCCCTCCTGCACGCATCGTGCGCCCGCAGGGCGATCACGTTATTGAGGTGGCGCAATGTCGACGATTGATCGCGCCGCGTTCAGACGGCGCCGATGTGTCTTGTGGGCTGGCGGGTCAGTGCGACGCGCGTGATCCGAACCGGCCGGGCCGGCCGCTGGAAAGGATGGCGTCGTGGCGCGAGGTGCCGACAGGGCATCGCGAAATCAGGTGGGGCATGGTGTGGCCTTGGGGGCGTTTGTCTCGTTATGGCGCGGCATTATCCCGGTGTCGCCGGGGGGCTCAAACGCTTGGAATGGCGCTGCGTGATGGCGCTCAAAGACGATGAACGCAGCGGGTTTTCGGCGGTGTGTCGTCGGGCTGTGTGTCGCGTCGACGGGGGCGCAGATCAGGCGTCCGGTGCGATCGAAAAGTCGGTCGGCACCGGCGCGGGCAGGGGCAGCTCGGTGGTGGCGACGTCCGCGACCACGGCCTTGGGCGGGCCTTCATGCGCCCATTCGATCAGCGCCGCGACGGCCTCGGCGGTGCCCACGGCCAGCACCTCCACCGAACCGTCGGCGCGGTTGCGCGCCCAGCCGGTCACGCCCAGCCGTTGTGCGGCTTCGACGGTGCTGGCGCGATACCACACGCCTTGCACCGTGCCGCGAATGATGAGTTGGCGAGCGATGGGCGAGGCGCTCACGCCTTGCTTGCCTTGGCCGCCTTGCGGGCGCGTTTCACACGGGAGATACCGATCACGCCCCAGAAATCGAGCACCAGACCGGCGGCGACCGCGAGCCCTGCCTGAAAGGCGGAGGTGATGACGCCGGGCAGGAGATTCATGTCGGCGAGCAGGTACAGCAGGCCGAACACCGCGATGATGGAGCCGATGAGGTGAATGATGACCCATTTGGTCATGCTTTCCTCGGTGGGGTTTTCGTTCTCGCTCATGGTCATTTCACTCGCATGCCCGGCGTGGCGCCGGTGTCGGGGGAGAGGATGAACAGGCCCGGCGTGGCACCGCCTTCATCGGAGGCGGCCAGCACCATGCCCTCGGACAAACCGAATTTCATCTTGCGCGGGGCGAGGTTGGCGACCATCACCGTCATGCGGCCGACCAGCGTCGCCGGGTCGTAGGCGGATTTGATGCCGGCGAACACCTGGCGGGTCTTCTCCTCGCCGATGTCCAGTTGCAGGCGCAGCAGTTTGTCGGCGCCTTCCACGTGTTCGGCGCTCACGATCCTGGCGATGCGCAGATCCACCTTGGTGAAATCGTCGATGCCGATGGTGGGCTCGACCGTGGTCTTGGTTTCGGCCTCCTTCTGCTGGCTCTCGGCATGGCGTTGGCGGCTGCTGTCGGCCTCGGCGGCCGGCGCCAGCGAGGTTTTGTTGGCGTCGATGAGCTTGTCGATCTGTGCGCGCTCGATGCGGGTCATCATGTGCTGGTACTTGTTGATGGCGTGACCGGCCGGCAGCGTGTCGGCAAGTTGGCCCCATTGCAGCGGCGCGATGTTGAGGAAGGCTTCGACCTGCGCGGCCACGGTCGGCAGGATCGGCTTGAGCAGGCCGGTGAGCACGCGGAACTGGTTGAGCGCGGTCGAACACACGGTGTGCATGCGTGCGTCCTGCCCGCCCTGCTTGGCCAGCTCCCACGGTTTGTTGTCGTTCACATACTGATTGGCGGCGTCGGCCAGGCGCATGATCTCGCGCAGGGCGCGGCTGAAGTCGCGCGCTTCGTACGCCTTGGCGACTTCGCCGGCCTCGAGGCTGGCGCGGTAGGGGGCGAGGGCGTCGAGATCGGACTCGCCCAGTTTGCCGTCGAAGCGCTTGCTGATGAAGCCGGCGCAGCGGCTGGCGATGTTGATGAACTTGCCGACCAGATCGGAATTGACGCGGGCAATCATGTCGTCGAGCGACAGGTCCACGTCTTCCATGCTGCCGTTGGATTTGGCGGCGAAGTAGTAGCGCAGCCATTCCGGATTGAGCTTCTGCTCGGTGTAGGAGCGGGCGGTGATGAAGGTGCCGCGGCTCTTGCTCATCTTGGCGCCATCGACGGTGAGAAAACCGTTGACCGCTAGCTGCGTGGGCGTGCGGTAGCCGGCGAAGTGCAGCATGGCCGGCCAGAACAGGGCATGGAAGTAGAGGATGTCCTTGCCGATGAAGTGCACCAGCTCGGTGTCGGCCGCCGCGCTTTCGGAGATGAAGCGGGCGATGTCGATGGCGCCGGTTTTGTCGGCCAGGTTCTTGAAGCTGGCGAAATAACCGATCGGCGCGTCCAGCCACACGTAGAAGTACTTGCCCGGCGCGCCCGGAATCTCGAAGCCGAAGTAGGGCGCATCGCGCGAGATGTCCCAGTCCGACAATTTGTTCTCGCCCGGCGTGCCCAGCCATTCCTTCATCTTGTTGGCCGCTTCGGTCTGCAGCCGGCGTGCGCCGCTGGTGCTGCTGCCTTGCGTCCAGTCGCGCAGGAAGTCCACCGCGCGCGCATCGGAGAGCTTGAAGAAGTAGTGCTCGGAACTGCGCATCTCGGGCTTGGCGCCGGAGACCGCCGAGAACGGGTTCTTGAGGTCGGTGGGGGCGTAGGCGGCGCCGCACACTTCGCAGTTGTCGCCGTATTGATCGGCCGCGCCGCACTTGGGGCATTCCCCCTTGATGAAGCGGTCGGGCAGGAACATCTGTTTGACCGGATCGTAGAACTGCTCGATGGAGCGTGTCTCGATCAGACCGGCGGCCTTGAGCTTGGTGTAGATGTCTTCGGCAAACCAGCGGTTTTCGTCCGAGTGGGTCGAGTGGTAGTTGTCGAAGACGACCGAAAAATCGGTGAAGTCGCGCAGGTGCTCGCCATGCACCCGGTTGATGAGCTGCTCCGGGGTGACCCCTTCGGACTCGGCGCGCAGCATGACTGGCGTGCCGTGGGTGTCGTCGGCGCACACGTAGTGCACCTGATGCCCCTGCATGCGCTGGAATCGCACCCAGATATCGGCCTGGATGTAGCCCACCAGATGGCCAAGGTGAATATCGCCGTTGGCGTAGGGGAGGGCGTTGGTGACGAGGATCTTGCGCGACATGAATTTCCCGCGGTTGCAGCCAAAAGCGCAAGTTTATCAAAGCGATTGCCCACCGCGGCGGGCTTTGTCGCTAGCGAGGGACGAAAAGGCGGATTTCGACGCGACGATTCTTGCTGCGTCCCTCCGGCGTGTCGTTGTCGGCGACCGGCGCCGTTTCACCTCGGCCGTCTGCGGACAGGCGGGCGGCGTCGATGCCGGCATTCATCAGAAAGTCACGCACGGCCCGGGCGCGCTGGCGTGAGAGCAGCATGTTGTAGCCCTCGCGGCCGACGCTGTCGGTGTGCCCCAGAATCTCCGCATGGACCGCTGGATGCCTGGTCAGCACCGGCGCAATGCTGCTCAGGCTGGCGGCGAGTGCGGGCCGCAATCGTGCCTTGGCGGTTTCGAAGCCGTTGGCCGCCGGGATGACGAGGCGGACACCATCGGCCGTGCTCTCGGCCACTTCGACGCCATGCTGCGCGGTTTCAGCCGCCAGACTTCGGGTCACGGCCGACCAGTCGAACGACGGTGCTGCAGCGCCTTTCGCGGCGGCGTCGGGCGACTCGGCAGCGGGTGAGGGCGCTTGTGATTTGGGTGCCACGGCACAGGCGCTCAACAGCAGCGCGGCCAGCCAGGGAAAGACAATGTGTCGAGTTTTTCGCATGCACGAATCTTACCGTGACTCGATTTCGGATGACCTTGTTGCTGGCAGGGGAGAGTTCGCGCGAGCGCTTAGGTATGATGGCGGACGTTGCGCGACGATCGGGTCGCAAGAGATAGTCGGAGTAGGCATGGAACTCAATCAGGAACAGATTCAGGCAGCGCTCAAGCAAGTCGTCGATCCCAATACCGGCAAGGATTTGGTCAGTTCGCGCTGCGTCAAGAATGTCGCTGTCGATGGCGGCAAGGTGTCGATTGCGGTCGAGGTAGGTTATCCGGCCGCTTCGCAGGGGGCGGTGATTCGCGCCTTGGTCAGCGACGCCGTGGCGGCGCTGCCGGGCGTGAGTGCGGTCGAGGTCGAGGTGACCGGCAAGGTCGTCGCCCATGCGGTGCAGCAGGGCGTGAAGCTGCTCGAAGGCGTGAAGAACATCATCGCCGTGGCCTCCGGCAAGGGCGGCGTCGGCAAGAGCACCACCACCGTCAACCTGGCGCTGGCGCTGGCGGCCGAGGGCGCCAAGGTGGGCGTGCTCGATGCCGATATCTACGGCCCGTCGCTGCCGCAGATGCTGGGGCTGGAAGGCAGCAATCCCGAATCGCCCGACGGCAAGTCGCTCACCCCGCTGGAAGCTTATGGTGTGCAGGCGATGTCCATCGGTTTCATGATCGATGTCGATACGCCGATGGTGTGGCGCGGCCCGATGGCCACGCAGGCACTGAAGCAGTTGCTGACCGAAACGAATTGGCAATCGTTGGACTACTTGCTCATCGACATGCCGCCGGGCACCGGCGACATCCAGCTCACCTTGTCGCAGACCGTGCCGCTCACCGGCGCGGTGATCGTGACCACGCCGCAAGACATCGCGCTGCTCGATGCGCGCAAGGGCGTGAAGATGTTCGAGAAGGTCGGCGTGCCGATTCTCGGCGTGGTCGAGAACATGAGCCTGCACATCTGCTCGAACTGTGGCCATGAGTCGCATATTTTCGGCAGTGGCGGCGGCCAGAAGATGTGCGAGGACTTCGGCGTGAGTTTCCTCGGCGCCTTGCCCCTCGAAATGCAGATTCGCGAAGAGGCGGATTCCGGCCGCCCGACCGTGGTGGCCGATCCCGACGGGCGTGTCGCGCAGATATATCGTGACATCGCGTTGAAAGCCGCTGGCTGCGTGGCAGCGCGGGCCAAGGACATGAGCCACAAGTTCCCGAGCATCGTGGTGCAGAACACCTGAGGTCGTTCGCGATGCGGGCGTGGTTTGATTCACGCCCGTTCGCCGCTAGAATAGGCGGATTTTACGGCACAGGCACCCGCTCGACGGGGCTGATCGGAGTGTGAGGATGTCCATCAAATCGGACAAGTGGATTCGCCGCATGGCGGAAAGCGAGGGCATGATCGAGCCCTTTGAGCCGGGCATGGTACGCGCCAACGACGCGGGCAGGATCGTCTCTTATGGCACCTCGAGCTATGGCTACGATGTGCGCTGTGCCAACGAATTCAAGATCTTCACCAACATCAATTCGACCATCGTCGATCCGAAGGAATTCGATGCCGGCAACTTCGTCGATTTCGACGGCGACGTGTGCATCATCCCGCCCAACAGTTTTGCCCTGGCGCGCACGGTCGAGTATTTCCGCATTCCGCGCAGCGTGCTGACCGTGTGCCTGGGCAAGAGCACTTACGCCCGTTGCGGCATCATCGTGAACGTGACGCCGCTCGAGCCGGAATGGGAAGGCCATGTGACGCTCGAATTCTCCAACACCACGCCACTGCCGGCACGCATCTATGCCAATGAAGGTGTGGCGCAGATGCTGTTCTTCGAATCCGATGAAGTCTGCGATACTTCCTACCGCGATCGCGGCGGGAAATATCAGGGCCAACGTGGCGTCACGTTGCCGAAGATCTGACCCGTTTTTGTTGCTTGCGGTTCGCCGCGGCAGGTACAGAAATGCCGTAACGCACCGTCGTTACGATGATGCCCGGGAGCGCGCCGCTCCACGGGCTTTCTAATTTTGGGAGGCGATCATGCGTTTCCAGTTTCCGATCATCATCATTGATGAAGACTTCCGCTCGGAGAACACCAGCGGCCTGGGTATTCGCGCGCTCGCCAAGGCGATCGAGGGCGAGCACATGGAGGTGCTCGGCGTCACCAGCTATGGTGACCTGTCGTCCTTTGCCCAGCAGCAGAGCCGCGCGTCGACCTTCATCGTGTCCATCGACGACGAAGAGTTCGATTCGCCCGAAGCGGTCGATCAGGTGATTGGCGATCTGCGTGCCTTTGTCGCGGAAATTCGCCTGCGCAATGCGGACATTCCGATCTTTCTGTACGGCGAGACGCGTACCTCGCGCCATATCCCGAACGACGTGCTGCGCGAGATGCACGGCTTCATCCACATGTTCGAGGACACGCCCGAGTTCATCGCCCGCTACGTGGTGCGCGAGGCGCGCGTGTATCTGGACAGCCTGGCGCCGCCGTTCTTTCGTGCGCTCACGCACTACGCGGCGGACGGTTCCTACTCCTGGCACTGCCCAGGGCATTCGGGTGGCGTGGCCTTCCTGAAGAGTCCGGTGGGGCAGATGTTCCATCAGTTCTTCGGTGAAAACATGCTGCGCGCCGACGTGTGCAACGCGGTCGAGGAACTCGGCCAGCTGCTCGATCACACCGGCCCGGTGGCGGCCTCGGAGCGCAATGCGGCGCGCATCTTCCATTGCGACCACCTGTACTTCGTCACCAACGGCACCTCCACGTCCAACAAAATGGTGTGGCACACCACGGTGGCGCCCGGCGACGTCGTGGTGGTCGATCGCAACTGCCACAAGTCGATTCTCCACTCGATCATCATGACCGGCGCGGTGCCGGTGTTCCTCACGCCGACGCGCAACCACTACGGCATCATCGGCCCGATTCCGCTCGAAGAATTCAAGATCGAGAACATCCGCAAGAAGATCGCCGCCAACCCGTTTGCGGGCGAGGCCAAGGGCAAGAAACCGCGCATCCTCACCATCACCCAGTCCACCTACGACGGTGTGCTCTACAACGTCGAGGCTATCAAGGAGATGCTGGACGGCGAGATCGACACGCTGCACTTCGACGAGGCCTGGCTGCCGCATGCGGCTTTCCATGACTTCTACGGCGACTACCACGCCATTGGTGAGGAGCGCCCGCGCTGCAAGTCGTCGATGGTGTTCTCCACCCAGTCGACCCACAAGCTGCTGGCCGGCCTGTCGCAGGCCTCGCAGATTCTGGTGCAGGATTCGCAGACCCGAAAGCTTGATCGCGACATCTTCAACGAAGCCTATCTGATGCACACCTCCACCTCGCCGCAGTACTCCATCATCGCCTCGTGCGACGTGGCTGCGGCAATGATGGAGGCGCCGGGCGGCACCGCGCTGGTGGAAGAGTCGATTGCCGAAGCGCTCGACTTCCGCCGCGCCATGCGCAAGGTGGACGAGGAATTCGGTAGTACCGACTGGTGGTTCAAGGTGTGGGGGCCGGATTACCTGTCGGACGACGGCATGGGCGAGCGTGAGGACTGGATGCTCAAGGCCGGCGAGCGCTGGCATGGCTTTGGCGATCTGGCCGACGGCTTCAACATGCTCGACCCGATCAAGGCCACCCTCATCACGCCGGGGCTGGATGTGGAAGGCGATTTCGACGACTGGGGCATCCCGGCCGGCGTACTCACCCGCTATCTGGCCGAGCACGGCATCGTGGTCGAAAAGACCGGCCTCTACTCCTTCTTCATCATGTTCACCATCGGCATCACCAAGGGCCGCTGGAACACGCTGGTGACCGAGTTGCAGCAGTTCAAGGACGACTTCGACGGTAACCGCCCGCTATGGCGCGTGATGCCGGAGTTTGTCGCCAAGTTCCCGCGCTACGAGCGGGTCGGCCTCAAGGATCTGTGTGCGCAGATTCACGGTTTTTACCGCGACCATGACGTGGCGCGGCTGACCACCGAGATGTATCTGTCGGATATGGTGCCGGCGATGCGCCCGGCCGACGCCTTCGCCAAGATGGCGCATCGCGAAATCGAACGTGTGCCCATCGATGAACTCGAAGGGCGCGTGACCAGCGTGCTGCTCACGCCCTATCCGCCGGGGATTCCGCTACTCATCCCGGGGGAGCGCTTCAATCCCACCATCGTGCGCTATTTGCGCTTTGCCCGCGATTTCAACGCCGCCTTCCCGGGTTTTGAGACAGATATTCACGGCTTGGTGAAGGAAGGCGCCGACGGCGCATCGGGTTACCACGTGGACTGCGTCAAGCAGTAAGCGCCAACGGGTCGAGCGACGCTTAGTCGGCGACCCGTTCATAGGTGACGAAGTCGACCGGAAAATCGTTGTCTGCGTCGGCAGGCAGATGTTCGCGGCTGACTTCGCGAAACACGCTCTGATCGACCGCCGGGAAGTGCGCATCCCCCTCGATCTCGGCCTGCACTTCGGTGAGGATCAGCCGATCCGCTGCGCCGATGGACTGCGCATAGAGCTGTGCGCCGCCGATCAGGAACACTTTTTCGGCGTCCCCACTCGTTGCGAGGGCCGCTTCGAGGCTGTCGACCACCGTCGCGCCGGTCGCCACGTACTCGGCGTTGCGGCTGATCACGATGTTCAAGCGCCCCGGCAGTGGGCGTCCGAGCGACTCCCAGGTCTTGCGTCCCATCACGACCGGGCAGCCGAGCGTGGTGCGCTTGAAATGCGCCAGATCGGCCTTCAGTCGCCAGGGCAGCGTGTTCTCACGGCCGATGACGCCATTACGCGCCACCGCGGCAATCAGGATCAGTTTCGGCCGATTCATACCGCCACCGGCGCGGAAATATGCGGATCCGGGTCGTAGCCCTCGAGCGTGAAGTCCTCGAAACGGAAGGCGAACAGATCGGTGACCGCCGGGTTGAGCGTCATTGCCGGTAGCGCGCGCGGCGTGCGCGTTAGCTGCAACCGGGTCTGCTCGAGATGGTTCGAATAAAGGTGGCAGTCGCCGCCCGTCCACACGAATTCGCCCGGCTCGAAACCGCAGACCTGCGCGACCATCAGCGTGAACAATGCGTAGGAGGCGATGTTGAACGGCACGCCGAGGAATATATCCGCACTGCGCTGATAGAGCTGGCAGGACAGTTTGTTGTTGGCGACATAGAACTGGAACAGGGCATGGCACGGCGGCAGCGCCATGCGGTCGACGTCCGACGGATTCCACGCCGACACCAGATGCCGGCGCGAGTCGGGATTGCGCTTGAGCCCTTCGATCAATTGCTTGATCTGGTCGATCTCGCCACCGTCGCGCGCCGGCCAGTGCCGCCACTGGTGGCCATACACCGGCCCGAGGTCCCCGTTTTCGTCGGCCCACTCGTTCCAGATCGATACCCCGTTTTCCTTGAGGTAAGCGATGTTCGTGTCACCGGCAACAAACCACAGCAACTCGTGAATGATCGAGCGTGTGTGCAGTTTCTTGGTGGTGAGCAACGGAAACCCCGCCGCCAGATCGAAGCGCATCTGGTGCCCGAACACCGACAAGGTGCCCGTGCCGGTGCGGTCGGTTTTCTGGTGCCCGTGGTCGAGCACGTGCTGCATGAGGTTGAGGTACTGTTGCATGATCGGGTGAGGGTCAGCTGTCGTGATGCGAAATTGTACCCGTTCGATGCGCGTCTGCCCGCTCAGACCAACCCCTTGGCGGACGGCCGTTCGTTCTAGTCATGTTGTGTGGAATAATCCGGATACAAAAACGACAAGTGACAAACGGTGAGGCGCCGATGATCCAGAGCTTCTCTGATGCCGCAGCGAATTTGCCTGACGTGCTTCACGATCTGCGGGGGCGCTTGCAGGTGCTGCCTTCGAACGATCCGGCCGCGGCGCTTGATGATATGTCCGCGCTGCTCGAGGTGATGTCGAATGTCTCTTCGGCCCCTTTGTCTGACGTGGCCTCCGCCCTGGGTCAGGTCGACGAGGCTGCGCAGCAGCACCTCCGCCATGCGCTGACGGGTTTTTTGCAGGCGGCGGCGCTCAAGTCCGATCGAGGTGAGCTCTTGCGTGCCACGAGCGTGCGCTACTTTGAACGACTTTCCGATGCCTGCATCCATGCGCTCCAGCAAGGGCGTTACGATCACGCAGATCAACCCCGGCTGCTCGCCGAAATCGCAACCCGCACCTTGCGAGCCCAGGCCGCGCATCTCAAGTGGGACCATCTGGCTTACGGCCCCTACGATGGCAGCATCTGGCGTCGGGCGGGGGCAACCCTTCTCGAGGCGGTCGAAGAAGGTCGTCATGATGTGCCGGTCCGGCTCCGCGACGGGCGTGAGACGGAAACCTCGACTCTGCGCGAAGCGGTACGTGCGGTGGCGCTGCACTGTAGTGGCCTCAATCAACTTCCGGTCGAACTGATCGATATTGCCGACCGGCTCATTCACTACCTTCTTCCCACCTTGTACCTCGGCCCCGTTCCCAGCGAAGGCGCCCGGTTCTATTGGGTGCCTGCGGAGGGCAATGTGCCTTTGCGCATCGTGCGCGGCGAAACCGACATCGCCGGCGCGTGGTTCTTCTCCCCTCAGTACGCCGACAACGCGATGGACGAGCTGGAAAGCATGCTGCGCAAGGGGATGGTCCCCGGTATTCTCGATGGGCGCGCGGGCGCGCGGGAGCGGGCGATTGCTTGTATCCGCCACTTGCGCCGCGCCTGGTGCGATGCCCCGGTATCCCGTCGCCACCGTCGTCACGCGATGGGCGGGCGTATCGCTGCGATCAAGGGGTTTGTGGCCTTGCGCCGGGCGCTCAAGGATGGAGGTCAGGAGGCCGAGGGGTGGGATTTGCGTGACGCCAGTGTCAACGGCATGGGTGTCGTGGTGCCGGCCGCAGAATCCGGGCTTCCGAAAATTGGCGATCTCGTGGCCGTGCGTCCCGACGAGAACGGCGCCTGGCGCTTGGGGATGGTGCGGCGGGTGGCGCGCGACGAAAGTCTCAGTGCCTTCGTCGGCCTCGAAACCTTTGCCAGTGCGCCGCGCATGGTGCGCGCAGACGATGGCCGTGCCCCCGTCGACATTCTTCTTTGCGACCCGCTGCATCGAGGCGGCGTGCTTAGAGTGATCTCGCCGACCAACTCGTTGCGCGCGGGTACGCCACTTTTCGTTGCAGAAAACGGCGCCATCCAGAAGCTCAAGCCCTTGGGCTCCTCCTGGCGAGGCAGTGAATTCGAAGTCCGCACCTACCTCGTTCTGTAAGCCAAGTATCTGAACCTGTTCAGGGTTTTTGTTGGTAGGCGCCGCCGCCCTGCGCGGCCTCCAATTGTTCTCCCTTTCTTTTCTTGACAGTGGATTTTTGTTGTATATAATTCGCCCCTCTTCGCGGCCCGAGTGGTTTTGCGAAGGGGCGCCGGAGAGTTGTTTAGCGAGTTTCCGGGGTTGACGAGAAGTGCTGAAGTTGTCACAATTCCGCTTCTTCGCTGCCTGAGCAGCGGCTCTTTAAAAATTTGGACAACCGATAGGTGTGGGTGCTTGATTTTTGTCGGCCAGTAGCTTCGGCTACAAGAGTTTCACAAAGATTGAGTACTCATGTCAGTTTCTTGATTGAGTACTAACAGGTATTGAACTTAAGAGTTTGATCCTGGCTCAGATTGAA
>JBNKNO010000007.1:4371-97156 GCA_050293885.1 Rhodocyclaceae bacterium | reverse complement strand
AAGGCCGTGCGGCGGATACCTGGTTGCTGGAATGCGCGCGCTGGGCGTGGCGGGTGAAGATTTCCCTGCGCCTGGACCTGGACCTGATGCAAAAGCTGTGGGGCGAGGCGGAGGAAGAGGCCATCCGCGTGTTCGCCAGCAATCTGCGCGATTTGCTGTTGGCCGCGCCCGCAGGCGCACGGGCCACCATCGGCCTGGACCCGGGGTTTCGCACCGGGGTCAAGGTTGCGGTGGTCGATGCCACCGGCAAACTGGTGGACACCGCCACCATCTACCCGCACGAACCGCAACGGCGCTGGGACGATGCGGTGCACACCATCGCGGCGCTCGCAGCCAAGCACCGCGCGGAACTGATCGCCATCGGCAACGGCACCGCCTCGCGCGAGACCGACAAACTCGTCGCCGAACTCATGCGCCACCACCCGGAACTCAAGCTCACCAAGGTGATGGTCTCCGAAGCCGGCGCCTCGGTGTATTCCGCCTCGCAATTGGCGGCCGATGAATTCCCCGATCTGGATGTGAGCCTGCGCGGCGCGGTGTCGATCGCACGCCGCCTGCAAGACCCACTGGCCGAGTTGGTCAAAATCGATCCGAAGTCCATCGGCGTCGGCCAGTACCAGCACGACGTCAATCAAACCCGCCTCGCGCGCATGCTCGAAGCGGTGATCGAAGACTGCGTGAACGCGGTTGGCGTGGATGTGAACACCGCCTCCGCCGCCCTGCTCACCCGCATCTCCGGCCTCAATCGCACACTGGCCGACAACATCGTGGCGCACCGCGATGCGCACGGCGCCTTTGAGGAGCGCCGCGCACTCAAGGCCGTGCCGCGCCTCGGCGACAAGACCTTCGAACAAGCCGCCGGCTTCTTACGCGTCATGAACGGCAACAACCCGCTCGACGCGTCCGCCGTTCATCCCGAGGCCTACCCGGTGGTGGAGCGCATCCTCGCGGACGTCAAGCGCAGTGTGCGCGAGCTCATGGGCGACGCATCGGCCCTCAAGGCAATCGACCCGCGCCGCTATGCCGACGAGCGATTCGGCGAGCCGACGGTGCGCGACATCCTGCAGGAACTCGACAAACCCGGCCGCGACCCGCGCCCCGCCTTCCACACCGCCAGCTTCCGCGAAGGCATCGACAAACTCGGTGACCTCGCCGAGGGCATGATGCTCGAAGGCGTGGTCACCAACGTCACCAACTTTGGCGCGTTTGTGGATATCGGTGTTCATCAGGACGGTCTGGTGCATATCTCGATGCTGGCCGACCGCTTCGTCAAGGACCCGCATTCGGTCGTCAAGGCAGGCGACGTGGTCAAAGTGAAAGTGCTCGAAGTGGACCCCAAGCGCAAACGCATCGCACTGAGCATGCGCATGGATGCCAACCCCGAGCGCAAGGCCAAGCTGGCGCCGCGAAACGACGCGCCGCGCCCCGCTCGCCACAAACCCAAACCGCAAGCACGCGAGCACTCGGGCAGCATGGCCGCCGCACTGAGCAAAGCGCTGCGAAAATAGACGCTTGATCAGGGACGAACGCGATGGTGACGATCTACGGTATCCGCAACTGCGACACGATGAAGAAAGCCTTCACATGGCTGAACGAACACGGCATTGAGCACGATTTTCACGACTACAAGAAAGCCGGCATCGACGCCGACACCCTGCGCGCCTGGCTCAAACAGATCGATCGCAGCGTGCTGGTCAACACGCGCGGCACCACCTGGCGCAAGCTGCCGGAGGAAGCACGATCGATTGACGACGACGAACGCGCCATCGCGCTGATGATCGCCCACCCCAGCTTGATCAAGCGCCCGGTGCTCAACACCGGCAACGGCGTGCTCGTGGGCTTCAAGCCCGAGCACTACGCCGCGCATTTCGGAGCCTGACCCTCATGCTCAAAAACGACAGCACCGTTCAGCGATTCCTGTTCGACGATCTCGACATCCGCGGCGCCGTGGTGCAGCTCAACGACACCTGGCGCGCGATTCTCAAAGGGCGTGACTACGCGCCCGTCGTGCGCGACACCCTCGGCGAGCTTGCCGCGGTCGCCAGCATCATGACCGGCAATCTCAAGCAACCCGGCCGGGTCACCTTTCAACTGCAAGGCCACGGGCCGCTGTCGCTGCTGGTCATCGACTGCACCGAGGGGCTCAATCTGCGTGGCTACGCCAAGGCCAGCGACATCCCCGCCGATGCCACGCTTCCGGCCCTGCTCGGCGACGGACACCTACTGCTCACGCTGGACGTGGCCGACCAGCAACAGCCCTACCAAAGCTATGTGCCGATTGAAGGCGACAGTGTCGCCGCCGTGTTCGAGCACTATCTGGCGCTCTCCGAGCAACAACCGGCTGCCTTGTTCCTTGCGGCCAACGGCGACTGCGCGGCGGGCCTCTTCCTGCAAAAGCTGCCCGATGCCGATGCACGCGACCCCGACGGCTGGGCGCGCGTGACGCAGCTCGCCGCCACCGTCAAAGCCGACGAACTGCGCGCGCTCGACAGCACCGAGTTGCTCACCCGCCTGTTTCATGAAGAGCAAGTGCGGGTGTTCGAGCCGCGACCGGTCATCCACCGCTGGCCGATGGACCCGCAAAAGATCGATACCATGCTGCGCAACCTCGGCCGCGACGAAGTCGAATCCATTGTCGCGGAGCATGGCATTGTCGAAATTCACGACGATCTGTCCAATCACACCTACCGCTACGACGCCGATGCGGTGCAGGCGTTGTTTGACGACGACACGCCGCCGACCCAGCATTAAGCATCAAAACGTTTCGAATTCAGACGGAATCTTGCCCCGGCTGGCCGGGCCCAGTAGACTCGCAGGATTTGACAGGGCAAACGCCGAATGAAGGACGCCTCCGCTTCATCCAGACCGATCGAATTCAAGGGTGCAAGCCTGGGCGTCATGACGGCTCGGCTCCGCGATACCGACCCGATGCGCCTCGCCGATGCCATGCACGCCATGCTCGGCGGCATGCCCGACTTTTTCAATCTGGAAGCGACGGTGCTCGACTTTTCGGATCTCGACAGCGTGTCTGACACGGTAGATTGGCCCTCGCTGACCAGTCTGCTGCGACGCTACCGGCTACAACCGGTCGCCGCGTCGCATGTCCCCGAACACTGGATCGAGGGGGCAAAGCGCGTTGGCCTGGCGGTGCTCGATGACGCCGCCGTCGACGCACCACCATCGCATGAGCGCATCGCCGAACCCACGCCTCCGCCGGTTCAAGCCGCACCGCCGCCCCCTCCGGCACCCACCGCCGCCGCAAACGCACTCATCATCGAGCGTCCGCTGCGATCCGGCCAACAGGCCTACGCCAAAGGCGGCGACCTCATTCTGCTCGGCGGCGTGAGCCACGGCGCGGAAGTGATCGCCGACGGCAACATTCATTGCTATGGCCCGTTACGCGGCCGTGCCATCGCCGGCGCGCAAGGAAATGCCGAGGCGCGAATCTTCTCGACCGATTTCGGCCCCGAACTGATCTCCATCGCCGGCGTTTTCCGTACCTTCGAGAAAGGCATTCCGGAAAGCGTCGCCGGCAAGAACGCACAAGCCCGCCTGACGGGCGAAAACGACAATCAATCTTTGACCCTCGCGCCGCTGACTTCAGCCTAGCGAGAACCATCAGAAAGGGAATGAACGTGACCCGAGTCATCGTTGTAACATCCGGCAAGGGCGGCGTCGGAAAGACCACCACCAGCGCCGCATTCGCATCCGGCCTCGCGCTGCGCGGATTCAAGACCGCTGTCATCGACTTCGACGTCGGTCTGCGCAATCTGGACCTCATCATGGGCTGCGAACGCCGCGTGGTGTACGACCTCGTCAACGTGGTCAACGGCGAGGCGCGCCTCAATCAGGCGCTCATCAAGGACAAGCACTGCGAAAACCTGTTCGTGCTGCCCGCCTCGCAAACCCGCGACAAGGACGCGCTGACCGAAGAAGGCGTCGAGAAAGTGCTCAAGGAGCTCGAGCACATGGCCTTCGACTATGTCGTGTGCGATTCGCCCGCCGGCATCGAGCGCGGCGCCGTGATGGCGCTCACCTTCGCCGACGAAGCGATCGTCACCACCAACCCGGAAGTCTCCTCGGTACGCGACTCCGACCGCATCCTCGGCATCCTGCAGTCGAAGTCGAAACGCGCCAAGGAAGGTGGCGAGCCGGTCAAGGAACACCTGCTCATCACCCGCTATTCGCCCAAGCGCGTCGAAGACGGCGAAATGCTCTCCTACAAGGACGTACAGGAACTGCTGCGGGTCGACCTGATCGGGGTCATTCCCGAATCGGACGCAGTGCTTCATGCCTCCAACCAAGGCACGCCCGCGGTGCACATCAAGGGTTCGGACGTCTCCGAAGCCTACCTCGATGTGGTTGGCCGCTTCCTGGGGGAAGACCGTCCTCTGCGCTTCGTGAATTACGACAAGCCGGGGATTCTGAAGCGCCTGTTCGGGGGGAATTGAGATGTCGCTCCTCAGCATGCTGTTCGGCAGCAAACCCAAAACCGCCTCACTCGCCAAGGAACGCCTGCAACTCATCATTGCACGCGAACATGCCGATGCGAACGGGCCGGACTACCTCCCCGATCTGCAAAGAGAACTCATCGCGGTGATCTCGAAATACGTGAAGGTCAACCCGGAGGACATCAAGGTCCAGCTCGAAAAGCAGGACAACTACGAAGTCCTCGAGGTCAACATCGTCCTCGCTGATCAAGACAACAAGTAGCCCCACCCGCCCGGATGGTGAAATTGGTAGACACAAGGGACTTAAAATCCCTCGGCCATTGGCTGTGCGGGTTCGAGTCCCGCTCCGGGCACCAAAACGGCTTCCTATGGCGTCTAATAGCGCCCTATTAAGCCAGATAAATATGGGATTTCACGGCAAGTAAAGTCTCACAAGATCCGACACGGTTCATTGAAATCTACCCTCACTGCGGGTAGATTCTGCGGGTAGAAGCTAGTCTCACCGAGAATAGCGCCACAATCTACCCACGGGAGCCTCCCGGATGCTCACAGACAAGGAAATCCAAGCCGCAAAGCCCAAGGGCAAGCCGTACCGTCTCGCTGACGGCAACGGCCTACACCTTGAGATCTCACCCTCCGGCGGCAAGCTCTGGCGGCTTCGGTATCGCTTCGATGGCAAGGAGAAGATGCTTGCACTCGGCAAGTACCCCGAAACCAGAGGCAAGGAAGCCCGCCAACTCGCTGGCGAGGCCCGTCAGGTCATCCACGAAGGGCGCGACCCGGCCGCAGAACGCAAGGCGGAAAAAGAACGCAAGAGGATCGCAGCCGACGACAGCTTCGAAGCGGTGGCCCGCTCGTGGATGGAGCGTGTCGCCCCCTCGCTGGTAGAACTGACGCGGAAGAAGCACGCGGACTATCTGGAACGCGACGTCTTTCCATGGATCGGCTCTCGCCCCGTTTCGTCCATTGCTGCAACCGACATGATTTCAATCATTCGTCGGATCGAAGGACGCGGCGCGATGGACATCGCAAAACGCACCCACAACCTGTGCGGCCGCATCTTCCGATTCGCGGTTGCCCATGGGTTATGCGAACGTGACCCGACCCGCGACATCGAGCTAAGGGACGTCCTGCCCCCGCCCAACGTTCGACACCATGCGAGCATCACCGACCCACGGGAAGCTGGAGGCCTGTTGCGAGCGATCGACGGATTTACCGGCGGATTTACAACGCGATGCGCACTACGCCTTGCGCCTCTTGTTTTCGTTCGACCGGGGGAGCTGCGCCACGCCGAATGGGCAGAAATCAACACCTCGAAAGGCGAATGGCGAATCCCCGCTGCCAAGATGAAGATGCGCGAGCAGCATATCGTGCCGCTTTCCACGCAAGCGTTGGCCATTCTGGAAGAGCTTCACCACGTTACCGGCAGTGGCCGCTACCTGTTCCCCGGCGAACGCACGAGCGCGCGGCCAATGAGCGAGAACACGATAAATGCCGCACTCCGGCGCATGGGCTACGCCAAGGACGAAATGACGGGGCATGGCTTCCGCTCCATGGCATCCACCTTGCTGCACGAAGCGGGCTACCCTCACCCCGTCATCGAGCGCCAGCTTGCACACGCAGAACGAAACAAAGTCAGCGCGGCATACAACTTCGCCGAATACCTGCCGGAAAGGCGGGCCATGATGCAGTGGTGGTCTGATTACCTCGACAGCCTCAAGAAAGGCGCCGATATCATCCCACTGCACCAGCAAGCTTAAAAGACGACACAGCCAATGATCGACGAATACGATGCCATTCTGAGCCCGACACCCTGCCCGCCTCCAGACTGGTCGCAATGGCGCCACGAATCCACGGCCAAACTGTGGCAGGCCGCCGCACTCGTGTGTAACCTCTCGCCCGACTCAGTGGCCGATTCGTTCATGCGTCAGATCCCGTCAAAGTTCGACAATCTGAAATCAACAGCAATTAACGGACTACCCACGAATAACCTTGTCCACCCCAAGGACTTCAACGAAACGCACCCGGAAGACAGCGTCGTTTCGCTCAACACGTTTGGCGCATGGGCACGGTCAATCGGCTTCACACTCCCCCCCGACTTCCCCCGCGAGGTCACGCCCGAAGCAATACAGGCGCACGGGTGGCCATGGGGAAGCCACACAACCGACTTGCTCGAAAGCCTCGCAGCGGCTGCACACAAGTTTTGGTCCCGCTACGACCCCGCCGACCCGAGCACGGCACCAACGAATGAGCAAGTCCGCGACTGGCTCATGGAACACCGGAACGTCGGCAAGCGGAACGCCGAAGCAATGGCGACAATCCTGCGCGACCCCACCATCAAGACCGGGCCGCGATAGAGTTCCCCGCACCAACTAACTTCTTTACATATCATTCACTTAGCGGCGTCGCTACGCCGCTTTCTGCCTAATCCCCCGCACCCTCCGCGCCTATTTCCATGGGGCGATGACCTATTGAATGCGATCCGTGTTCAACAACGCCCAATGAGGTGCAAACATGGATCAAGACATACTTCGGCTTCCCGCCGTCAAAGCAAAAACCGGCGTTTCCCGTTCAACGCTCTATCTGCGAATCGAGCAAGGACTCTGGCCGAAACCGGTCAAACTCGGTGCCCGCTCAATCGCCTGGCCGGCAAGCGAAGTCACGGCGATGAATGCCGCGCGTATCTCGGGCCGCACCGATCAGGAAATCCGACAATTGGTGTGCCAGCTCGAAGCCGCCCGGAAGCAGTTCAGCCGCGCGATGGGGGTCTGACACATGTCGCAATCACAGAACGAGACCCCGACTGTTGCGTGCTATGCAGGCGGTCACTTTGAAGTGAACCAGCGCGGCGTCTTCTTTCACGGCGCCCCAAAGGACGGAACAAAGCCAAGCGTCCAATGGATCTGCTCCCCCCTCCGCGTCACGGCGCAGACGCGCGACGAGCATTCCTCATCGTGGGGGCGTTTCCTCGAATGGAAGGACGACGACGGCAAGGCCCAACAGTGGGCCGTACCACTCGAAATGCTCGAAGGCGACGTCGTTGAAGTACGCAAGGAACTGGCCCGCCGTGGCTTGCGCATTGCACCTGGACGCAGTCGCGATCTTCTTTCCGCCTATATCAAAGTCTGGCCTACCGACAGGCGCATGCGTTGCGTTCAGCGCCTTGGCTGGCATGGGTCAAGCTACGTCACCCCCTACGGCAGCTACGGCGACACCAACGAAGCCTTCGCCTATCAAAACGCTCAGGCACTCGACAGCGCGCAAGAAACCACGGGTACAGCCGAAGAATGGCGCGACTCGGTCGGGCGCCTTGCCTTGGGCAATTCTCGGCTTGTCTTTGCCATTTCCGTGGCTCTCGCCGGCCCCCTGCTTTATCTGGCGCGTGAAGACTCCGGCGGTTTCCACATTCGCGGCGCGTCGTCCTGCGGCAAGTCGACAGCGTTGAAGCTCGCTGCATCGGTGTGGGGATCACCTGCTGATTACATCCGCCTTTGGCGCACTACAACCAACGGGCTCGAAGGTTTGGCATGTCAGCATTCGGACAACGTGCTGATCCTCGACGAACTCAGTCAGATCGACCCCAACGCTGTTGGCGAAGCGGCCTATCTGCTAGCGAACGGTCAGGGCAAGACACGTGCGACCAAGCACGGCACCGCACGCCCGGCCAATCAATGGCGGCTGCTTTTTCTCAGCGCCGGCGAAGAGTCATTGCTTTCGCTCGCAAGCCAAGCCCGCCGGCGCTCAACCGCCGGCCAAGAGCTGCGATTGGCGGATATTGAAGCAGACGCGGGCGCGGGGCGCGGGCTCTTCGAAAATCTACACGATTCACCGGATGCGGCGCACTTCGCGCAGCGCCTCAAGAGCGCGGCACAACGCAACTTCGGATCTATCGGGCGTCAGTGGCTCCGGCAAATCACGGCAAATCACCGTGAATTTGTCGATTCGGTCGCTTCGCGAATCACGGCGATTGCCGACACCTTGGCACCGGTCGATTCATCGGGGCAGATTCAGCGCGTGGCGCGGCGATTCGCCGTTGCCGCCGTAGCCGGGGAGTTGGCAACAGAGGCCGGTTTGACAGGCTGGGAATCTGGCGAAGCGCAACGCGCCGCATCGACGTGTTTCACTTCATGGCTGCGCAACTTTGGCGGCTCCGATCTGCTGGAAGAGCGAGCCATCATTTCGCATGTCAAGGAGTACATCGCACTGCACGGCGCAAGCCGGTTCGAAAGCTTGGCGGCAGTTTCCGACCAAACCGTCATCAACCGTGTCGGCTACTACCGCGACAGGCCCGACGGAAGCCGAGAATTCCTGTTCCTGCCGGCGACCTTCAAAAAGGAAATCTGCGAGGGGTTCGATGAAAAGACAGTTCGCAATACCCTGCGCAAAGCCGGCCTTCTGGTGCCGGCCGCCAACGGTGGAAGCGCACAGGTAGCCCGCCTGCCTGGCCTCGGCAAGACGTGCCGCGTCATCGTCCTGACCTACGATGAGCCGGCTCATGATTCAACGGTGTAACACCCGTAACGTCCGTAACCGCCAGACACGGCAACGGTTTCCGGGTGACACGCCGTTGCACCACCGAGTAACAGCCGTAACGCGCGCCTACGTTGGGCCAACAATCGAAGGCCCAACGTAGGCGCAACATTGGGCCTCCCCGCCCTTGCCGCGAAAAGCCGCGCCAACGTAGCACCGACAGCCACCGCTACGTCACTCCAACGCTGGCAGCTCAATTGCCGTTACTTCCGTTACGGCACGCGTCGGCGCCTGAAACCCCCACCCGTAACGCCGTGGCGCCAAGGCCCGCAAAGGTTTGCGCCAGACGCTACCCCGTTGTTACTCCGTTACACCCGCTATGAAGCGAGTCCGCGCAAATTGGCGCCTGGACGGCACAAGTAACGCCCTATGCTGGATAATGTCCCGGCCTCAAATTCCCGACTGTCATCGGCTCGGCACACCACCGATCAGCAACCCCGGACACAATTTCCAATGACCGCCCTCCGCGCCCTTCTCGACTCTTTCCGCAATGCAGCCGTCACCGAACGTGAAAAAGGCACCTACTTTGAAGAACTGATCGTCAGCTACCTGCGCAACGAAGCCAGCTATCGCGATCTGTACAGCAACGTATGGACTTACGCCGACTGGGCCGCCGCACAAGGGATCGACAAACGCGATGCCGGCATTGACCTGGTCGCCCAAACCCAAGGCACCGGCGAATTCCATGCCATCCAATGCAAGCTCTACGCGGAAGACTACCGGTTGCAGAAAGGCGACATCGACAGCTTCTTCACCGCCTCGGGCAAAAAGCCATTCACGCACCGGATCATTGTCACCACGACGAACAACTGGAGCGAGCACGCAGACGACGCCCTGCGAGACCAGCAACCCCCGGTCACGAAAATCGACCTCAACGACCTTGAGAACAGCCAGATTGATTGGGCGCAATACCACGCCAAGGCCGCACCAACCCTCAAGGCAAAGAAGCAGCTCCGCGACCACCAGAAAACCGCACTGGCAAAGGTGCAAGCTGGCCTCGCAAGCGCGGATCGCGGCAAGCTCATCATGGCCTGCGGCACCGGCAAGACCTTTACCAGCCTGAAAATTGCCGAAACCGTCGCCGGCAAGGGCAAGCGCGTGCTGTTTCTGGTGCCCAGTCTCGCCCTGCTATCGCAGACCCTGACCGAATGGACGCAGGAGAGCGACACACCCTTGCACAGCTTCGCGGTGTGCTCCGACAGCGACGTGGGCAAGAAGCGCAAGAAGGATGACGACACCGTCCAGACCTTCACCCACGAGCTACGTTATCCGGCCACCACCGAGCCCGCCCGACTCGCCGCCGAGATGACCAAACGGCATGACGCCGAGCACATGAGTGTCGTTTTCAGCACCTACCATTCAATCAACGTCGTCAGCAGTGCACAGCATGACCACGGCCTTACGGACTTCGACCTGATCGTCTGCGACGAAGCCCACCGCACCACCGGCGCCACCTTTGGCGACGACGATGAAAGCAACTTCGTCAAAGTGCATGACGCCGATTTCATTCGATCCGCAAAACGCCTGTACATGACGGCGACACCGCGCATCTATGGCGATTCCGCCAAGGCGAGCGCGGAAAAAGACAACGTCGCCCTGTGTTCGATGGATGATGAAGCGCTCTACGGCAAAGAGCTACATGTCATCACCTTTTCGGAGGCGGTCAAACGTGGCCTACTGGTCGATTACAAGGTGCTGGTGCTGGCCGTGGAAGAGTCCCACGTCAGCCGCCGCCTGCAAGACCTGCTCAAGGACGAAAACAACCAGCTCCGCGTGGATGACGCGGCCAAGATCATCGGCTGCTGGAAGGCACTTTCGAAACAAGGCATGACCGACGATCTGGTCGGCGACAACGAGGCCATGCGCCGCGCCGTGGCCTTCTGCCAGGTCATCGAAATCGCCAAGGGCGCCAAGACGCACAAGGTCAGCTCCAAGAACATCGCCGGCATGTTCCAAGCCGTAGTTGAGGCCTATCAAGAAGCCGAAGAATTCGAAGAAGTCGCCCGCCTCACCTGCGAAGCCGAGCATGTCGACGGCAGCATGAACGCCAGCCAGAAGGAAGAAAAGCTCAACTGGCTCAAGGCCGACACCCCGCCCAACACCTGCCGCATTCTGAGCAACGTTCGTTGCCTGTCGGAAGGCGTGGACGTACCCGCACTCGACGCCGTGCTTTTCCTCACCCCGCGCAACTCACAGGTTGATGTGGTGCAGTCCGTTGGCCGGGTCATGCGCAATGCCCCCGGCAAAAAACGCGGCTATGTCATTCTGCCCGTCGTCATTCCGGCCGGTGTGGAGCCGCATGAAGCGCTAAATGACAACAAGACCTATGCCGTCGTCTGGCAGGTGCTGCAAGCCTTGCGCTCGCACGATGACCGCTTTGACGCCATGGTCAACAAGCTGGATCTGATCGGCAAAGACCCGCGCAAGATGGAAGTCATCGCCATCACCGACAAGATCCAGAAGAAGGCCACCAAATCCAACGGTACCAAGAACAAGGACACCGGCCGGGGACAGCAGACCATCGGCACTGGCGCCCCCGTGCCACCGGAGCCCGAACAGCACGAACTTGAATTCGAAATCGGTGAAATCGAGCGTGCCATCTATGCCAAGGTGGTGCAAAAGTGCGGCAACCGCCACCATTGGGAAGACTGGGCCAACGACATTGCCAAGATAGCCCGCACCCATATCGACCGCATCTCCGGCATTCTCGAAAACGAAACCAACACCAAAGAACGCGACGCCTTCCATACCTTTGCGCTGGAGCTGCGCGACGACTTGAACGACAGCATCACCGATGCCGAAATCATCGAGATGCTGGCGCAACACCTCATCACCAAACCGGTGTTTGACGCGCTCTTTGCCGACTACAGCTTCGCCGCCAACAACCCCATGTCGCAAGCCATGCAAGGCGTACTCGACGCCCTGCATGAACACCGGCTCGACAAAGAAGCCGACACCCTCGACGCCTTCTATGCCAGCGTGCAACAGCGCGCCGAAGGCATCGACAACGCGGAAGGCAAACAGAAGATTGTCTACAGTCTCTACGACAAGTTCTTCCGCAACGCCTTCCCGAAAATGACAGAACGACTGGGCATCGTCTATACGCCGGTCGAAGTCGTGGATTTCATCATCCACAGCGTCAACGACTTGCTGCAAAGCGAGTTCGGTCAAACCCTCGGCAGCGATGGTGTGCACATCATCGACCCCTTCACCGGCACCGGCACCTTCATCACTCGCCTGATGCAAAGCGGCCTCATCACGCCCGAACAGCTCCCGCACAAATACAAGAACGAGATCCACGCCAACGAAATCGTGCTGCTGGCTTATTACATTGCAGCCATCAACATCGAAGCTGTCTATCACAGCCTCATGCGCGAGCGCGGCAGCGATGAATACCAGCCCTTTGAAGGGATATGCCTCACCGACACCTTTCAGCTCTATGAAAAGGATGATCTGGTCAGCCAGGTACTCGTAGACAACAGCGCGCGCCGCACCCGTCAGAAGGCACTGGATATCCGCGTAATTGTCGGCAACCCGCCATATGCGGTCGGACAGGACGATGCAAATGACAATAATGCGAACATCGAATATCCACTCCTAGACGCGCGTATTCGGGATACCTACGCGGCGAAGACGGATGCGCAAAACAAGAACGGCCTCTACAACAGTTACATACGAGCCATCCGGTGGGCCAGTGATAGGATCGGCGATTGTGGCGTAGTTGCCTTCGTGACAAATGCCGGCTGGATTGATGGGATAGCCGGGAGTGGATTACGAAGGAGTCTGGCTGAGGAGTTTAGTCAGCTTTACGTTTTTCATCTGCGCGGAAATCAGCGCAGCTCAGGCGAAGTCTCACGTAAAGAAGGCGGAAAAATATTCGGGGGTGGTAGCCGCGCTCCTATAGCCATTTCGATTCTCGTGAAGAACCCGGACGCTCGGTTCAACGGCAATATCTTATTTCGCGACATTGGTGATTATCTGAGTCGCGAAGAGAAGCTCGAAACCATTTCGAAATTCTCAAGCATCGCCGGCATCACAGCTGAAAATGGCTGGACACACATTACGCCGGATGACCATGGCGACTGGCTCAAACAGCGCGATGAAAGCACTGCTGCGTTTATTGCCCTGGGTCATAAACGTTCGAGTGAGGCTGTCCTGTTCGAGAACTATTCGAGCGGGGTAAAAACTCAGCGCGACGCGTGGTGCTTCAACGCGTCAAAGGCTCGTCTAGCCGGCAACATGGCCCGAACAATTGAGTTCTACAACGACGAGGTCTCCCGATTCAACGCGGCGCACCAAGGGCAGGAGAAAAAAAGTCGTGACGCTGAGGTAGATAGCTTCATCAATACCGACACGACACAGATCAGTTGGACCCATTCACTAAAACAAGAGTTGGTAAAAAATCGACCTTTTGAATTTGACGAAAAGTCTCTTATTTCAGCGGTCTACCGACCGTTCACTAAGCAGTGGCTGTACTACAACCGAAATTTCAACGAGCGGCTGTACCAGATGCCCCATATTTTTCCAGATTCGACAACGCCTAACGTCGCAATTTGCGTTTCAGCCCCTGGCTTCATATCTGGATTTACGTCCCTAGTTACCGACGCTCCGCCCGAACTTTGCGTTGCTGCCATGAAAGGCGGCACTCAGTGCTTCCCGTTATTTCTCTACGACCTTATAGACGAATCGACCCCCACCAAGCTTCAAGGAAGACTGTTTGACGCACAAGCTACATCGACACTGACGACACAGCGCCGCTATGCGCTGACCGACCAGGGCCTGGCACACTTCCACGCCGCCTATCCAGGCGAAGCAATCAGCAAGGAAGATATCTTCTACTACGTCTACGGCCTGCTGCATTCCCCGGACTACCGCGAACGCTACGCCGACAATCTGGGCAAGGAGTTGCCGCGCATCCCCTGCGTGAAGAACGCCGCCGACTTCTGGGCGTTCAGCAAGGCCGGCCGCGATTTGGCCGAATGGCACCTGAACTACGAAACCGTCACGCCCTACCCGGCCAAAATCGACACCGGCGGCGCCAAGCTGACTGACGCGGACTACCGGGTCGAGAAGATGCGCTTCGGCAAGACGGGCAAGGACAAGGACCGAACGACGGTCATCTACAACCACAAGATCACCGTTACCGGCATTCCGCTCGAAGCCTATGACTACGTGGTCAACGGCAAGCCTGCGATTGAATGGGTCATGGAGCGCCAGTGCGTGAAGACCGACAAGGCCAGCGGCATCGTCAACGACGCCAACGACTGGGCTATCGAGACGATGAACGCCCCCCGCTATCCGCTAGAGTTGCTGCTTCGTGTCGTGACTGTCAGTCTGGAAACGCAACGAATTGTAAGCAGCCTGCCGGCACTGGAGATTCAAGGCGTCGAACCCGCGTAGCGACGAAATGATGCGGGTACGCTTGCGGGTAGTTTTGAAAACAGAATCTCAAAAACGGCACAAACACTGGGATACACGGAAGTGTTAGCATCCCGCTCCGGCACCAACAGAAAAGCCGGTTCACGCCGTAATGTCGTTCAGTTAAGCACATCGGACTCCTCCCCCTTCAAGGGGGAGGGAGCGTACCGCATGCGCATCGGAAGAGGGCTTTTGCGCCTTAACTGAACAGCATTACGGTTCACGCCGGCTTTTTCCATGTGCGTCAGCGCGTGAGCGATTTCATGCACGGCATCGCCCGGAACACCTACACTGGAGGCGTGTCTCATCCCCAGGTGGATGAGACTTGAACACGGATAGCCACTGTGATCGTACTGAACCTCCAATGCAGCCAGACCCACGCCTTTGAAGGCTGGTTTGCCTCGTCGGATGCTTTCGAGAGCCAGCAGGCGAACGGGCATGTCGAATGCCCGATCTGCGGCTGCACCGCCATTCGGCGCACGCCGAGCGCACCTCATGTTCATTCCCGAACGCCAACGACGGATGTCGCGGCAACCGACCCGATGCAGGTGCAACTCGCCCGTTTCGTTTCAGCACTGCGTGAAGCGTCGGGCAAGGCCGAGGACGTCGGCGACGCATTCGCCAGCGAGGCACGGAAAATTCATTATGGCGACGCGCCCGAGCGCAGCATTCGCGGCATGGCATCGGGTGACGACGTCGCATCGCTGCTTGACGAAGGGATCAGCGTGCTACCCGTTCCGGTCGCCAAGAAAGACTTGCACTAGATCTTTTCGGCGCGGTCGCCAATCCACCACGAAGCACAGCGGTTCATCCACCTCGAGCGGCATGTACTGCGCGCCGGCCTTGAAGGCACGTGCGCAGGCACGCCATCGATCGATCCATCGCGCCATGATCTGACCCCGTTACATGTTTGAGGCAGCTTAGTCACGGGGTTTGACGCGGCCATGACAGGCTTGTTTCAGCAACGCGACAGCACCAGCGGGATGAGCATCTCGTCCGCGCTGATACCCGCATGCACGCCGATCATGAGATGGTCGCGTTCGTTTTCGAGACGATCGTAGATGGTCCAGTTGTCGCGCGCGATCAGGGCATAGTCGCCGACGCGCTCCGCCAACTTCGGGTGTGGCTTGGCGGCCGGTCCGAACACGTGCTCATCGAGCAGACGACGCCCGGGAATGACGTCAACGCGTTCGCCCAGATGCGTCGCGACCGCTTGCTCGAAACGCTCGTGCTGGCCCTGTTTGACGCGGCAATACGCCACACGACGCTCACCCCACAACGGCCCCGCGAGGCAGTCGAAAACCTCAGGCATTGTTTCGATACGAATCTGCCGCTCGACCGGCGAATCGATGAAGCCGTGGTCGGCCGTGACGATCAATGCGGCATCGAGGCCCGCCAGATCACGCTTGATGCGTTTGAGGGCAACATCGAGGCGCTCGTAGTGCTCGGAACACGCGGCCGACGCGACACCCGAACCATGGGCCGCGGCGTCGTAATCGGCATGGTAGGCGTACACAAAACCGCCGTTACCGCCAAGGTCGCGCGCGGCCGAGACGATGCTCGTGGCCATCTCGTCGACCGTGCGATAGCCATAGCGCCGCGCCACGCCGCGGCTATGGCGCATGTTGAACGGCGACCCGAGGATGTGCTCGTGGCTCACCATGGCCGATCGGCACTTCATGTGCTGGAACAGGCAGGGATACGGGAACAGCCGCGGCATTTTCCACCAGCCGGTCAGCGGCGCGCGATCACGGCGCTGCATCGGCAGTGGCGCAAGAATGCCGCCGAAGCGATCATCCCGGATGTACCAGCCGGTCAGCCCGTGCGCCGCAGGCGCAAGCCCGGTGAGCGAACTGGTCACCGCACTGGCGGTGGTCGAGGGGAAGACGGATGTCAGCGTGGCGATTCGATGGTCCGCCATGAATGCCCCGGCACCACGACGATCGATGTCGTTTGCCCCCAAGCCATCGATGAGCAGGAACACGACGACCTTGGCATCGGCGAGCGAGGGCAGCTCCGCGCACGCGGGTGCGGCAAACGCCGTCGGCCTGGCCCGCCCGGCCTGAACGGCGAGTGACACGCTGAGATTGAGCAGGCTGGCGCCGTCATAGCGCGGCGCAACCGAATCAGGAAGGTCGAGAAATGCTGACACCATGACGCATTCAGAGCACAAAAAGGCTCATGATACGCGCAGCAGAATGTTGCCGACGCGCCAGGTGCCATGCAAGAAAAAAGGGAAGCCTGTATGGGCTTCCCTTTGAATTCTGGAGCGGGAAACGAGTCTCGAACTCGCGACCTCAACCTTGGCAAGGTTGCGCTCTACCAACTGAGCTATTCCCGCGTATTTTTTCTGGAGGCGCGACCCGGAATCGAACCGAGGTACAAGGATTTGCAGTCCTCTGCATCACCACTCTGCCATCGCGCCACTGATCGGTTGATCAGCTTTCATTCCCAACGCCTCGGGAATGAAAAGGGGAAAGCGTGTTGTGCTTTCCCCAGAAATTCTGGAGCGGGAAACGAGTCTCGAACTCGCGACCTCAACCTTGGCAAGGTTGCGCTCTACCAACTGAGCTATTCCCGCTGAACAGACCGCCATTATAGACGGGCATTTCGTTCTGTCAAGCCGCTTTTCAGCGCCGCGCTTCGGTGTTTTCCAGCTCCTGAAGCATGGGCAGCGCCTTGTGCAAATAGTAGCCCATGGACCACAAAGTCAACACTGCTGCGACGTAGATCAACACCGTGCCAAACGGCCTGGAATCGACGGACAAGAACGGCGAATTATACAAAATGAGCGGTATCGCTGTCATCTGCGCGGCGGTCTTGAGTTTGCCCACAAACGCCACCGCCACACTCGCCGACGCCCCCACGCGCGCCATCCATTCACGCAAGGCGGAAATGGTGATTTCACGCCCGATGATGATGACCGCGATGATTGCGTCGATGCGCCCGAGTTGCACCAGCATGATGAGCGCAGCGGCCACCATGAGCTTGTCGGCAACGGGGTCGAGAAAGGCACCGAAAGCGGATGTCTGGCCAAGCTTGCGCGCCAGGAAACCATCGAACCAGTCGGTCACCGCGGCCACGATGAAAATGACCGTGGCAATCAGGTTCTGATCGGCCAGCGAAAGCACGCTCTCGGGCAGGTAATAGACGCCGACGAAGATCGGAATGAGGAGGATGCGCGCCCAGGTCAGGGTGTTGGGGATATTGAACGGCATGTCAGGGCGGCGTGATCGACGCAATCGAGCGATGAATGGAGGTAAGCGTACGAGTGTATCCGCTCGCTGTCGCGCTTGTCACGGAACGAGTGCACGCGGCGCGGGATGTCCGCTCGCCCCGGCAAAAATGTGCAGCGTCATCAGCCACGTGACAATTCCGCATGAATCTGTTCGGCCAGCGTGCGGCTGATGCCATCGACGCGACACAAATCCTCGACGGTCGCCGCCTTGACGCCGTCGAGCCCGCCAAAGGTGGCCAACAGATTGCGCCGTCGCGACGGGCCAACGCCGGGAATACGCTCGAGCTTCGAGCCGACACGCGCCTTGGCGCGTTTGGCCCGATGCCCCGTGATGGCGAAGCGATGTGCCTCGTCGCGAATTTCCTGCACCAGATGAAGTGCCGCCGCCGCGGGGTCGAGATGCAGTGGCGGACGCTCATCGGTAAAGATGAGCGACTCCAGGCCGGGCTTTCGGCCCTCCCCCTTGGCAACCCCCACGGCCGGCAAATCCTCTAGTCCGAGCTCTGCGAATACGCTCACCGCCATCGACAACTGTCCCCTGCCGCCGTCGATGAGCACGAGATCCGGCCGCACGCCCTCGCCGCTCGCGACTTTTTCGTAGCGACGCGTGAGCACTTGCCGCATGGCGGCATAGTCGTCGCCAGGCGTGATGTCGGTGATGTTGTAGCGGCGGTATTCGCTGCGCTTCATGGCCCCGTGCTCGCACACCACGCAGGAGGCCACCGTCGCCTCTCCCATGGTGTGACTGATGTCGAAACATTCGATGCGCGCGGGGGTTTCGGGCAAGGCAAGCGCGAGCTGCAAGGCGTCGAGGCGCGACTGGCTGCGATCGGTCGCCGCCAGTCGGGCGCGAATGGCAAGCTGCGCGTTGCGCACGGCCATCTCCAGCCAGCCTTTTTCGATCTCGAAGCGCGCCGACACCACCGTCGCGGCCTTGCCGAGCTCTTCGAGCACCTCACGCACGCGGGCCGGAGCGACCGAGGTGACGATGCGCGGCGGCACCGGCAAACTGGCGTAGTGCTGCTCGACGAAGGCCAGCACGGCGTCTTCGACCGGGCAGTCGGCATGGACGGCAGGCAACTGCGGGCGATCACCGAGATGCCGCCCGCCGCGCACCATGGCCAGATTGACGCACACATGGCCTTCCTCGGCCACGGCGGCCACGATGTCCACGTCCTCTTCCTTGCCGCTGTCGACATACTGCCGGTGCAGCACCTGCTGAAGCGCGCGAATCTGGTCGCGCAGTGCGCCTGCCTCTTCGAATGCCAGCCGGTCGGCCGCCGCCTGCATCTTGCGGGTCAGGTCATTGACCACCTCGGACGTCCGCCCTTGCAGAAACAAGGTGGCCAGACGCACATCGGCGGCATAGCCGGCATCGCTGATCTCGCCCACGCACGGCGCCGTACATCGGTTGATCTGATGCAGCAGGCACGGGCGCGAGCGGTTGTTGAACACGGCGTTTTCACAAGTGCGCAACTTGAACACCTTCTGCAGCAGCTGAATGCTTTCGCGCACCGCCACGCTGCCGGGGAATGGTCCGAAATAGGTCGCACCCTTGGCAAAACCGCCGCGATGAAAGGCGAGTCGCGGATAGGGGTGAGCCGTGAGCGTGATGTAGGGGTAAGACTTGTCGTCGCGAAACAGGATGTTGTAGCGCGGTGCCAGCGACTTGATGAGGTTGTTTTCGAGGATCAGCGCTTCGGCTTCGGAGCGCGTGGCGGTGATCTCGACCCGCTCGATCTGGGTGACCATCATGGCAATGCGCGGGCTCGCCTGCTTGCCCCGAAAATAGGACGACACCCGCTTCTTGAGATTTTTGGCCTTGCCGACGTAGAGCACCGCGTCGTCAGCACCGATCATCCGGTAAACACCCGGGTCATCCGGCACGCCCTTGAGAAAGGCCTTGGCGTCGAATTGGGCCATTACCCGCTGGCCGCGCTCAAGCAGGCATGCTGGCGGCACCCAGCGCGGCCACGGTGTCGCGCGCGGCCTCCCATGCCGGGCCACTGGCGACGGATGTTACCGTGCGCGCGCGGAGGGCTTCGAGGCGCGCGACAAGACTCGCGGCGGGGCTCACCTGCCATTGGGCCAGCAACTGCTCGCTCAGATCGGGGCGATTGCATACCAGCACCACGTCGCACCCCGCCGAGTGCGCCGCGCTGGCACGCGCCACGATGTCGCCCGCCTCGGTCGCCGCTTCCATACTCAGGTCGTCGCTGAAGACGATACCCTTGAACCCGAGTCGCTGGCGCAACACATCCTGCAGCCAGAAGCGCGAGAAGCCCGCCGGCCGCGCATCGATCACCTCGTAGATGACATGGGCCGGCATTACGCCCGCGAGCCGCGAACAGAGCTGGCGAAAAGGCAGCATGTCGGCCTGCCAGATAGTGTCGAAATCACGGGGATCACGCGGCATGTCGACATGCGAGTCGGCCTCGACATAGCCGTGCCCGGGAAAATGTTTGCCCACACTCGCCATGCCGGCGTCGCCCAGGCCATCCATCAAGGCGGACGCCAATTCGACGACCACCGACGGATCGGCGTGGAAGGAACGGTCGCCGATGACGCGGCTGACGCCGTAGTCGAGATCGAGAACCGGCGTATAGCTCAAATCGACGCCCTGCTGCACCAGCTCGGCCGCCAGCACCCAGCCGGTGTGGCGCGCCAGGCGTCGGGCCTCGGCCGGATCCTGCGCCCAACGCTGCCCCAGCGCGCGCATGGTCGGCAGGCGGCAGAAGCCGTCGCGGAAACGCTGCACACGACCGCCTTCGTGATCGACGGTCACCAGCAAGGCCGGTTCGCGTTGGCGCGCGATGTCGGCCGTCAGTGCGGCCAGTTGTTCGGGGCTTTGGTAGTTGCGGGCAAACAGAATCACGCCACCCACGAGGGGGTGACGCAGTTGTTTGCGTTCTGGTTCGGTCAGCGCGAGGCCGGCGACGTCGAGCATCACGGGGCCCAGCGGCAATCGTGCCGGCATGCTCATGCTTGCCTCTCGATGATGGCAAATGCCACCACGTAGTCGAGTTCGTCGGTGATGCTCAGGTGCGCGGCAAGCTTGTCGTCCGCCATGATCCGGGCCAGTTCGCCATGGTAGGCAAAGTGAGGCTTGCCCCGCTCGTCTCGCGTGACTTCGATCGAATGCAAGGTGGCGGGCGCCGCGACCCCTGTGCCGAACGCTTTGCCAAACGCCTCTTTCGCCGCGAACCGCTTGGCCAGCAAACGGGCCGGCTGCGCAACAGCAGCAAAGGCTTCGCGCTCACCCGGCGCAAGGATGCGATGGGCAAAGCGCTCGCCGCCACGCTCGAGCGCTTTTTCCATCCGTGCAATGCTGACCATGTCGGTGCCCACGCCGTAAATCATCGGCTCAGCCCCCCGCGTTTGCGGCTTCGCGCATCAGGCGTTTCATTTCGCTCACGGCGTCACGCATGCCACTGAACACCGCGCGCGAAACGATGGAATGGCCGATATGCAGTTCGCGAATACCCGGCAGACGGGCGATGGGCTGCACGTTGTAATAATTGAGCGCATGCCCGGCGTTGAAGCGCATGCCCAAGCCCCGAATCTGATCGCCGGCGGCGCGAATACGCTCGATCTCGTTCAGCACCGCGGGTGATTGCGCATCTCTTCCCGCGGAATGAAAAGCGTGCGCGTAGGGTCCGGTATGCACCTCGCACACTTGCGCGCCGATGCGTGCGGCAGCATCGATCTGCGCGGGCACCGCGTCGATAAACACGCTCACCATGATGCCGGCATCCGCCAAACGCGCCACCGCCTGCGACAGTGCGGCTTCCTGCGCGACGATGTCGAGGCCGCCTTCGGTGGTGATTTCCTGTCGCCCCTCGGGTACGAACATGGCCATCTCGGGGCGAATCGAGCGCGCGATATCGACCATTTCGTCAGTGGCGGCCATTTCCAGATTCAGCTTGATTTGCGTGAGCCCACGCAATTTCCGCACATCATCATCGTTGATATGGCGCCGATCTTCGCGCAAATGAACGGTAATGCCGTCCGCGCCACCCAAATGCGCCTCGACGGCGGCCCACGCCGGATCGGGCTCCCAGGTTCGACGCGCCTGGCGCAAGGTGGCGACATGGTCGATATTCACACCCAGTTCGATCACAGTGACTGCAACTCCTTGAACATGCGGCGGGACTGCAGCGGCTGCCCGCCCAGATGGTGCCCGATCAGCAGGCGCAGCAGTTGCTTGCTTTGCGCCAACGTACGGGGCGAATCGAAATGCCCGGCGGCCATGTCCAGCAAACTCTCACCGCTCACCAGCGGACATTCCGAGTCTCCCTGCTCGGCCGGCACCGGGCCTCGCTCGATTATATAGCGGTACTCGCCATGCGCTTCGACCGGGCGCTCGGAGTCCGCTTCATGCGTGAGCGGCACGCCGTAGCCCATCTGCTCGAGCAAAGTGAGCTCGAAGCGACGCAGCAAGGGTTCGAAATGCGTACAGGCGGGCAAGGCCGAAATCACCTCGCCATAGCAGTCGAACAACGCCGGGTGCGCATCCTCTCGCGCGAGAAAACGCATCAACAGTTCGTTGAGATAGTAGCCGCACAGCAAGGCCTTGCCTGACAGCATGGGCTGACCACCCCGCCATTCCGCACGAATCAGCGTTTTGACTTCGCCGCCCCCGGACCAGTCGACCAGGAGCGGCTGGTACGCCAGCAACACGCCACGCAAGGCGGACATGGGGCGCCGCGCCCCTTTCGCAACCAGCGCGAGTCGGCCATGGTCGCGCGAAAACAACTCGACGATGAGGCTTGTTTCGCGATAGGCGTGCGTGTGGAGAATGAACCCGGGTTGTTGATCGACGCGCTGCTTTTGTGCCACGGGCGGCTCGCCATTCAGTCGTAGCCGAGACTCTTGAGCGCGCGCTCATCGTCCGACCAGCCCGACTTCACCTTGACCCACACTTCGAGATAGACGCGCGCCCCGAACAGGTCTTCCATGGCCTTGCGTGCTTCGGTCGAAATCCGCTTGAGGTGCTCGCCTTTCTTGCCGATGACGATACCTTTGTGACCTGGCTTGTCCACAATGACCGCCGCGTAGATGCGGCGCAGATTGCCTTCGGTTTCGAAGCGCTCGATCTCGACGGTCATGCCGTAGGGCAATTCGTCTCCGAGCAAGCGAAACAGCTTCTCGCGCAAGAATTCGGCCGCCAGAAAACGTTCGCTGCGATCGGTGATGTCGTCCGGTGAAAACATCGGCTCACCCTCAGGCAGGTAGCCTCGGGCCACCGCCAGCAAGCGATCGACGTTCTGCCCGCGCTCGGCCGACAGCGGCACAATCTCGGCAAAGGCAAAGCGCGCGCTGCACGCTTCGATGAAAGGCAGCAGGCTCGCCTTGTCACTCACCGTGTCGACCTTGTTGATCACCAGGATCACCTTCGCGTCCTCGGGCAGCAAGGCAAGCACTTGGGCATCCTCGTCGGTAAAACGCCCCGCCTCGACCACGAAGAAAACCAGATCGACGTCCGCCAGCGACTGCGTCACCGTGCGGTTCATGGTCCGATTGAGCGCATTCATGTGACGCGTCTGAAAACCCGGGGTATCCACGAACACGAACTGGGCTTGCTCATCCGAGTAGATGCCCGACACCCGGTGCCGCGTGGTCTGTGCCTTGCTCGACACGATGCTGACCTTGACACCGATGAGTCGGTTCATGAGCGTCGACTTGCCCACATTGGGCCGGCCGACGATGGCGATGAATCCGGTGTGAAACTCGTTTGAATCCGTCATGGTTCAGCGCGGCTGCGACTCCAGTTGATCAATGGCCAAGGCGGCCGAGGCCTGTTCCGCCGCACGCCGGCTGGCGCCGACGCCACGTGTCGTGAGCACACCTTCGACGGAACATTCCACTTCAAATTCCTGCGCGTGGGCTTCACCGCGCACATCGACCAGCACGTATTTCGGCAGCGGACGCTTGCGCCCCTGCAGCCACTCCTGGAGACGCGTTTTCGGGTCTTTCAGACTCTTCGCCGGGTCGAGCTGCTCAAGCCGACGCTTGAAAAACCGGTCGACAAACTGCTTGGCCGCCTCGAAACCACCGTCAAGGTAGACCGCGGCAATCAAGGCTTCGAGTGCATCCGAGAGAATGGAAGGCCGCTCGGCGCCACCGCTTTTCAGCTCCCCCTCGCCAAGCAGCAAGACAACACCCAGATTCAGCTCAGCCGCAACTTCATGCAATGTTGTCTGACAAACAAGATGCGCACGCAGGCGCGAGAGCTCACCCTCGCGAAGCTGAGGAAAACGATGATAGAGCGCCAGCGCAACGAAATGATTGACGATGCTGTCCCCGAGGAATTCAAGGCGCTCGTTGTTGGGCTGGCCGTAGCTACGATGCGTCAGCGCCTGCCGAAGCAGGCGTTCATCCGCAAATCGATAGCCGAGGGATTGCTGGAAATCCGTGCCGCTCACCGCGATGATCAACTGCCGCTTTTTGCTGAGGTCTGAAAATCAAGAAGCAAGCTTGCGTTGCCAAAGATCGGAATCTTGCGCGAATACTCAACGGATACCTCAAGTTGATTACCCCGCTTGAAGATATCCAAGTCCTTCCCTGAGATGGTCGCTACGTCGTCGATATACGCTCGTTTTTCGAAGTCACGGCGAATATCCGTGACCGTCACATCCGGGCCGGGCTTGCTATCTACGATGACGTTGATAATCCGCTTGATTGCCATATACTCCGTGACCGCTGGTACCGTGCGCATTCCCAGCAAAAAGAAGAACGCGAGAATGGCGCCCACAATGAGCACACCAATCAACGAAAGGCCGGACTGCTTGTTTTTCATGCGTCAATATCCTCAGTCAAACGAACCGATGCGGCTCAGGTCGGTGAAATTGAACCAGATGAAGAACGCCTTGCCGACGATGTTTTCTTCCGGGACAAAGCCCCACACCCGGCTGTCGCTACTGTCATCACGGTTGTCGCCCATCATGAAATAATGCCCTTCGGGCACGACGCAACGCACGCCACCGCTAGTATAGGTGCAGCGATCCCGTTGCGGAAATGCCTTCACCTGCGGGACAAATGCGGGCCTGCCCGAATCATTCAGCATCGCGTGCGCCACGCCCCCGAGGTGCTCGATGAACTTCTGGCTACTGTAGAGACGATCGCGGTGCAGATATTGCCCATCTGACTGGGTATCGACTACCTCGCCATTGATCTTGAGGCGTTTGCCGTAATACTCGACAGTGTCGCCGGGCAAGCCCACCACCCGTTTGATGTAGTCCAGATCCGGGTTTTCGGGGTAGCGAAACACCATCACATCGCCACGATGCGGCTCGCCGACATCAATGATCTTCTTGTTGATCACTGGCAGGCGAATACCGTAGGCGTATTTGTTGACGAGGATGTAGTCGCCCACAAGCAAGGTCGGGATCATCGAACCGGACGGAATCTTGAAAGGCTCGACAAGAAAAGAGCGCAGGAAGAACACGGCCAGAATGACCGGAAAGAAGCTTGCCCCGTACTCGACCCACCAGGGTTCCGGCGCATCCTTGTCGCGACGCTTCCTGGCGAATAGCTTGTCCGCAAGCCACAGAATGCCTGTGGCCACGAGCAAAAGGAAAAGGATCAGGGCAAAATTCACGGGCACTCCAATGGGATATTCGGAACTGACGACTTGTTAACTTTCATCGGTCCTCAAGACGGCCAGGAAAGCCTCCTGCGGAATCTCGACGTTGCCGACCTGCTTCATCCGCCGCTTGCCCGCCTTCTGCTTTTCCAGCAGTTTGCGTTTCCGCGAGATATCCCCGCCATAGCACTTCGCGAGCACGTTCTTGCGCAGCGCCTTGATGGTTTCACGGGCAACGATTTGCGAGCCAATGGCGGCTTGCACCGCAACGTCGAACATCTGGCGCGGAATGATGCCGCGCAGTTTGGAGGCCAGCTCACGCCCGCGGTACTGCGAGGTGGCACGGTGCACGATGATTGAAAGCGCGTCGACCTTCTCGCCATTGACCAGCATCTCGAGCTTGACCAGATCGGCCGCCTGGTACTCCTTGAACTCATAGTCCAGCGACGCATAGCCACGTGAGGCCGACTTGAGACGATCGAAGAAATCCATCACCACTTCGTTCATCGGCATGTCGTAAATCAGTTGCACCTGACGGCCGTGGTAGCGCATGTCTACCTGCGTGCCGCGCTTCTGCGTGCACAAGGTGATGACGACGCCGACATACTCTTGCGGCACATAGATCGTGGCGCGAATGATGGGTTCGCGAATTTCGTCGATTTTGGACAGGTCGGGCAGTTTGGCCGGGTTTTCCACCTTGATGGTCGAACCGTCCTTCATCAGCACCTCGTACACCACGGTGGGTGCGGTGGTGATGAGGTCGATATCGAATTCACGCTCGAGCCGCTCCTGCACGACATCCATGTGCAGCAAGCCGAGAAAACCACAGCGAAAACCAAAGCCGAGGGCCTCCGACACTTCGGGCTCGAAGCGCAGTGCCGCGTCGTTCAACTGCAGTTTTTCCAGTGACTCGCGCAACTGTTCGTATTCGTTCGACTCCACCGGATACAGACCGGCGAACACTTGCGATTTGATTTCCTTGAAACCCGGCAGCGCCTTGTCGGCGGGCCGGCCGGCAAGCGTGACGGTATCGCCAACCTTGGCGTCGGCAATCACCTTGATCCCGCTGATGATGAATCCGACGTCGCCAGCGCTGAGCTGATCGCGCACCAGGGACTTCGGCGTAAACACGCCAACCTGGTCGACCGGATATTCCGCGTTCGTGGCCATCAAACGCATACGATCCTTGGCCTTGATACAGCCGTCGACGACACGCACCAGAATGACCACGCCCACGTAGCTGTCGAACCAGGAGTCGATGATCAGCGCCTTGAGCGGCGCATCGGGGTCACCCTCGGGCGGCGGGATACGGGCGACGACGGCTTCAAGCACCTCATCCACACCCAATCCGGACTTTGCCGAACACAGGATCGCTTCGCTGGCGTCGACGCCGATGACGTCCTCGATCTCGCTGCGCGCCTGCTCCGGATTGGCCGCCGGCAAGTCGATCTTGTTGAGCACCGGCACCACCTCGACATCCTGCTCGAGTGCGGTGTAGCAGTTCGCCACCGTCTGCGCTTCGACCCCTTGCGAGGCATCCACCACCAGCAGCGCCCCCTCGCACGCCGACAGCGAGCGGGAGACCTCGTAGCTGAAATCGACGTGCCCCGGGGTATCGATCAGGTTCAGATGATACTCCTGACCGTCCTTCGCCTTGTAGAGCAAGCTGGCCGTTTGCGCCTTGATGGTAATGCCGCGCTCTCGCTCCAGGTCCATGGAATCGAGCACCTGCTTGTCCATTTCCCGTTCGGCCAGACCACCACACTGCTGAATGATGCGGTCAGCCAGGGTCGACTTGCCGTGGTCAATGTGAGCGATGATCGAGAAATTTCGTATGTGGCGCATATTCACAATAAAAAAGGTGCCTCTCGGCACCCCCGGCTGTCCGGCGATTCAATCCGCGGATTCTATCGGAAATCGTGCAAGATAGGCACGAACCGCCCCTTCATCGAGATGGTAGTGACACAGCTCGTTTCCTTCGGCGTCAAGTAGTACGGGCACCCACTCGCCCCATCGCGCTTCCAGCGCAGGCGAGTCATCCACGTCTTCGACGTCGATACCTACATCGGCAATCACCGCCAAAGCCATCAGACGATCGAGCAAATCGTCGCATAGGTGGCACCAGGCACGGCTGAGCACGCGAACACGAACACTCACCGCCGCTCCACCGTCACGTAGCTGCGACCACCGCCACGCTGGATCAGCAGCACAAGCGCCTCGCCATCGGCCAGCGCATTGATGGCGGTATCGAGCGTCTCTATCCGATCGAGCGCCTGCAGCTTGCCGCCGCGAACGGCCGCCACGATCAGATCGCCAGCGCCGATATTCGCGGACGCCGCCGGCCCTTTGGCATCGTCAACCAACAGTCCCGAACGCGCCCCCATGCCGACCAACGCCGCCCGCGTCGGCTCGGTCACTTCGAGCCCCAGCCGGGTTGGTAGCGCTCGGCTCTGCTGTGGGCGCACTGCTGCCACGTGTGCGCTTTCCCACCGACCGACCGTGACGGGCAAGGTCAGTTGCGTGCCATCGCGCCAGATGTCCATGTCGACTCTCGCGCCCGGCGACACCGCCCCCACGATACGCGGCAAATCGTCCGAGGCACGTACCAAGACACCATCGAACCTCAGGATGACGTCGCCCGTGCGCACGCCCGCCTTGTCTGACGGGCTATCCGGCTCCACCATGCCCACCAGCGCGCCTTGCAGGCGATCCAGCGCGAACGCACGCGCCAGCGGTGGCGTCACTTCCTGAATCGACACACCAATCCGCCCACGGCGCACCGTGCCGCCAGACTTGAGTTGATCGGCAATGCGCATCGCCAGATCGATGGGAATCGCAAAGGAAACCCCCATGAAGCCGCCCGTGCGACTGTAAATCTGCGAATTGATGCCAATGACTTCGCCGCGCAGATTGAAGAGTGGCCCGCCCGAATTTCCGGGATTGATGGCGACGTCGGTCTGAATGAAAGGAACGTAACTCTCTTGCGGAAACACCCGGCCACGCGCGCTGACGATGCCCGCGGTCACACTTTGCTCGAAACCGAAGGGCGAACCGATGGCCACGACCCACTCACCGACTTCCAAAGCATCGGGGTTGCCCAGCGTCACAACAGGCAAGGCACGCGCGTCGATCTTGATCAACGCCACATCCGAGTCGGCATCGGCACCCACCAGTCGTGCGGTGAAATCCCGCTTGTCGTTCAAACGCACTCGGAGCGTACTCGCACCGTCGATCACATGCGCGTTGGTGAGGATGTACCCGTCTTCGGAGAGGATGAAACCCGAGCCGACCGCGGGTCCGCCCTCGTCGGGAATCCCCGGCATATCGGGATGATCCGGCTGAATCCGACGCAGCCAATCAGGGATCTGCACCTCGTGCGCTGGGGCATTTGCCGACGCCGGCTCGCGCTCCGCCTGAATGTTGACGACCTTGGCCCCTTCACGCCGGACCAGTGCACGAAAATCAGGCAGTGAGGACTGCGCCTGTACCAACGCTGGCGCAACAACAGCCAGCACCACACCGAACCATTCCCATCGGGCACGAAGCAGGCGCGTCATGTCAGTGCGCGTGTTGGCAGGAAGAAACGCTGGGCAGTACCGAGACGCGCACGCCATCCGACCACTTGCGCGCCGAACTCGCCCGTCGCACCAGCGCGATGGCGACCACCAGGCCGACAACAAGCCCCCACGGCGCGCCGGGCTGGCCACCGACGCTGGTTCCGACGGCAGCGCCGACAATGGCGCCGACAGTGGGGAGCCCATAGGCCAGCAACCCCGCCTTGAGCGCGGCACGTTCATCGGCAACCAGCCTCACCGCCTCACCGACCGACAACTCGGAAGCCATTTCGATCTTGAAGACATCGTTCGGTTTGCCCAGTGCATGTGCAATGCGGGCACCACCACACCCCCCCGGCTCATGGCATCGACCACAGCCGGTCTGCTGTTCCGTCAGGCGCACCCAGACGGCGCCGTCTTGCACCCGCTCGACAATGCCCGGCGCTTCAATCATGGCCGTTCAAGACCATGCCATCACCGACGCGACGCAGTGCTTCTTTCGGTGCTTCGCCAAGCACCGTCAGTCGATAGCCCGCGTAGTTTCGCGCGTAGACTCCGATCGAGCCGGCGGTAAGGAAGCCGGCGGCCTCTTCCGCTTCATCACCCTGCTGCTCCGGTTCGATGAAAACCGAAATGTGCGCGAGGCCATCGGAAAAGACCATGTGCAGCACGTCGTGCGCTTCACCGGTCACGGCCCGTCTGACGGTCGACACCAGACGATATCCCGGCACCATCTCGGCCAGCGCCCATTGCACATGGCCAAGCGCCTCGTCGGTGCCGCGCGCGTTGACGACATTCCAGTCCTTGCCCGCGTCATAACGCGCCTTGAGCGATTCCGGATCGATGTCGCCACCGATACGAATATCGTTGAAGACGAACTGCTCGACCACCTTGCCGTTTTCGTCGAGCATGCGCGCCTTGAGCAGCAAGCCTGTTTCAAGGTCGGCCCAAAGCTGGTGGCCGTATCGCAATCCATCGAGCGGTTCGAGGCGCACGATCTGGCTGCCGCGCCCGGCGACACGACCCACCTCTCCTTTTACGATTCGATAGTGCTCGCCCAGCAGATTGACCGCTACCGGAAGCCGCCCCGGAAACGCACGGCGACGTCCCTGACGGTCGACGATCACGGTCTTGAGTGAGGGCAACACACAGCGAACTTCGCCGTTGCGCCGGATCACTTCGCGCGGGCTGCCGTCGAGTGTTTCCAGACGCTCCAACTCACCGCTGGCACCCACCGCATGGACGATGCGCATGGTCTCGAAGCGTTGGTCGCTCAAGTAGGTGAAAGTACCGGTGTAGTTCAGATGTTTCGCCGCGCTGGCCATGCGTTCGAGCCACTCAATGGCATCGTCGGCGTCGTTGGCAGCAAGTGTTACCGCGCTGGCGAACAACATCCAGAGCGCAATCAACACCCGCAGCATCATTGGCGCGCCTGCGGCATTTCGGCCACGGTACGAACATACGGGGCCACCCCGGGCAGTGCACCTCGGACGGTGCCCTGATGCGCGAGAACGAAGGCACGCAAGGCAGTATCCCGCGCGACTCGTCGCTGGGCGTCGGTACTGGCCGACACCGTTTGAATGGCTGCGGGCTGGGCGGTCGCCTTGGCAACGATCGGCGCCTGTGTCGGCGCATTCATTTGCAAGGCGACCCAACCAACGGCCGCCACCCCCATGATCGACGCGGCCACCGGCAGCGCACGATTCCACAGCCCCTGCGTACGCTGACGATCACGAACAACCGATACGGGCGCAAGCACGGTCGGTTCGTTTTCGAGTCGAGTCATCACGGCCGAGGTCAGGTCTGCACCGAGCCTGTATTCATCGCGTAGCGTATCGCCAATCACGCAATACACGCTCCAGGTCGCACGCGCATCGGCAGACTCGGCAATCGCGCCAATCGCCGAACTGCGGCCCTTCGCATCATCGAATTGACCATCAATGAGTGCCGAAATACGTTCCTTCATGCCTACCACCGTTTATCAGGGGCCGTATCCAACAACGGCCTGAGTTTGTCGGCAATCGCTTCACGCGCGCGAAATATCCGCGAACGAACGGTGCCGATAGGGCAATCCATAATCGCGGCGATCTCCTCGTAACTCAGCCCTTCGATCTCGCGCAGCACGATCGCCGTCTTGAGCTCTTCGGGCAATGAATCCATCGCCGTTTCAACCGTTTCACCAATCTGCCGGGACATCATCAAACGCTCCGGCGTGTTGATGTCACGCAACTGATCTCCGTCGTCGAAGGTTTCAGCCTCTTCCGAGTTGAAACCCGTGGTCGTGGGAGCGCGACGCCCCTGCGCGACCAGATAGTTCTTTGCCGTATTCACACCAATGCGATAGAGCCAGGTGTAAAACGCGCTGTCACCACGAAACGCCGGAAGCGCCCGATACGCCTTGATGAACGTCTCTTGCGCGACGTCCTCCACCTCGGCCGGATCGCGAATCAGACGCGACAGCAGACGCAGCAATTTGCGCTGGTACTTGGTAACAAGCAGGCCAAAAGCCTGTTTGTCGCCACGCTGAACGCGCTCGACCAGTTGTTGATCCAGTTCTCGGTCACTCATTGGGTGTCGGTGTTCGTTAGCCTGTGCCACTGCGGTAAAGCCGGGCAAGTATAACCAAGCAGCGTCCAGCCGTCGCCCAAATGCGTTTCAAGAGGCCAGACCGCGGGCAAATGCAATAGTTCATCCGCCGAAAGGGTTTTTGGTGCGAAATTGCGCAAACGCAAGAAGTTGGTTCATACGCAAGTGTGCGTGATTGCAGTTCCGGGCACGACGGCGCCGATGCTATAGTTTGTGCCTTGCACAACTGCCCGCATATTTTCCCACGGTGGATTCCTTCGACGTCGTCATCATTGGCAGCGGTCTCGCTGGCCAATCGCTCGCGCTGCGCCTGGCTGAACGCCTGCGCGTCGCGCTTGTCACCAAACGCACACTCGCCGATTGTGCCAGCGCCTGGGCGCAGGGCGGCATCGCTGCCGTGCTCGATCCATCCGACAGCGTTCAATCACATATCGACGACACCTTCGACGCCGGCGCCGGGCTTTGCGATCCGAAAGCAACACGCTTCGTCATCGAAAACAGCAAGCGCGCCATCGAGTGGCTCATTGAGCGCGGCGTTCCGTTTTCCCGCGACGCAACCACGGCGACCGGCTATCACCTGACACGCGAAGGTGGCCACAGCCATCGGCGCATCATTCACGCCGCCGACGCCACCGGCGCGGCAGTGCAAGAAACACTGACCGAACAGGTACTCGCGCACCCGAACATCACCGTGCTTGAACGCCACATCGCCGTTGACCTGATTGTCGGCAACAAGATTGGACACCCCGAGCGCGGCTGCCTCGGCGCCTACGTGCTCGACATCGGCAGCGGACACGTGCGCACCATCAGCGGAAAGCACACCGTGCTTGCCACCGGCGGCGCGGGCAAGGTCTACGTCTATACCACCAACCCGGACACGGCCACCGGCGATGGCATCGCCATGGCGTGGCGCGCAGGCTGCCGGGTCGGAAACATGGAATTCATCCAGTTCCATCCCACCTGCCTGTACCACGCGGAAGCGAAGTCCTTCCTCATTTCGGAAGCGGTGCGTGGTGAAGGCGGCTTGCTTCGACTCCCCAGCGGAGAACGCTTCATGCCGGCGCACGATGAGCGTGCCGAGCTTGCGCCGCGCGACATCGTCGCCCGCGCCATCGACTTCGAGATGAAGAAGCGCGGCCTCGATTGCGTCTTTCTCGACATCACCCACAAGGGCGTCGATTTCCTTCAGGCGCACTTCCCCACCATTCTCGCCCGCTGCCTCGAACTGGGCATCGACATCTCCAGACAACCGATCCCGGTGGTGCCAGCCGCTCACTACACCTGCGGCGGCGTTGTCACCGACCTGCACGGTCAAACCGACGTACCCGGCCTGTTTGCCGTCGGCGAGAGCACGTGCACCGGCCTGCACGGCGCCAATCGACTGGCCAGCAACTCTTTGCTCGAATGTGTCGTGTTCAGCGAAGCGATCGCCGAAAGCATTCTTTCATCAGCCGGCCAGGCCCCGGTCTCGTTGCCACCTTGGGACGAAAGCCGCGTCACCGACGCCGACGAAGAGATCGTCATTTCCCACAACTGGGAGGAGCTGCGTCGCGCAATGTGGGACTACGTGGGTATTGTGCGCACCACCAAACGACTCCAGCGCGCCCAGCATCGCATCCGTCTGCTCAGCCGCGAAATCGACGAGTACTACTCCAACTTCCGTGTGTCCAACGACCTCATCGAATTGCGCAACCTGGTGGTCACCGCCGATCTGATCGTGCGCAGCGCACTACGGCGAAAGGAAAGCCGCGGACTGCATTTCAGTAGCGACTACGCTCAAACGCTGGCAAAAGCGAAAAACACGATCCTGCGCCCGCGCCGCTGAGACGCCCGCCCATCAACCGACGGACGACGTCGCCGTCCGGTACCACACGCACACGCAGCGATAGGCTTCCTCGTCCGCCAGCGTATCGGGCGTGAGCATCAAGTAGGCACGCTGCCCGCCCTCGCGCCGGCCATGCAGCCAGAGCACACCGCCAAGACAGGTGCTACTGCCGCATAATTCGTGGGGTAGATCGGCACCCGGGGGAATCCACCCCCCGTCCGCCAGAATCAGGAACTCACGACCGGCACAAGCGGTTGTCGCACGCCACAGCGCGCACGCAACGCCCGCCAGGAGTATTGCCGCAAGTACGCCGAAACGATCAGGCTGCAGCAGGCAAAGAAAAACCGCCCCGAAGAGCAGCCCACACGCCAAAAGGCGCAAGCTGCGGGGCGGTTTCAGTACGAATGACCGGGGATAACTCACATCACCCGGTCACACGTTCATGTCAAACACGTGCCAGCGCGAGCGTACCGTTGGTGCCACCGAAGCCGAAGGAATTCGACAGTGCCGTGCGAATTTCCATCTCGCGCGCCTGATTCGCCACATAATCCAGATCGCAACCCGGATCCTGCTCGAAGATATTGATCGTCGGCGGCGAAATCTGGTTCTTCACGGCCAACGCGGTGAACACGGCTTCAACACCGCCCGCCGCACCCAGCAGGTGCCCCGTCATCGATTTGGTTGAATTCACCACCAGATTCTTGGCGTGATCGCCAAAGCAACGCTTCACGGCAACCGTCTCGGCCTGATCACCCAAAGGCGTGGACGTTCCATGCGCGTTGATGTAATCGAAGTCGGTCAGATTGCGGCCCGAGTCGTTGATCGCGTTGGTCATGGAGCGTGCCGCCCCATCGCCATCTTCGCAAGGCGCCGTCATGTGATAGGCGTCAGCACTCATGCCGTAGCCGACCACTTCTGCGTAGATCTTGGCACCACGCGCCTTGGCATGCTCGTATTCTTCTAGCACCACCACGCCCGCACCTTCACCAAGCACGAATCCGTCGCGCCCCGTATCCCAGGGACGACTGGCGGTCGCGGGATCGTCGTTGCGCGTCGACAATGCACGCGCAGAAGCGAATCCACCAACGGCCAGTGGGGTAATTGTCGACTCAGCGCCGCCTGCAACCATCACGTCCGCATCGCCGTACTGGATCATGCGAGCAGACTCGCCGATACAGTGCGTGGCCGTGGTGCATGCCGTCACCATGGCAATGCACGGCCCCTTGAAGCCATACATGATGGAAAGATGGCCCGAGATCATGTTGATGATCGTGCCGGGAATGAAGAACGGGGAAATCTTGCGTGGCCCCGCCTTCAGATAATCGTTGTGTGTCGCTTCGATCATCGGCAAACCACCGATGCCCGAACCGATGTTGACGCCGAAACGCGGGGCCGAATCGCCCGGCGATTCGATACCCGCATCCCTTACCGCCTGGATTCCTGCCGCCAGACCGAAATGAATGAAGGTATCCATCCGCCGCGCGTCCTTCGGCGACAGATAATCCGCCACATTGAAGCCGGTGGCCTCCCCCGCAATGCGCACAGGGAATTCCGAGGCGTCAAAACGCGTAATCTCGGTGATACCGGAACGGCCATTGACAATATTGTCCCAGGCCTCCGGAATGGAATTGCCGACCGGGGAAACAATGCCCAGACCGGTGATGACAACTCTGCGACGTGACAATGCTCGCTCCGGTAGTCTTTGATTACTTGCTCAGGTGGGCGTTGACGTAGTCAATCGCCTGCTGAACGGTAGTGATCTTCTCGGCTTCTTCGTCCGGAATCTCGCACTCGAACTCTTCTTCCAGTGCCATCACGAGTTCCACGGTGTCCAGCGAATCTGCGCCCAGATCGTCGACGAACGAGGATTCGTTCTTGATTTCCGACTCGTTTACACCGAGCTGTTCCGCGACGATCTTTTTGACGCGCTGTTCGATGTTCTCCATGAAGCAACTCCTTCCCTGAAATGTGCGGGTATGTGATTAAAGCCGCCGTATTCTACCAAAAAGGCGGGCGGCGGGCGGGTGTTCTTTACACCATGTACATGCCACCATTGACGTGCAATGTGGTGCCACTGACATATGATGCCGCCGGCGAGGCCAAAAACGCGACGGCGGCAGCAATTTCTTCGGGTTGTCCCAGGCGGCCGACAGCAATCTGACCCACCAAGGCATCGCGTGCCGCGTCAGGCAGCGCACGCGTCATGTCGGTGTCGATAAAGCCCGGCGCAACGCAATTGACGGTGATATTGCGGCTGCCCAGTTCGCGCGCCAGCGCACGCGTCATGCCACCGACGCCGGCCTTGGCGGCGGCATAGTTGGCCTGCCCGGGGTTGCCTGAGCTGGCCACCACCGAGGTGATGTTGATGATGCGACCACCACGCGCCTTCATCATGCCGCGCATGACCAAGCGTGACATGCGGAACACCGCCTTGAGGTTGGTATCGATGACCGCATCCCACTCCTCGTCCTTCATGCGCATGGCGAGGTTGTCGCGGGTGATACCGGCATTGTTAACGAGAATATTGACGGCACCGTGTGCTTTTTCGACGGCCGACACGGCCGCTTCGCAGGCCACGGCATTGGTAACGTCAAGTGCGAGGCCATGCCCGGAAAAACCTGCGGCAGTGATGGCTTCGCCGATCGCGGCTGCGCCGCTCTCCGACGTCGCGGTGCCCACCACGTAGGCACCCATGCCAGCCAACTCGAGCGCAACCGCCCGTCCAATGCCACGTGACGCGCCGGTCACAAATGCGATCTGCCCTTCAAGCACCGCGCTCATTGTTTGCCTCCTGCCAGTTCGATAGCTTGCGCCAGCGTGTCGGCATCGACAATCGCCGCCCCCTGAATCTCTTTCACAATCCGTTTGGTCATGCCGGCAAGCACCTTGCCGGGGCCGCACTCGATTACTGCCTCGACCCCCTGCCCGGCCATCGACTGCACGGTTTCGATCCAGCGCACCGGCGAATACGCCTGGCGAATCAAGGCGTCGCGGATCAACACAGGATCGTCGCACACCGACACATCGACGTTGTTGATCACCGGGATCGTCGGCGTCTGGATATCGATCTCGGCGAGTCGCTCAGCCAAACGTTCAGCCGCGGGTTTCATCAGCGCGCAGTGGAACGGCGCGCTCACCGGCAACTTGACCGCGCGCTTGGCGCCTTGCGCCTTGGCTTCTTCCATCGCGCGTTCAACGGCCGCCGTGGCGCCGGCAATCACGATCTGACCGGACGCGTTGAGGTTGGCGGCCGAAACGACTTCGCCGCCCGCAACCTTCTCGCACACCGCATGCACCACATCCGCATCGAGCCCCAGCAGCGCAGCCATGGCGCCTTGCCCTTCGGGCACCGCCTCCTGCATGGCCGCCGCACGGAAACGCACGAGCGGCACCGCGTCGGCAAAGGCCAGCGCGCCCGCCGCCACGAGGGCGGAATATTCACCCAGACTATGCCCGGCCACAAAGGCCGGCACGGGCCCGCCGTCGGCCTGCCAGGCGCGATACACGGCGACACCGGCGGTGAGCATCAGCGGCTGGGTATTGACCGTCAGCGCCAGTCGCTCGGCGGGGCCATCATTGACCATCGCCCAGAGATCCTCGCCCAAGGCGTCGGACGCTTCCTGAAAAGTCTGTCGAATGACGACGCTATCGCCATACGCGGCCATCATGCCGACCGCCTGCGAACCCTGACCGGGAAAAACCAGTGCAAATTTCATGAACACTCCTGATACAGCGGATCAGTACTCGACGAGCACCGCACCCCAGGTAAAACCGCCGCCCACGCCTTCGAGAACAACCTTCTGACCGCGCTGGATACGGCCATCGCGCACGGCCAGATCGAGGGCCAGCGGAATTGACGCCGCAGAAGTATTGCCATGCATGGCGACAGTCGCAATGACTTTTTCCGTCGGCACGCCGAGCCGCTTGCCGGTGGATTGAATAATGCGGATGTTCGCTTGATGCGGGATGAGCCAATCAATGTCGTCAGCACTCAAACCGGCCTGCTCAATCACCTCGCTGGCGACATCGGCGAGCACCTTGACGGCGAATTTGAAGACCGCCTGACCATCCATGCGCAAGAAGGGGTCGCCGAGCACCCTGCCGGATGCGACCGTGCCGGGAACACACAGGATGGGGTGATGAGACCCATCGGCGTGCAGCGCGGAGGACAGCATACCCGGGCGCTCCGAGGCTTCGAGCACAACCGCGCCCGCACCGTCTCCAAAAAGGACACAGGTGCCGCGATCGTTCCAGTCGAGAATGCGCGAAAACACTTCAGCGCCAACGACCAACGCGCGCTTGTGACTGCCCGACGCGATGAACTTCTCCGCCACCGTCAACGCATAGACAAAGCCGCTGCACACTGCCTGGAGATCGAACGCCGCCCCTTCGTTGCGAATACCGAGACGGGATTGCAGCAAGGCGGCAGTACTGGGAAAGATGTAATCCGGCGTCGACGTGGCAACGATGATCAGATCGATTTCTTCCGGCTGGCAGCCTGCCGCGTCGATCGCCCGGCGCGATGCCTTTTCGGCCAGATCGCTGGCGGTGACGTTTCCGGCCGCAAAATGGCGAGCGCGGATACCCGTGCGCGTGGCAATCCACTCGTCGGAAGTCTCGATGCCACGAGCCACCAGATCGTCATTGGTCACCGGCTCACCGGGCAGATAACTGCCGGTACCGGCGATTCGGGCGTAGATCACGCCACCTCCTCACGTACCGCCATGCGGTCGCTGATACGTTCAATCAAACGGTTGCCCGCGGCCTCGGCGGTCCGGGCGATAGCCTGCTCGAAGGCAAAGGCATCGGCCGAACCATGGCTCTTGACAACCACACCGCGCAAACCAAGCAACGCGGCGCCATTGTACCGACGATGATCCACTCTGCGTTTGAAACGCTTGAGCGCAGGCAACGCCACGAGGGCCATCAGCTTCGTCAGGATGTTGCGGTTGAACTCTTCGCGCAGGAAGGTGGCCAGCATCTGCGCCAGCCCTTCTGAGGTTTTCAGTGCCACATTGCCGACAAAGCCATCACACACGACCACGTCGGTCGTGCCCTTGTAGATGTCGTTGCCCTCGACGTTGCCGAAGAAGTTCAGCCCGCTGGCGCGAAGCAACTCCGCCGCCTGCTTGACGACATCATTCCCCTTGATCTCTTCCTCGCCGATATTGAGCAATCCCACCGATGGCCGCTCTTCATGCTCGACCGCGGACACCAGCATCGCCCCCATGATGCCGAACTGCAGCAGATGCTCGGCGGTGCAATCGACGTTCGCCCCCAGATCCAGCACGTAGGTATGACCACGTCCGCGCTGAGACGGGAGGATTGACGCAATGGCCGGCCGATCGATACCCGGCAAGGTCTTGAGCACAAACCGTGAAATCGCCATGAGCGCGCCGGTATTGCCGGCGGAGACGGCGGCCTTGGCTTCACCCGACTTCACCAGATTGATCGCCACGCGCATCGACGAATCCTTCTTGCCGCGCAAGGCGGTGGCAGGCGCTTCGTCCATGCCCACCACCTGACTCGCGGGCTGGATACGAATGCGTTGGCGCACCGAATCGTCTACGCGGGCGATCATCGGCTCGATCACAGCCGGATCCCCCACAAGAATCACGTGCGCGACGGAATCACGCTTGAGAAATGCGCAAGCGGCCGGCACCGTAACGGACGGGCCGTGGTCGCCACCCATGCAGTCGATCGCAACACTTACATCCATCGACATCGGGCCTGAAAAGTCGGAAAACGAGGACGAAAAAACGGCGCGAACGCGTGACGCGTCGCGCCGTTTATAGCAGCGAAATTACTCGCCCTTGGTCTTGACGACCTTTTTACCCCGATAAAAACCGTTGGGGCTGATGTGGTGACGCAGATGCACTTCACCGGTCGTTGCTTCCACCGCCAGCGGGGCGGTGCTCAAGCCGTCGTGTGCGCGGCGCATGCCACGTCGCGAGGGCGACTTCTTGTTCTGTTGAACAGCCATTGCTAAAACTCCTTGGAGCAGTCAATTTTCATTCACCCTTGCCGACACTCAACTGCTTGAGGACGGCAAACGGCGATTCTTTCTCCGCCCCACCTAACGGCAAGGGCGGCGCACATTGTTCGTGTCGCGGCGAAAAGGGCAGCGCGAGCAGCACTTCGTCTTCAATCAGCGGCAGCACATCAAGCGTGCTGCTCGCGTGAATCGGATCGAAATCCTCCTCCTCCAACTCCTCGTCCGGCAAAGGCTGCCCGGGCGGCACCAACAGGAGCCGTCCCTCGGCCTTCAAAGGCCAAGGCATCGCTTCCAGACAACGCTCACACCGAAGCATCAACGTTCCGCTGGCCACGACATCGAGAAAGAGCGCATTTTGACCTTCTTCGCGAACCCCCGTGACTGCAAACTGCAAATCACCGGACTCTGCGATCACCACTTCCGCCAAGCGCTCGAACTGGCTGACCGGCCTGACGCCCGTCAGTTCTCTGCCCTCGCGCGCGAAAGCCGCTGAATCAATAATATAGCTCTCTCGCGACATAAGCCGGGCATAATAGTATTTTCGCCATCCGCTGTCAAAAATCCTTTCCGATTCAATGCGTATCGTACTTGCCTCCACATCGCCCTATCGCCGCATGCTGCTCGAGCGTCTGGGTCTGCCCTACGACGTCGTCAGCCCCGATACCAACGAAGCCCCCAACCCTGACGAATCCCCGGTTGAAACAGCGGAGCGATTGGCCGCCGCCAAGGCGCAGGCGGTCGCCTCTCATCGCGCGGACGCGCTGATCATCGGCAGCGACCAAGTGGCCTACATGGGCGCCGAACGCTTCGGCAAGCCCGGCACGGTCGACAATGCGATCGCACAACTCAAACGCATGCGCGGCCGAAGCGTCATCTTTCATACCGGCGTCGCCTTGCTCAACACGGCGACCGACTCGCTGCAGATTCGCGGGGTGCCGACTGAAGTTCGCTTCCGCGCCCTGACCGACGCGGAAATCGAGCGATACGTCGAACGCGAGATGCCCCTCGATTGCGCGGGCGCAGCCAAGGTCGAAAGTCTCGGCATCACGCTACTCGAAGCACTCAGCGGCGACGACCCCACCGCGCTCATCGGCTTGCCGCTGATTGCACTGTCGGACATGTTGCGGGCCGAAGGCGTCGCACTGCCATGAGCCGACCCGATAAAGGCGCGCTCTATCTGGTACCCGCCAGCCTGGGCGCAAGCCCGCTGGCCGCGACACTACCGACCGGCGCCGCCGACATCATCCACACGCTTCGCCACTTCGTGGTCGAAACACCCAAGGCCGCGCGTGCCGAAATCAAGCGTCTGGCGCATCCGGAGCCCATTCGCGAATTACGGATCGAGGCGCTGCCCAAGCATCCGAACCCGAGCGTCCTGCGCGGGCTGCTCTCGCCGGCACTTGACGGGCACGACATGGGATTGATGTCGGATGCCGGCGTTCCGGCGGTGGCTGATCCCGGCGCATTGCTGGTACGCGAAGCGCATCGGCTCGGCATTCGCGTCATCCCGCTCGTCGGCCCCTCGTCACTGCTGCTGTCGCTGATGGCGTCCGGGCTGGATGGTCAGCGCTTCGCCTTTCACGGCTACCTTCCCGTCAAGGACAACGAACGCACCGCGGCCATCCGCGCACTTGAAACGGAATCCCGCCAAAAACAGCAAACCCAGCTTTTTATCGAGACGCCTTATCGCAACCCGCAGATGTTCGGCGCAATCCTCGCGGCCGCCAAATCCGGCACCCGGCTGTGCGTCGCACGCGGCCTGACGACGGCCGAAGAGAGGGTCGAAACGCACACCATCGGCGAATGGAAACAACGTGCAGCCCCCATGCTAGAGCGCATCCCGACTGTCTTCCTGTTGCTGGCTGACTGATCAGTCCGAAATCGTCAGCCACACCTGACCGTCACGCTCGACGACACTGAGCGGCGTCAGCCGAGCCCCGCGACAAGGCCCCAGCACACAATACCCATCGGTCGGTTCATAGCGAGCACCGTGGGTGGCGCAGATCAGATAGCGCTTTTCCTCGTCGAAAAAGTCGCCTTCCATCCAGTCCATCTCAACCGGCACGTGCGCGCATGCATTGATATAGGCGTAAGCACGCCCATCGAACCGGATGGCGAACGCCGGGCGCGACTCGCCGTATCGCTCGACCGAAAACCGCACACCCGGTCCGCGCTCGACAAGCTCGGATGCAGCACATATCAGGCGTTCAGTTTCAGCCATGCGTCCAACGCCTCCAGTGAATCAACGCACGCCCGGTGCGGCACCTGCGTCAAGCCCTCGCGCGGATGCGCACCGTAGCTCACCGCCACGGCATGCACCCCCGCGTTGTTCGCCATTTCCAGATCATGCGTCGTGTCGCCGATCATGAGCGTGCGCTCGGGAGGCGTCACGAGCTCGTCCATCAGCTCTTCGAGCATCGCCGGATGAGGCTTCGAATGACACTCGTCGGCGCAGCGGCTGGCATCGAAATGCACGCCCAGCCCGGAATGCGCGAGCGCCCGATCCAGGCCCACGCGGCTTTTCCCCGTCGCCACCGCCAGACGCCAACCTCCGTGGGCGAGGCGCTCGATCATTTCACTCACGCCATCGAACAACGCCAACTCATGGTCGCGCGCCAGATAATGGTAGCGATAGCGCGCCACCATCTTCGGGTAATCGTTCACCTGCAACGCCGGCACCGCATGCGCCAGCGCATCGTGCAACCCCAGACCGATCACGTGTCGCGCCCGCGCGTCGTCCGGCACCGGAAGCCCGAGATCCTCGCTCGCGGCCTGTATGGCGCGCACGATCGCGGCGGCCGAATCGAGCAAGGTGCCGTCCCAGTCAAACACGATCAGATCATATTGCTTCGCCAAAATCCCGCTCCTCGTTGGCCTCGACCCATGCGCGAAACGCCAGCAATTCGGGCGGCAACGCCGCTTCGACGGCGATCGTTTCATCGTTCAGCGGATGACGGAAACTCAGCCGCGCGGCGTGCAGAAACATGCGCTGCAAGCCTGCATCCTTTGCCAAACGCTTGTTCAACGCGAAATCACCATATTTGTCGTCGCCCACCAGCGCAAAGCCGGCATGCGTCAGATGAACACGAATTTGATGCGTGCGGCCGGTCATGAGCTCCACCCCCAACTCACTCATGCTGGCCCAGCGTCGACGCAGCGTGACCACGCTGTGCGCGGCTTTGCCGTCGGGCTGCACACGAACACGCCGTTCGCCATTGCCCGTCTGATACTTGTAGAGCGGATCGCGCAGGTGCTGGCGCGGATTCATCCAACGGCCCGAAACCATGGTGATGTAATGCTTCTCGACCTTGCCTTCGCGCATCATGTCGTGCAGCACCGACAAGGCCGAACGCTTCTTCGCCACGATCAACAAGCCCGAGGTTTCACGATCGAGACGGTGCGCCAGTTCGAGCAAGCGGGCATCCGGGCGCTGCCGACGCAATTGCTCGATCACGCCGAAGCTCACGCCGCTGCCACCATGCACCGCCAAACCAGCCGGCTTGTCTACAACCAGCAGCGCATCGTCTTCGAATACCACCGGCAACGGCTGCCCATGCGGCACCACCCGGTTTTGTGCGGACTGGCTGACCCGCACGGGCGGAAGGCGAACCGTATCGCCCGCGACCAGCCGATAAGTCTGCCCGACGCGACCACCATTGACGCGCACCTGACCACTTCTCAGCAGACGATAAATGTGGCTTTTGGGGACGCCCTTGAGCTCGCGCACAAGGAAATTATCGATCCGCTGACCGGCCAATTCGATATCAATATCCACATGCCTGACTTCACCGGCTTTGCTTTGCGCCATCATCCTGCCATATACTTGCGCCCTGACCTGTATCGGTATGGCGTCATGTGGCCTTGTGCGGAAATGCCAAGCGTCGCAAGAGTGTCAAGAGCCCGTTGTGAAAGCTCCCGCCAGGTTTGGTAGTGACCGCTCGTAGCCAGAAAATTGAGGCTGCGATGGTAACGCAAGCAAACCCTATTTTGTTTTTTTGCTTATTCGCGTCCTAACGCGCAGGAATCAGAAGCTTCGGCCAAATTGGCGGGAGCACATGAAATCGACCAGCCGACCTTCGTTAGCTAGATAACACCGGATGAGAGCCATTCTCCAAAAAAGAACTCCCCTCTAACTCCGTCTCGCACGATGGTGCGCGCCGCTCGTCCTGCCCGTGACTGGATCGCGGGAGAACGAATACATGAAGCGCATGCTTTTCAATGCGACGCAGGCCGAGGAACTCCGCGTCGCGATTGTTGATGGTCAGAAACTCATTGACCTCGACATCGAATCGGCCGCCAAGGAACAACGTAAGAGCAACATCTACAAGGCAGTCATCACCCGCCTCGAGCCCAGTCTCGAAGCCGCCTTTGTGGACTACGGCGCAGACCGCCACGGCTTCTTGCCGTTCAAGGAAATCGCCCGCACTTACCTCAACAAGAACGGCGACGGTGGGCGCGTACGTCCGCAGGACGTCCTCAAGGAAGGCGACGAGCTCGTCGTCCAGGTCGAAAAGGACGAACGCGGCAACAAGGGCGCAGCCCTGACCACCTACGTCTCGCTGGCGGGCCGTTACCTCGTTCTGATGCCGAACAACCCGCGCGGCGGTGGCGTTTCCCGTCGTGTCGAGGGTGACGAGCGTGCCGAACTGCGCGACGTGATGGATGCGCTCGACGTACCCAACGGCATGAGCCTCATCGCCCGCACCGCCGCCATCGGCCGTGCTGCCGAAGAGCTTCAGTGGGATCTGAACTACCTGCTGCAACTGTGGGCCGCCATTGACGGCGCCGCGCATGCGCAGGCTGGCGCCTTCCTCATCTATCAGGAAGGCAGCCTCGTCATTCGCGCCATTCGCGACTACTTCCAGCCCGATATCGGCGAGATCCTGGTCGACACCAACGACGTCTACGAGCAAGCGCAGCAGTTCATGGCGCATGTGATGCCGCAGAACGTCAATCGGGTGAAACGCTACGCGGACGACGTTCCGCTGTTCTCGCGTTTCCAGATCGAACACCAGATCGATGCCGCCTACTCCCGCCAGGTGAATCTGCCGTCCGGCGGCGCCATCGTCATTGACCACACCGAAGCGCTGGTGTCGGTGGACGTCAACTCGGGCCGTGCCACCAAGGGCGCAGACATCGAGGACACCGCGCTGCGTACCAACGTGGAAGCGGCGGACGAAGTCGCCCGCCAGCTACGCCTGCGAGACCTCGGCGGCCTGTTGGTGATCGACTTCATCGACATGGAGTCGAGCAAGAACCAGCGCGAAGTCGAAAACCGGCTGCGTGACGCCCTGCGCCACGACCGCGCCCGCGTGCAGATGGGCAAGATCAGCCGCTTTGGCCTGCTCGAACTGTCCCGCCAGCGTCTGCGCCCCGCGCTCGCCGAAACCAGTTACATCCCCTGCCCGCGCTGCAACGGCACCGGCCATATCCGCAGCACCGAGTCTTCCGCCCTGCAAATCCTTCGTATTCTCGAAGAAGAAGCCATGAAGGAGAACACCGGCGCCGTGCATTGTCAGGTCCCGGTGGATGTCGCCACCTTCCTGCTCAACGAGAAGCGTGTGGACATCGCGCACATTGAACTGCGCCACAAGGTCAACGTCGTCATCATCCCGAACCGGCACCTTGAAACGCCGGCAAGCGAGATCATTCGCCTGCGTCACGATCAGTTGAACCAGGACGAGACCGTGGTGCCCAGCTACGAGATGGCGGAACAACCGCTGCAACCGAGCTACACGGAGACACTGCTCGAAGAAGGCAAGAAGCCGGTCCGTGCGGAAGCTGCGGTGCGCACCATTGCTGCCCCGCCGCCGATGCCGACACCGGTCGAAACCCCGGCAGCAACTCCGGTTGCCGCGCCGGCCACCGCCAGCGGAGGTTTCCTTGGCTGGGTCAAGCGAATCTTTGCCGGCGCACCGGTCGAGCCCATCGAGGAAGAAAAGTCCCCCGAACGCAAGCCGCGAGAATCCAAGCGCAGCGATCGTGACCGTGGCGACGGCAACCGCCGTGGCCGTGGTGGTCGTAACACCCGCCGTGGCGAAAGTCGTGACGGCAGCAACGAAAACCGTCGCCGCCGCGAAGAACGTGATGACAGCGACGAAGCCAAGGCATCGAATAACCGCCGAGGCCGTGGCCGTCGTGGCAGCCGCAACGACGAAGCCCAGGCCGAACCGTCCAGCGCAGCCGTCGAGGCGACGGCGGTCACGGCCGCTGCAGCGGCCGAAGCGGCCACTGCTGACGAAGCCAACGGCAGCAAGCCCAGCGGCCGCCGCCGCGGGCGCCGCGGTCGTGGTCGTCAAACCGCCAACGAGAGCACGGCTGAGGAAACAGCCGTGAATGAAGCGGAGGACAAAGCCGCCATCGAAACAGTGGCAAACGAGGCTGACGAATCCTCAGTACAGCCGGATGAGCAGCCCGCCAGCGAGAGCGACGGCGAGACCCGCGGATCGCGCTCGCGTCGTCGCCGTCGTTCACGTCAGAACCGCGACGACAACGTCGAGGCTGGCAACGAGGGTACGGCTGAGACCGCCGAGCCGTCCGATAGCGGCGATGCCATCACCGCTGTCGCCGCCACGGCCGCCAGCGTCGCCGTCAGCGAAGTCACTGCTGACGACAACGCGGCACAAGTCCCGCAGGTAGCCGAGCAGGCGGCGGCACATCCGTCAGCGGAGCCGGCAGCGTCGGCCGCCGAAGCCGAGCCGGAAAACGTTGTGCAAACCATCGCAGCCGAGCCGGAAGTGACGCCCGCCTCCGAGGTGGAAGCTCCGGCAGCCGTCGTCGCGGAAACGGAAGCAACGGCTATTGCCGACGCGCCGGCTCAAGTCGCCGAGCCCGAGCAGGATGTCGTCGAAGCAGCGCCAGTGCTTGAAACACCGACCGCTGACGTGCAAGTTGAAGCAGTCGAAACGCACGACGAAGCCAGCGACACGCCTTCGGTAGAACCGGTGGCAGAAGCCGAGCCGGCCGAGGCGCCCGAGCCTGTCAAGGCAGCCGAGCCAATTGACCTTGGCGAAGCACTCGCCGACAGTGGTCTGGTGATGATCGAGACCCAGGCAGAAAAGGCCTCCACTTACGTTGCGACCAGCGAACCGACACCCCTCGGCCGCCCGCGTCCGCAGCCGGTGGAAGTGCCGCCTGAAGGCGCACTTCAACAGGTTGAAACGCGCAACAAGTAAGTCTGATGCGCATCAAAAAAAGCCCGCCATATCCTGGCGGGCTTTTTACTTTCTGCGCGACGCGCGCGCACACGCGAAATCACCGTCAGGAATGGTGCTCGCGCAGGGTATCGATCAAGCCCTGAACACCGCGCTCACACAAATCGAGCACGCCATCGAATCCCGCGTTGCCGCCGTAATACGGATCGGGCACCTCGCGTTGCGCAAGCTCATCTGCGAACTCCAGAAACAGGCGCACCTTCTGCAGATGTGGTGGCGGGCATTTTCTCCGCATGTAGTCGAGATGGCCTTGATCCATTGCCAGCAGCAAATCGAACGATTCGTAATCGTTGGCACTGAGCTTGCGCGCACGTAATCGAGACAGGTCATACCCACGCAGTGCCGCCGCGCGTTGACTCCGCGCGTCGGGCGCCTCGCCGGCGTGATAGCCCTGAATGCCCGCCGAATCGACACTGACCGTGCCATCGAGCCCGACCATGCGCAACCAGTGACGAGCGACCGCCTCGGCCGTGGGCGAGCGGCAGATGTTCCCCGTGCACACGAACAGGATGCGACGAATCATGTCGCCTCCTGTTCATCCGGCCCATGCTGGTCGGCACCAAACGCCTGCGCCCGCAGCCGGAACAATTCGTCTCGTACCGACGCCGCCGCCTCAAATTCCAGATTGCGTGCCGCCTCCTGCATCTTCTTCTCCAACTGGCGAATCGCCTTGGCCAGGGCCTTTTCATCCATCGCCGCGTAATCGGTCCGCGCCGCCGTTGCCTTGGCGACATCATCCCCCTGCTGAGGCGAGTACACCCCGTCGATGATGTCCTTGATGCGCTTGGTCACCGAGGTCGGCGTAATGCCGTGTTGCTGGTTGAATTCGATCTGTTTCGTGCGCCGACGTTCGGTTTCGTCCATCGCGCGCTTCATCGACTTGGTGATACGGTCGGCGTACAGGATGGCTTGGCCGTTGACGTGACGGGCGGCGCGCCCGATGGTCTGGATGAGCGAGCGTTCGGAGCGCAGGAAGCCCTCCTTGTCGGCATCAAGAATGGCCACCAGCGACACTTCGGGGATGTCCAACCCCTCGCGCAAGAGGTTGATGCCGACCAGCACGTCGAAATGCCCGAGACGCAGATCGCGAATGATTTCGACCCGTTCGACGGTATCGATGTCCGAATGCAGGTAACGCACGCGAATGCCGTTTTCCGCGAGGTAATCGGTCAGATCCTCGGACATCCGCTTGGTGAGCGTCGTCACCAGCACACGCTCTTCGACCGCCACTCGCCGCTTGATCTGCGACAGCAAGTCATCCACCTGCGTGATCGCCGGCAGCACCAGCACCTCGGGGTCGATCAAGCCGGTCGGCCGCACCACCTGCTCGACCACCTGCCCCTGGTGTTGTGCCTCGTAGTCGGCCGGGGTGGCCGAAATGAACACCGTCTGCGGCATCAGTTTTTCGAATTCTTCGAACTTGAGCGGCCGATTGTCCACTGCCGAGGGCAGCCGGAAACCGTATTCGACCAGATTTTCCTTGCGCGAACGGTCGCCCTTGTACATCGCGCCGACCTGCGGAATGCTCACATGCGACTCGTCGACAAACAGCAGTCCGTCGGGCGGAAGATAGTCGATGAGCGTCGGCGGCGGCTCACCAGGGGCGCGGCCGGAAAGGTGGCGGGAGTAGTTCTCGATGCCCTTGCAGAAGCCCAGCTCGTTGAGCATTTCCAGATCGAAGCGGGTGCGCTGCTCGATACGCTGCGCCTCCACCAGCTTCTGTGCCTGTTGAAACGTCGCCACGCGCTCGCGCAGCTCGGCCTTGATGCCGTCCATCGCCCGCAGCACGGTTGCCCGCGGCGTGACGTAATGGCTGGAGGGGTAGACCGTAAAGCGAGTCAGCTTGTGCTTGAGGTGACCGGTCAGCGGATCGAACAGCGTGAGGTGCTCGACCTCATCGTCGAACATCTCGACACGCACGGCCAGCTCGGCGTTCTCGGCCGGAAAGATATCGATCACGTCGCCACGCACGCGAAAGGTGCCACGGCGAAAATCGACATCGGCCCGGGTGTATTGCATCGTCACCAGCCGGCGCACGAGATCCCGATGCGCCATCTTTTCGCCTTCACGCAGATGCAGCACCATGCTGTGGTAGTCGACCGGATCGCCAATACCGTAGATACACGACACGGTGGCGACGATCACCACATCACGCCGCTCCATCAGGCTTTTGGTCGCGCTCAGGCGCATCTGCTCGATATGCTCGTTGATGCTCGAATCCTTCTCGATGAACAGATCGCGAGAAGGCACATAGGCTTCGGGCTGATAGTAGTCGTAGTAGGAAACGAAATACTCGACGGCGTTCTCGGGCAGGAACTCACGAAACTCGGAGTAAAGCTGGGCGGCCAACGTCTTGTTGTGCGCCAGCACCAGCGCGGGTCGACCGCAGCGCGCAATGACGTTGGCCATGGTGAAAGTCTTGCCAGAACCGGTCACGCCGAGCAGCGTCTGGTACATCAATCCATCATCAATGCCCTCGACAAGCGCGTCGATTGCCTGCGGCTGATCGCCCGCCGGCGGGAACGGCTGGTGCAAACGAAACGGACTGCCCTCGAAGGTCACAACCCGCGCCGAATTTGAAGCGTCCGACATGCTAGAATTTTCACTTTTGCGGCACTGCCACAAGTGGTGTCCGCGGAGCCAAACGAACTTTTGATTATTCCGCGTCACCCGATATGACGCAAGCTGATGGAGCAGACATGACCTCGTCGATCTTTGCCGCAGTGGAAATGGCCCCACGCGACCCGATTCTCGGCCTGAACGAAGCCTACCAGGCTGACACCCGCGCCGAAAAAGTGAATCTGGGCGTCGGCGTCTACTACGACGACAACGGCAAAATCCCCTTGTTGGGCGCAGTAAAAACTGCCGAGGAAGTGCGTCTGCAGGCCGCGCCGCCACGCGGTTACCAGCCCATCGAAGGCGCACAGGTTTACAACAAGGCCGTTCAGACGCTGCTGTTCGGCAGCGACTCCGAACTCGTCAGCGCCGGCCGCGCCATTACCGTCGAGGCACTGGGCGGCACCGGCGCCCTGAAAGTCGGCGCGGACTTTCTCCATCGCATCGACCCGCAAGCGAAAGTGTACATCTCCAATCCAAGTTGGGAGAACCATCGCGCGCTGTTCGAGGCCGCCGGTTTCGAGGTCGACACCTACCCCTACTACGACGCCAGCACACGAGGCGTCGATTTCGATGCCATGCTGGGCGGGCTGCGTTCTGCCGCGGCCGGCTCGATCATCGTGCTGCACGCCTGCTGCCACAATCCGACCGGCGCCGATCTGAACGCCTCACAGTGGGCTCAAGTCGTCGAAGTCATTCGCGAGCAGGGTCTGGTCGCCTTCATCGACATGGCCTATCAGGGGTTTGCCGACGGCATCGAACCGGACGCCGTGGTACTCCGCCTGTTCGCCCAGTCCGGCCTGGAGTTCTTCGTCTCCAGCTCTTTCTCCAAATCGTTCTCGCTGTATGGCGAACGTGTGGGCGCGCTCACGGTGGTGACCGACAACAAGGAAACCTCCACCCGGGTGCTGTCGCAAATCAAGCGCGTCGTGCGCACCAACTACTCCAACCCGCCGACACACGGTGGCGCCATCGTCGCGGCCGTGCTCTCCGACGCCAATTTGCGCAAGCAATGGGAAGACGAACTGGCCGGCATGCGCGACCGCATTCGTCAGATGCGCGCTTCGCTGGTCGAAAAAATCGTGGCCGCGGGCGTCGAGCAGGACTTCTCGTTTGTCGTGCGTCAGCGTGGCATGTTCTCGTTCACGGGGCTCACAGCCGAACAGGTAGAGCGACTCAAGCACGACTTCGGCATCTACGCCGTATCGTCGGGCCGTATCTGCCTTGCCGCGCTCAATTCGCACAACATCGACTACGTCGCCAACGCCATCGCGCAAGTGGTCAGAGACTGATCGACACCCGCGGATTCGAACAAGAAAACGGCGCCGTCTGGCGCCGTTTTTTTATTGCACGGTCGCCGGCCGCAGATCGCCTGGCTCCACCGGCACCTCGAATTGCTCCTCGGCACTCACAGCCGGCGCCTCCAGCGAGTTCGCGTCTGCACCCTCCTGGGCACCCTCCGGCTCGGCCGGAACGGACGCAACGCTCGGCGGTGCGACGGGCTTGGGTGTCTCGAGCACCGGCGCCGCAAGCGAGCCGGATACCGTCACCGGCACCCGCACGTTGCGCCCCGCCGAAACCACCGCGGCATTCACTCGCCCCGACAAGCCTTCCTGCGGACCAATCACGATACGGCCATTGGCTTCCAACGCGCCGGCATCCAGGCGTGTCAATTTCACGGCCGTTTCCTTTGTACCGAGCTCAAACGCGCCCGCGAGCCGCTCGAAACGAGTTTCGCCTCCCTGGATCTTTCCCATCCCGCGCTCGCGTAGCGCCGCGCCGAAATCCATCCCGCCGAGGATGCCGGTCTCGATGCTGAACGTGCCCGCCAGCGCCTCGGCGGCAACAACACTGGCCGGCTGCGCCCCGGTCGCGTGCAACTTGAATTCACCATCGACAGGACCGTCGAGCCGCACGGCACTACCCAACGCACCGAGCAAACGCGCGGCATCCATCTTGCCAAGCGTGATATCCACATCCAACACCACGCCGGCGTCGTAGCGCATCTGGCCGGTCGCGCTGAGTTTGCCGCCAAATACACCTGCATCAAACTGATTCACCGACAGCGCATCTCTCCCTAGCATGCCAACAAGCTGATAGCTGTCGAGCTTCAATTTCGGGAATACCGCCAAGGGACGATTGGTGGCGACAACATCGACATGCAAACCACCGTCGACAGCGCTGACTTGCACTGTAAGTGCATGATCGGCACTGGTCAGCGTCGCATTGCGCGTGTTGCTGAGGGGGAGCGCGCCGTAGAGACCACTCCAGAGCTCGCTTCCGACCTCAACGCCTGCATTGTTCAGGTCGACGCCCGTGATCGTGCCGTCATCCAGTTTTGCCGACATGAGCTTTCCGAGCGCGTCTGGCGTGCCACGAAGCCCCGACAAACGCACCTTGAACCGCCAGGCCATGGCGTGAATCGAGGCACGCCAGTCGGGCACGAGCAAGAGACTCGTCGCATGTATCGAAGGCATCTCGTCTACACGCAGGTCGCTCAATTCGAGGCTCCCGCCGCCTTGCGGCGAAAGACTCAAGGATTCAAACGTGACCGGTGCGCCAACATGACGGGCCAGCGCCGCCTCGACGTCCGGCCGGTACCGCGCCGGCAATAGAAATGCCGCGACGACAAGTGCCGCGACCGCCCCGATCGCGGCGAGTGGCAAGAGCGTCCGCCACAGCCGACTGACGAAGTATCGCGCCGCGATAACGCCACCACGTGAGCGATCCACCAGATTCGGCCCACGATACTCAGGGAGGGGCGTCGGCGCCTCTTCCCTGGCCACGGAGACCTCACCATCGCCAATGATGGGTTCCAGGTCATCGTCATACGGAGAATCGATCTCGTGCAGCTCAAGCCGGGGTTCCGTCCAAACGGGCTCGGGTTTCGGCTCGGGTTTCGGCTCGGGTTTCGGCTCGGGTTTCGGCTCGGGTTTCGGCTCGGGCTCGGGCTCGGGTTCGGGATCGGGTTCGGGCTCGGGTTCGGGCTCCGGTTCGGGCTCCGGATCGGGCTCCGGCTCGGGCTCCGGCTCGGGCTCCGGCTCCGGATCGGGTTCGGGCTCCGGATCGGGCTCCAGTTCAAAATCGACTTCGGCGACTTCAGCAGAAGCGTCCGCTGCGGTGTCGGTAGCCTGCGTCGCCTCCTGGGGGCTATCCGCCTTGGCAACTTCGGGCGGCGCTTCCACCGCATCCACGTCCTGGTCGGTGGTGTTGCGATCCACAAAGTCGAGATCAACGCCTGGTTTGTCGCCTTCCGGGCGAATCCAGCCGAGCCTGAGCAACTCGGTGACGGCAGTGTCGATCGCCAGCGACGAACCGAAACGTCGTTTCAGTTCGCGAACTGACAGCCGGCCGTCAACAAGCAGAAGCATCGCGCGCAATTCATGCGAGCTGACCGAACGGGGGTGGCGCGCGTGCGTTTCACCCTCATCGGTCCTGACATAAACGATATGTTCCTGCGCCATCAAAAATACCCCGAAACAGCGTTGCACGATTGCCGTTAGGCGAACAGCATTTTCGCACAAAAAACCTTGACACTCGAAGGTCTCATTTCTATAATTCGCGCTTCTTCAGTTCCCCGATAGCTCAGTTGGTAGAGCAACGGACTGTTAATCCGTGTGTCCCTGGTTCGAGCCCAGGTCGGGGAGCCAGCTGAATACAAGGGGTTGTCGCGTGCGGCAGCCCCTTTCTCATTTCCAGACGTCATCGTAGTTTAGCCGGCAGTTCGTGTCACGGCATGCGCCCATTTGTCGAACGTTGATATAACATCGGCACTCTGACATGAAACTGTTGCATGAGCTAAATTCATAGCATGACAACACCTGACCCTGCCCCCCTCGTTGACACCTTGGGTCGCCCGATTCGCGATCTGCGTATTTCCGTCACCGACCGATGCAATTTTCGCTGCGAATATTGCATGCCGCGATCCGTGTTCGACAAGGATTACCAGTTTCTTGCGCGCTCGGAGCTGTTGAGTTTTGAAGAGTTGGTGCGCATCGCGCGCGTCTTCAACCAACTGGGCGTCAAGAAGATCCGCATCACCGGCGGCGAACCGCTGCTTCGACGCAATGTGGACAAGCTCGTCGAGGCACTCACCAACATACCCGACTTGGAGCTGACGCTCACCAGCAACGGCGTGCTGTTGCCGCGCATGGCGCCCAAGCTGGCGGCCGCCGGGCTGCATCGCGTTACCGTCAGCCTCGATGCGCTCGACGATGAGACCTTCCAGAAGATCGCCGACGTGGATCTGCCGGTCGAGGACGTTATCACCGGCATCGATGCCGCGCGCGACGCCGGACTGGCCCCGGTCAAGGTCAACATGGTGGTCAAGCGCGGCGTCAACGATGATCAGATCCTTGCCATGGCCGAGCGCTTTCGCGGCACGGGTCATGTGCTTCGCTTCATCGAATTCATGGATGTCGGCAGCAGCAACGGCTGGCGGATGGACGACGTGGTGCCCTCACGCGAGGTCATCGAGCGCATTCACGCACGCTACCCGCTCGAAGTGGCAGAACCGAATTACACCGGCGAAGTCGCCGAGCGCTGGCGCTATGTCGATGGCGAGGGTGAAATCGGCGTCATTTCCTCGGTCACCCAAGCCTTCTGCCGAGATTGCAGCCGCATTCGGCTGTCCACCGAAGGCAAGCTGTTCACCTGCCTGTTCGCCACCGAGGGTTTCGATCTGCGCACGCCGCTACGAGACGGCGCCAGCGATGAAGAACTGACGGGCATGATCCGCACACTGTGGCGCAAACGCGGCGATCGCTACTCGGAGGTCCGCTCCGAACACACCCGGCCGCTGAAGCGGATCGAGATGTCGTATATCGGCGGGTAGCTATCTCGCGAGAGCGGCAGTGAAATTCACGAGAATCCCGCCGCATCCGTCTGAGTTTCCGCGTGTGCGTTTGTTGTGGCCTCCCGCAATCCCCGGGTTAATTCTTTTGATCGTCTGGCTCGCAGAACAATCCGGCCACGTCTGGAACATTCATGGCGATGCGGCACTGCTCATCTTCCTATTTCTCGGATCGATGATCGTTGGAACGATCGTCTCGGCTGTCACGCTGGCTGCCGTCTTGCCAGCACTTCGCGACTATCCGTCCCTCAGAAGCAAAGGCAACATCGCTTGCGTATTGCTGTCGATCCTTTTCGTCGTAGCCGCATTAGCCTTGCTCACGTATACGTTTTCTACGCTCTCGGTACCATAGGCTCAGCCAGCTCCAGCCACATCCCCGGATTCCGGCATTCAGTCTGCATCCGGGCGACTGGGTTCATCCGCTTCGTCATCGTCCAGCGTCTCCGGCAACTCATCCACTTTCGCCGCCTCGATCTTGCGGAAGTGCGCGCTGATCTTGCGGGAACTGACCTGCACGTCCTTGACGTCGTTGCCGGCCTGCTCGATATGTCGTGCCAGCGCCTGCATGCGGTCGTCGAAGCGGTTGAAGTCCTTGGCCAGCTTGCCCAGCGCGTCCTTGATGACATGAATCTGCTTGCGGGTTTCGACGTCCTTGAGCACCGCGCGGGCGGTGTTGAGCACCGCCATCAGCGTCGTCGGCGACACCACCCACACCTTCTTCTCCTGCGCGTAGGCGACCAGCTCGGGATGGTAGGCGTGGATCTCGGCGAACACGGCTTCGGCGGGCAGGAACATCACGGCGCCATCGGAGGTGACGTTGGGAATGATGTATTTGCTCGAGATGGCGTCCACATGGCGCTTGACGTCGGTGCGGAATGCACTGGTCGCCAGCCGGCGGTCGGTCTCGCCCATGTCGCTGTCGAACATGCGGTGGTAGTTCTCCAGCGGAAACTTCGAATCGACCGCCACCAACCCGGTCGGCTCGGGGAGCTTGAGCACGCAGTCGGCGCGCACGTTGCCAGGTAACGTGCTCTGGAACTCGTAGGCGTCCGGCGGCAGGATGTTGCGCACCAGCGCTTCGAGCTGCACCTCGCCGAACGCGCCGCGGGCGCGTTTGTCGCCCAACAACTCCTGCAGACTCACCACGTTGGTGGTCAGACCGTCGATCTTCTTCTGCGCTTCGTCGATGGTCGCCAAGCGCGCCATCACGTTGGCGAAGGTCTCGTTGGTTTTCTTGAAACCTTCGTCGAGGCGTTCATGCACTTGCCCGGTGATCTTCTCCAGGCGCTCGTTCACGGTCTTGGTGAGCGACTCGACGCTGTTGGCGATCTGCACCGAGGCATTGCGCAGCCCGGTTTCGAGCAACTCGCGGTCGGCACGGGCATGTTCGCCCAGCCGCGCCAAGGTCTGCTCGATCATCTCGGTGCGCAGTTTGGCCTGCGTGCTCTGCAAGGTGTTGCCCAGTTCCGCGAGCTTGAGTTGCGTCTCGCCGCGTTGCTCGCCCAACTGCGTCTGCAAAATGAGCTTGAGGCTGTGCATGGCCTCGCGGGTAGCGTTCAGATCGCTTTCCACGCGCTCGCGCAGCCGGCCGGTCTGGGATTCGGTGGACGCACTCAGGCGCTCGCTCTGACTGGCGAGCCCGCTGTGCAAATCGTTGAGCATTTGCCGGTGTTGTTGTTCCAGCACGTCCTTGACCGACTCATTGAGCGCGAGCGGCAAGTCTTCGCGCTGTGCGCGCAATTGTGCGATCAGCCACAGCACGGCGATCAGGAGAACAAGCACGCCCGCGGCGAGCCCGTAGAGCAGTTCGAGTTGCGTCACCGTGGTACCCGGCAGTTCGACAAGCGGCGAGTATAGCAGCGGCCTCGGCCACTCAGACGGCATCGCGCAGCAAGGACAACGGCGCCTGACGCAGCAGTTTGCGCGCACCGATCCAGCCGGCAACGACGACGCCGAGCGCACCCACACCGGCGCCGACCAGCACCGGCGCCAGCGCTGGCGTGTAAGTCATCTCGAACACTTTCACCGCCAGCAACCAGCCGACCAGACTGGCACCGACGCCGGCCAACCCACCGGCGATGGCGCCCATCGCGGCGAACTCGACAATCAGCGTCTGACGCAACTGACGTCGCCGGGCGCCGAGCGCGCGCATGATGGCGAATTCGCGCGCGCGCTCGTCCTGCGTGGCCTGCAAGGCGGCCAGCAACACCACCACGCCGGCAAGCACGGCAAAGCCGAAGACCCACTGCACCACCGTAATCAGGCGGTCGATCATGCTTTCGACCTGCCCCATGACGGCGCCGACGTCGATGAGCGAGATGTTCGGAAACGCGTGCGACAAGGCCAGCCCGACGTCTCGACGCGTCTCCGGCAAATGGAAGCTGGTGATCAGGCTGGCCGGATAGTCGGTGAGCACGCCGGGTGAGGCGATGAAGAAGAAGTTCACCTGCATCGAATCCCAGCGCAGATCACGGGCGCTGGTGATGGGCGCGCTCACGCGCTGACCGGCCACGTCGAAGCTGACCGTATCGCCAACCTTCAAGCCAAGTGTTTCCGCCACACCGCTTTCAACCGAAAACGCGGGCTGATCCGTCTGCCCATGCCAGCGCCCGGACGCAATGGTGTTGCCCTTGGGCAGGCGGCCACCATAAGAAAGGTTGAACTCGCGCTCGGCCAGTCGCTGGGCGCGGGTATCGGCGTACTGCTCGGGTGAAACGGGGTGTCCGTTGATGGCCACGAGGCGGCCGCGAATCATCGGTTCGATGGCCGGCACGGGCAAGCCTTCGGCCACGAAGAACGCTTCGAAGGCCTGGCGCTGATCGGTTTGCAGGTTGATCACAAAGCGGTTGGGCGCATCGTCCGGCACGGTGTCGCGCCAGGCGGCGAGCAGGTCGGCGCGCACCAGCGTGAGCACCAGCAAGGCCATGAGCCCGAGGCCGAGCGCGGTTGCCTGTACGACCTGCGCGCCAAGGCGACGACGCAATGCCTGAAACCCGTAACGCCAACCGCCGCCGGCGCGCGCACCGCCGCTGGCAACGGCCGAAAACGTCGCGGCACTGATCAGTGCGAAGGCTGCCAATGCGGCCACGAAGCCGACGCTCACCCACAGGCCGAGACGCACATCGTTGGCGACCCAGACGACAATGCCGACCAGACTCGCCAGCCCGGTACTCCACGCAACGCGCGTCAGCCCGCGCGCCTCGCGCATCTCCCGACGAATGACACGCAGCGTCGGCACCCGCGCCAGCCCGATCAGATGCGGCAGCACAAACCCCAGTAGCAATGCGAGGCCAACGAACACGCCGTGGAACACCGGCACAATGCCGGCCGGCGGCAGCGCCGTGCCCAGCATGCCGGCCAATGCGCTCGCCAGACTGCCCTGAACCACCCAGGCGATGCCGATGCCGATCAGCGACGCGACCCCGCCGAAGGCGAGGAACTCGACGACGTGGACGCGGATGAGCTGTGCCTGCTGCGCACCGAGACAGCGCATCACCGCGCAGCCGTCGATATGGCGCAACATGAATCGACGTGCGCTCAGGCCGATGGCGACCGCCGCGAGCACCACCGCCAGCGTCGCCGCCAGCCGCAGAAAGCGCTCGGCGCGTTGCAAGGCGATGCGCACTTCAGGGCGGGCGTTGTCGATCGATTCGAGCTGCTGCCCGCGGCCCAGCGCGGGCGCGATGTGCCGGCGAAACGCCTCGACCGCCGCGCCTTCGCCCGCCAGATGCAGGCGGTAGATGATGCGCGAGCCGGTCTGAATCAGCCCGGTGGCGGGCAGGTCGGCGACATTCACCATCACCCGAGGCAACATGCTGAAGAAGTTGGCGCCGCGGTCGGACTCGAAGGTCAACACGCCGCCGATGCGCAAGGCGGCCGTGCCCAGTTGCACGGTGTCGCCCACCTTCGCCCCCAACGAGGCCATGACTCGCTCATCGGGCCAGATCTCGCCGCGTGCCGTTATCTTGCTGACGACCGCGTCGGGGGCATTGCGCGCCGGCGCGATGCGTACCACGCCGCGCAGGGGGTAGGCATCGGAGACGGCCTTGACCGCCACCAGTTGAAAGCCCGACTCGGCGCTCACCATGCTCGAAAAGGTCAGCGTATCAGCGGTGCGCAGCCCTGCCCGTTCGGCCGCCGTGCGCACCTCGTCCGACCAGGGTTTGTCGGCCCGCAGCAGCAAATCGCCGCCGAGCAACTGATTGGCCTCGCGATCGAGGCTGCGCGATACCCGGTCGGTGAGAAAGCCGACACTCACCAGACTGGCGACCGCGACAACCAGCGCCAGGCCGAGCAGCGTGAGCTCGCCAGCGCGCAAATCGCGCAACAGCATGCGCAGGGCAAGTCGAAAACTGATCATGTGCTTACCTGGTGAGATCGGGCGGACAGGCGCACGCCGCGGGAACAGCGCCTGACATCTTCCCGTGCAGACCCATGCCGTACCGACGAAGTTCCGGCGTGGGGGTGGCACTGGCGGCTTTCACCCGCGATCCAGCCCGCGTACGAACCGTCTTGCTTGAACACTTCCATGGCGACGGGGTCAAATATTCAATACTGGGCGCGATCGAATCGAGCTTCAGATTCGGTGATGATTGTATTTGACCCAGCCTACCGCACTTGAACACACTGGTGCAGGGATGTCTCCCGCCGCTTCGTCGCAGGAACCCGCCATGGTGAAATCGACTGCTTCGTCCAGCCCGCCGGAACACGCCGCCCTGCCGGCGCAGGCACGCGACCCCTCTCGCCAGCGTATCGAGGCCGCCTGGCGCCCCCCCGAACCCGACTGTCTGCCCCCCCTCATCGCGCTGGCACGATTGTCGACTGACGAGCAATTGCGTACCGAGCGTCTGGCGCGCTCGCTGGTCGAGTCCTTGCGCGCCAATCGCACTCACGCCGGTGGCGTCGATGCGCTGATGAAGGAATTCTCGCTGTCGTCGCAGGAAGGCGTGGCACTCATGTGCCTGGCCGAATCCCTGCTGCGCGTTCCCGACCGCAGCACCGCCGACCGTCTGATTCGCGACAAGCTGGCCAAGGGCGACTGGCGCGCGCATGTGGGCCATAGCCCGTCGCTGTTCGTCAATGCCGCCACCTGGGGGCTGCTGATCACCGGGCGCCTGGTGTCGACCAGCAGCAGCGAGCACCTGTCCTCCGCCCTCACCCGGCTCATCGCACGCGGCGGCGAACCGCTGATCCACAAGGGCATGGATCTGGCGATGCGCATGCTTGGCGAGCAATTCGTGACCGGGCGCGACATCGACGAAGCCCTCGACCGTGCGGCGCAACTCGAAAAGCGCGGTTTCCGCTACTCCTTCGACATGCTCGGCGAAGCCGCGATGAGCGACGAGGACGCCCGCCACTATTTCGACGCCTACGCCACCGCCATCGCGGCGATCGGCAAGGGCTCGGCCGGCCGTGGCGTGGTCGACGGCAACGGCATCTCGGTCAAGCTCTCCGCCCTGCATCCTCGCTACGAGTGGCGCCAGCGTGACCGCGTGCTGGCCGAGCTGCTGCCACGTATGAAAAGGCTGTGCCTGCAGGCGCGCGAGCACGACATCGGCCTCAACATCGACGCCGAGGAAGCCGACCGCCTCGACATCTCTCTGGATGTGCTCGACGCACTCGCGACCGATCCGGAGCTGGTCGGTTGGGACGGTCTGGGCTTCGTCGTCCAGGCCTATCAGAAGCGCGCGCCCCGGGTGCTCGAACATGTGGTCGCGCTGGCCCGTCGCAGTGGCCACCGACTCATGATCCGCCTCGTCAAGGGCGCCTACTGGGACGCCGAGATCAAGCGCACCCAGCAAGACGGGCTGGCGGACTACCCGGTATTTACCCGCAAGGTCTACACCGACGTTTCCTACCTTGCCTGCGCCAAGCAGCTGCTGGCCGCGCGCGATGTGGTCTATCCCCAATTCGCCACGCACAACGCCCATACGCTGGCGGCCGTGCTGACGCTGGCCGGCGGCGACTGGCAGCCCGGCGATTACGAATTCCAGTGCCTGCACGGCATGGGCGAACCCCTCTACACGCAGATCGTCGGCCATCCCGAGCACCACCGCCTGGTCCGCATCTACGCCCCGGTGGGCAGCCATCAGACCCTGCTGGCCTATCTGGTGCGCCGCCTGCTCGAAAACGGCGCCAACTCCAGCTTCGTCAATCGCATTGTCGACGCGCAGGTGCCGGTGGCCGAACTGGTGGCCGATCCGGTCGCCGAGGCGGCGGCCCTGGGCGGCCGCCCGCATCCACGCATTCCGCTGCCGGTCGCGCTTTACGGCGCCGAGCGCATCAACGCGCAAGGCGTCGATCTCGCCTGTGAAGGCGTGCGTTCGCGACTCGCCCAGGCACTGGCCGACAGCCATGCGCACCAGCCGGTGGCGCGCCACGGCACGCAAACCCATGCCGACGAGCCCCTGCGTCCGATCACCAATCCGGCCGATCGCGACGACGTCGTCGGCCACGTGGTCGACACCGATCGGGCACACATCGACACGGCACTGGCCCGCGCCGAAACCGCTGCATCCGCTTGGGCCGCCACGCCGGCGACAGCGCGTGGCGCGTGTCTGACACGCACCGCCGATCTGCTCGAAGCGCACGCGCCGGCCCTGATTGCCCTCGTGGTGCGCGAAGCCGGCAAGAGCTGGCCCAACGCGGTGGCGGAAGTCCGCGAGGCAGTCGACTTCTGCCGCTACTATGCCGCCCACGCGCGCGGTTTCGACGCCACGACCCATCCGCCACTCGGCCCGGTCACCTGCATCAGTCCGTGGAATTTTCCGCTGGCGATCTTCACTGGCCAGGTCGCTGCTGCGCTGGTTGCCGGCAACCCGGTACTCGCCAAACCGGCCGGGCAGACGCCGCTGATCGCCGCCGAGGCGTCTCGGCTGTTCCACCAGGCCGGCGTCCCCGCCGACGTGCTGCAGTTGCTGCCCGGTGACGGCAAGACCGTTGGCGCCGCACTGGTTGCCGACCAGCGCGTGCGTGGGGTGATGTTCACCGGCTCCACCGAAGTCGCCCGCTTCATCCATCGCACGCTCGCAGGCCGTGGGGGCGACATCCCCCTGATTGCCGAGACCGGGGGCCAGAACGCGATGATCGTCGACTCCACCGCTCTTCCCGAACAGGTGGTCGCCGATGTGCTCGCCTCCAGCTTCGATTCGGCCGGCCAGCGTTGCTCCGCCCTGCGCGTGTTGTGCCTGCAAACGGACATCGCCGACGAGACGCTGCACCTGTTGCGCGGCGCCCTCGACGAACTGCGTATCGGCGACCCGGCCGACGTACGCACCGATGTCGGCCCGGTGATCGACGCCGGCGCCCGCGATGGTCTCGAGGCCCACGTGGCGCACATGCAGGCGGCCGGTGCAGCGGTTCACCGTTTGCCGCTGCCGGCGTCGTGCGCCAAGGGCACCTTCGTCGCGCCGACGCTGATCGAAGTGAACGATCTGGCACAACTGGGCCGCGAGCAGTTCGGCCCCATCCTGCACGTGGTCCGATTCGCCAGCAAGGACATCGACACCCTGATCGACCAGATCAACGCCACCGGCTACGGCCTGACCATGGGCGTGCACAGCCGCATCGACGAAACCGTGGCACAAGTGACTGCACGGGCGCGCGTGGGCAACCTCTACGTCAATCGCAACATCATCGGTGCGGTGGTGGGCGTTCAACCCTTCGGTGGCGAAGGCCTCTCGGGCACGGGCCCGAAGGCCGGTGGACCGCTGTATCTGCACCGGCTGGTGCAACGCAGCCCCGGCGTGGATGTGCACAGCGGCAGCGTGGACGTCCTCAGCGCGCCGATGCCACCCGCCTTCGAGGCGCTGCTGGCCTGGCTCGACAGCGACGGGCCGCGGCACCTCGATGACCACGCGCTCGCCCGCCTGCGCGACGCATCCGCCGCCTGTCGCGCCCGGACGCTCACCAGCCACACCCTGACACTGCCCGGCCCGACCGGCGAGGACAACCGCCTGCACTTCGTCCCGCGAGGTCTGCTTGGCGGCGTCGCCAGCTGCCCCGCAGGCCATTTGCAACAGATGCTTGCCGCCTTGGCCACCGGCAACCGACTCGTGCTGCCGCCCAACGACGACACCACGGCCTTGCTGGCCGCACTGCCCGAAACGGTGCGCACGCTGATGGCCTGCGATGCCCACTGGTTCGAGAGGCCGCTAGGCGCCGTGCTGTTTGACGGCAATGAGGCCGATGCGGACGCCTTGCGACGCCGCCTGGCCGAACGCGATGGTCCGCTGGTGGCCTTGGTTCGCCCGCAGCCGGACTACGATCTCGCGCGCCTGGTGCATGAACGCACCATCACCATCAACACCACCGCTGCCGGCGGCAATGCCACTCTGATGACGATGGGCGCATGAGCGGCCCACACCCGGATTGAGCGCCGCCCTCATGGCGCGCAACGCAACTCGCGTTACGGCTTGAGCAACTGTTCGACCAGTTTCACCCAGTAGGTCACCCCGGTGGGAATCACCGCGTCGTTGAAGTCGTAGCGCGGGTTGTGCAGCATGCAGCCACCCTCCCCCGGGCCGTTGCCGATCCACACGTAGGCGCCGGGGCGCTCTTGCAGGAAGTAGGCGAAATCCTCCGCGCCCATGCTGGGCTTCTCGTCGGTGCGCACCCCGTCGACGCCGGCAATCTGGCGTGCGACGTCGGCACACACCGCCGCCTCGTCGGCCGAATTCACCGTCGCCGGATAGCCACGCAGGTAGCGGTAGTTGACGTTCACCCCGTAGGCCGCGCCAATGCCCTGGCAGATGCGCTGCATCGCCGATTCGACCTGCGCCTGCACATCGCCGCTGAAGGCACGCACGGTGCCGGTGAGTTTGGCGCGATCCGGAATGACGTTGTAGGCCTCGCCGGCGTGAATCTGGGTGACCGACACCACGGCGGCGTCGAGCGGATCGACATTGCGGCTGACGATGGTTTGCAAGGCCTGCACGATGGCGGCCGCGGCCGGCACCGGATCGACGCCAAGGTGCGGCATGGCCGCATGCGCGCCGTGACCGGTAATCTCGATATCGAAACGGTCGGCGCAGGCCATCACCGGGCCGCTGTGCACCGCGAAGGTGCCGGCGGGCAGCCCGGGCCAGTTGTGCATGCCATACACCGAATCGATGGGGAAACGCTCGAGCACGCCATCTTCGATCATCTCGCGGCCGCCGCCGTCGCCCTCTTCGGCCGGCTGGAAAATGAACACCACGGTGCCGTCGAAATCGCGATGCCTGGCCAGATACTCGGCCGCGCCCAACAGCATGGTGGTGTGGCCGTCGTGCCCGCAGGCGTGCATGCGCCCTTCGTGACGCGAATGATGCGAGAAGGTGTTGCGCTCCTGCATGGGGAGCGCGTCCATGTCGGCGCGCAGGCCGATGCTGCGGCGCGAATCGCCGTTGCGGATGACACCGACGACGCCGGTGCGGCCAATGCCGCGATGGGTTTCGATGCCGGCGGCCTCCAGCCGCGCCGCCACCAGTTCGGCGGTGCGATGTTCCTCGAACGCCAACTCCGGGTGCGCGTGGATGTCACGGCGCAAGGCGGTGAGTCGGGGGTGTTGATCCTTGATGGCGTCGATGAGTTTCATGCGCCTGTCTCTGTTCGAACTCTGGGCTTGCCAGTTTATAACGGCGCATCCTCGGCGGTGCTCGATTCCACCGCATTTTCACACTTGACTGGCGGCAGCGTGTGGAGGAAATCCACCACCTCCTGCGCCACCCGGGTGCGCGCCATGGGCGGCAGGCTGCGCCACACGCGACGGCCGTAGGGCTTGTCGACCATGCGCGGATCGCACACCACCAGCACGCCCTTGTCCTGCTCCGAGCGAATCAGGCGACCGGCGCCCTGCTTCATGTTGATGACGGTACGCGGCAACTGGTAGGTCATGAACGGATTGACGCCGGTCTTGCGCAAATGCTCGATGCGCGCCGCCAGTACCGGATCGTCCGGCGGCGCGAAGGGTAGTTTGTCGATGACCACCACCGACAGCGCATCGCCCGGCACATCCACCCCTTCCCAGAAGCTCTGGCTGGCCACCAGCACGGCGTTGCCGAGCGCGCGGAATCGCGCCAGCAACTGGCTGCGCGAGGCTTCGCCCTGCACCAGCAGGGGCAGCTTGAGGCCAGCGCGCTCGAGCATCTCGGTCAGGCGTTCGTGAATGCGGCGCATGGCGCGCAGCGAGGTGCACAACACGAAGGTGCGCCCCTGCGCCGCCTCGATCAGCGGGAACGCGATGTCGGCGACCGCATCGGGATAGGCCGGATCGTTCGGGTTCGGCATCGGCGTCGGCGCATACAGCAGCGCGCGCGATTCGTAGTCGAAGGGGCTTCCCCACACGGCGTGATCGGGGGGCGTCTCGAGTGCGTTCAGCCCCAACTCACTCATGTAGTGATCGAAGGCCTGCCCCACCGCCAGCGTCGCCGAGGTGAAAATCCACGCACGCGGGTGCCCTTGCATCTGACGGACAAACAACTCGCCCACCTGCAAAGGCGTGCTGTGCACCAGCACCGTCTGGGTGAACACCTCTACCCAGCGCACAACCTGCGCATCCTGCGGATGCACCCAGCGCACCAGCCGCGCGTTCATTTCATCGAGCCGCCGCAGGCAGTTGGCCAGGCCCTCGGAGCGCTCCGCCTGCGTGCCCAGCAGATCGCCAAAGCGCTTCAGTTCCGCTTGCAGCTCGGAAAGCGCGTTCATGAAAGCGGGATGGCGATCGAGTTGATCGATGCTGATGCGCAGGTTCTCGCCGCTGACCGCAAGACGCCAGTCGCGGGCGGCTTTTTCGAGCTTGCGCGTGAGTTCGACCAACTCGCGGCAGTCCGCGGCGCCGGCCAGGGTTTCGGTGCGGGTATCACGCGCCAGTTCGATCACCTGGCTGCTTCCGACCGACTCGCCGAAGAACATGGTCGCAGTCTCGGGCAACTGGTGCGCCTCGTCGAAGATCACGGTATTGCAGGCCGGCAGCAATTCGCCCATGCCTTCGTCGCGCAACATCACGTCGGCGAAGAACAGGTGATGATTGACCACCACCACGTCGGCGTCCATGGCCGCCCGGCGCGCCGCGAGAATGAAGCAATCCTTCACATTCGGGCAGTCCTGCCCGAGGCAGTTGTCGCGCGTCGAGGTGGCGGCCATCCAGGCACCGCTGTCTTCGGGCACATCGGCGCACTCGGCCTTGTCGCCGGTGGTGGTGGTTTCGGCAAAGCGCACGATCTTGCGCAGATGGCTGACTTCCTCCGGCGAGCGGAATCGGCCTTCGCTGGCATTGCGCGCCAGATGATAGTGGCACACGTAGTTGGCGCGCCCCTTGAGCAAGGCCGTGCTCAACGGCAGCTTGAGCGCACTGCGCACCGTGGGCAGATCGCGGCGATAGAGCTGATCCTGCAGCGTTTTGGTGCCGGTCGAGATCAGCACCTTGCCACCCGACATCAAGGCCGGCACCAGGTAGGCGAATGTCTTGCCCGTGCCCGTGCCGGCTTCGGCCACCAACACGCCATTGTTCTTGATGGCCTTCTCGATGCGCTCGGCCATTTCCTGCTGCTGGCTACGCGAGGTAAAACCCGGCACGGCGGACGCCAGCGCGCCGTCGGGCGAAAACACGTCGGACAGTTCGGTCATGTCATTCCAGCTCGTCGACGCGCAGCCAGAAGGTCGCGTTCGTTTCGCGCTCGACCGTGCGCGAACGCCCGATCTCGACGCCGCGGTCGTGCTGCTCGTCGCTCACGCCACCGACCGGTATCCACTCACCCAACCGCCCTTCGACGACCGTCTCGAGCCGGAACACGTCGGCGCGACCACGTTCGTCCATCCGGCTGCGCTCGGGGCTCAACACCACGGTGACACGCTGGCCGTGGACTTGCGGCTGGGCAAGCACGCCGTTGCCCACATCGCGATAGGTGGTCCCGCGCACGACACGCGCACCGTCGGGCTGGATGAATACCTGGCGAAAGCGCATCGGCACCGACTGCCCGAGAAACAGGCTGGCGCGGCCGCCATCGATGGTATCGACAAACTGCTCGCCCCCCTGCCGACTGCGCGAACTGCCGACGCTGCCACCAACACGTGCCGAGCCGATCTGGATCTCGGTGTTGCGCTGCCCGGGTTGGTCGGGCAAGCGAATCTTGACATCGTCGTTGCCCAGCTCGCCGCTGACACCGAAATCGCGCCGCGAACCACTGCTGTCGAGGCTGGAGCGGACACGAATGCGCAATCGCCGGGCTGGCTGGTCGATGACATCGAGCGCCGCACGCAGCTCGGCCAGATTGGCCGGGTCGGTTCGAATGAGCAGGGTGTTGTTGATGCCGCTGACGCGCCCGCCCGGTGTGACCAGCGGCGCGAGTTTGGGGGCGATGATCTCGGCACTCAGGTGACGCGTCTTGATGATGGTGAGCGGAAAGTCCGCACGCGCCCATCCGCTCGCTGCCAGCAGCAACAAGCCGATCAACAGGGACAACAACCGCTGAGGGATGATCATCTCATTCGGGCCGGTGCGCCTCGCCGAGATACTCGCGGGTGCGCATTTCCATCAGGCGGCTGACGGTACGCACGAATTCATGCGCGTTGTGACCATCGGTGTAGAGATCGGGAGCAGGCACTTCGGCACTCATCACGAGTTTGACGCGATGATCATAAAGCACGTCGATCAGCCAGGTGAAACGACGCGCTTCGTTCGACATCGACACCGGCATCCTGGGCACGCCGGAGAGCAGCATGGTGTGATACTCGCGCGCCAGCTCGAGATAGTCGTTCTGCGAGCGCGGGCCGCCGCACAAGGCGGCGAAATCGAACCAGATGACACCCGGCGCAATACGCTCCGCCGTCAATGCCCGGCCCAGCACGTCGATCTTGCCAGGCGCGCCCGCGAAACCGGCAATCTGGAAGAAATCCTCGCTCATGTGCTGGTGCGCAGCCGCATCGTCGGGCACCAGGTATTTCTCCAGCTGCTCCATCGTGCGCAAGCGGTAATCGGTGCCGTAATCGACCTCGATCACGTCGAACCGCTGTTTGAGCATGTCGATGGTCGGCAGAAAGTTGATGCGCTGCAAGCCGTTGGGATACAAGCCGTCGGGCGGATAATTCGAGGTCATCACGAAGATCACGCCGCGCGCGAACAAGGCCTCGAGCAGGCGGCCGAGAATCATCGCATCGGCAATGTCCGACACATGAAACTCGTCGAAGCACAGCAGACGTACCTCCGCGGCAATACGGTCGGCGACGGTTTGCAGCGGATCGGGCAGATGGTTGAGCGATTTCAAGTCGTTCTGCACCTCCTGCATGAAGGCATGGAAGTGCACCCGACGCTTGCGCGCGTAGGGCACGGACTCGAAAAAGCAGTCCATCAAGAAGCTCTTGCCACGGCCGACACCGCCCCAGAAGTACACGCTTTTGGGCGCAGCGGGTTTGAACAGCAGCTTCTTGATCAGGCTCTGTCGCGCCACCTTGAAACCCAGCAGGTCGGTATAAAGACCTTGCAGGCGCTTGACGGCTGCCTCTTGCGCCGGATCGGGGCTATAGCCTCGCTCGGCCAACACGGCTTTGTAGGCATCGAGCATGCCGTGTTCGGGGACCTTGAGCGTACGGTGCGGCATCGTTGTCGGACTCTAGTCTGAAAATAGAGAGGGCGGGAGGCAAACGGTTCCGCCGTTCGGCTCCCACCCTCGGGGTACTGCGTTGCGCCGGCTTAGAAGTGCAGCGGGCGCTTGTCGACCGCCAGCGCGGCTTCGTGCACGGCCTCCGACAGCGTCGGGTGCGCATGGCAGATACGGGCCAGGTCTTCGGCCGCGCCATGGAATTCCATGGTCACCACCGCTTCGGCAATCAACTCGGACGCGTTGGCACCGATGATGTGCACACCGAGCACGCGATCGGTCTCGGCACACGCCAGCATCTTGACGAAACCGGTGGTGTCACCCATGCCCAGTGCCCGGCCGTTGGCGAGGAACGGAATCTTGCCGGCACGGTACTTGACGCCGTCGGCCTTGAGCTGCTGCTCGGTCTTGCCGACCCAGGCGATTTCCGGCGAGGTGTAGATGACCCAGGGCACGGTGTCGAAGTTGCAGTGGCCGGACTGACCCGCCATGAGTTCGGCAACCATCACCGCCTCTTCCATGGCCTTGTGGGCCAGCATCGGACCGCGCACCACGTCGCCGACTGCCCACACGCCGTCGAGGTTGGTCTGGCAGTGGTCGTTCACCTCGACAAATCCGCGCGCGTCGATCTTGAGGCCCACGGCATCGGCATTGAGCCCGTCGGTGTTCGGCACGCGACCCACCGACACGATCAGACGATCGAAGGTGGCTTTCTGTGCGCCATCCTTGTCTTCGTACTCGACGGTGACGGACTTCTTGTTCTTGGCCGGCGTGACCTTGCCCACCTTGACGCCGAGCTTGATGTCCAGCCCTTGCTTGGTGAACACCTTCTGCGCCTCTTTGGCGACGTCCTGATCGGCCGCACCGAGGAAGCTGTCCATGGCTTCGAGGATGGTCACCTCGGCACCGAGACGACGCCACACCGAACCCATTTCGAGACCGATCACGCCGGAGCCGATCAGACCGAGTTTCTTGGGCACGGCATTGATATCGAGCGCACCGATGTTGTCGCAGATGAGCGTGTTGTCGACCGGAATGCCGTCGAGATGACGGGCGGTCGAACCCGTGGCGACGATGACCTGCTTGGCTTCGACTTGCTCGTCACCGACCTTGAGCGTCCAGCCGCCGTCGGCCTTGCCGACAAAACTGCCGTGACCCGCCAGCATGGTGACCTTGTTCTTCTTGAACAGCCCCTTGATGCCGCCGGTGAGCTGATCGACCACCTTGGCCTTGCGCGCAATCATGGTCGGTACGTCGATGGCCGGTTTGCCGACCTTGATGCCCTGGTCCGCAAAGCTGTGACCCGCTTCCTCGAACAGATGCGAGGTATGCAGCAGCGCCTTGGACGGAATGCAGCCGACGTTCAGGCAGGTGCCGCCCAGACGCGGTTCGCCCTTGGGGTCGGCGTACGGATTGGATTCAGCACACGCGGTCTTGAAGCCGAGTTGTGCCGCGCGGATTGCGGCGACATATCCGCCGGGGCCACCACCGATGACCACGACGTCAAACTGTTTCGTTGACATTCATCTCTCCCTCGTGAGACCGGGCGAGCCGTTCGGGCCCGCCCGCCATTCTTCTTAGACGTCCAGCAGCAGACGGGTCGGATCTTCCAGCGCGTCCTTCATGGTCACCAGACCGAGCACGGCTTCGCGGCCGTCGATGATGCGGTGATCGTAGGACATGGCCAGGTAGTTGATCGGACGGATCACGATCTGACCGTTCTCCACCACCGGGCGATCCTTGGTGGCATGAATGCCGAGGATGGCCGACTGCGGCGGGTTGATGATCGGCGTCGACAGCATGGAGCCGAACACACCGCCGTTGGAGATCGAGAAGGTCCCGCCGGTGAGTTCTTCGAGCGTGATCTTGCCTTCCTTGGCCTTCTGGCCGTATTCGGCAATCTTCTTCTCGATGTCGGCGATGGACATCTGGTCGGCGTCACGGATGATCGGCACAACCAGACCGCGCGGACTACCGACGGCGATACCGATATCGAAGTAGCCGTGATAGACGATGTCGTTGCCATCCACGGAGGCGTTCAGGATCGGGAATTTCTTCAGTGCGGCAACAGCCGCCTTGACGAAGAAACCCATGAAGCCCAGGCGCACGCCATGGATCTTCTCGAATTTGTCCTTGTACTGGGCACGCAGCGCCATGATCGGACCCATGTTCACCTCGTTGAAGGTGGTCAGGATCGCGTTCTCGTTCTTGGACTGGAGCAGACGCTCGGCAATACGCGCACGCAGACGCGTCATCGGCACACGCTCTTCCGGGCGATCGCCTTCGGCCAACTGAACCGCCGGCGCAGCCGCGGCGGATTTGCCTGCCGCCATGGCATCGGCCTTGGTCACGCGACCGCCACGGCCGGAGCCTTGGACGTCGCCCTCCGACACACCCTTTTCGTCAAGGATCTTGCGGGCGGACGGGCTGGCACTGCCGGCGGCGGCCGACTTGGCGGACGGCGGCGTGACCTCGGGTGCCGGTTCGTGCGCCTTGGGTGCGCCGGCCGTTGCGCTGGCCTCGGTATCGATCTGCGCGATCAGATCGCCACTGGTGACGGTCTCACCGTCAGCCATGACGATCTTGACCAGCACGCCATCGGCCGGTGCCGGGGTTTCCAGCACGACCTTGTCGGTTTCGATGTCGATCAGGTTCTCATCGCGCGAGACGGCCTCGCCTTCTTTCTTGTGCCAGCTCACCAGCGTGGCTTCCGAGACAGACTCAGACAGCTGCGGGACTTTTACTTCGATCAGCATGGATTCAACTCCCTCATATGCTTGATGCGTTCGTGTTATTCGATTAGTCGTTGATTTCGCCAAAAGCGTCTTCGATGACTGCCTTCTGTTGGGCATTGTGTTTCGCGTAGTAGCCCACGGCCGGAGAGGCTGATGCCGGTCGGCTGACCAGGTACAGCGTCTGTTTGGTGCCCAACACCTTGGCCAGGTGCTGACGCGACGCGAACCAGTACCAGGCCCCCTGGTTTCGCGGTTCTTCCTGACACCACACAACTTCCTTGGCATTCGGGAAGCGACCCAGCTCGGCGCAAAACGCCTCGACCGGGAACGGATACAGTTGTTCGATCCGGACGATTGCGGTGTCCTTGATCTTGTGCTCACGCCGATGGGCCATCAGCTCGTAGTAAAGCTTGCCGGAGCACAGCACCACGCGTTTGACCTTCTTCGGGTCGAGCTTCTCGACCTCACCGATCACGGTGCGGAACTGACCACTGGTGAGCTCGCTCATGTCCGAGACGGCTTCCTTGTGGCGCAACAGCGACTTCGGCGTGATGACGATCAGCGGTTTGCGCAGTTTGCGCACCATCTGACGACGCAGCAGATGGAAGATCTGTGCGGGCGTGGTCGGAATGCAAACCTGCTGGTTGTTCTCGGCACACAACTGCATGTAGCGCTCGAGACGGGCCGACGAGTGTTCCGGCCCCTGCCCTTCGTAACCGTGCGGCAGCAGCAGCGTCAGCCCGACCATACGACCCCATTTGGCTTCACCGGAGCTGATGAACTGGTCCATCACCACCTGCGCGCCGTTGGCAAAGTCGCCAAACTGCGCTTCCCACACCACCAGGTGATCCGGCTCGGCCGTCGCGTAACCGTATTCGAAACCGAGCACGGCTTCTTCGGAGAGCACAGAGTCGTAGACATACATGCTGCCCTGGCCTTCCTGGATGTGCTTGAGCGGCACATAGGCGCCTTCGTCCCAACGCTGACGGTTTTGATCGTGCAATACCGCGTGACGGTGGAAGAAGGTGCCGCGCCCGACGTCTTCACCCGACAGTCGAATGCCGAAACCCTGCACCAGCAAACTGGCATAGGCGAGGTTTTCACCCATACCCCAGTCGACCGGCTGCTCGCCTCGACCCATCGCCGCACGATCGTTGATGATCTTCTTGACGCGTGAGTGAAGGACGAAGCCCTCCGGCACCGTCGTGAGGCGCTGGGACAGTCGCTTGAGCTCGGATTCGGGCACGCTGGTATCGCAATCATCGGTGTATTCCTTGCCGATGAAAGGCGTCCAATCAACTGCGAACTGGCGGTTGTGCCCCGAGAGCACCGGATTGGCGAGCAGTTCGCCCTTGTCCAGATGTTCGCGATATTGCTGGATCATCTGCTCGGGCTCGTCAGGCGTGCACACACCTTCCTGCACGAGACGGTCCGCGTAGAGTTTGCGCGTGCCCGGATGCTTGGCAACCTTGCGGTACATGAGCGGCTGGGTGACCATCGGCTCATCCTGCTCGTTGTGACCGAGTTTGCGATAGCAGATGAGGTCGATGACCACGTCTTTCTTGAATTCGTTGCGGAATTCGACCGCCAGCGCGGTGACCAGCGCCACCGCTTCGGGATCGTCGCCATTGACGTGAAAGATGGGCGCCTCGACCATCTTGAAGATGTCGGTGCAATACAGCGAGGAACGGTAATCGCGCGGATCGGACGTGGTGAAACCGATCTGGTTGTTCACCACGATGTGCACCGTGCCGCCCGTGCCGTAGCCACGGGTCTGGGAGAAGTTGAGCATCTCCTGGTTGACACCCTGGCCGGCCACCGCCGAATCACCATGGATGAGCACCGGCAACACCTGAATTTTCTCTTCATCCTTGCGACGAAGCTGGCGCGCATACACCGAGCCCTCAACCACCGGATTGATGATCTCGAGGTGTGACGGGTTGAACGCCAGGGTGAGGTGAACCGGACCACCGGTCGTCATCACATCGCTGGAGAAGCCCTTGTGGTATTTCACGTCACCGGCGGACAGATCGACCTCGGCCTTGCCTTCGAATTCGGCAAACAACTCCGACGGCGACTTGCCAAGCGTGTTGACCAGCACGTTGAGGCGGCCACGGTGAGCCATGCCGATGACGATTTCCTGCGCGCCCAACGCACCGGCCACATTGACCAGTTCGTCCATGGCGACGATGGTCGAATCGCCCCCTTCGAGCGAAAAGCGCTTCTGCCCGACGTAGCGGGTGTGCAGGTATTTTTCCAGCGTCTCGGCGGCCGTCACACGACGCAGGATGTGTTTTTTCTGTTCGGGCGAATACGAAGGCGTGCCCCTGATGCTTTCGAGCCGCGCCTGAATCCAGCGTTTCTGGCTGATGTCCGAGATGTACATGTACTCGGAACCGATCGAACCGCAATAGGTCTGGCGAACGGCTTCGAGAATCTCGCGCAGGCTGACTTGCTCGTCCGAAAAGGCGTGGAACGAGCCGACATTGAACTGTTCGTTCAGATCGCCTTCGGTGAAACCGTAGTAGGACGGTTCCAGTTCGGGCACTTGCAGGCGTTCGTTGCGCTTGAGCGGATCAAGATTCGCCCAGCGGTTGCCAAGGAATCGATAGGCGTTGATCAGTTGCAAGGTACTGACCTGACGCTTGTTGCCCTCGCCGACCTTGACGGTACGCACCGGACCGCGCTTGGCCATCTGCTCGAAGGCATTGATGATCGGCGTGTGTGCGACATCGCGCACGGCAGCGGCGGCACCTGCCTTCAGACCATCAAAGTAGGTCCGCCACTCATCCGGCACGCTGTCCGGATCGGCAAGATAAGACTCGTAGAGCTCTTCGACAAACGGTGCATTCGCACCGAAGAGCATCGAGTTGCTGCGCAATTGTTTCATCATGGTTGCATCACCCGAATGGCTGTGCTTCGCCTGTACGAAGCGACTCTCTGGGGCACGACAAAAACGGGATGGTCACGTTTGCACATGATCATCCCGAGTTTGATTAGTTATTGTGTTTTGCCCCCTCCCTCACTGCTCTTTCAGCCGCGCTGCTCGATAGGTACGACATCGCGACGTGCGGCACCGACATACAACTGCCGCGGACGGCCGATCTTGTATTCCGGATCGGTCATCATTTCTTCCCACTGCGTCATCCAGCCCACCGTACGCGCCAGCGCGAAGATGCAGGTGAACATGGAGGTCGGGATACCGAGCGCCTTCTGGACGATGCCAGAGTAGAAATCGACGTTCGGGTACAGTTTCTTCTCGACGAAGTACGGATCTTCCAGGGCGATCTTCTCCAGCTCCATGGCGAGCTTGAAGAGGCGATCGTTTTCCAGCCCCAGTTCGGTCAGTACGTCGTAGCATACCTTGCGCATCAGCTTGGCGCGCGGATCGAAGTTCTTGTAGACGCGGTGACCGAAGCCCATCAGTTTGAACGGATCGTTCTTGTCCTTCGCGCGCTGGATGAACTCGCCCACGCGCGACACGTCGCCGATTTCCTCGAGCATGTGCAGGCAGGCCTCGTTGGCGCCGCCATGTGCCGGTCCCCACAGGCAGGCAATACCGGCCGAGATGCAGGCAAAGGGGTTGGCGCCGGAAGAACCGGCCAGACGCACCGTGGAGGTGGAAGCGTTCTGCTCGTGGTCGGCATGCAGCGTGAAGATGGTGTCGAGCGCATGCACCAGCACCGGATTCGGCTTGTATTCCTCGCACGGGGTGCCGAACATCATGTGCATGAAGTTGGCGGTGTAGCTCAGGTCGTTGCGCGGGAACATGAACGGCTGGCCGGTGTTGTACTTGTATGCCATGGCCACGATGGTCGGCAACTTGGCAACCAGACGATTGAAGGACACTTTGCGGTGCTCGGCATCCTGCAGGTCCAGCGCATCGTGATAGAAGGCCGACAGCGCGCCGACGACACCGACCATCACGGCCATGGGGTGCGCATCACGGCGGAAACCGCTGTAGAACTTGGCCATCTGGTCGTGCAGCATGGTGTGCTGCTTGATGGTCGTTTCGAAGTCGGACTTCTCTTGGGCGTTCGGCAGTTCGCCGTTCTTGAGCAGGTAGGCAACCTCGAGGAAGTTGCAGTTCTCTGCCAATTGTTCAATCGGGTAACCGCGGTAAAGCAATTCGCCCTTTTCACCGTCGATAAAGGTGACAGTTGACTTGCAGCTCGCTGTGGAAAGGAAACCGGAATCGTAGGTGAAAAGACCGGTCTTGCCGCCCAGGGTGCGAATATCGATGACATCGTTCCCGTGCGTACCGGACATGACCGGAAATTCGACGGTGTTGCCGTCGACTGTAAGAGTTGCGCTACGTTCTGTGCTCATGACTCGTCCTTTGAATTACCCGTAGTTATTGCGTTTTGCCGGAACTGCTTTCTGCACCCGGGTGGCGCAACATGCCGATGATCGGCATCCAGCGCGTTTCGGTGCACTCCTTGCTCCCATTGACCATGGCCCAGAGTTCGTGGTCTTCAAGGTCAAGCAGTTCCTGCATATTCACCAATTGTTCATCGCTCAATTGGTCAAATTCCTCATCGAGGAAGCGCGACAGCACCAAGTCGAGCTCCAGCAGAGCCCGGCGACAGTGCCAACGAACGCGCCCCCGATCGATCGTCATACCGCGCGACGGACCATCATGTCCTTGATCTTGCCGATCGCCCGAGTCGGATTCAGACTCTTCGGACAGACATCGACACAGTTCATGATGGAGTGGCAACGGAACAGGCGATAGGGATCCTCGAGGTTGTCGAGACGCTCGGTGGTTTCCTGATCGCGCGTATCCGCGATGAAACGGTAGGCAGCCAACAGCCCGGCGGGGCCGACGAACTTGTCCGGATTCCACCAGAACGACGGACAAGAGGTGGAACAGCAAGCACACAGGATGCATTCGTACAGGCCATTGAGCTCTTCGCGCTCTTCCGGCGTTTGCAGACGCTCGCGTTCCGGCGCTGGCTCGTTGTTGACCAGATACGGTTTGATCGAGTGGTACTGCTTGAAGAACTGCGTCATGTCCACGATCAGGTCGCGGATAACCGGCAGCCCCGGCAGCGGACGCAGAACGATCGGCTGCGGCAGGCTGTCCACGTCGGTGAGGCAGGCCAGCCCATTCTTGCCATTGATGTTCATGGCATCGGAACCACACACACCTTCGCGGCACGAGCGACGGAAAGACAAGGTGTCGTCCTTCGCCTTCAGACGAACGATCGCGTCGAGCAGTTTCTTGTCGGACGGCTCGAGCTCAACCGAAATATCCTGCATGTACGGCTTCTCGTCGCGATCCGGATCGTAACGGTAAATCTTGAATTGAACGGTACGTTTCATTGTTTCGACTCCCGACCCCTCAGTATGTCCGTGTCGCCAACGCGATCGGATCAACATCTTCCGACATCGGCGTCAAATTGACCGGCTTGTAATCCAAGCGGTTGCCTTCGCTGTACCACAGGGTGTGCTTGAGCCACTCCGTGTCGTTGCGGCCGTTCGGGCGTTCGTCCGTATCCGGCGCATCGTCGCGCACGTGCGCACCGCGGGACTCCTTGCGGGCCTCGGCGGAGATCATGGTGGCCTTGGCCACTTCGATCAGGTTGTCGAGCTCAAGCGCTTCCATACGCGCCGTGTTCCACACCTTCGACTTGTCCTTGATCTCGGTGCTCTTGGCCTCTTCAGCGACTTCAAGAATGCGTGTGACGCCTTCCTTGAGCAGATCGCTGAAACGGAACACACCCGCATGCTTCTGCATGGTGCGCTGCATGGCCAGACGCACTTCATGGACGTCGGTGCCGCCGGTCTGGTTCTCGAGACGATCCATCCGTGCCATCGCACCGTCGGCGGCATCAGCCGGCAGCGGCTTGAGACGCAGATTGCCGGACTGGATGTCCTCGACCACGGTTTCACCCGCCGACTTGCCGAACACCAGCAGATCGAGCAACGAGTTCGTGCCCAGACGGTTTGCACCATGCACCGACGCACAGGCGCACTCGCCTGCCGCATAGAAACCGGTCACCGGCGTATTCGGGTTGTCGCCTTTCGGCGCCACCACCTGGCCCTTGTAGTTGGTCGGAATACCGCCCATCTGGTAGTGACAGGTCGGCACCACCGGAATCGGCGCCTTGATGGGGTCGACACCCGCGAACTGGATGGAGATCTCGCGAATACCCGGCAGGCGCTTCATGATGGTTTCCGGCGACAGGTGAGTGATGTCGAGCATCACGTGATCCTTGTCGGGCCCACAACCACGGCCTTCGTTGATCTCGGTCACCATCGAACGGGACACCACGTCACGCGACGCCAGATCCTTCAGGTTCGGCGCATAGCGCTCCATGAAGCGCTCGCCGTCGGCGTTGCGCAAGATACCGCCTTCACCACGCACGCCTTCGGTAATCAGCACACCTGCGCCGGCCACGCCGGTCGGGTGGAACTGCCAGAACTCCATGTCCTCAAGCGGCACACCGGCGCGCGCAGCCATGCCGACACCGTCACCGGTGTTGATGAACGCATTGGTCGAGCTGTAATAGATTCGCCCGGCACCACCGGTCGCGAAGATTGTCGCCTTGGCATGGAAAATCGAGGTTTCACCCGTTTCCATCTCCATGGCGGTCACACCCACCACGTCGCCATCGGCGTCGCGAATGAGATCCAACGCCATCCACTCCACGAAGAACTGGGTGTTGGCGCGCACGTTGCGCTGATACAGCGCGTGCAACATGGCGTGACCGGTACGGTCTGCCGCGGCACAGGAACGTGACACCGGCGATTGCCCGTAATTCTGCGAGTGGCCACCGAACGGACGTTGATAGATCTTGCCGTTATCGAGTCGATCGAACGGCATGCCGTAGTGCTCGAGCTCGACGACCACTTCGTTGGCCTTCTTGCACATGAACTCGATCGCATCCTGATCGCCCAGCCAGTCCGACCCCTTGACGGTGTCGTACATGTGCCAGTGCCAGTTGTCGTCGGTCGAGTTGCCCAGCGAGGCCGCGACGCCGCCCTGGGCGGCAACCGTGTGCGATCGGGTCGGGAACACCTTGGTCAGCACGGCGGTCTTGAGGCCGGCTTCGGATAGTTGCAATGCGGCACGAAGACCGGCGCCACCGGCACCGACAATCACCGCATCAAATGTACGTTTCGCAATACTCACGCTCACAGCCTCCACAGAATCTGGGCCGCCCAACCGGCGTAACCAACAAGCAGGAACAGCACGATCACGTGTGCCGCAAGGCGCACGCCGACCGGCTTGATGTAGTCCATGAAGATGTCACGGACACCGACCCACGCGTGGTAGAACAAGGACATGAAGAACAGGAAAGTGGCAAAGCGCATGAAACCGCCCGCGAACATGCCGCTCCAGGCCTCGTACGACATTTCGGGCAACATCAGCGCCTTGATGGCGAAAAAGACGGAATACAACGCCATCAGCGCGGCCGTCACGCGCTGGCCAAGCCAATCGCGCAGGCCATAGTGAGCACCAACAACAACACGCTTTACCATAGCTTCACCCCGATAAGTACGGTCAGCACCAGGCTCACACCCAGCACGATCTGGGACGACTTGCGCGCCGCAGGCAGATCCAGCCCCTTGTGCATGTCGAGCAACAAAAAGCGAATACCGGCACAGAAGTGATGCAGGTAGGCCCACAGCAGACCAAAAAGAATGATCTTCACCAACGGATTCGACACCGTCTCCTTGTAGGCAGCGAATGACTCGGGCGAACCGACGCTATTGCCGAACAAGGAAAGGAGCAACGGAAGCATCAGGAACAAGCCTGCACCGCTGACCCGGTGGAGAATGGATACGATGCCGGGCAACGGCAAACGGATCTCGTTCAGCGCCAAATGCTTTGGTCGCTGTTTTCTGACTGTCACTTCGGACATCACTTCCCCCTCAATGCAAAGCAGCGCAAGCGCTGCCATACTCCCAAAATAAGCGATCAGTATAAACGCTTAGGTTACGCAGACCCGCCCGAAAACGAGCCTAATTCAATTCATTCAGATAGTAGTGTTCGGCCGTCGAATAGAGCCCACGGCGCCACTCTACCGGCCGGTCACCATAGGTATAGGTCACGCGCTCGACCGACAGCAGCGGAACCCCTTCCTTCACATTCAGCACATCTGCCGTCGGCCGATCGGCCGCCACCGCGCGAATTCGTTCTTCAGCACGAATCATGCGCAGCCCGAATCGCGCCTCGAAGAGGCTGTACAACGAACCCGACCAGCCCTGCAGCACTTCCAGCGAGAGCCCTTGAAAAATCTCGCCAGGCAAATAAATCTCGTCGACAACAACGGGTTTTGAACTAAATTTCAACAAACGGCGGACGATGATGATGGGCGCACCGGGCTCGATCGCCAGCACACGTGAGGCCTCCTGCCCCGCTTTGGCTCGCCAGCACTCGAGCGGCTCACTCACCGGATGCGACAAGTCGCTACCTTCGGGAACCAGGCGCAAGAAGCGGAACAAGGCACGAGGATCGTTATGGGAGGCTACATAGGTGCCCTTGCCCTGCTTGCGGACCAGCAGGTTTTCGGCCGCCATTTCGTCGATCGCCTTGCGAACAGTGCCTTGGCTGACGCCGAAACGCACAGCAAGCTCCTGTTCGCTGGGAATTGCCTGCCCCGGCCGCCATTCGGCGGACTCAAGCGCATGCAGCATCAGACTTTTGATCTGACGATAGAGCGGGCTGAAAGTTGGGGACGCAGGTGCCATCGGCGTATTTCAGCACAAAAGTTGGAGTGCGTCTAGATCACTCATGTGTCTTATATAAGATATATGACATGAATTGCTTTTTTTGAACATCTGCACTACCATTCGGCGCGAATGTGCGGATGCAGCATACCACCGCCACGAACTGTTTTTCCAGGCGAAAGATTCCATCTGACGCCGGGAGCTTTTAATCACTTCGAGAGGGAGTCATCATGAGCAAAGCCCCAGTCCGCGTCGCCGTTACCGGCGCAGCCGGTCAAATTGGTTACAGCCTGTTGTTCCGCATTGCGAGCGGTGAAATGCTCGGCAAGGATCAGCCGGTCATTCTCCAGCTGCTGGATCTGCCGCAGGCACAAAAAGCTGTCAACGGCGTGATGATGGAACTGGAAGACTGCGCGTTCCCGCTGCTCGCCGGCATGATCGCCACGGACGATCCGAACGTCGCCTTCAAAGACGCTCAGGTGGCACTGCTGGTCGGCGCCCGTCCGCGCGGTCCCGGCATGGAGCGCAAGGATCTGCTGACCGAAAACGCCAAGATCTTTACCGTTCAAGGTGCGGCCATCGGCCAACACGCGGATCCCGAGTGCAAGGTGCTGGTCGTCGGCAACCCCTGCAACACCAACGCCTACATTGCCATGAAGACCGCCGAGAAGTTCGGCCGCGTCAATCCGAAGAATTTCACCGGCATGCTGCGCCTGGACCACAACCGCGCACTGTCGCAACTGGCCACCAAGACCAGCCGCGAAGTGTCGAGCCTCAAGAGCCTGGTGGTGTGGGGCAATCACTCCCCCACCATGTACGCCGACTACCGTTTCTGCACCTCCAATGGCGACAACGTCAAAGGCCTGGTCAACGACGAAGCGTGGAACCGCGATGTGTTCCTGCCGACCGTCGGCAAGCGCGGCGCCGCCATCATCGAAGCACGGGGCCTGTCCTCCGCCGCTTCTGCCGCCAACGCCGCGATCGACCACATCCGCGACTGGGTGCTCGGTTCGAACGGCGAATGGGTCACCATGGGCATTCCGTCCGACGGCTCATACGACATTCCGGAAGGCATCATCTACGGCTTCCCCTGCACCACCGAAAACGGTGAGTACAAGATCGTTCAGGGTCTCGAGATCGACGAGTTCTCGCGCGAGCGCATGACCCACACGCTCAACGAACTGCTCGAAGAGCGCGACGGCGTGAAGGATCTGCTCGGCTGATTGCGGTCACCGCAGCAATCGACTGAAACGGGAGCGGAAACGCTCCCGTTTTTTTGCGCCCGCCCGCTTTGATATGCTTTGCCGCGCGACTTCACGGAACGGCCAACTCATGCATCCCGATCAGGTTCTCTTTCAGGGCGAACGCGCCCTGCCCCAGATGCCCGCCATCGACCACTACGCCGGCAGCGAAAAGCTGATCGGCAAGGCAACCGCCCTTCAGCAACGCCTCGGCCCGGTCTTTGACATCACCTGCGACTGCGAGGACGGCGCCAAAGCGGGCGAAGAAACGGCACACGCTCACATGGCGGCCGCCATGGTCATGAGCGACGCCAATCGGTTCGGTCGGATCGGCGCGCGTATTCACGACATCACCCACCCCCACTGGCAGCAAGATGTTGAAATTCTCGTCAGGGCCGCCGGTGAGCGACTCGCCTTTCTCACGCTCCCCAAACCCCGGTCGGCTGACGATGTCGCCATCCAGATCGCCTTCATTCGTGACCAGCAACGGTTCAACGGTCAGCGTCGAGCGCTCCCCGTCCACGTGCTGATCGAGACGCACGGCGCCTTGCGCGAAGCCTGGCAGATTGCCGCGCTCGACGGTGTCGAAAGCCTCGATTTCGGGCTAATGGACTTCGTCAGTGCGCACCATGGCGCAATTCCCGGCGAGGCCATGCGCACGCCCGGGCAGTTCGAGCACCCGCTGATCGTGCGAGCAAAATGCGAAATCGCAGCGGCCGCGCTCGCCAATGGCGTCATCCCGAGCCACAACGTAACCACCGAACTCGCCGACGCCGACATCATCCGCAACGACGCATTGCGAGCACGCCGGGAATTCGGTTATCTGCGCATGTGGAGCATCCACCCCAATCAGATCGAACCAATCCTGTCGGCCATGCGACCGGACTTTTCGGAAGTCGCCGAAGCCGATGCCATCCTGTGCGCGGCGGACGACGCACACTGGGGACCGATTCGGCACGAGGGCAAGCTGCATGACCGCGCCTCGTACCGCTACTACTGGACGCTGCTCAAGCGTGCACACTCGACGGGCGTGGACATGCCCGAGCAAGCCAGAAGGCGTTTTTTCGCGCAATCCTGACCCACTCGCAACGGCCCATCCAAGCCAAATTGACACCAACGCAACGCATTCGGGTGAATTTCTTTGAAAAGCCGCCAAATGCGTACAAACCCGCATGATTTACAACCACCCGGCATGATAACCTTGAGCTAAAAATTCCAGCCGCTTTTCAGCCCAACAGAACTACGCCCATGCCGTCTTCCGGCGCCTCACGCGAAACGACATCAGCCCATACGCGCGCATTCAAACAGCTCGCCCGCGGCGGGCGTCGCTACGCGCTCCCCTGGCTCTCGCCCGGCCGCTGGCGCAGACGCCTGCTGCTTGTCGGCGTCACCGTGCTCGCCGGCCTCGCCGCTGTGGTATTCGCCATCGGCGCGGACCTGGCGATCGAAATGCACCGCGCGATCTACCTTCACGCCTGGTGGGCCACACTCATCATCGCACCGGCGGGTTTTGCCCTCATTGCGTGGCTCACCCGACGCTACTTCCCCGGCACGGAAGGCAGCGGCATTCCACAGGCCATTGCCGCATCGCTGACCGATGACAATCGCATTCGTTCTCGCTTGCTGTCGGTGCGCATTGTTCTGGCCAAGATTTCGCTGACGCTGGTCGGCTTGCTGTCCGGCGCATCGATCGGCCGTGAGGGCCCGACGGTGCAGGTTGGCGCCGCCATTCTCAATCTGGTCAGCGGAAAGAAGAACGGCCGAATAGCCCCCACGCGCGACCTTATCGTCGCCGGCGGTGGTGCCGGCGTCGGCGCCGCGTTCAACACACCGCTCGGCGGCATCATGTTTGCCATCGAGGAGTTGTCGCGATATCGCGCGTTCCGCGCCACCAGCACCACCCTCATCGCCGTCATTTTTGCCGGTCTCATCTCGCTGGCGACGCTTGGCAACTACACCTATTTCGGTCAGACGCCCGCTGCGGTGAGTTGGCCCAACGGCCTGTGGCCGGTACTGATGTGCGGCGCGGCCGGTGGCCTCGCGGGTGGCCTCATGACCCGCCTATTCATTGCTTCCTCACGTGGTTTGCCGGGCAAGTTCGGCGAATTGGCCAAGGCCCATCCGGTTATGCTTGCCGCGCTCTGCGGGCTGCTGACCGCGCTGGTCGGACTGGCCTCCGGCGGCACCACCTGGGGGACGGGCTACGCGGAATCCAAGGCGGCGCTGGAAGGCGCCGAAGCCCTGCCGATCTTCTTCATGTTCGCCAAGGCCTTCGTGATCTGGCTGGCGTTCATCAGCGGCATTCCGGGCGGCATCTTTGCCCCGGCACTCGCGGTCGGCGCCGGCATCGGCGCAAACATTGCCCTGCTGCTGCCGGGCGAAAGCACGTCGGCCATTCTCGTGCTGGGGATGGTGGCCTTCCTCGCCGGGATCACGCAATCGCCCATCACCTCGCTGGTGATCGTGATGGAGATGACCGCCAACCACCAGATGTTGTTGCCGCTGATGGGTGCGGCGGTGATTTCCCAGGGTTTTTCGAAATCGGTGGCACCGATACCGCTCTACGATGCCCTCGCCATCGGCATGCTGCGCGACATCTCTCGCGATCTGAAGAACGCGAACCAGCCCCCCGACGAGGAGCCGGAAACCGAGATGCCGGACCCGCACGCCGAGTTCCATATGGAAGACGACGGCGCAGAGCATGGCGGGCTCGACACGGAGCCGCTCCCAGAAATTCCGTCAGCGGCTAACGAAACAGAGCCGGCAGCTTCCGACACACCCGACAAGCCACCAAACTGACAAAAAAACCGCGGTCGAAACCGCGGTTTTTTATTGGTGCGGCAGCATCCTCAGTCCGCGCTGCCCTCACGCATCGCGAGCATCAGCCCGTTGATCTGCTTGACGAAGGTCGCCGGGTCGTCGAGCGTGCCGCCTTCGGCAAGCAGCGCCTGATCGAACAGCACCGTGGCCCACTCGTCGAATCGTCCTTCCTCGCTCTCCAGGCGTTTCACGACCGGATGCTCCGGGTTGATCTCCAGAATCGGCTTGCTCATCGGTGCGCTCTGGCCTGCGGCCTGGAGAATGCGTGACAAATTCATACCCATGTCGTTCTCGTCGGCCACCAGGCAGGCAGGCGAATCGGTCAGACGATTGGTCACACGCACGTCCTTCACTCGCTCGCCAAGACTGCTCTTGAACTTCTCGACCAGGCTCTTGAACTCGTCTGCCAGCTTTTCAGCCGCTTGCTTCTCGGCCTCGTCTTCCAGCGCCCCCAGATCGAGCCCGCCCTTGGCGACCGACTGCAACGGCTTGCCGTCGAACTCGGTCAGGTAGCCGATAACCCATTCGTCGATGCGATCGCACAGCAGCAATACCTCGATGCCCTTCTTGCGGAAGATCTCCAGATGCGGACTGTTCTTCGCGGCGTTGAAGCTCTCGGCGGTAACGAAGTAGATCTTGTCCTGGCCTTCCTTCATGCGTGTGACGTAATCGGCCAGCGAGACGCTCTGGTCCGGCGTATCCGCCTGCGTTGACGCAAAGCGAAGCAAACCCGCGATCTTGTCCTTGTTGGCCGCGTCTTCGCCCACGCCTTCCTTCAGTACGGAGCCAAAGGCAGTCCAGAACTTGGCATATTTCTCGGCCTCGTTCTTTGCCATGTCTTCGAGCATGCCGAGCACTTTCTTGGTGCAGCCCGCGCGGATGGTGTCGATGTCCTTCGACTCCTGCAGGATTTCGCGCGAGACGTTCAAGGGCAGATCCGCCGAGTCGACCACGCCGCGCACAAAGCGCAGGTAAGCCGGCATCAGCTTTTCGGCGTCGTCCATGATGAACACCCGCTTCACATACAGCTTGATGCCATGACGGGCATTGCGATCCCACAGATCGAAGGGTGCGTTCTCGGGCACATACAGCAGCTGGGTGTATTCGTGGCGGCCTTCGACCCGGGCATGAGTCCACGCCAGCGGTTCCTGAAAATCGTGCCCCACGTGTTTGTAGAAAGCCTTGTAGTCGTCGTCCGAAATCTCGTTGCGCGGGCGCGTCCACAGCGCGTTGGCCTGGTTGACGGTTTCGTCCTCATCGCGCTTGACCTGCGCCTTGGCCTCCTCGTCCCACTCTTCCTTCTTCATCACGATGGGCTGAACGATGTGGTCGGAATACTTGCGCACCAGCTGGCGCAGCTGCCAGCCGTTGACGAGGTCTTGCGCATCTTCGCGCAAATGCAGGGTGATCTCGGTCCCCCGCTCGGCCTTCTCGATCGCGTCGATGAAGTACTCGCCAGCGGTCTCGTCGGTCATGCTGCATACCCACTGCACGCCCTCGGCGGCATCAAGGCCGGCGCGACGGGTGCGCACGGTCACCTTGTCGGCGACGGTGAAGGCGGAGTAGAAGCCCACGCCAAACTGGCCGATGAGGTTGGCGTCCTTCTTTTGGTCGCCGGTCAGTTGGCTGAAGAATTCCTTGGTGCCCGACTTGGCGATCGTGCCCAGATTGGTAATCACTTCGTCGCGGTTCATGCCGATGCCGTTGTCGCTGACGGTGACCGTACGCGCGTCGCTGTCGTAGTCGATGCGAATCTTCAACTCGCCGTCGCCCTCGAACAGTTCGGCCTTGTCGAGTGCTTCGAAACGCAGCTTGTCGCAGGCGTCGGACGCATTCGAGATCAGTTCGCGCAGGAAGATTTCGCGGTTCGAATAGAGCGAATGAATCATGAGATGAAGCATCTGCTTCACCTCGGTCTGGAAGTTCATCTTTTCAGCGGTGGCGTGTGTCGCTTCGGACATGTTCCGTCTCCATCAATAACCAGTGTGACATCGCTGATTGATGGGGGCGACATGCCGGAATTTCAAGCCGCGACCATAAAAAACGCCCCTAACCGGGGCGCACAGGCCGTCACAAGAAGTTCAGCCGCTCACTCGTAGCGGACTTCCAGAATCTCGATTTCGCGCGGCCCGGACGGCGCCTGGAAGTTCACCACATCGCCTTCGCGCGCCTTGATCAACGCCTTGGCCAGTGGGGATATCCAGCTGATTCGCCCCTGTGTGGCATCGGCCTCATCGACCCCGACGATCTGGTAGGTGTTTTCGGTTTCGCCGTCGTCATCGGTAATCACCACCGTGGCGCCAAAGAACACCTGATCCAGTTCCTGCTGCTCTGAGGGATCGACAACCTTGGCATTCTCGAGTCGTTTGATGAGAAAGCGGATGCGCCGATCGATCTCGCGCAGGCGTTTCTTGCCGTAGATGTAATCGCCGTTTTCCGATCGATCGCCATTGCCCGCGGCCCAAGCCACGACTTCGACCATCTTCGGGCGCTCGTCGCGCACCAGATGATCGAGCTCGGCCTTGAGTACATTCCAGCCGCGCCGGGTCATGTAAATCGGGCCACCCGGCGCCGGGCCGGAGGGGGTCTCGGGGGAATCGTCGTCCTCGTCGGACGCTTTGACGAACGCCTTGCTCACAACAGCGAGTCATCCTGAAGGGGAAGGCGGCAGATGTTAGAGCACGGCCCGGTCGCGCACAAGCGCCGGGCCGTGCTCGGGTTCAGTGATAAACGGCGGGCTGGTTGAGCAGGCTCAGGTAATGATCGAGAAGCTCATCGAAATCACCCAACTCCTCGGAGGCTGCAAGCTCGGCCAACTCGGCTTTGAAGCGTCGTGCGGCTGCATCGCGAAATACCGTCCCGCGACCAATCCGCTTGTCGATCACTTCGATCACATCAAAGCCGGGAAAGTCCACCACGTAAAGCACGGGGTTATTACAGACGACTTCCATGAGGCGACTCCTTATCAATTCGGCCCGATACGTATGAGCCGTGTCAGGGTCTAAGTGGGGTCAAACCGGCAAGAATCAAGCAGTTGCGAGTTGTCATTCCCACGAGCACCGCATACCATAACCGCGGTCTGATTCTGTTAACGGCGGTTTGTTCGCCGGCTTGAGAAACGCGCGACACAAACATGCAAGACGATTTCACCGACGACGCCGGCTGGTCCGAAACCCTTGTCACACTCAAGGCAGAACATCGAGACCTCGACACGGCAATCGACCAGCTGGCAACCAACCCGGTTGGCGATCAACTGATGCTCAAGCGCCTCAAGAAACGCAAACTCGCCCTCAAGGACCGAATCGCCTACGTCGAGCGCCAGCTCGACCCGCCCGAGCCCGCCTGAGCGCACCCGAATGACCCAGCGCCCCCCATTTGGCCCGGCAACGCTCAGTCTCCACGCCGGCCATAGCCCCGACAGCGACCACGGCGCACGCGCGGTACCGATCCACTACACCACCAGCTATGTGTTCGCCGACGCGGAACAGGCTGCCGGCCGCTTCAACATGGAGCGCCCCGGACATGTCTATTCGCGGTTGTCGAACCCCACCAACGCCGTGCTCGAAGAGCGCATCGCGGCGCTCGAAGGCGGCATTGGCGCCATTGCCACCGCCAGCGGCCAGGCCGCCCTGCATCTGGCCATCGCCACCCTCACCGGCGCGGGGGGGCACGTGGTCGCCTCCCGCTCGCTGTACGGCGGCTCACACAACCTGCTGCGCTACACCCTGCCGCGCTTCGGCATCGACACCACCTTTGTCGATCCACGCGATGTGGACGCCTGGCGCGCCGCCATCCGGCCTGAAACCGCGCTCATTTTCGGCGAATCGCTGGGCAATCCCGGGTTGGAAGTGCTCGACATTCCACGCGTCGCGCAGCTTGCCCACGAACATGGGCTCCCGCTGCTGGTCGACGCCACGCTGGTCACCCCGTGCCTTCAACGGCCCATCGACGCCGGCGCCGATCTTGTCATTCATTCGGCCACCAAATTTCTGGGCGGACACGGCGTCGCGGTGGGCGGATTGCTCGTCGATGGCGGCACCTTCGACTGGGAGGCCAGCGGTCGCTTCGCGACACTCACCGAGCCCTACGACGGATTCCATGGCATGGACTTCGCCGAAGAGTCGCCGGTGGCCGCGTTTTTGCTGCGTGCACGGCGTGAGGGGCTGCGCGACTTCGGCGCCTGCCTGTCGCCGATGAACGCCTTCCAGATCCTGCAAGGTATCGAGACACTGCCGTTGCGCATGGCGCAGCACGTGCGCAACGCGCAACGGGTTGCGGCGCATCTGGCCGAGCAGCCGACGGTCGTCGCGCTCAACTATCCCGGGCGAGACGATCACCCGGACCACGCATTGGCACGCCGCTTGTTGCCCCACGGTGCCGGCGCGATCATGAGCCTCGAACTCGAGGGCGGTCGCGCAGCTGGTGCGGCCTTCATCGACGCACTGCGCGTGTTTTCGCACCTGGCCAACGTCGGCGACGCCAAGTCACTGGTGATTCACCCCGCCAGCACCACGCACGCACGCATGTCGGCAGACGATTTACGCGCGGCCGGCGTTGGCGAGGGCACCGTCCGCCTCTCCATCGGCCTCGAAGATACCGACGATCTGATCGCCGATCTGGCGCGCGGCTTGAACGCCGCCGCCAAGGCCACCGGTCGCTGACACTGCGAATGACGCAGAAAAACGAGGTCTTCGCCTTCACCGCGGGGAAACCGCTCCGCCGCAGTCAGCGCACGATCGTGTTCATTCATGGCGCCGGGCACGACCACAGCGTGTGGCAGTTTCCGGTACGGCATTTTGCCCGTCACGGCGTCAACGCCATCGCGCCCGACCTGCCCGGCCACGGCCGATCGGGCGGCAAAACGCTGGCCAGTATCGAGGCCATGGCCGAATGGCTGCTCGACTGGCTGCCCACGATCAGCGATACCGCCGTCACTTTGGTCGGGCACAGCATGGGCTCGCTCATCGCGCTACGTGCGGCGGCGATCGCGCCCGAGCGCATCGAACAGCTTGTCCTCGTCGGCAGCGCTGTACCCATGCCCGTCGCCGCCCCCCTGCTCGAGGCCTCCCGCGACAATCCGGCAGCGGCCTACGGGATGATCAACCGATGGTCGTTTGCTCACCGCCACCAACTCGGCGCAAGCGCCATGCCCGGCTTCCATCTGCCCGGCCTCAATCTACGAATGATGGCGCGGGTCGGCGGCAAAGCACTGCATACGGACCTGTCAGCCTGCAACGCCTATCTCACCGGCCTGGAAGATGCTGCTCGCATTCGCTGCAAGACGACGCTCATCTGCGGCGAACACGACCACATGACGCCGCGCAACACCATGACGTCGCTGCAATCCGCACTTGCCAACGCATCGATAGGTGCGCATATTATCGTTCTGCCGGACTGCGGTCACGCCATGATGACCGAAGCACCGGCGGCACTACTGGACGCACTACGGGAGTTGCTGGCAACAGAATAAGCAAACAATATCCGACGCGCCGGCCCCAACGGCCGAGCGCCGAAGGCTCTCGTGTGCTGCATATAAAACCAACCAACAGGAGACAAGAATGCAGCAGCCGAATGAAGCAATCCAGGATCCGGAACACCTCCCCTTCCCCTCCCTGCGGGACATCAAGGCGAGCTCACCGCTTCACTGGCTTGCGAAAGGGTGGGGTGACATGGTGTCGTGCCCCATCCCCAGCTTTTTTTATGGCTTCTGCTTTGCCTTGATGGGCTTGCTGATCACGTTCGTGTTCGAGCACGCCTACGAATACACTTCGGGCCTGACCTCGGGCTTCCTCCTGCTCGGCCCCTTCCTTGCCATGGGTCTGTACGAAATCAGCCGCCGCCGCGAGAAGGGACGGAGTTGCTCCCTGGCCCCGACCTTGGTGGTGTGGAAGAGAAACGCGGGCAACATCGGTGTATTCGCCGTGGTACTGGGCATTGTCTTTCTGGTCTGGGCGCGCGCCTCGCTGGTGGTATTCGCGCTTTTTTATACCAATGAAATGCCCAACCTGTCCGGATTTCTCGAACAGATCATCAAGTTCGAGAATCTCGAGTTCCTGATGGTGTACTTCACCGTCGGCCTGCTGTTCGCCACCATCGTTTTCGCCGTCAGCGTCGTCTCGATTCCGCTGATGCTCGACCGCAACCAGGACGCGGTCACCGCCATGCTGGCCAGTGTTGGCGCGCTGGCGCGCAATCCGGCCACGATGATGGCCTGGGCGGTAACCATCGTCGTCATGACCATCGTCGGCTTCATGACCTTCCATATCGGACTGGCGGTGCTGATGCCGATCATCGGCCACGCAACATGGCACGCCTACCGCGATCTGGTCGAACCGCTCGAGACCTGATTCATCCAGGATTGTTCGCCGAGGCGGCCGCAATGGCCGCCTCGTCTATTTCCAGCATCACCGGTTGGTGATCCGAAGCCGCACTGGTGGCGTCGTAGCGGATACGCGCGAGCGCCCCGCGCAGGGGTTCCGAAACAAAGAAATAGTCGCAACAGTACGGGTGATCCGGCCAGTCGGCACCCATCAGTCCGACACTGTGCGGATGCGGCGACGCCGGATTCAACAACGTCCAGGCATCCAGCCATAGCGCCCCGGTGTCCGATGTTGCGGTCATTTTCGCCCAATCCACCGAATCCGGCTTGAAGTTGAAGTCGCCGCAGGCAATGGCCGCCGCCGGCCACTGCGGCCGGGCAAACGGCCCCTCGGCCTCTTTGGGATGAAGCGTCTGCGCCGCGCGCCCCAAGGCGTCGGCTTGCATCTGCCGCAGATGAGCCACCTGCGCCAGACGCTGTGGGTGCGCGTAGTACTCCAGGTGGGTTGTCACAACGCGGATCGGCGTCCCCGCCGGCAAGACCACCACCGCCTCGATGGCGGTGCGCGGCATACTCGGCACCCCGTCCACGGGCGGCCATGGCAAGCGATGCACGGCAAGCGCGCCAACAGGTAAGCGCGACAGCAACACGTTGCCGAATCGACTTCGCCCCCCGGCCGGATGCGGCAGATCAACGCCTGGGGCCTCAATCAGGGTGTAACCGTCGAACGCAGCGCGCAAAAAAGCGACTTCATCTTCTTCCGCGCCGCCCGCGAGCCCGGGGAAGCGACTGGCCACTTCCTGCAGGCAAATCACGTCAAAATCGCCCAATTGACATAATGTTTCAACAGTCCGTGACAAATTCACGGCACCATCGGCCCCTCGGCCCCACTGGATATTCCAACTAATGACACGCATCACGCTTGCCCCTGAGTGGTCGTGACACAATCCGGTGAAATATACAAACAATCCCGACGAGACAGCTCCCATCCACGCCTAATGCCCCGTTTCAGGTATTCCCCACTTTCTTTCGCAGTACCGCGGCACGACAGCCCCGCGGGCGGCGCGCGCTCGCGGGATCCGGTCTCTGATCTGGAGCTTTGGCTCGGCCAGCTACCTCAGCGGCTCCCGCTGACCCGCGCGCGCATGATTGGCGCGCGCCTCAAGTCGATGGAAGAAGTGTCCTACAACCTGCGCACGCACCTCAAGCTGCTCGACATGATCGATACGGCGCTGAGCGCACTCAGTGCCGAGATCGAAGCGCAACTCGATCTCACCACCCTGCCTCTGCCCAAACGCATCCAGACACCACTGGTTGCCACACTCGGCGCGCTCAAACTGCTGTCGACGGCCTATCTGGACATGGCGACGCGTGTTTCCCAACGCTGGGTCGTCTTCGCATTTACCAAGCCGCTGCGCGATGCGGTGGCCCGCGGTACCGCGGTCGCGGCGCGCCGCTTGGCACTTGCCCACCGCGCCTACACCATCGGCAGCACCTCCACCTGGAAGCAACTGTACGCGTTTCAGGTGCTGGCGCGCGAGCACGGCTTGATGTCCCCGCGCCAACGCAATGCCACCAATTTGAGTATCGAGCAGACCTATTCGCATGCCCTGCTCCTTGCGGCAGCCGATCCAACCTGTATCCCGCCGGGAGACCTTGATCGCGTACGCTTCTATCTTCAGCGCCATGTGCATCTGACACGATTCATGCAGGCCGGCACCGATGCCGAAGCACTGCAACGCGACTCGCAAGGTTTGTTCGTGGTCTCCAACAGTGGGCATCCGCCCGTCGCACTGACGCGATACCGGCAACCCCTTCAAGCGCATCAATGGGTGCTCGACTCCCGCGAACTGCTGGCCAAGCTGCAGGCCCAGATCGACGGCCTGCGGCTCGGCGTGATGCCCGCACGCCTGGGCTTGCCCATTGCCGCACGTCAGAGCCGCTACGTCACCATGCTCGAAACGCTTTACGACCACTGGGCCAACCCACGGTCGCGCGCGCACGGTCGAACGCGATTCCTGCCGCGCACCGATCTGGTCGTCGGTTTCGCGGCTATTCGCCACTTCATGGCGGGCATGAGCTTGCGCCGCCGCAGTGACGACGACAACGATATCGCGCCCTTGCCGCTCCACGAACGGACCAGCGAGTGGGGCATTCTCGACGAGAGCCCGGGCGGATTCGGCCTGCGTTATCTGAGTGGTCAGGCACAGCATGTGCGTGTTGGCGAAATCGTTGCCGTACGACCACGCGAGCGCGCCTCGATTCTCGTGTGCATTACGCGCCGCGCCATCAATCGCGGCTCCAACGATTTCGATCTCGGCCTCGAAGTCATCTCACCGTCCGCCATTCCCACGGAAATCACCCTGCCCGACGCCTTTGGCCTGGGCACCCGTTCGGTGCCCGTGCTGCTGCTGCCGAAAGTCCCCTCGCTCAAGGGCCGTCCGGGTTTGCTGGCCATGATCAATGACGCCCCGCCGGGCACGCTGATCACGCTGGTACAGCACGGTCAGCGCCTGGCGTTGAAAACCGGCATTCCCGCGGAAAAATTCCGCGAACTCGAACTCATTCCCCTGCGCCGTAGCTGAACGAACAACAATGTAGCGGCGCCAGGCTTGGACGCGTTACGATGCGGGCACACGCATCCCGTCATCCATCACGCAACGCTCCATGTCCCACCACGGTCATTCTCACGGCGGCCATTCCCATGGCGCCCACGCCGGCAGCGCGCCGCTACTCCTTGCGCTTTGCCTGACGCTCGGGTTTGCGTTCGTCGAAGCCTTTTCGGGATGGTGGGCTGGTTCGCTCGCCTTGCTCGGCGACGCAGGACACATGCTGACCGACAGTTTTGCGCTTGCACTTGCCGCCGTTGCGGCGTGGCTGGCGCGCCGCCCGCCCGGGCCGAAACTCAGCTACGGGCTCGGGCGTATCGAGGCCCTTGCGGCACTGGCCAACGGGCTGATGATGCTCATCGTCATCGCCTCGATCTGCTGGCATGCGGTGGCGCGACTCATCGACCCTCAGCCGGTCGCCGGTGGCACCGTCACCGTGGTTGCCATCATCGGCCTCGCGGTCAATTTGCTCGCCGCCTGGCTGTTGAGCCGCGGTGGCAACGATCTGAACACGCGTGCCGCGCTGTTGCACGTCATCGGCGACTTGCTCGGCTCTGTCGCCGCGCTGGCCTCCGGCCTCGTGATTCAATTCACCGGCTGGATGCCGATCGATCCGCTGCTGTCGATGCTCATCTGCGGTCTCATTCTGGCGTCAACCGCCGCCTTGCTCCGGCAAGTGTTCACGACCCTGCTCGATGGCGTGCCCGACCAGCTATCGCTGGACGACGTGGGTGGCGCCATGGCCGCGGTCGACGGCGTCGCGTCGGTGCACGATTTGCACATCTGGAGTCTGGGCGCCGAACGTACCGCACTCTCGGCCCACCTGCTGATTGCGCCCGGCAACGACTGGCACGAAGTGCTGCCACGCGTACAACAGATGCTGGGCACCCGCTTTGCCATTGACCACACCACCTTGCAGCCGGAATCGCCACCGATTGAACCCT
>JBNKNO010000007.1:0-4270 GCA_050293885.1 Rhodocyclaceae bacterium | reverse complement strand
ACTACCCTCTCATGCCCCCCACACACAATGTATAGCGCCCAGGAAATCGTCGCCGCCAACGAACATCTCAGCACGCTACCGGCGATTTACCTACGCATTCGGGACGAACTCGAATCGGAGGACGGATCCCTGCCCGAGGTGACCCGTCTGGTGTCTCACGATGCCGCCATATCCGGCCGTGTGCTTCAGGTCATCAACAGCCCGCTCTATGGTTTTGCCGGCCAGATCGACAACATCATGCGCGCGGTCCAGTTGCTCGGCATGCAGCAGCTACACGACCTGGTGCTTGCCATGTCGATCAGCGAAATGTTCGACGACATCCGATCGGAGCAGATGAACATGCGCATGTTCTGGCGGCTGGGCGTTCTACGCGGCCTCGCGGCGCGTGTCGTCGCCCGGCGCTGCGGCCTGCTCGACGCGGAACGCATGTTCGTCATCGGCCTACTCGCCTCATTGGGTCATCTGGTGATGTATCTCACCCTCCCGAATGAGGCGATTGCGGCGCAGAAGGAAGCCGACGAAACCGATACGCCACTGCACGAGGTCGAACGCCGCCTCATCGGCGCAAACGATGCCGAAGTGTGCTGTGCACTCCTTGAAAACTGGAAGCTGCCGAGGAATTTTTCCCCGGTCGTGGGGGGGCAGCACCAGCCCGTTCTGGCGGGCGAGCACAGTTTCGAAGCGGCGATTCTCTATCTCGCGAATCGGGTCGCCGACGCGGATCGGCTGAGCCTGTCGAGTCAGGCAGCGGCGGAACGGGTTGAATCGGGCATCTGGACGCAACTCGACATCCCCCCTGAGATGCTTGCCGAAATACGCGAAGAAGCCGAGTTGAACCTTGCCGCCGTCAGCGCGATGTTCTTCCCCCGGCAGACGGCCTGAATCGACCCGACCGACAACGCGTCTGAGGGCGTGTTCGCCGTTGATCCGGCCGCACTCACCGGTTGAAGCCGAACGCGCCCTAACTCACCGAGCTGACCGCACTCTCGCCTTCAATCGACACCCGGTTGCGCCCGCCACGCTTGGAGTCATAGAGCGCGGTATCGGCACGCTGGATCATGTCGCCCTCATCGAGGCTACCCGCTGCCAATACCGAGACACCGAAACTGGCGGTCACCTTGAGCCGGGCGGTGGTTCTCAGGCTGGATCCGGCCATCTCCTCGATGGCATGACGCAGCCGCTCCGCGACCGCTGCCGTTCCCTCGGCGTTCAGACCAGGCAGAATGATGCAGAACTCCTCACCGCCGTAGCGGCACAGGAAGTCCTGGTCACGAATTCCCCCCTGCAGCGCATCCGCCACCGCCACCAGCACCTGGTCACCCACCGCATGGCCATAGGTGTCATTGAAACTCTTGAAGTGGTCGATGTCCGTCATGATGCACCCCACCGAGGTCGCCGTGCGGTTTGCCTGCAGCATCACGTTGGAAAGCCGCTCGTAGAATGCCCGGCGATTCAAGCATCCGGTCAGCGAGTCCCGCGTGGCCAGTCGCATCAACTCGTCGTTCTGCTGCCGAATTTTCTCACTCGACTCGTCAAGCGCCTGAATTGCGTTCAACAGCTCTTCATTGATCCGATGCAAGGCCGACACATCGGCGAGCGACACCATGCAGCCGCGAAAACGGCCATCGCCATCGAGAATCGGTGACGCGTTGAGCCGGTACTTGGTTGGCGGCGCGCCATCAGGCTGCTGAATTTCGATGAGCTCATCCTCGAGACTCTCACGATTGCGGGCAACCACGCGCCACGGCCACAAGCTCTGGTCGCCCCCCAGACTGTCCGTCAGCCAACCCAATTGAGACGCATAGCGCCCCAATACCACCTTGTCCGCGTCGGGATGCACACGGGCAAACGCGTCATTGGTGAGCACGACACGGAAATCCCCATCGAGCAACAACACCGCCTCCGTCAGCGTATCGAAGGCCGCGCGCACACGCTGCGGCACCGTCGAACCCGGGTCGAGATACTGCAGGGCTCGACGCAAATACAGGTAGACGAGAAGGAAAGCGGTCGCGCCGATCAACACGATGGCGCGGACGTTCGCGTCCTCGAACCACCCCTCCAGCGTCTGCGGAGAAATCGGGGAATAGCTGATTTCCACGTCTCCCCACAGCAAGCCGTCGGCATGCAAGGGCACGCGGACATTGGTAATCGTCGACGGTGCGTCGGGTGCCAAGGACCACCGTGCCTTGTGCTCTCCGGCCACCGCCACCAACTTGCCATCGGCACGGCGCAACGCCACCGACGTCAGCTCGGGGTCGCGTTTGAGCACATCGCGCAAGATGCGCGTCAGCCCTTCGCCATCACCGTCCCGCAGCGCGGCCGTCATCTGGATCGCCAGCGATTCGGCAATCCGCGTGCGCACCCGCACCGCCGCATCGTAGCGACTCGGCGTCAGGCCGACGAGCAGATCCAGCGCCATGACCACGCACAACAGCAATGTCACGACCCCCAGCGTCATGCGAAAAATCGGCCCCGGTCGCAAGTTGCGCCAGTTCATTTGCCCGCATCCTCGACCACGACATCCTTGCGCGGACCACTGTCGTCGGGCGCATCATCATCGATCTGCCCGCCCTCGGGCTCATCCGTCTGCCGCAGAATCGGCATCGGGTCGATGCTCCGCCACACCGGCATGGTCGCCATCAGCGTCGCCACCAGGCTCCCGATGCGCGTCACCCACCAGACCACACCCACCGTCAGAACGGTGCCCGAAACACCGGCAATGGCCACCGTGAGGCGCGCCGAATCCCCCGCCTCTTCAATCTGTTGCTGCACTTCCGGTGACAGCGACAACTCCTGATCCGGCATGCCGACATCAATCTGTTGCTGCGGGTTGAACCCGGTCAAATCAAATTCGAGCATGCGCAAATCGAAATTCGGAAGCGTCGCCTCTGCCGCATTCACCGACGTGATCTCGACCCGGAGTACCTCCCGAGACGGTTCATCCGCGCTCGCCGCAGCCTCGAATGCCGGTGGCACATACCCCGCATCCAGCGTTGGGGAGACATTGACCGGCGGCAAGGCCGGTTCCTCTTGCGGGAGCGGTGTATCGGACGTTTCCTCTGTCGACTCACCTGGGTCTGGCGTCGGAGGAACCGGCGGCGCTACCGGCGGCACCACAACAGGCGGCTCTTCGGGCGTAGCGGAAATATTCAAACTCACCGAAAGCGACTGCGCATCGGCGCCGCCCTTGCCATCCGTCACACCGACGACCACTTCATACACGTTGTCACCGTTGGCATCCGCCGGAATACCCCCGCCGGCAAGCGTGCTGAAGTACAACTGACCGGAAGACGGATCGAGCGTAAAGGCAGACGCATCGGCCCCGCCCAGCAACTGGAACGTCAGCACATCCCCCACATCGGCATCGGTCGCCGCAACGGTGGTGACCGTCGCCAGCGGATCGGTCTGGCTGAGATTTGCTGACGAACCCCCACCGTCCGAAACAATCACCGGCGCTTGATTCGTGGCGCTCACCGCAACGGTGAAGCTCTGCGTATCGCTCAGACTGCCGTCGCTCACTTGCAGCACGACGCTGTGGTTGCCGACTTCCGCGCTCGTCGGCGTGCCGCTGAGCGTGGCGGTACCATCGCCGTTATCAGTGAGCGTGAGCCAAGCCGGTTTCGTCGTCGCGGTAATCGCCAGCGTCGCGCCGGTGTCCGGATCGATAGTGGTGATGCTGTAGCTGTACACAACATCCTGCGTACCGCTGGTCACGGCACTGCTGGTGAAGCTGGGCGCATCGTTCACCGCGGTGACATCGACAGTCATCGTGTTGGCGGAAACCGAATCGGCCGTGCCGTCATTCACCGTGAAGTTGAAGCTCGCGTAGCTCGCACCGTTGGCGTTGGTCGCTGGCGTGAACACCAGGTTGCCGATGTTGGCCGCGGCAATCTGGTCGTTGGCCGAGACCGCGAGGCCGCTGAGCGTCAGTGATCCGGCGCCCGGCAAACTGGTGATCGTGATGTGGTCGAGGCTGTCGCCGTCGATGTCACTGAAGCCGAAGTCAGCGGCGCTGAACGTGTAGGCCGTATCTTCGTTGGTCGTGATGGTGTTGTCCGAGGCCGTCGGCGCGTCATTCACCGCGGAGACATCTACGGTGATGGTATTCGCCGCGACCGAATCAGCCGTACCGTCGTTCACCGTGAAGTTGAAACTCGCGTAGCCGCTGCCGTTGGCGTTGGCCGCCGGCGTGAACACCAGGTTGCCGATATTGGCGGCGGTGATCTGGTCGTTGGCCGAGACCGCGAGACCGCTGAGCGTCAGTGATCCG
>JBNKNO010000006.1:1775-103977 GCA_050293885.1 Rhodocyclaceae bacterium | reverse complement strand
GACGGCATGCGCAGTTTCACCCGCTATTGCATTGACGGTATCGAGCCGAACGAAGCGCGCATTTCCGCGTTGCTCGAACAATCGCTCATGCTGGTGACCGCTTTGACGCCGCACATCGGCTACGACGCGGCCGCTGTGATCGCCAAGACGGCGCATGCGCAAGGCTTGAGTTTGCGCGAGGCGGCCATCGCCTCCGGTGACGTGAGCGAAGCCGATTACGCGTGCTGGGTCGATCCGTCGGCCATGCTGGCGCCGACATCGAGGTAGCGCGCCACAAACGCGCCGACGGTCTCGCGCGGCAGCGGCAGCCACACGCGGTGGCCGCTGCCGGGCGCTACGTCAACCATTTCGCGCTTGCCGTTCTGCATGGTGGCGACGTGCACGTCGCGGTTGCCGGTGGGCTGGATCAGCTCGAGGGTGTCGCCGCGGGAAAACTTGTTCTTGACGGCGATTTCCACCATCTGCCGTTCTTCATTCCAGGCGACGATGTCGCCCACGTACTGGCTGCGGCCCGATTCCGAATGGCCGCGCAGGTAGTTCTGCGTCTCGTGCGGTGTGTGGCGCTGGTAGAAGCCGTCGGTGTAGCCGCGGTTCGCGAGGCCGTCGAGCTGGCCGAGCAGGGCGGGGTCGAGCCCGCGCCCGGCGGCCGCGTCGTCGATGGCCTGGCGGTAAGTCTGGCAAGTGCGCGCCACGTAATACGGGCTCTTGGTGCGGCCTTCGATCTTGAGCGAGTCGATGCCGATCTCGGTGAGCCGCTGCACATGCTCGATGGCACGCAGGTCCTTGGAGTTGAGGATGTAGGTGCCGTGTTCGTCTTCCTCGATGGGCATGTGCTCGCCGGCGCGCTGACTGGGCTCCTCGATCACATACACGTCGCCGCTGGCATCTTCGCCCGCCGGCTTGACCTTGAAATCCCAGCGGCAGGAGTTGGTGCACGTGCCCTGGTTGGGGTCGCGACGGTTGAAGTAGCCCGACAGCAGGCAGCGGCCGGAGTAGGCGATGCATAGCGCGCCATGCACGAACACTTCGAGCTCCATGTCGGGGCAGGCCTGACGGATCTCGGCGATCTGATCGAGCGACAGTTCGCGCGACAGAATCACGCGTTTGATGCCGGCCTGCTGCCAGAAGCGTACCGCCGCGGCGTTGACGGTATTGGCCTGCACCGAGAGGTGGATCTCGATCTCCGGCCAGGTTTCGCGCACCATCATGATCAGGCCGGGGTCGGACATGATCAGTGCGTCCGGCCCCAGTGCGATGACCGGCGCCATGTCGTCAAGATAGGTCTTGAGCTTGGCGCCGTGGGGATAGATGTTCGACACCAGATAAAACCGGTGGCCCAGCGCGTGGGCGTGGGCCATGCCCTCGGCCAGCACGTCCACATCGCCGAAATCGTTGTTGCGCACGCGCAGTGAGTAGCGCGGTTGGCCTGCGTAGACCGCCGTGGCACCAAACGCGAAGGCGGTCTTGAGCATGTCGATGGAGCCGGCGGGGGCCAGCAGTTCGGGAGTGCGTGGGGGCATGGTGAGCGATAGTCCGGATCGGCCTTGGATTATACGAGAGCTGCACCGGCGACTGAGCGTGAGTGGTCGAACGGTCGGGCGCGAGTTTGGCGCTGTCATGCGCATGGTCTAGGCTCAAAAGGTGTCTGTTGAACATGGTCGGAGGCGTCATGAAACCGATCCTCATGCTCTGCGTCGCCTGTGTGCTGGGGAGTGCCATGGCCGATGCCAGCGCGCGGGCGCGCTATGTGGTCGTCAATGGGCAGCGCATGAACGCCATGCAGTTGCGACAGCTCGATCAGGCGGCCTGTACCCGTATTCCCGACGGTCGCTACTGGATGAACATGCGCAACGGCTATTGGGGCTATGAGCGTGGTCCCGTGCAGGGGCGGCTGGGTGAGCACTGTCGCCAGCGCCGCAAGAGCCTGTCGGAACGCGGGCTGCTTTACAGCCCGGGCGAGTTGCTCCGATAGTTTCCAACTCGTTGTATTTCCGGACTTTTCAAAAAAGTTTCGAGTCGCCGACTTGAAATCGACTAGGGGCGTCCCTATTATTAGCACTCGTTGGTGAGGAGTGCTAACAACGGTTCGCGCCCTCGCCACCTTTTAGATTTCCATAGTGTTGTGCGGCCTGTGGCCGCGAGCAATCGAATCTGTTCCAAGGAGAGAACTCGATGAAAATTCGTCCTTTGCATGATCGCGTGATCGTCAAGCGTGTTGAAGCCGAACGCACCACCGCCAGTGGCATCGTGATTCCGGACTCCGCCGGCGAGAAGCCCGATCAGGGCGAAGTGGTCGCTGTCGGTAACGGCAAGATCATGGACAACGGCGAAGTGCGTCCGATGGCCGTCAAGGCTGGTGACCGTGTGCTGTTCGGCAAATATGCCGGCCAGGGCGTCAAGGTCGATGGCGAAGAACTGCTCGTCATGCGTGAAGAAGACATCATGGGTGTGATCGAGGCCTGATCAGGCCCCACCCAACGCACATCCAAGTATTCAACGAATTTCAGGAGCAAGACATGCCCGCAAAAGAAGTCAAGTTTGGTGATTCCGCCCGTGCCCGCATGGTCGAGGGTGTCAACATCCTCGCCAATGCGGTCAAAGTGACCCTCGGCCCGAAAGGCCGCAACGTGGTGCTCGAGCGTTCCTTCGGCGCCCCCACCGTGACCAAGGACGGCGTTTCCGTCGCCAAGGAAATCGAACTGAAAGACAAGTTCGAAAACATGGGCGCCCAGATGGTCAAGGAAGTCGCTTCCAAGACCTCCGACGTGGCCGGTGACGGCACCACCACCGCTACCGTGCTGGCTCAGGCGATTGTCAAAGAAGGCCTGAAGCAGGTTGCTGCTGGTCTGAACCCAATGGATCTGAAGCGCGGTATCGACCTGGCAACTGCCACTGTCGTTCAGGGCATCAAAGACATGGCACGCGAAGTCAAAGACTCCGCCGAAGTTGCACAGGTTGGCACCATCTCCGCCAACGGTGAAACCGCCATCGGCCAGCAGATCGCAGATGCGATGCAAAAAGTTGGCAACGAAGGCGTGATCACTGTCGAAGAAAACAAAGGCCTGGAAACAGAGACCGATGTTGTCGAAGGCATGCAGTTCGACCGCGGCTACCTGTCGCCCTACTTTGTCACCAACGCTGACAAGATGGTTGCAGAGCTCGAAGACTGCATGATCCTGCTGCACGAGAAGAAGCTGTCTTCGCTGCAGGCAATGGTGCCACTGCTTGAGCAGGTGATCCAGTCGCAAAAGCCTCTGCTGATCATTGCTGAGGACGTTGAAGGCGAAGCGCTGGCGACCTTGGTTGTCAACAAACTGCGCGGCGGCCTGAAAATTGCTGCTGTCAAAGCGCCTGGTTTTGGCGATCGCCGCAAAGCGATGATGCAGGATCTGGCCATTCTGACCGGTGGTCAGGTGATCTCCGAAGATCTGGGCATGAAGCTTGAGTCCGTCACCATGGACATGCTGGGCACGGCCAAGAAGGTCGAAATCACCAAAGACGAGACCACCATCGTTGACGGTGCCGGCGCCAAAGCCGAAATCGAAGCCCGTGTTGGCCAGATCCGCGCTCAGATCGAAGAAACCACTTCCGATTATGACCGTGAAAAACTGCAAGAGCGCGTTGCCAAACTGGCCGGCGGTGTTGCTGTTATCCGCGTTGGCGGCATGACCGAAGTTGAAGTGAAAGAGCGCAAAGACCGCGTTGACGATGCCCTGAACGCAACCCGTGCGGCTGTGCAAGAAGGCGTGATCGTTGGTGGTGGTGTTGCTCTGGTTCAAGCCGGTAAAGCACTCTACGGCATGGAAGGCGCAAACGCTGACCAGACCGCAGGTATCGTGATCGTGCGTAAAGCGGTTGAGGCGCCTCTGCGTCAGATCGCTGAAAACGCCGGTGTTGACGGTGCTGTGGTTGCTGGCAAAGTGCGCGAAAGCGAAGACAAGAACTTTGGCTTCAACGCTCAGACCGAAGAATATGGCGACATGTTTGCCTTTGGTGTGATCGACCCTGCCAAAGTGGCACGGACTGCCCTGGAAGATGCAGCCTCGATTGCTGGTCTGCTGATCACCACCGAAGCCATGATCGCCGACAAGCCGTCGAAAGACGGCGGCGCAGGTGGCGGCATGCCCGACATGGGCGGCATGGGCGGCATGGGTGGTATGGGCGGCATGGGCATGGGCATGTAATTGCTCAGGCGTCCCGTCCTGTAAAAAGCCCCGCCTTGTGCGGGGCTTTTTTTTGTGGTGTGTGGACGCACCACAAAACTCGCCGCGGGCGCATGTGCCAGCGTGCGTGAAGCATGGGATAATCGAAAGAAAAAACGGCAGGGAGCAACCCGATACAGGTTCTGGGCGCTCCCTGGAGCTTGCTCGATGACTCGACCAAATCTCCCTGAGACCGTGAAAGGAGAACAGCGGGTGTGAAATTAACGACATCCGCTTACGTCAAACTTACAGGTAGCGAATATGCGGATACTGCTCGCCGAGGATGATCCCGTCATCGCTGATGGCCTCGTGCGTGCGCTCAAGCGCGCGGGCTACGCAATGGACCACGTCGCCTCCGGTAGCGAGGCCGATGCGGCCTTGCTCGGGCAAGTCTATGACCTCGTGATCCTCGATCTGGGCCTGCCCAAGCTGCCGGGTATCGAGGTGCTCAAACGCCTGCGTTCGCGCAAATCCGCCATGCCCGTACTGATTCTGACCGCCCAGGACGGCGTCGAAGACCGTGTTCGGGGGCTCGATGCCGGCGCCGATGACTATCTCACCAAGCCGTTTGCGGTGCCCGAACTCGAAGCGCGTGTGCGCGCACTCACCCGCCGCGGCACCGGTCAGCCCCGATGCATCGAGCTCGGACAGCTCACGTATGACCAGGCAGACCGGGTCGTCAAGATCGGCGAGCAGGTGGTCGAATTCTCGGCCCGGGAGATCGGCCTGCTGGAGATCTTCATCCTCCGCGCGGGGCGTCTGGTCAGCAAGGACCAGCTGGTGGATCACCTGTGCGGCTGGGGAGAAGAGGTCTCCAACAACGCGATCGAGGTGTATGTGCATCGCCTGCGCAAGAAGCTCGAGACAAGCGGCGTGCGCATCGTCACCGTGCGTGGCCTTGGCTACTGCCTGGAAAAGCCCGAGGCGCGTGCGCAAGGTGCCTGAGTGATTCCGCGCCGGCGAAAAGGCAAGGACGCGGGGGGGCAATTCAACTCGCTGTTTGGCGAGATTCTGGACTGGATGCTGGCGCCACTGCTGTTCCTGTGGCCGATTTCCATCATCGTCACCCACAACGTGGCCGACAATATCGCCAACGAACCCTACGATCGGGCGATGGCGGAGAGCGTGCGCACGCTGGCACGGCTGGTCGTGCTCGACGATGTGCCGGTGCATGTCGATTTTCCCGCGCCGCCGCGCACCCTGTTTCGGGCTGACCAGGACGACACCGTGTATTTTCAGGTCGCCGACCATCAGGGCGAGATCGTCGCCGGCGACTGGGAGATTCCGTGGACGCCGCCGCCCGTGCGCCTTTTGCCCGACGATGTGCTCTATCGCGACGCGGTGATTCAAGGCGAAGAAGTGCGTATTGCCTACCAGTTTCTGCGCGCAGTTCCCGATCCGGGCAGTCCGCTGGTGCTGGTGCAGATTGCCGAGACGCGCAACAAGCGTGCGGAACTGGCCTCGCAGGTCGTGACCGGTGTGTTGCTGCCCCAGTTCGCCATCATTCCGTTGGCGGTGATCCTTGTCTGGGTCGGCCTTTCACGCGGGATTTCACCGCTCAATCGCTTGCAGTCGGTCATTCGACGACGTCGACCGACCGACCTCTCGCCGATCTCCACCACCGGCGTGCCGGAGGAGTTGCGCCCCCTGATCGTGGCCTTCAATGAAATGATGTCGCGGCTCGAGGAAAATCTGCAGGCGCAGCAGCGATTCATTGCCGATGCGGCGCATCAGATGCGCACGCCGCTCACCGGGCTGCGCATGCAGACGGAGCTGGCGCTCGACGAAACCGACCCCGAATTGCTGCACGACTCCCTGTCGCGCATTGCCCGAAGCACCGAGCGCGCCAGCCACCTGATCAATCAGTTGCTGACGCTCGCGCGTGCCGAATCGAGTTCCGAGAAAATCTATGCGGTCGAGCAAGTGGATCTGGAGATGCTGGTGCGCGAGGTCGCCCACGATATCTTTCCACGCGCGCAGGCGAAGAACATCGATCTGGGCGTGGAAGACACCGGCTGGCCCCTGCTCATCGATGGCAATCCCATCATGCTGAGTGAAATGATCATGAATCTGGTCGACAACGCCATCAAATACACGCCCGACGGGGGCAGCGTGACCGTGCGCACGCAAGCGACCGACTTTGCCATTCTTGAAGTCGAAGATACCGGCATCGGTATTCCCGAGGAAGATCACGAGCGCGTGTTCGAGCGTTTCTATCGCGTGCTCGGCAGTGACGCCGACGGCTCCGGCCTCGGCCTGCCGATTGTGCGGGAAATCGCTGAAATGCATCGCGCCAGCGTGACCCTCAAGCCCAATCCCGCCGGTCAGGGATCGATCGCCCAAGTGGTGTTCCCGCGCAGTTACACGCGCCGGCGCCCGGTTGAGGAATAGTGACGCCAGCCTGTTTGACGTCGCCCGAGATTCAGCTATAATGCGCCCTCTTTTAGGCCAGTTAGCTCAGTTGGTAGAGCAGCGGATTGAAAATCCGCGTGTCCGTGGTTCGATTCCGCGACTGGCCACCAGAATCCGAAAAACGCCGATCTTCACCGATCGGCGTTTTGCTTTTCCGGTGTCGAAAAATCGCCGACGCGGCGGCGCTGGAAGCCTAGAACCATCTGATTTTCCTCAAGCTTTGCGGGCGGGGCAGAGTGATATAATTCGCCCTCGAATATCGTCCTCGTCCGCTTCATGCCCCTTTTTGCTCTCGGTCTGAATCATCACACCGCGCCGCTCGCGATTCGCGAGCGCGTGGCGTTCGGGCCTGAGCGGTTGCTGGCGGCGCTCAAGGATCTGACGTCGATGCGCGTGCAGGAGGCGGCCATCCTGTCGACCTGCAACCGTACCGAGGTCTACTTCGCTACCCAGGAGCCGCAGGAGGCGGCCGATTGGCTGGCGCGCTACAACAGCCTGGCGCTGTCCGAGGTCTCTCCCTATCTCTACACCTATCCGGATCGCGACGCCGTGCGCCATGTGTTTCGCGTGGCCAGCGGGCTCGATTCCATGGTGCTGGGCGAGCCGCAGATTCTCGGGCAGGTGAAGGAGGCGATGCGCCAGGCGGAGGACGCCGGCACGCTGGGGACGACGCTGCACAAGATGTTCGAGCGAACGTTCTCGGTCGCCAAGGAGGTGCGCTCGTCGACGGCAATTGGCGCCAATGTGGTCTCCATGGCCGCCGCGTCGGTGCATCTGGTCGAGCGCATCTTCGAGCGCATGGCCGATCAGCGGGTGTTGTTCATCGGTGCGGGCGAGATGATCGAACTGTGCGCCGCCCATTTTGCCGGTGCCGGGCCCAAGCAGATCACCATCGCCAACCGCACGCCGGAGCGCGCCAGCGCGTTGGCGGAGCGGTTCGGCGGCGATGTGCTGCGGCTCGAGCTGGTGGGCGAGTTGATGCACCGCTACGACGTGGTCGTCTCCTGTACTGCCAGTCGTCTGCCCATTGTCGGCCTCGGCATGGTCGAGCGGGCGCTCAAGGCGCGGCGTCATCGCCCCATGGTGATGGTCGATCTGGCCGTGCCGCGCGACATCGAGCGCGAGGTCGAGGCACTCGACGACATCTTCCTGTACACGGTGGACGATCTTGCGCAGGTGGTGGACTCGGGCAAGGAGTCGCGCCAGGCTGCGGTGCTCGAAGCCGAGACAATCATCGAAGCCCGTGTGCAGGGGTTCTTCCAGTGGCTCGAGGGGCGTGAGGCGGTGCCGGTGATCCGTGCCCTGCGTGACGAAGCCGACCGGCTCCGCCAGCAGGAGCTCGAGCGTGCGATGCGGCGGCTGGCGCGCGGTGAAAGCGCTGAAAAGGTGCTCGAGTCGCTCAGCCATGGCCTCACCAACAAGCTCATCCACGGCCCGTCTCGTTATCTGAACCAGGCGGACTGCGATTCGCGCGAGCATGCCGGCGAGATGGTCAGCAAACTCTTCAACCTCGACCGCCGCGACGATCACTAGCCGCGGGTGCGCGCGTTCGGCGTGCACGATGGGATTCCATGAAAGACAGCATTCGCGACAAACTCGACCAACTGGCGGCCCGACTGGCCGAGGTCGATCATCAACTGGCTGACAGTGGCGCGCTGGATGGTAATGCGCTGGCCCGGCTGGGCCGCGAGCGCGCCGAGATCGAGCCGGTGGTCGTGGCGTTCGCCGCCTATCGTCAGGCCGAGGCCGACAAGGACGCCGCGCAGGAGATGCTCGCCGACCCTGAAATGGCCGAGTTGGCGCGCGAGGAACTGACGGCCACCGAAGCAAAGATCGAGGGGCTGGAAAAGACCTTGCAGACCGCGCTGCTGCCCAAGGACCCCGATGATCGGCGCAACCTGTTTCTCGAAGTACGCGCCGGTACCGGCGGCGACGAGGCGGCCTTGTTCGCCGGCGATTTGCTGCGCATGTATCTGCGCTACGCCGAGTCTCGCCGCTGGCAGGTCGAAACGCTGTCCTTGTCGGAATCGGAGCTGGGCGGTGTCAAGGAAGCCATCGTGCGCATCAGCGGCGACGGCGCCTATGGCCGGCTCAAGTTCGAATCCGGCGGGCACCGCGTGCAGCGCGTGCCGGTGACCGAAACGCAGGGGCGCATCCATACCTCGGCGTGCACCGTGGCGGTAATGCCTGAGGCCGACGAGGTGGAAGAGGTTGCCATCAACCCGGCCGATTTGCGCATCGACACTTACCGCGCCAGCGGTGCCGGCGGCCAGCATATCAACAAGACCGACTCGGCCGTGCGCATCACCCATCTGCCGACGGGGATCGTGGTCGAGTGTCAGGACGACCGTTCCCAGCACCGCAACAAGGCGCAGGCCATGTCGATTCTCGCTGCCCGCATCAAGGATGTGCAGTTGCGGGCGCAGCGCGAATCCGAAGCGGCGACGCGCAAGTCGTTGGTGGGTAGCGGTGATCGCTCCGAGCGCATTCGTACCTACAATTTTCCGCAGGGCCGGGTGACCGAACATCGCATCAATCTCACGCTCTACAAGCTCGACGCCGTGCTCGGTGGCGCGCTCGATGAAATCATCGACGCCCTGATCGCGGAGAATCAGGCGGAGCAACTTGCCGCGTTGGCGGGCGATGCCGGCTGAGGTGGCGACGATTGGCGGTGTGCTGCGTGCCGCCAGCGCGCGCATCGACCGTGTCGACGCGCGTATCCTGCTCGGCCACGTGCTGGCCAAACCGACGAGCTATCTGGTGGCGCATCCCGAGAATACGCTGGCAGCTGATTCGGCCGCGCGATTCGAGGCAATGGTGGCCCGCCGGGAAGCGGGTGAGCCGGTCGCCTACCTGGTGGGTGAGCGCGAATTCTATGGGCGGCCGTTTGCCGTCGACGCCAGCGTCCTGATTCCCCGGCCGGAGACGGAGTTGGTGGTCGATATCGCCAAGGCCTGTTTCGCCGTCGCGCCGGCACGCGTGCTCGATCTGGGTACGGGCAGCGGCGCGTTGGCCGTGACCTTGGCGTGCGAATGGCCCGCAACCGACGTGGTGGCGGTGGACCGTTCGCAGGCCGCGCTGGCCGTGGCCAAACGCAATGCCGAACGCCTGAAGGCGCGGGTGCGGTTTGTGTCGAGTGACTGGTTTGCCGGATTGGGCGAGGAGTCGCCCTTTGATCTCATCGTTGCCAACCCGCCCTACATCCGCGCCCGGGATCCTCACCTCGCGCAAGGCGACGTGCGCTTCGAGCCGCAAACGGCTTTGGTGTCGGGCCAGGACGGGCTCGACGATATTCGCCGCATCGTCAGCGACGCTCCGTCCCTTCTTGCCCCCGGCGGATGGTTGTTGCTCGAACATGGCTACGATCAGGCGCCTGACGTGCGACGGTTGCTGGAAGGCGCGCTTTTTGCCGAGGTGCGCTCCTGGCAAGATCTCGCGGCTATCGAGCGGGTCACCGGTGGGCGGCTTGACGAGTCCTTGGTGCACGCATAGAATTTCCGATTATTTCACTCAACTATTCGAGCAAGCCCATGAGCGTTCAAGAGCAAATCAAGGAGTTCGTCTCCACCAACCCCATCGCCCTCTTCATGAAGGGCTCGCCCGACGCGCCGCAATGCGGCTTTTCTGCCACCGTGGTGCAGATTCTCAAACTGTCGGGCGCCGAAACCTACGCGGCCGTGAATGTGCTCGCTGACGAAGGCGTGCGCCAGGGGATCAAGGAATACGCCAACTGGCCGACCATCCCGCAGCTGTATATCAACGGCGAGTTCGTCGGCGGCTGTGACATCGTGCGTGAAATGTACGAGAACGGCGAGTTGCAGGAAATGCTCAAGGCCGCAGCGCCGCAGAGTTGATCCGACCCGGGTCGTCAAACAGGGGCCGCTTTATGCGGCCCTTTGCTTTTCTTCCGCCTCGTTTGTGCCCGGTTTTTCTTCCCGCGTCAGTGCTTTGCGCAGCAGGTGGACGAACAGCAGATGCGGCGGCATGCGCAACCAGTGCCCGCGGATGTAGAGCATCGACCGGGCCAACGGGGTCCACCTGTCGGTGCAAGTGGCATGCTGCGGCCGCAGCACGCGATGGTACATCGCGTCGAGCAAGGTGGTGTGCCAGCGCCCCGGCGCATGCTGTGCCAGATGTGACGTGATGTCCTCAGGCACCGGTGTGCCGAGCAAATCGCGTGTGTATCGCAGCGCGAGCCATAGCGGATGGGTGAGTTGCTGTGCCTCGGCCCGCGCGAGCAGCTGCGGCCAGAACCGGGCAGACTGATCGGCGAAATGCCGCAGCAGCAGGTCGAGGTCGGACAGGTCGCGCAAGGCGTTGTCCGCTTCCCCTTCGTGAAAAAGATGCGTCGCCGAGTGCAGCACCATGTCGACCGGCGCGAGGACGCGAACGCCCGGCCAGTCGGCGACTTCGACGCTATCTGCCAGCAGTGCGGCCGGATCGGGATGATAGCGGGCCGTTGGCGGCAGAATGGTGTGATGCACGTCGAGTGCGCTGCCACGAAAGCGGTGCTGCATCGGGGGGAGCTCGTGCATCCACTGCCGGTAGTAGTGGCGGTCGTAATCGCTCAAGTCGGCGCTCGCCCAGCCATGCATCATCAGTGCCGACTCGGCCTCGCCGATGGCGTTCTTGGGTACGAGAATATCGATGTCGGAGAAGACACGGCCCCGGGCGGCGGGCAAGCCGGCAATCACGTAGGCCGCGCCCTTGAGCAGGATGAGATCCAAGCCGGCCGGCGCCAGCGCGCGGCGAAGCTCGTCGGTTTCATGTGCGACGGCATGGTGCTGCCGCCGCGCAAGATGCCTGGCTGCGATCAAGTGCCGTCGTGGGGCATCGGGAACGCTGGCGAGTTGGCCGGCGGCCGCAATGTCCTCCGCCAGCCGCGCCAACAGGTTGGCATGGCGCGCCTGGCGGATGAGCGCGTCCCAGCGCGGGGCGTCCAGCGTGGCGAGGCGGGTGAGATCCTGCATGACCTCGATGAGCAGGGGGCGCGGATCAGGCATCGGCGGCGAGTCGGTCGAAGATGGCGATCGCGTCATCCAGGCGACTGTATTCGAAGTCGTACAGCGCACATTCGTCGATCAGGCGGCCAATCGCGTGGAAGCCGGTTTCGCCGAGGATGTGGTAGTTCATCGCGTTGTCAGCCAGCGCGAGAAAGCTCTGCGCTTGTGTGCGCGGCGTCAGCTGTGCGGATGCGCCTGCGGTGTATTTCGGCAGGACGATCCACGCCGGCGGTACGGGTTGGTCTGCCCGCTCGACGCTCTCCGCAGGGGCGCGCATCAGGCAGACGGTGCCTTTGCTGGTGTCCTCGACCGGGGTGCTGAACACGGCCTCGGGCGCGTACGCCTGCATGATCGGAATCGATGCGTTCTTGAGATTGACCGGCCGTGCCAACGGATGGATCAGGCCGGTGTCGAGGTCGATCAGGGTGAGTTCATCGGACAACAACTGCCAGCCACGATTGACCAGCGCGGCACACAGCGTGCTCTTCCCCGACCCCGGCGGCGCGGGCAGGATGACAGCCCGGCCATTGCGCGCCACGGCAGCGGCGTGAATGACGAGTTGATGGTGTCCGTAAGCGGTCAGGCACCAGTTCATGCCCCACTCGAGCATGGGTAGCGCCTGGTTGCCGGGGAGCGGCTTGAACGGTTCGACGCCGTCCACTTCGAATCGCGCTTGTGGCCGCAGCCATTGGCGCAGCGGATTTCCCGCGTTGATGGCAATGTGATAATCGACAAACTGGTCGTCCGCCGCGAGCGGTGTATTCGCGTGCAGCAGACGCAGCCCTTCGCGAATTTGTGGAAGCGCACTGCGAATGGAGAATACGAAGTCGCCGGTCTTCAGGCGCACGCCACTAGAACGCAGTCGTTCTGCCAGTTGTGTGTCAGTCAGATGGGAGAGGTTCAAGTGGGGCGGTCTCGATCAGCTCGGCGCGGCTCAGTATACCGATGGCTGTATCGACTCGCCCAGGCAGTTCCGACTCGGGTGTGTCGTCTGCCACGCTGTGGACCTGCGCGCAGAGCTCCGTCGACGTGCAGCCGCAATCTGCGCTTTCAATGCAGTCCCACAGGAAGCGGGACAAGGGGTCGATGACGAAGGTCTGGCCGGTCTGCTCGGTGTAGCCCGCCCAGCCTTGATCCAGTTCCTTCCAATGAATCAGGCCGACGTTGCGCACGCGATAACGTGCTTCGTCGGCCTGTCTCGGTGAATCCGGCATTGTTGCGATCAGGTGGGCATGCCCATCGTGTATTTGATGTAGGTGGTGATTTCGCCCTTGCCCCATTTCACCGAGGGATAGGTCACCGCATCGTAGTTGCGATTGGGGCCGAGACTCCACATCTTGCACACTTCGGTGTCGGGCACCGTATATCCGCCGGTTTTCGCGTTTGCCCAAGCGCCTGCGCAGTATTTAAGGAACTCGTCGCCGTCGTTCAGCGCGTCCTTCATGGTCTTGTTGTCATGCACCGAGTTGTAGCCACAAGCGCCGAGGGTGTCTTTGACCAGCTTGTCCTTCCACCAGGGAGCGCTGTAGCCGGTGCAGTCGGCATACCACTGTGACGGTTGCTTGTAGTACTGATCGCAAGTCTGGCTGCCGGGCTGGCTCAGGTTCCCGGAGACCGAGAAGCCGGACGGTTGCTTGCAGCTATAGGTTGCCAGCGCCGGCGTGCTCTTGAGCACCATCAGCAAAGGCGCGCCAGCAATGCCGCCCTGGATGAGTCGTCGGCGGCTGTCCGAAACGGAAGGCTTGGTGGTCTGATCGTTTTGGCTCATAGGTGTTTTCGCTTTTCGGCAATTTGGCAGGTTGCGAGCATGCACTGAGTATAGCTGTGCGCTGCAAACCCGTCTGTGATTCATGTCATGCCATCAATGGCGACTGACTAAATTGAAGCAATATTGATGCCGAAATTTTTGCCGCCGTAATCCGTTGAAAACTATGGAATTTTTTCTGATGTGCAAATGCGATCGAAAGAAGTGTCAAATGATTCGACAGGCACGATGCGTGCAGTTCAACGTCGGTCAAGCAACCAGGAGATCAGCCGTTCGGCTTCGCCGAGGTAACCACGGCCAAAGAGGATGAGATGGTTGAGGACGTGGTAGAGCCGGTACAGGCGCTCGCGTACTTCGTGGCCGGGCAGGGGCGGGCACTGTTGTCGGTAGGCGGCGTAGAAGCTGTCCGGAAAACCGCCGAACAGCATGGTCATGGCCAGATCGAATTCCGGGTCGCCGCGGCTGACCGCCGGATCGAACACGACGGGGCGTCCGTCGGCGAGCACGCCGATGTTGCCGTGCCAGAGGTCGCCGTGCAGCAGGGCGGCAGGCGGGGCGTGGTCGACCAGTAGCGCGGGGATGCGTTCAAGCAGCGTGCGCCCGGGCTTCTTGAGACTGTCGAAACCCTGTTCGAGCGCGCGTTCGAACATCGGACCGAGGCGACGCTCCGCCAGGAAAGTGGCCCACGTGGCGCTCGGGGTGTTGCTTTGCGGGGTGCGGCCGAGGTAGTTGTCCGTCGGCCAGCCGTAGGCGTCGCCGTGAATCTGATGCAGGCGCGCCAATGCCTCGCCGGCCGCTATGCCGTGTTGGCGTTCGGTGAGGGGGTGCAGGTCGAGGTGTTCGAGTATCAGGCAGGCGGCGTCGTCGATCTGCCCGCAAAAGATGCGCTTGGGCACGTGGAAGGCCTGGGTGTCGCGCAGTGCAGCAAGGCCATCGGCCTCCGCGTCGAACATCGGTGCGCAGGCAAAGCTGCCCACTTTGGCGAAGAAGCGGGTGCCGTTGCCGTCGACCCGGTAGCAGGTGTGAATGCTGCCGCCTTGTACCGGCGTCAGCGATTCGACGGCAAAGTCGTTGCCGATGGCCTGGCGAATCGCGGCTTGAACGGTTCGGGCATGGGCCTCGTTCATTACACGTTGGCGTAGCGGGCGCTGGTCATCGACAGGCGCGTGGCGAGCACTTCGAGGAAGGCTTTGTAGAAATGCATGCGACAGGCGTCGGAGGCGCGTTGCAGTGCACGTGAGCGCACGGTGATGATTTCGACCTCGGTGCTGGCTTCGATGGAGGCGGTGCGTACGCCGCTGCCGGCGGAGAACACCGCCATTTCGCCGAAGCAGTCGCCCGGGGTGAGCAAGTGGAGCAGGCGGCCGTGTTTGGTGACCCGTGCTTCTCCTCGTGCCAGGAAGCAGAAATGATCGCCGGGTTCGCCTTCCTTCAATACCACGGTGCCGGGTTGGGAGAATCGCCATTCGGAAAAACGGACGACCTCCCAGATTTCCACATCGGAAAATTCGCGGAAGAAGGTCAGGCTGCGCAGGGTCTGGAACTTCTGCGTGTCGGATACCGCACTCTTGCGAGACGACAGGCCGATGTTGCGGAAGGCGTGGGCCAGATCGTGCGAGAACTCGACCCAGGTCTCGTAGCGGTCGGTCAACTCCTTTTGGGTGGCACGCTGGACGATGGCGTCCAGTTCCTCGGGTACCTCGGGGCGCAAGGCGGTCGGGGAGGGCGGCGCCTCGTTGGCGATGCGGTACAGCAGGCTGTAGTTGTTGGTCGCTTCGAAGGGCAGGCGGCCTGTCAGCAACTGGTACATGACCACGCCCAGCGAGTAGATGTCGGTCTGGTGCGTGAGTGGCATTTCGCGCACTTGCTGGGGCGACATGTAGGCAGGCGAGCCGACGCCGGAAATCTGCGTGGTGTCGGCGGCAGTGAACAGCGCCGCACCAAAATCGGACAGTTTGATGTCCTGCCCCTGCGGGCTGTTCATGAGGATGTTGGCCGGCTTGATGTCGCGGTGGGTGATGCCTTGGTGGTAGGCGTAATCGAGCGCGCGGGTGGCCTTGAAGATGATCTCGATGATGCGATCGAACGGGAGGAGCGAGTCGGGGCGGCAGAATTGCTCGAGCGTGCCGCCGGGGACGTATTCCATCACCACATAGCCGTCTTCGTCATCGACCAGTGCGTCGTAGATCTGGGTGATGTGCGGGTGTGAAAGACGGCCGGCGAGCGAGGCTTCGTTGATCAGCAGATGGCGGTAGAGGCGGCCGCGATCGGGGTCGCGCAGCACTTCGGGGTAGATGCGCTTGACGGCGACCTCGCGCTGCGAAAACGGGTCGTAGGCAAGATACACCGCACTGGTGGCCCCCTCGCCGAGCAGATCCTTCAGCTCGTACTTGCCCAGCCGTTCCATGGCCTTAACCCAGCCGTTTTCGTGCGCGAGCGATGGCGGCGCGCACCTGTGCCGGCGCGGTGCCGCCGATGTGGTTGCGACTGCTCAGCGCGCCTTCCACCGTCAGCACCTGATAGACGTCCTCGTCGATCAGATCGGAGAAGGTACGCAGATCGGTCAGCGGCAGATCGGGGAGGTCGCAGCCGCGGGTTTCGGCCGCGCGCACGGCGCGGGCGACCACTTCGTGGGCATCGCGGAAGGGCACGCCTTTCTTGACCAGGTAGTCGGCCAGATCGGTGGCGGTGGCGAAACCCTGGCGCAGCGCATCGCGCATGGCATCGGCCTTGACGCGAATGCCCGGAATCATGTCGGTGTAGATGCGCAGCGTGTCGATCACCGTGTCGGCGGTGTCGAACAGCGGTTCCTTGTCTTCCTGGTTGTCCTTGTTGTAGGCCAGCGGCTGGCCTTTCATGAGGGTGAGCAGGGTGATCAGGCTGCCGTTGACACGGCCGGTCTTGCCGCGCACCAGCTCGGGCACGTCGGGGTTTTTCTTCTGCGGCATGATCGAGCTGCCGGTGCAGAAGCGGTCGGCCAGGTCGATGAAGCCCACGCGCGGGCTCATCCACAGGATGAGCTCTTCCGAGAGGCGCGACAGATGGACCATCAGCAGCGAGGCGGCGGCGCAGAATTCGATGGCGAAGTCGCGATCGGACACGGCGTCGAGCGAGTTCTCGCACACTTCGTCGAAGCCCAGCTCGGTAGCGACGAACTCGCGGTCGATGGGGTAGGACGTACCAGCCAGCGCCGCCGCGCCCAGCGGCAGGCGGTTGACGCGTTTGCGGCAGTCGGCGAAACGCTCGGCGTCGCGTCGGGCCATCTCGCAATAGGCCATGAGGTGATGGCCGAAGGTGACCGGCTGAGCGACCTGCAGATGCGTGAAGCCGGGGAGCGGCGTGTCGGCGTTGGCCTCGGCCAGATCGAGCAGTGCGCGTTGGAAGTCGGCCAGCAAAACGGTGATCTGGTCGATGGCATCGCGCAGCCATAGGCGAATGTCGGTGGCCACCTGATCGTTGCGGCTACGGCCGGTGTGCAGGCGCTTGCCGGCGTCACCGATCAAGGCCGTGAGGCGCTTTTCGATATTGAGGTGGACGTCTTCGTCCGGCAGCGACCACTGGAATTCGCCGCGTTCGATTTCGCCGCGCAGTTGCGTCATGCCGCGTTCGATGTCGGCGAGATCCTGCTCGCCGATGATGCCCTGTCGTGCCAGCATCTTGGCATGGGCGAGCGAGCCGCGGATGTCCTGCATGGCCATGCGTTGGTCGAAGAAGACGGATGCGGTGTAGCGCATCACAAGGTCGGAGACGGGCTCGGAAAAACGACCTGACCAGGCCTTGCCGCTGTCATCCCGGTTGTTTTGCTGATCTGCCATAATGCGGAGAAAAATTGCCAGGTTGGTTGGATTTTGCTGAGGCGGGAGGACCGCGATTGCGGGGCCTGCTTCAAACTCATGCCGCGGCCCCGAGGGTCGCCCCCCGAAAGAGGCAAAGTATAAGTCAAAAGCCACGCGCTCTCGCCACTCCCGGTGCGCTGCCGGACTTCCGGAACATCGGTGTGATTCTCCGGGTGGTTGTTCTCGTCAATGCGATCGCGGCATTGACGGTATTCATTCGTGTCGATGCGCCGCGTGAATGGCCCGGTGCGTTGCTGTCGATGGCGGGCGCCGTCGAATTGCCGCTGTTCCTGGTGGTGCTCTGCCTGTATGGGATCGAGCCGCTACTCGGGCGCATGGCACCGGTGCGCGTGTGGATCGCCGTGACCGTATTGGCGCTTGCGGTGGCCTTTTTGACCTACCCGCTGTTTGGCGCAAGCTCGGGCGTCGTGCCATGGCGCTGGGCGGGTTGGGGGGCACTCGCCGCGCTCGCTTGCATGGCCTATTTCGATTATCGGGGGCGCTTGTATTCTCCGGCCTTGACCGAGGCACGTCTGCATGCGCTCACGGCACGGATTCGCCCGCACTTCCTGTTCAACAGTCTCAACGGCGTGCTGGGGGTGATTCGCGAAGACCCAAAGCGGGCAGAGCGCGTGCTCGAAGAAATCGCCGAAATGTTTCGCGTGCTCATGAAAGAGCACAAGGATCTGGTGCCGCTGGATGATGAAATCGACCTGTGCGTGCGCTATCTTGACGTCGAACGCCTGCGTCTGGGCGATCGCCTGATCGTCAATTGGGATCTGGAGTTTCGCCCGATTGCGGCGTTGGTGCCGCCATTGCTGCTTCAACCTTTGCTCGAAAATGCCGTATATCACGGAATCGAGCCGTCGCCGCAGCCAGGAGATATTGCCGTTCGGGTTGCCCGTCGCGGGAGTGAGGTGGTCATCGAGGTGAGTAATCCCATCGTCGATACGCCCCGATCCCAGCGGGGTAACCGTATGGCGCAGGCAAACATTCGCGAGCGGTTGGCACTATTCTTCGATCTGGAGGCGGATATGTCGATTGATCGTCGCGGCGGACGCTATGCCGTCAAGCTCCGTTTCCCCTACCGGAGGGTGAAGTCATGACGCAACCGGAACTACGCATTCTGGTGGTTGACGACGAGGCGCCAGCACGCGCCCGCCTGCGCGATCTGTTGGGCGATGTGCGTACCGAGCAACCCAACCGCATTGTCGGCTTCGCCGCCAACGGCGAGGAAGGTGTGCGTCTGGTGGAGGCCGAGTCGCCCGATGTGGTGTTGGCCGATATCCGCATGCCCGGCATGGATGGCGTGGCGCTGGCCGAGCAACTCCAGCAGATGGAGAGCCCGCCGGTCGTCATCTTCACGACCGCTTATGAGCAGTACGCGGTGCAGGCCTTCGATCTGGCGGTGGCGGATTACCTGGTCAAGCCGGTGCGCGCGGCGCGACTGAGCGAAGCGCTCGATAAGGCGCGCAAGCTGCGTCAGCGTGGGCTCGAGAACGCGTCCGAAGCCAAGCCGCTGAGCGTGACCGAGCGTGGACGGATCTTGCTGGTGCCGATCGAATCGGTGCTCTACCTGCGCGCCGAACAGAAATACGTGACGGCGCGCACCGCCGAGCGCGAGTTCCTGCTCGACGAATCCCTGGTGCATCTGGAAGAAGCGTATCCCGATCGCTTCGTGCGCATCCATCGTAACTGCCTGGTGGCGCGTGCCGCCATCGCTGGTGTCGAGCGTGAGGCCAACGAAGGCGAAGGCCGTTGGCTGATCGTGCTCAAAGGGCTCGATGAGCAATTGCCCATCAGTCGTCGTCAGTGGCCGATGGTCAAAGAAGGGCTGGGGCTCTAAGCCTCAGACGCCAAGTCCTCAGCGCGTGTGGCGCAAGCCAAGCCGTCAACAGCAGATTGGCGTCGCTTGCTCAGAGACCGTGAGCGACCTGCATGCCGTCGCTCTGGCGGCGGCCACGCCGTCTGCGCCGCTCATCGTGACCTTGAATCGTGAAGCTATGTGATTCCGCGCTGTAGGCGTTGCGGCGGTCGCCATGGCGGCGGTCGGCAAAATGCGCAAAGGTGCACGCGCAACTCGTGCAGTCACAACTCACCAGCGGCAGTGTCGGGGCTTCGGCAGACAGAAAGCGCATGCCTTTGAGTGTCTGCGCCGTGCGGCATGCGTTCTTGCCCGGCAGGACGGCAACACAGTGATAGGGCGACGGCGTGTGATCCGCTACCCCCTCTTCAACGGGTTCGCTTTTTCGCATCCAGAACCACAGCGCAGCGGCCAACAGCGCAAGCACAACAGCCAGACTCTCGACTGACATCGTTTCCAACTCCTCCAATATCCATTTTCAGTATGGACGTGGAGATCGGCGAGTTGTTTCACGCCGATACAAATCCACACATCATTTGTATCGGCATGTTGCGATGGCGTCAGCCGCTGTTGCGCAAGCCCGCGGCGATGCCGTTGATCGCGATATGGATGCCACGGCGAATGCGTTCGTCCTCGGCGCCGGCGCGATGTCGGCGCAGCAGTTCGACTTGCACGTGGTTGAGCGGATCCAGGTAGGGGAAGCGATTGCGGATCGAGCGCCGAAGCAGCGGGTTGCCCGCGAGCAGTTCATCCTGCTGCGTAATCGCCAGCAGTGCTTCGACAGTGGCCGCGTGTTCGGCGCAGATGCGCGGGAAGATGGCCGCGCGCAAGGGCTCGTCCTTCACCAGTGCGGCGTAGCGGCTGGCAATGGCCAGGTCGCTCTTGGCCAGCACCATGTCCATGTTCGACAAGGTGGTCGAGAAGAACGACCAGCGCTGGGCCATCTCGCGCAGCAGCGCCAGCCCGGTGTCCGGGTGCTCGGCGAGGAAGGCCTTCACCGCCGAGCCGAAGCCGTACCAGCCCGGCAGCATGAGACGGCACTGTGCCCAGCTGAACACCCACGGAATGGCGCGCAAGTCCTCGATGGCGGTGCTCTTCTTGCGCGAGGCCGGCCGCGAGCCGATGTTCAGGTCGGCAATTTCGGTGATGACGGTGGATTCCCAGAAGTAGCGCTCGAAACCGGGTGTCTCGTACACCAATGCGCGGTAGGCGTCGAAGGCGTGGTCCGACAAGCGCTGCATGGCGTCCATGAATTCCGGCTCTGGCGCGGAGGCACGCTCCGATTGCAGGCTGGCCTGCAACGTGGCGGCCACCAGCACTTCGAGGTTGCGCCGGCCGACTTCGGGGTTGCCGTATTTGGCGCCGATCACTTCGCCCTGTTCGGTCAGGCGAATCTGGCCTTGCACCGCCCCCCCGGGCTGGGCGAGGACGGCTTCGTAGCTCGGGCCGCCGCCGCGACCCACCGAGCCGCCGCGCCCGTGGAACAGGCGAATGCGCACCCCGTGGCGCGCAAACACCTCGACCAGCTCGACCTCGGCCTTGTACAGCTCCCAGCCCGAGGTCAGAAAACCGCCGTCCTTGTTGCTGTCCGAATAGCCGAGCATCACTTCCTGTGCCCGGTCGCGGGTGGCGAGCAAGGCCATGTAGGGGGCGATGGAGAACAGCTGGTCCATGGCCTGGCTGGCGGCCTGCAGATCGCCGATGGTTTCGAACAGCGGAATGATGTTCATCGCCAGCGACGGTGTGCGCGGATCGAGCAGCCCCGCTTCCTTGAGCAGCAGTGCTACTTCGAGAATGTCCGACACGCCGTCGGTTTTCGAGATGATGTAGTTGGGCAGGGCGGCGGTGCCATAGCGTCCATGGGCGCGCTGGGCGGCGCACAGGATGGCGAATTCCTTTTCGGTCTCTTCGCTGTAGGGCAGGTGCGGCGAGCGCAGTGGGCGGGCGGTGGTGATCTCGCCGATCAGCACCTCGATGCGCGCCGCTTCGTCCAGCGCGAGGTAGTCGATGCTCGGGTCGGCCACCTGCAGCAGCTCGGCCACCATGCGCTCGTGCACGTCGGAGTTCTGGCGCAGATCGATCGGCGCCAGATGAAAGCCGAAGACTTTGACCGCGCGCCGCAACTGGCGCAAGCGGCCGCGACTGAGCGGTGCGGAGCCGTTGGTCTGCAGCGAGGTATGCACCACATCCAGATCGGCCGCCAGGGCGGCGGCGTTCGGGTAGGGCGGCGCCTTGTCGGCGGCCGGGCGTGCCGGCATCTTGCCGAGCAAGGCGTGAAAAGTCGCCGCCAGCCGCGCATAAACCCCCGACAGTGCCCGGCGATAGGGCTCGTCGGCGCGGTGGGGCGAGTGATCGACCGAGGCGTCCGCCAGGGCATGCAGGGCGTCGGAAGCGGACACCAGCCGGTCGGCCAGCGATAGCTGCGAGCCGAGCGTGTGGATTTCCTCAAGATAGAAGTTCAGCGCCGTTTCTGCCTGCATGGCGAGTGCGCGTTCGAGCACCTCGGCGGTCACGAAGGGGTTGCCGTCGCGGTCGCCGCCAATCCAGCTGCCGATGCGCAGAAAGGCTGGCAGCTCGCGTGCCGGCTGGCCGGCGTCGTGTTCGGCCAGCGTGTCTTCCACCTTGGCGTACAGGTGCGGCAATTCGCGCAGGAAGGTGCTCTCGTAAAAAGACAGGCCATTGGCCACTTCGTCGATCACCGACAGCTTGGCGGTGCGCAGCATGCGTGTCTGCCACAGGGTGAGCACGGCGCGGCGCAAGGCGTCGTCGGTGGCCGTTTCCTCTTCCGGCGTGAGCGCCATACGGTCGCGGGTGTCGAGCAGGCGGGCAACGGCGTTCTGGCAGTTGAGAATGCTCTTGCGCTGCACCTCGGTGGGGTGGGCGGTGAGCACCGGGCTGACCAGCGCGGTGTCGAAGAATGCGTTGAGATCGGCCGTGGTGGCGCCGTCGTCGAACACCCGGTTGATGGCATGGGCGAGGTTGCCCTCTCGCGGCGCGGAGCCCCTGATCAGATGCGCGCGCGTACGGCGGATGTGATGCTGGTCTTCGGCGATGTTGGCCAGATGCGAGAAGTAGCTGAAGGCGCGCACCACATCGATGGTCTGATCGCGCGAGAGCGCATCGAGCGTGGTTTCCAGCCCGCGGCGCGCGTCCTTGTCGTCGTCACGATGAAAGCGTACCGATAACTGCCGGATGCGCTCGACCAGCTCGAATACGGCGTCGCCGCGCTGGTCGCGCACGGTGTCGCCCAGCAGGCGGCCGAGCAGGCGGATGTCTTCTCTGAGCGGTAGGTCTTTATCCTGATCCATGATTGAGGTCCGAAGGGTTGAAATTCTTCCCGGATCAGGTGGCGGGCTATTTTTCGGGGGCTGGAAGCTTCCCCTGCGCCCGCTCGATGGCCTGCTCCAGGTATTGTCCGTAAAAATCCGGCAGGCTCACGCCCACCAGTGGCGGCACCAGCGATCGGCCGTCCGGGCCGAACATCATTACCGTGGGTGTCACGAAAACACCTGCCGCCTTGGCGAAGCCGCGGTGCGTTTGCGCCTGCCCGTCAAAACCGATCAGCGCATCGTCCGAATCCAGATCGATCTGCCGATACAGCGCGCGTGTCGCCCAAGGTGCCTGTTTCGCCATGGGCCGGATGTATTCCTCGCGCGCCTTTTCGCACCACGAGCAATAGGCCTGGCTGAACAGCACCATCATGGGCACCTGCTGGCGTCGCATCAGCGCCGCCTCCTGCCGCAGATCGACCGGGCGGGTCAAGTCTCCCTGCGCAAAAAGCACGCCGGGTAGCCATGCTAGAATCGCGACCAGCCATGGCGCTATCAGTGCGAACCCTGATGCTGCGCTGCGATATCCGCTCCGGGTGAGTCTGGATGGTTGTCGCATTGCCCTAATCCTGTCCATGAAAGTGAGCCACCCATCGTGAGTGAGTCCCAGCCCGCCGTGAATCCGCCCGAACGCATCGTCATCGCTACTCGTGAGAGCCGCCTGGCCCTTTGGCAGGCCGAGCACGTCAAGGCGCGTCTGGAAGCATTGTATCCCGCGTGCGAGGTGCAACTGCTGGGCATGACGACGCGCGGCGACCAGATCCTCGATCGTCCGCTCGCCAAGGTCGGTGGCAAGGGGCTTTTCGTCAAGGAGTTGGAAACGGCACTGCTTGACCGCCGCGCCGACATCGCCGTGCACTCGATGAAAGACGTGCCCATGGAGATGACCGACCCGTTTGCGCTGGTGACCATCTCCGCGCGCGAAGTGCCGCTCGACGCCTTCGTGTCGAACAAATACGACAGCCTCGACGACATGCCCCCGGGGGCGGTGGTCGGCACCTCCAGCCTGCGGCGCGAATCACAACTGCATGCGCAGTACCCGATGCTCGGTGTGACCAGCCTGCGTGGCAACCTCGATACCCGCTTGCGCAAGCTCGACGAAGGTCAGTACGACGCGATCATTCTCGCCGCCGCCGGCCTGATGCGGCTGGGGCTCAAGGAGCGGATTCGCAGCACCTTGCCGTCGGAAGTCTCGCTGCCCGCTGCCGGGCAGGGCGCGTTGGGCATCGAAGCCCTCGCCGACCGCCCCGACGTCGCCGCCTGGATGGCGCCGCTCAACGATGTCACCACCTCCGCCTGCGTGCGTGCCGAACGCGCCGTGGCGCGCGCGCTCGCCGGAAGCTGCGAAGTGCCGCTCGGCGCCTTCGCCGTCGAAGAGAACGGCCAGCTGTGGCTACGCGGCTTTGTCGCGCGACCCGACGGCAGCAAGATCGTGCGCGCCGAACGTCGTGGCGCGCTGGATGCGGCCGAGGCGCTCGGACAGGCGCTGGCCGACGAATTGCGTGCCGGCGGCGCGGCCGAGATTCTCGCCGAGCTCTGATTCGTGAACGGGGCATCGCCCCTTGCCGGGCGTCGCATCGTCGTCACCCGGCCCCCGTCCCAGGCTGGTGCGCTGTGCGCGGCGATTACCGCGCGTGGCGGCATCGCCGAGTGCATCCCGGTCATGCTGATCGAGCCGCTGCCGATATCCGCCGAGCTGACAGACCTCATCGACCAGCTCGATGACTATTCGCTGGCCTTCTTCGTCAGCGCCAATGCGGTCGAATTCGGCCTCGCAGCGGTCGCGGCGCGCCGCCCGTGGCCGCCGACACTGGCCGTCGCCACGGTCGGGCCGGCCAGCGAGCGGGCGTTGAAGGCAGCCGGGTTCGATACGGTGATTGCGCCACCGCGCGGATTCGACAGCGAAGCGGTGCTCGCGCTGCCCGAGTTCTCCGCGGCCGCAGTGGCGGGCAAGCGTGTTGTGATTTTTCGTGGCAACGGCGGGCGCGATCTTCTCGGTGATACACTCACAAAACGCGGCGCGACGGTGCGCTATGCCGCCTGTTATCGGCGCAGGGTGCCGGAATCGGGCGCCGCGCGGCTGGTCGAAATGGCGGACGCCGTTGATGCCATCGTGCTGACCAGCAGCGAAGGGGTGGGGAATCTGACGACCATGCTGGGCGCGGAGTTCGAGCGCCTTCGACGCGTCCCCATTGTGAGCCCGCATCCGCGCATTTGTGCTCGGGCTCGGGCGGCCGGATTCGAAACGGTGGTGGAGACCGCCCCGGGCGATGCCGGCTTGATTGACGGCATGGAACACTACTTTCAGGGTTGATGAGCGAACCTATGAGCGAAGAGAACAACAAGGCCAGTGCCGGCGAAGCGGAAATGCCCGAGGACGCAGTCGTCATCGAATCGGCCGCGAACGAAAGCGCCAGTGTCGAGGCGGATGCCGGGACCCCGCCCGCAGCGGCCAAGGAGCCGAAGCCGGCAGGTAAAAGCAAGCTTGTGCCGGTGCTGCTCGTGCTGTGTCTGGCGGGGATTGGTTTCCTCGGCTGGCAGTGGTGGCTCATGCGCGGCCAGTTGGGGAACGCGCAGACGCAGGTTGCCGAGCGCCTGGGGCAGAGCGACGACGTCGCGCGCGAGGCGCGTGCCGGGGTGCGTCAGGCGCAGGACGCCATGACCTCGTTGCAAGGCAAAGTCGGACTGCTCGAAGCCAAGATGGCCGAGTCCGAAGGCCAGGCAGCCGCGCTCGAAGATCTGTATCAGGAATTCTCCCGCACGCGCGACGAACGCATGATGGCCGAGATCGAACAGGCCGTGACCATCGCCAGCCAGCAGCTTCAACTGGCCGGCAACGTCGAAGCCGCGTTGATCGCGTTGCAGGGCGCCGAGGCGCGACTCGCAGGCGCGAGCCAAGGGCGTCTGGGGCCGCTGCGTCGCGCCCTGACGCACGACATCGAAGGCCTGCGCGCGACGCCGCGGGTGGACGTCACCGGCATTACGCTCAAACTCGAGCACCTGCTCGAAGTCGTCGACACGCTGCCTCTGACCTTTACCGATCAGGCCGAGCCCAATGCCGCCCCGGAAAAAACGCCGAAAGGCCCGTTCATGGACGATCCGCTCGGCTACGCCAAGGCCTTCGTAGCCGATGTGTGGGCCGAGATCCGCGCCATGGTGCGGGTGGAGCGACTCGACGCGGCGGCTGACCCGGTGCTGCTGTCTCCCTCGCAGAGCACCTTCCTGCGTGAAAACCTCAAGATCCGTCTGCTCACCGCGCGCCTGGCGTTGCTGGGGCGCGATCCGCGCACCTATGAGGCCGACGTTTCACGCGCCGCCGACTGGGTGGCCCGCTACTTCGACCAGAGCAAACCCGAAGTGAGCGCGGCACTGGCGTCGCTCAATCGCCTCAAGAGCATTTCGATCGCGCCGCAAAAGCCGATGCTGACCGAGACCATGGCGGTGCTGCAGAACATGCAGGGACGCCCGCCGATCGCACCGGTCACGCCCATCGACGTGCCGGCCACGGCGCCCGCGCCTGAGGCGTCGGAAGCGCCAGGCCCGGCCGCCGAAGCGACCGCCCACGAAGCCGCGGCCGAAGTGGCGCCGGCGCCGAGCGAGACGGCCGAGCCGCCGAGCGAAGCGGCCCCGCCGGCGCATGCGGACGAGGCCGCCCCGGCCGCCCACGCCAGCGAACCGGCGCCTGCCGCCGAAAAATCGGAGTAAGTCGCCATGCGAGGATTACTCTGGCTGATCGCCCTGTTTGCCATGGCCGTGGGGGTCGCAATGTTGGCGCGGGTCAACGACGGGTATGCGCTACTCGTGTTGCCGCCGTACCGCGTGCAGCTGTCGCTCAACTTTCTGGTGTTGTCGATTCTGGCGACCGTGCTGGCGGTGTATTTTCTGATCGGGGTGCTGTCGCGCGCCGTGCGCCTGCCGGGCAAGGTGGTGGCCTATCGTGATCGTCGTCGCCGGGAGCGCGCTGCCGAGTCGCTGCGCGATGCGGTTCGCCTGCAACTGGAAGGCCGTTATGCGCAAGCCCTCAAGATGGCCAAGAAATCCTGGGGGGCGGGCGATGAGAGTGGCGTCTCCGCGCTGGTCGCGGCCCGCGCGGCACATGCCCTGCGGGACGATACCCGTTACCGGGAATGGATTGGCCATGCCGCCGAGCGCGACGACAAGATCCACACTGCGCGTTTGATGACCGAGGCCGAAATGGCCGTTGATGGGCGTCGCTTCGATGAAGCGGCCGAACGCATCGATGCCATGAAGGAACACGACAACCGCCCGGTCGCGACCTTGCAACTGGCGCTCAAAGTGGCGCGCGCGAAGGCAGACTGGAAAGGCGTTGTGCGCATCGCTCGCCAGCTTCGCAAGCATCGCATCATCGCCGACGAGCAGGCCGAACCGATGGTGCGGCGTGCGCATCTGGCCTCCATGAGAGCGCTGGATGGTCAAGGCGAGGAGATCGTGCACTACTGGAATTCGATTCCGGCCGATGAAAAGAGCGATCGCCGTCTGGTCGAGAAAGTGGTGCCGCTGATGGTGGCCAACGGGCAGGGGGCCATCGTGCGCCGTGTGCTCGAAAAACTCCTCGATGTGCAGTGGGAAAGCGAGCTGGCGCGGCTCTATGGCCAGTGCGGCGAGGAAGACCCGGTGAGTAGTCTGGCGCGTGCCGAGAAGTGGTTGCAAGCGCACCCCGAGGATGGCGGTTTGCTCTATTCGCTGGGGCGTTTGTGCATGGCCATGGAGCTGTGGGGCAAGGCGCAGAGTTATCTGGAGGCCTCGGTGTCGAAGGCGCCCACCGTGGATGCCCATCTTGCACTGGCGCAATTGGCCGAGCGCTTCGAGCGGCCGCAGGATGCACAGAGCCATTTTCGCCGCGCGGCACAATTGACGCATGCCACCAGCCATTTGCTGGCCCTGCCTGCCGCCGAGAACGATACCGTTTGAGCAAGTGCTCCGATCATGAAAAAGGCCCCGACGCATCGGGGCCTTTTTCGTGGTGCGGTGCGCTCACACCCAGTCGCGCGGGGGGAGAAAGTCCTCGTACAGCTTCGCTTCCGGTGTGCCGGCCTCGGGGTGCCAGTCGTAGCGCCAGGCGACGCGTGGCGGCATCGACATGAGGATGGATTCGGTTCGCCCGCCCGATTGCAGGCCGAACAGCGTACCGCGGTCGAAGACCAGATTGAACTCGACGTAACGGCCGCGACGATAGGCCTGGAACTCGCGCTCGCGCTCGCCATAGGGAATGTCGCGGCGGCGTTCGAGGATCGGCACGTAAGCGTCGATGAAGGCATCGCCGACGGCTTGTGTGAGCGCAAAGCAGCGCTCGAAGCCGCCTTCGTTCAGATCGTCGAAGAACACGCCGCCGACCCCGCGCGCCTCGTTGCGATGCTTGAGGTGAAAGTAGCGATCGCACCAGGCCTTGTAGTCCGCGTGCACGTTTTCGCCGAAGGGGGCGAGCGCCTGCTTGCAGGTGCGGTGGAAGTGCACCACGTCTTCTTCGAACGGGTAGTAGGGGGTCAGGTCCATGCCGCCCCCGAACCACCACACCGGTTCGGCGCCGGGTTTGGTGGCGATGAAGCAGCGCACGTTCATGTGCGCGGTGGGGCAGTAGGGGTTGCGCGGGTGCATCACCAGCGATACGCCCATGGCCTCGAAGCCGCGCCCGGTCAGCTCCGGCCGGCTGGCGGTAGCCGAGGCCGGCAGGCCTTCGCCTTTCACGTGCGAGAAATTGACGCCGCCGCGCTCGAACAGCTTGCCTTCTTCGAGCACGCGCGTGACACCGCCGCCGCCTTGTTCACGCGTCCATGCGTCTTCGGCAAACGGCGTGCCGTCGAGCGTTTCGAGTCGCTCGACGATGCGCTTCTGCAGGCCGGTAAAGTAGGCGTAGGTTTCGTCTGTGCGCATATCGATCAGCGCTTGACGGCGCGATGGCCGATGTCGCGACGATACTGCTTGCCGGCAAACTGGATGCGGTCGGCAATGTTGTAGGCGCGGGTCTGGGCGGTGCGTACGTTGTCGGAGAGCGCAGTCACGCACAGCACGCGGCCACCGCTGGTGACCACTTGCTCGTCCTTCAGGGCGGTGCCGGCGTGGAACACATGGGTGTCGTCGCTGGCCGCCGGCAGGCCGGTGATGACATCGCCTTTGCGCGGGTTGGCCGGGTAGCCTTCGGCGGCGAGCACCACGCCCAGCGCGATGCGCCGGTCCCACTCGGCCTCGGCGGTGTCGAGCGTGCCTTTGAGCGCAGCGTCGAGCAGTTCGACGATATCGGATTTCAGACGCATGAGAATCGGTTGGGTTTCCGGGTCGCCCATGCGGCAGTTGAACTCGACCACACGCGGGTTGCCCTCGCCGTCGATCATCAGGCCGGCGTAAAGGAAGCCGGTGTAGGGCATGCCTTCGGCGGCCATGCCGGCGAGCGTGGGTTGAATGACTTCGCGCATCACGCGGGCGTGCACTTGCGGCGTGACCACGGGGGCGGGCGAATAGGCGCCCATGCCACCGGTGTTGGGACCTTCGTCGCCGTCCTTGAGCCGTTTGTGATCCTGGCTGGTGGCCATGGCCAGCGCGTTCTTGCCGTCGGCCATGACGATGAAGCTGGCTTCTTCGCCCTGCATGAATTCTTCGATCACCACGCGCGCGCCGGCGGTGCCCATGCCCGAGTCGCGCAACATCATGTCGATGGCCGAATGCGCTTCGTCCAGCGTCATGGCGACGACGACACCCTTGCCGGCAGCGAGACCGTCGGCCTTGATGACGATGGGCGCGCCCTGCTTTTCCACATAGGCGTGCGCCGCTTCGGCGTCGGTGAAGGTCTCGTAGGCCGCCGTCGGAATCTTGTGGCGCACCAGGAACTGCTTGCAGAAATCCTTGGAGGCTTCGAGCTGGGCGGCGCGCTGGGTGGGGCCGAAGATCGGCAGCTCGGCGGCCTGGAATGCATCGACCACACCAGCGGCGAGCGGGGCTTCCGGGCCGACGACGGTCATGCCGATATCGTTGTCCTTGACGAAGGCGATCAGTGCCTCGGTGTCGGTGATGGCGATGTTTTCGACCAGGGTTTCAGTCGCGGTGCCGGCATTGCCCGGGGCGACGAACACCTTGGTGGCGCGCGGTGACTGGGCAATTTTCCAGGCCAGGGCGTGTTCGCGGCCGCCGCCGCCGATGACGAGTACTTTCATGTTGGGGTGTTCCTTGTTGCTGCTTTGACTGCGTCCGGGCGATCAGTGGCGGAAGTGGCGGAAGCCGGTGAACACCATGGCGAGGCCGTGTTCGTTGGCCGCGGCGATGACTTCTTCGTCCCGCATCGAGCCGCCTGGTTGAATCACCGCCGTGGCGCCCGCGTCGGCGAGCACATCGAGGCCGTCGCGGAACGGGAAGAAGGCATCGGAGGCGACCACCGTGCCGGCAATCGACAACTGCGCGTTCTCGGCCTTGATCTTGGCGATGCGGGCGGAGTCGACGCGGCTCATCTGGCCGGCGCCGACGCCGATGGTCATGCCGTCCTTGCAATACACGATGGCGTTGGACTTCACGTACTTGGCCACGCGCCAGGCGAACAGCAGATCGCCCATTTCCTGTTCGGTCGGCGCCCGCTGAGTGACGACCTTGAGGTCGCCGACGGCGATGCGGGCGGTATCGGCCGACTGCACCAGCAGGCCGCCACCGACGCGCTTGTAGTCAAGCGCACCCTCGATGGTGCCGAGCGGGCAGGTGAGTACGCGCACGTTCTTTTTCGCGGTGAGCAGGGCGAGGGCTTCGTCGGTGTAGGCGGGGGCGATCAGCACTTCGAGGAACTGCGCGCTCACCGCTTCAGCCGCGGCCACATCGACCGTGCAATTGAAGGCGATGATGCCGCCGAAGGCCGAGGTGGGGTCGGTGGCGAAGGCCTTCTTGTAGGCCTCGAGCGGGTTGGTGCCGATGGCGACGCCGCAGGGGTTGGCGTGCTTGACGATCACACAGGCGGCAACGCCGTCCTCGGCCTCGAAAGCCTTGACGCATTCCCAGGCGGCGTCGGCGTCGGCGATGTTGTTGTAGGACAAGGCCTTGCCTTGCAACTGGGTGTAGCCCGCCACACCACCGGACGGGGCGTTGGGTTCGCGATAGAAGGCGGCGCTCTGGTGCGGGTTTTCACCGTAGCGCAGATCCTGCACCTTGTCGAAAGCCATCTGGAAGCGATCCGGATAAGCCTGACGCTCGCCCGATTCGGTCAGTGCGGTGAGGTAGTTGGAGATGGCGCCGTCGTAGCGCGCGGTGTGGGTAAAGGCCTTCACCGCCAGCGAGAAACGGGTGCGGTAGGACAGCGCGCTGCCGTTGGCCTTGAGCTCGGCGACGATGTCGTCGTAGTCGGCCGGGTCGGTGACGATGCCGACGCCGCCGCTCTCATCGCCATGGTTCTTGGCGGCGGCACGCACCATGGTCGGGCCGCCGATGTCGATGTTCTCGATCGCGTCTTCGAGCGTGCACTCGGGTTTGGCGACGGTCTGCGAGAACGGATAGAGGTTGACGACCACCAGGTCGATGCGTTCGATGCCGTGTTCGGCGATAGTGTCGAGGTGTTCGGGCAGGTCGCGGCGGGCGAGGATGCCGCCGTGCACTTTCGGGTGCAGCGTCTTGACGCGGCCATCGAGCATTTCGGGAAAGCCGGTGTGCTCCGACACGTCGGTGACCGGCAGGCCGGCCTCGCGCAGCAGCCTGGCGGTGCCGCCGGTGGACAGCAGTTTGATGCCCAGGCCGTGGAGTTCGCGGGCGAAGGCTTCGATGCCGGTTTTGTCGGAAACGCTGAGAAGGGCTTGAGTACTTTGCATGGTGGCTTGTCGGGCGCGATCGAGGCGCCAAAGGTGATTTAAATCAGGTCGTATTCGGAGAGCTTGCGGCGCAGGGTGTTGCGGTTGATGCCCAGCATCTGCGCGGCCAGGGTCTGGTTGCCGTCGGTGTGGGCGAGCACGAATTCGAGCATCGGGCGCTCGGCGCTGCGGATGACCAAGTCGTGCAAGGCGGCCGGTTTTTCGCCATCCAGATCCTTGAAGTACTGTTGGAGGGTGCGCGTGACGGCGCTGGCGATTTCGCTTTTTTGGCTCATGCGGCCAGTTCCTCGAAACAGGACGGCTGGAGGTGTTGCCGAGCGCCCTGGGAGTGAAGCTGATCGAAGAAGCGGTCGGTCGCCGCGCATTGTCCTTCGATCGTCTCCTCGGTGTTCATTGCCTGACGAAACTGTTGGGAACCCGCCAGGCCCTTGGTGTACCAGCCGATGTGCTTGCGCGCGATGCGCACGCCCGACCACTCGCCATAGAAGGCGTAGAGGTCGTCCAGGTGGCTGCGGCAGATGTCGCGGATCTCGCTGACCTCGGGGGCGGGCAGATGCTCGCCGGTGGCCAGATAGTGTTCGATTTCGCGGAAGATCCACGGACGGCCCTGTGCCGCGCGGCCGATCATGACGCCGTCGGCGCCGGTGTGGCGCAGCACCGCGGCGGCTTTCTCGGCCGAGTCGATATCGCCGTTGGCGATCACCGGCAGACGCACCGATTGCTTGATGCGGGCGATGGTGTCGTACTCGGCGTTGCCCATGTATTTGTCGGCGCGGGTGCGGCCATGAATGGCCAGCGCGCGGATGCCCGACTCCTGTGCGATGTGCGCCAGACGCGGCGCGTTGCGATTGTCGCGATCCCAGCCGGTACGCATCTTGAGCGTGACCGGCAGGTCGGGCACGGCCGCCACGACGGCTTCGAGGATCTGCCCGACCAGCACTTCGTCGCGCATCAGCGCCGAGCCGGCCGCCTTGTTGCACACCTTCTTGGCCGGGCAGCCCATGTTGATGTCGATGATCTGCGCGCCGTGGTCGCGATTGTGTTTGGCGGCCTCGGCCATCATGTGCGGATCGCCGCCGGCGATCTGCACCGAGATCGGCCCGGCTTCGCCGGTGTGGTCAACGCGCCAGCGGGTCTTGTTGGTGGCGTACAGCAGATTGTTGGCGGTGACCATTTCGGATACCGCCAGGCCTGCGCCCATGCGCTTGCACAGTTGCCGGAACGGGCGGTCGGTCACCCCGGCCATGGGGGCGACGAACAGGTTGTTCCGCAGCGTGAAGCCGGCAAATTCCATGGTGGGAGATCGGGCGGGGAAAAGCCGCCATTCTACCCGATGGCAGCGTCGCGGCGAAGCCCGATTTCGTAACGCGCGGCCTTGCTTGGTGTGCGATTCAAGGCCAGGCGCGGGCGCCGAACATCATGCGTTTGGCGACGAAATGGCGTAGCGGCGGGGCCAGATCGAGCGCCAGCAAACCAAGCCCGCGCAGGCCACGCAGCGGCGCGACGTCGTTGCTGAACAGGCGCACCAGCGAGTCGGTGAAACCGATGGTGCCGCGCCGGTCGGTGGCGCGGGCTTTCAGGTAGGCGCTCAGCACGCTGGCTTCGCCCGGGTCGTCCGCAGCGAGCAGATGCTGGCTCAGCGACCACACGTCGCGCAGCGCGAGATTGAAGCCCTGACCGGCGACCGGGTGAAGCGTTTGGGCGGCATTGCCGAGCCACACCAGCCGTTCGTCGGCTGGCCGGCGGCGCACCCGCAACTGCAACGCAAAGCACTGGCGATCGCTCACGCCGATCAGTTGAAGGCGCTGGCCGAAGGCCGATTGCAGCCGGGCGAGGTAGGCGCTGTCGTCGAGTGCGAGCAGCGCTTCGGCCTGTGCCGGGCTGGCGGTGTGCACCACGGCGAAATCGGTGCCGCAGGGCAGCAGCGCGAGCGGGCCATCGGGGGTGAAGCGCTCGTAGGCGGTGTTGCCGTGGGGGCGCGCCGGCGTGGCCATGCAGATCACGGCATGCTGGTCGTAGTCGCGCACGTCGATGTCGGGATCGTCGGCGCGCATGCCACCTTCGGCGCAGGCGACGAGGCGGCAGTCGAGTGCCGACGGGGTGTCGTTCTTCACGAGGCGCACGCGACCGGGCAGACCGCGGTCGGGTTCGGCCTGGCATTCGTCGATGATCTCGATGCCGGCGGCGGCGATGGCGTCGTCGAGCGCCGTTGCCAGCTCGCCGGCGCGCACCACGTGGCCGAGGCCGTCGACGCCGTAGTCGTCTTCGTTGATGACCGTGCGGCCCAAACCGCCTTTTTGCGAGACGTGAATGTGGCGGATGGCGGTGGCGCGCAGCGCGTGCCACACCCCGAGGCGCTCGAGCGTGAGCCGTGAGCCATGCGACAGCGCGAGCACGCGCGGGTCGTGGCGGGCAGCACCACGGGCGCGCGCATCGACCAGCGTGACGCGATGAGGGCCGTCCTTGAGGGCGAGCGCCAGTGCCATGCCGACCGGGCCGGCGCCGACGATGAGGATGTCGGGCGCATTCACGGACCCCCTCTCCTGTGGCCGTGCGGGCGCGCTCATGCGCGCGCCTCGCGCATCAGCGCTTCGATGTCGTCGATGGCCTTGGGCGCGTCGTTGGTGATCAGCTCGCAGCCACCGGCGGTGACCAGCGCGTCGTCCTCGATGCGCACGCCGATGTTCCAGAAGTGCTCGGGCACGCCCTCGCCCGGGCGGATGTAGCAGCCCGGTTCGATGGTGAGCGTCATGCCGGGTTCGAGCGCGCGCCATTGGCCGTCGCGTTTGTAGTCGCCCACGTCGTGCACATCGCGGCCCAGCCAGTGGCCGGTGCGGTGCATGTAGAAACGGCGGTAATCGCCCGATTCGAGCACCGCGTCGAGGCTGCCTTGCAGCAGCCCGAGGTCGATCATGCCCTGGGCGAGTACGGCGACGGCGGCTTCGTGCGGGGTGTTCCACGCCACGCCGGGGGCGGTGGCTTCCGCGGCGGCCTGCTGGGCGGCCAGCACCAGAGCGTAGACGTCGCGTTGCGGGCCGCTGAAACGGCCATTGACCGGGAAGGTGCGGGTGATGTCGGCCGCGTAGCCGTCGAGCTCGCAGCCGGCGTCGATGAGCAGCAACTCGCCGTCGAGCATCTGGCGATCGTTGCTCACGTAGTGCAGTACGCAGGCGCCGGGCCCGCTGGCGACGATCGATGAGTAGGCGGGAGCTTGCGCGCCGGCCTGGCGGAAGGCGTGTAGCAGCTCGGCTTCCACCTCGTATTCGTGCTTGCCTGGTGCGGCGGTGCGCATGGCGCGCTGGTGAGCGTGGGCGGAGATGACCGCGGCACGGCGCATGGTGGTCAGTTCGTGGCTGTCCTTGATCAGGCGCATGTCGTCGAGCACGCGGTGGATGTCGGTGATGTTGGCCGGGGCAGTGATGCCGGCGCGAGCTTGCTCGCGCACGCGGCCCAGTGCGTCGACCACGCGCCGATCCCACGCGGCGTCTTGCCCCATGGCGAAGAACAGTGCGGGTTGGTCGCCGAGCAAGTCGGTGATGCGGCGGTCGAACTCGCCGACCGGGTGCGCTTCGTCGAAGCGGAAGTGATCGGCGGCCATCGCCGGGCCCCAGCGGAAGCCGTCCCAGATTTCGCGGTCTTCATCCTTTTCGCGGCAGAACAGCACGCTGCGCGGTGTGTCGCCGGCGATCAGCACAAGGACGGCTTCGGGCTCGTCGAATCCGGTGAGGTAGTGGAAATAGCTGTCGGCGCGGAATGGGAACAGCGAGTCGCGGTTGCGCGGGTATTCGCGCGCCGTCGGGATGATGGCGACGCCACCGCCGGCTGCGGTCATGTGCTCCAGCACACGTTGGCGGCGATTGTGGAAGGCTGCGAAGTCGTTGCTCAAGCGTTTGCTCCGGGAGTGGCGGATTTCATGAGGGAGACTTTACGCTGCTTGCACCGTCCGCGCGTAGCAGGTGGTCGAGTTCAGCGAGTCGTTCGGGGGTGCCGATGTCCATCCAGCGGCCGGCGTGGTGCGTGGCGCTGACGCGGTCCGCAGCCATGGCCTCGCGCAGCAGCGGGCCGAGCGGCGCACGCTGGCCGGGCGCGAGTCCGGCGAACAGGGCCGGGTGATACGCGCCGATGCCGGTGAAGGTGAGCCGCGGTGTGCCGTCTGCGCGAGCGCGGTCGTGCGTGAGGCGGAAGTCGCCTTGCGGGTGATGCGCCGGATTGTCGACCAGTAGCAGGTGCGCGATATCGCCGTCGGCCGAGAGCGTGCTTGCGGCGGCCAGGAGCGCCGGCAGATCCGCGTCGCAAAACACGTCGCCATTGACGACGAGGAAAGGCGCTTCGCCCAGCAAGGGCAGCGCGGTGCGGATGCCGCCTGCGGTTTCCAGTGCCGTGGCTTCGGGCGAGTAGGCGATGTGCACGCCGTAGCTGCTGCCGTCGCCCAAGGCCGCTTCGATGAGGTGGCCGAGGTGGGCATGGTTGATGACGATCTCGGTGACCCCCGCGGCGGCCAGCCGCTTGAGGTGATGGCCGATCAGCGATTCGTCGCCGGCCCTCAGCAGTGGCTTGGGGCAGGTGTCGGTGAGCGGGCGCATGCGCTCGCCCCGGCCGGCGGCGAGGATCATCGCTTTCATGGCCGCCTCAGAAGGTGTAGCCGATCTGGGTGTCGACGGGGTCGGTCCGGTCGAGCAGACGGAGGATCGGTTTGAGCTCGCCATAGCGCTCGCAGGCCTTGCGCAGGTAGTGCACGACGCGCGGCATGTCCTCCAGGTAACCGGCCTTGCCGTCGCGATGGAACAGTCGGGCGAAAATGCCGAGCACCTTGAGGGCGCGCTGCACGCCCATCCATTCGAAGTCGCGATGAAACTCGGCGAAATCGGCACGCACCGGCAGGCCGACCTGGCGGGCGGCTTCCCAGTAGCGGGCGAGCATGTCGAGCACGAAGGCTTCGTCCCAGTCGATGTAGGCATCCTTGAACAGGGAGACGAGGTCGTAGCTCAGCGGGCCGTAAACGGCATCCTGAAAATCCAGCACGCCGGTGCCATGATCGGTGACCATGAGATTGCGGCTGTGGAAGTCGCGATGCACGAACACCTGCGGTTCGGCCAGGTTGATGTCGACGATCTTCGCGAAGGTGGCGTCGAGCAGTTTGCGCTCGGTGTCGGTGAGCTCGATGTGCTTGTGCTTGCCCAGGTACCACGCGGGGAACAGTTCCATCTCGGCCAGCAGGCGATCTCGGTCGTACTCGGGCAGCACGCCGGGTCGGCTCGCCTTCTGGATGCAGATGAGTGCGCCGAGCGCGTCGGCGTAGAGTTCGTGGGCCGAGTCGTCGTCGAGTGCGGACAGATAGGTGGTGTCACCCAGATCGGTGAGCAGCAGGAAGCCGGCATCGATGTTGCGATCGATAACCCGCGGCACCTGCGCGCCAGCGGCGCCGAACAACGCGGCGACATGGATGAACGGGGCCGTGTCTTCCTTGTCGGGCGGCGCGTCCATCACGATCAGGGTGTCGGGCTCGCCGTCGATGCGTGCGCGGAAGTAACGGCGGAAGCTGGCGTCGGCCGAGGCGGGGGTCAGTTCGATGTGACGGTCGGGATAGCGGCTGGCGAGCCAATCCTCTATTTGCGCAAGTCTTTGCACTTTGGCCTTTTCGTGTTCGTGTAAAATGCCCCGGATTTTAGCAAACACCACCGTCGGGCCGTTGATTCCAGCGTTCGCCCGGGCGACATGCCAAATGGAGAGACGCATTGCCGCAACCTGAATGCTGGACGCTGAAAGTCATCCCGTGCCTGCTTGCCTTCTTTCCGGCAGTGGCCGGCGCGGCGGATGCGCTCCAGCCCCTGCGCGTCGATCCCGCTCTTCTTGCGCCTGCCATACCCGCGACACCAGCCACCGCGAAGCCCGCTCGTCAGGGCACCTCGTCGGGGCCTGCGCCGATCGCGCCCACGCCAAACAGTACCCCGCGTGCGTCCAACCAGGCGCCTCAGGCCCAAGCACGCGTGAGCCCGGCACAGACCATCGATGAATCGCTGAACGCCGAAGACGGCGCGACGGTGGTGGTTGCCGATCGGATCGAGGGACAGCAGGACGTGGAGCTGGCTGCCGTGGGCAATGCCCAGCTGGCACGCAATGGCACCCGGGTGCTGGCCGATCGCATCGTCTATCGCGAAGTGCTCGACGAGGTCGAGGCGCAAGGTGGGGTGCAGTTGCTGCGCGGCGAAGACAAGATCAGCGGATCGAAGGTGCGGGTTCGCCTCGATGAGCAAACCGGCGAGATCGACGAGCCCACCTACGCTTTCACCCGTGCGGTGGAAAAAGACGGCATGAGCCGTGTGGTGACCGGCAGTGGTCAGGCCGATATCGTGAAGCTCAACGGCGAGAACCAGTACGTGCTGGAAAACGCCACCTGGAGTACGTGCACGCCGCCGGACCCCGATTGGTATCTCAAGGCCGGTGAGCTGGCGCTGGACTACGACCGCGAAATCGGTGTGGCGCGCGACAGCACGGTGGTGTTCAAGGACGTGCCGATTTTCTACATGCCCTGGGTGGAATTTCCGCTCGTGGCGCAGCGCAAGTCGGGCGTGCTGACCCCCACCTTCGGCACCTCCAACAAGACCGGCGTCGATCTGACGGTGCCCTACTACTGGAACATCGCACCGAACTACGACGCCACCTTCGTGCCGCGCTACATGAGTCGTCGCGGCGTGCAGCTGGGCGGGGAATACCGCTATCTGACGGAGACCGCCAAGGGGGCGATTCGTGCCGAGTGGTTGCCCAACGATGATGTCAGCGGGCGCAGCAACCGCGCCGCCGGCTCGATCCGGCATGAACAGACTTTCGGCAGCGGATGGAGCACCTCGCTCAACCTCAACGGAGTGTCGGATCGTGACTACCTCGAGGATCTGAATTCGCGCCTGGCGATTGCGTCGCAGACCAATCTGGTGCGTCAGGGTATCGTTTCCTACGCGCCCGGTGATTGGTGGTCGGCCACGCTGCTCGCGCAAAGTTTCCAGACGCTCACCGGCGACAAGCCCTACCGCCGTCTGCCGCAGCTGTCGTTCGGGGGCTCGCGGCCGATGTTCGACGATGCGGCGGACTTCAACCTGAGTAGCGAATTCGTCCGCTTCGCCCATCCGGACGAGAACAAGCCGGAAGGCTCGCGCTTTACCTTGTATCCGAGCGTCGATGTGCCACTGGGAGGCGCCGCCTTCTCGCTGACGCCCAAGCTCGGCGTGCACTACACACGCTATTCGCTGACCACACCCTTGGTGGCCGACGAAAAGCAGATCACACGCACGCTGCCCATCTTCTCGCTCGACAGCAGCGTGGTCTTCGAGCGTGACACCGATTGGGCCGGGCGCGACGCCATCCAGACGCTGGAGCCGCGTGTCTACTACGTGAACGTGCCGTATCGTGATCAGAATGCGATTCCCAATTTCGACTCCGGTCTGTACGACTTCAATTTCGCGCAGATCTTTGCCGAGAACATCTTCAGCGGTGGCGATCGCATCTCCAACGCCAATCAGGTCACCGCGGCGGTGACCTCCCGTGTGATCGACGGCGCCACCGGTATCGAACGACTGCGCTTTGCACTGGGCCAGCGCTACTACTTTGCCGATCAGCGCGTGACGCTGCCCGGTGTGCCGGCACGGACGGGGCGACGCGCTGACATCCTTGCCAGTGTCGAGGGGAAACTGTCGCGTGATTTCGGGATCAATACCGGGTGGCAGTACAACCCGCGGGACAAGATCACGGAACGCTTCAATGCCGATGTGCGCTATCAGCCCGCGTTTGCCCAAGTGCTCAACGTCGGCTTTCGCTACACGCGGGACGTGCTGCGCGATCTTGATCTGTCCGCGCAGTGGCCGCTCGGTGGCGGCTGGTACGGGGTGGCGAGATACAATCGCTCGCTTCGCGACCACCGCGTGACCGAGGCGCTTGCCGGTCTGGAATATGCCGGCGATTGCTGGGTGTTCCGTACTGTCTTCCACCGTTTCGCCACCAAGGAGGACGACGTTACGCAAGCCTTGTTCCTCCAGTTGGAACTGACCGATCTGGCCAGTGTCGGCTCCAGTCCGCTCGATCTGTTGCGGCGAACCGTCGGTGGCTATGGCACCATCAACCAGCCCGTCGCCGACCCGATCTTCGGTCAGCCGTAACGCTCGATTGCATCGTCTGAACAGGAATTCTATGAAGAAGGTTCTTTCCCATCTGTTTCTTGTGGTCACCGCCTTGGCGTCGACCGCCTTCGTGTTTCCGGCGCAGGCGGCCCGCGTGCAACTTGTCGACCGCATCGTCGCTGTCGTCAACAACCAGGCCATTACCGCCTCGGCGCTCGATGAGCGCGTTGATCAGGTGCGCCGACAGTTCGCCCGCCGGGGTGACAGTCTGCCGGCCGACGACATCCTGCGTCGTCAGGTGCTCGAGCGGCTGGTGGCCGAAAACGTGCAGGCCCAGCGTGCCAGCGATACCGGCTTGCGCATTGACGACGACGCACTCAATGGCGCGATTCAGCGTATTGCTCAGTCCAACCAGATGAACGAATCCCAGTTCCGTGCCGCGCTTGAAAAAGACGGTATGTCTTGGGATTCGTTTCGCGAAAACATCCGCCGGGAAATGCTCATCACCCGCTTGCGCGAGCGCGATGTGGACTCGCGCGTGGTGGTGACCGATGCCGAAGTGGATAACTTCCTCAAGAACAATCCGGATGTGGGTGAGGGCACCGAATTGCGCCTTTCGCACATCCTGCTGCGTGCGCCCGAGGCGGCCAGCCCGGAGCAATTGCAGGCGCTTGCACAGCAAGCGGCGCAAGTGCGCGAGCGCATTCTGGCCGGCGAGGACTTCGCCGCCGTTGCGGCCGAAGTCTCCAACGCGCCGGATGCTCTGCAGGGAGGCGATCTCGGCTGGCGCCCGCCCAACGCCATTCCCGGCTTGTTTGCCCAGGCAGTGCAATCGATGCGTCCGGGTGATGTGTCGCCGGTGCTGCGCAGTGCCGCCGGCTTCCATCTGTTCAAGTTCAACGAAATGCGTAAATCGCAGAGCGGCGACGCCCTTGTCGAGCAGACGCATGTGAGCCATATCCTCATCAAGACCTCCGAGCTGGTGTCTGACGACGATGCGCGCAAGCGTCTGGAGACGCTGCGCACACGCATTGTCAACGGCGAGTCTTTCGAAGAGTTGGCGCGTGCCAATTCGGCCGATCTGTCGGCGGCAAAAGGCGGTGATATCGGTTGGGTCTATCCGGGCGATACGGTGCCTCAGTTCGAGCACGCCATGAATGCCTTGCAGCCGGGCGAACTGAGCGAGCCGGTGAAGTCGCCGTTCGGCTGGCATCTGATTCGTGTCGAAGAGCGACGCAAGGAAGATGTCTCCGACAAGCGCAAACGCGCCGTCGCACGCAACACCTTGCGCCAGCAAAAGGCAGAAGCGGCCTTCGAGGACTGGATTCGTCAACTGATCAGCAGCGCCTTCGTCGAGTACCGGCTCGAGGACGTCGAGTAGGCTGGCATGTCGGACCGGCCCGTCCTCGCGATCACCAGCGGTGAGCCGGCCGGCATCGGCCCCGAGCTCTGTCTGCGGCTCGTCGAGCATGCATGGCCGGGCCGCGTGGTGGTGCTGGCCGATGAGCGCTTGCTCGCCGAACGCATGTCAGACCTCGGTCTTTCCATTGCGCTGCATCCCTACGAAGCCGACGTCACGCCGCCGCCCGGCGCGCTCGAGGTTCTGCACGCGCCACTGGCCAGCCCCGTGCAAGCCGGTTCGCTGGACGTCGCAAATGCGCGCTGTGTGCTCGCCATGCTTGACCGCGCCATCGACGGTTGCCAGCGCGGCGAGTTTGCCGGCATGGTCACGGCGCCGGTGCACAAGGGCATCATCTGCGATGCGGGCGTCCCTTTTTCCGGCCATACCGAATACCTTGCCGAGGCCACGGCCACGCCCCGCGTGGTGATGATGCTGGTCGGCGGCGGGCTGCGGGTCGCCTTGCTGACCACGCACCTGCCGTTGTCCGCGGTGCCGTCGGCGGTAACGCCCACCGCGCTGGCCGAAACCCTGCATATTCTCGATCACGATCTCAAGGCGCGCTTCGGTGTGGCGCAGCCACGCATCCTTGTTGCCGGACTCAATCCCCACGCGGGCGAGGGCGGGCACATGGGGCGAGAGGAAATCGACGTCATCGAACCCGTGCTGGCCCGTCTGCGCGCCGCCGGCATGCAGCTGATCGGGCCACTACCCGCGGATACGCTGTTTGTTCCGCACTCGCTGGAACAGGGCGACGCCGTGCTCGCCATGTATCACGATCAGGGCTTGCCGGTGCTCAAGCACGCGAGCTTTGGTGGCGGCGTCAACGTCACCCTGGGCCTGCCCATCATTCGTACCTCGGTCGATCACGGCACGGCGCTCGACCTGGCGGGGCGTGGTCAAGCCGATCCCGGCAGCCTGTTTGCGGCGGTACGCCTGGCGTTCGACATGGCTGCGGCCTGAGCGGGGACTCTCTCCGACTTGGATTGCCGGTTTGCCCGGATACGGGGAGATGTTTCGCCACGTGCTCCAAGGGTCTGGCGCGTCGAACACCTCTCGCTAGAATTCGACCTCCACGGTCCACTTGAAGGTGGTATCCGGCGTGTTGTGGTTCAGCCCCATCAAGATGCCGGCACCGAGCAGTAGTTCAACACCCCCGTCTTCCTCATCGCCGCCGAGGTGGCCGCTGTAGTAGAGCAGCGGGCCGGCGCGATGTTGGTCGTGGTCGCCGAACCGGCGTGCTTCCTCGCTGGGCGAACCGCTGCCGCCGAGTCGGTCTATCGTGCCGTAGGCTTCCAGTGCGAGTTGCCAGTGCGCGTCGAGGACGTAGGCGAACTGCGACGCGTAGGCAAAGTCCAGCTTGCTGTCGCGGGGGCGACTGCCGCCGAGAAACTTCACCAGATACAGATTGACGTTGTTGCGCCAGCGTCCATGGTTGGCCTGAAAGATGCCGCCCACCAGCAGGGTGCTGGCTTCGTCGTTGTCGGTCGGGCGCTCGTATTCGGTGACCAGCCCGAAGCCCCAGTCCTGGTCCTGAATCGGATCGAGGATGACGATGAGCTCACCGCCATATTCGGACAGCTTCAGGGCATCGAAGGCGTCCGCCCGGGCGGGGCTGGCCGGTTCGTCGACGCGCTCCTTTTCGTACTCGATGCCGATGCGCGACTTGAGGCGTGGCGTGATGCCGAACTCGAGCTCGAGCGCGTGGCGCTGTCTGGTGATCGTGTTGTCGTCGTACTCGGTCTCTGCGTTGTCGTGCCGGTAGTTGCGTTCCGGCTGTCCGAACATGTGTGCATTCTGCGACTGGAGCTGGATCTGGCCGGGGATGGATTCGAGATCCTTGACCTCGAACTGACCAATGGCGGGGCCGGCCAGTGCCCATGCAGGCAGAAGCCCGGCGATCAAGCTTGCAAACCGGAGAATGGCGTGTGGGCGGTCGTGGGCGGGCAATGGCTTGGCGTCTTCTGATTCGTTTTGCTTGTTGGCGATATGCGCTGTTGCGGTCAATGGGACTTTACGTTGCGCGTGCCCATGGTAGCGTTGTGCATCGGGTGTGTCTGCCTGGCGTGCTCGCCGGAGTCTTGGGGGAGACGTCCTTGTCGCGCACGCGGTGGGTGATGAAAGGGGGGCGTGAGCGCGAGTGGGTTAATTTGTGTTTCCCGGCACGTCGTGCGTCGTTATTCGGCCGTGAAGTTCGCGTACCGAGCCCGCTTGGCACTCAAATTTTGCCGTCGATATCCGTTACATGAGAGAAGCAGATTGAAGCCGATGCGTGTGTGTACGGCGCAAAGACATCTTTCAGTAGAAAAGATGCGATTGGAGAGGTGACGTCGGGATGATGAACGGGGATGGATTCACGCGCGTGATGCGCCAGAGCAGCGGGCGTTGATGACGGCCACTCGAGCGCCCCATCAGCATGCGGTTCGCGCGCGGCGAATTGCCGTCGCGTTGATCACGGCATGGCTCGCGATGGTGTCGATCTCGCTGCTCTGGAACTGGCATCTGGTCGACATCGTGGGCGCCGAGCTCGCGTCTGGCGGTGGGCTGTCCGCGTTCGAATCCGCGCAGCGTGATCGCCTGTTGATTGGTCACGGTGCACTCGCGGCGCTGGGAGCGTTCGCGCTCTGGCTGGCGAGGAGGCGATTCGCGCCATCGGCAGACCGATCGCGGCCTTCGCCGATGGCCTCGGGTGCGCCGGATGCGCACGAGGGCTTGCTGCTCCGCAGTCTGGGTGAGGGGGTGATCGGCTTCGACCGTGACGGTGTCTGCGTCATCGTCAACCCGGCTGCCCTGACAATGTTGGCGTGTGACGAGGCCGATGTCATCGGCGCGCGCCCGAACCGTTTCTTTCGCGGCGAGGGCGGCCGGGAAGAGGCGTGCCCCATCTTTCAAACGCTGCGGGATGGGCAAAGCCGGCGTCTCGAAGAGACCTTTTTTCGCAACGATGGCGAAGCCTTTCCGGTCAGTCTCGTGATGGCACCCTTGCTCGACGACGGTGCGATGAACGGGGTCATCGTGTCCTTTCACGACATTTCCGAGCGTCGGCGCGCGGAACAGGCCTTGCGCAAGCGCAGCGAGGAGCTTCGCCGGGCGCAGGCCGTGGCGCATGCCGGGAGCTGGTTTCTCGACGTCGACGCGAATGCGTTGAGCTGGTCGGACGAGACTTTCCGCATCTTTGGCGTGCCCGCGCAGACCACGCTGACGCTGGATGTGTTCCTTGACGCCATTCATCCGGATGACCGCGATGCGGTCGTGGCCGCGTGGGCGGCGGCATTGCAGGGGGCGCCTTATGACATCGAGCACCGGGTGGTGGCGAACGGTCGGGTCAGGTGGGTCAGAGAACGTGCGGAAGTGCGTTTCGATGCCCATGGACACCCGGTCGAAGGCATCGGCACGGTGCAGGACATCACCGAGCTCAAGGAGAAGGCGCTGGCCTTGAGTCAGAGCGAACAGCGCTTGCGTACCATCGTCGAAGTATCGCCCGTGCCGCAGGCGCTGGTCGGTCGCGACAATAGCGTGACTTACCTCAATCCGGCCTTTGTGCGCTCTTTCGGCTATACCCACGAAGACATTCCGAGCACGCTCGACTGGTGGCTCAAGGTGTGTCCGGAAGCGGACGAACGCGCCAAGGTCGCCGAGCAATGGCGGACCCGCGTCAAGGGCGCGCTGAATGGGCAGCCCTTCGAGCCGATGACGTTCCAGATCCGTTGCAAGGATGGCGCAACGCGGACGGTGCTGGGTGAAGGGGCGTTCGTGGTGGGCGGCGATGAGCGCCTCAATCTGGTCACCCTGTTCGATATCTCACCGCTGCGCAACGCCAAGGATCGCTTGCAGACCTTGCTGGATATGGCCAGTGACGGCATCCACATCCTCGATGAAGCGGGCAATGTGAAGGAGTTCAGCCAGTCCTTCAGCCGTATGCTGGGGTACACGCCCGAAGAAACGGCGCAGCTGAATGTACTGGACTGGGACGCGAAGATTCCGCGCCCGGTGTTGAAGGATCGCATCCAGGCGCTGATCGAGAAGGGGGGGACGTTTGAAACACGACATCGGCGCAAGGATGGCAGCGTGTTCGATGTGGAGATCAGCGCCAGGGGCGTGGTGCTGGATGGGCGTCGTTTCCTGTATGCCTCGGCCCGCGATATCTCCGAGCGCAAGCGTGCGCAGGATTTGCTTGCGACCGAAAGGCAGCGTTTCAGCGACTTCTCGGCGAGTACCGCCGACTGGTTCTGGGAAATGGATGCGCAGCTGCGTTTCAGCTATTTTTCGGAAAATTTCGAGACGATCTACGGACTCCATCCGGACTTGCTGCTGGGCAGGACGCGTCCGGAGTTGCTGGCACAGAATGAACTGAACTCGGAGTCCGAAATCGAGGCCCACATCGAGCAGCTATGGCGGCAGGAGCCGTTTCGAGACTTCGAATACCGTGTGCGGGACGCCGCAGGTGGCATCCGCTGGATATCGGTGAGTGGGATCCCGTTCGAAGACGAGCGCGGCGAGTTCGCCGGCTACCGTGGCGTGGGCCGGCTCATTACCCGGCAGCGTGAGGCCGAGCAAGCATTCAAGCAAACGCTGGACCGCATGGAAGTGGCGGCATCCGCGGGTATCGTCGGCATCTGGGACTGGGATGTGGTGAACAACCAGCTGTTCTGGGACTCGGCGATGTACCACCTCTATGGCGTCCGTGAAGCCGACTTTCCCGGGGCCTACGAGGCTTGGGTCCGTGCCCTGCACCCCGACGACCGGGCGCGTGTCGAGGGAGACGTCGATGCCGCACTGCGCGGGGAGCGCGAGTACACCTCGGAATTTCGTGTGGTCTGGCCCGATGGCACCATCCACTACCTCAAGGCGGCCGGCAAGACCGAGTTTGATGCGCACGGGCGTGCGCTGCGCATGACCGGGGTCAACTACGATCTGACCGATCAGAAAGAGGTCGAGCTGGAACTCGCCGAGGCCAAGGCCGCGGCCGAGAGTGCGAGTCGCGCCAAAAGTGAGTTCATGGCCAACATGAGCCATGAGATCCGCACGCCCATGAACGCGATCATTGGATTGTCCGAGCTCGGCTTGGGCCTGTCTGGCCTGACGCCGCGCCTGCAGGACTATCTGAGCCGGATTCAGACGTCGTCGAAGGCATTGTTGGAAATCATCAATGACATCCTCGATTTCTCCAAGATCGAGGCCGGTCGGCTCGAGCTGGATGTGGTCGATTTCGGGCTTGAAAAAACGCTTCAGAGCGTGGCGGATCTGTTCAGCGCCCGGGCCGAAGAGAAAGGGGTGGAGCTGGTGTTCGAGTTGCCCCCGGATTTGCCCGATCACTTGCGAGGCGATCCGCTTCGGCTGGGGCAGGTGTTGATCAATCTGGTCGGCAATGCCTTGAAGTTCACCGAGCGCGGCGAAGTGCATGTGTCGGTGCGTCTTTGTGCCTTGGCGGCGGGGCCTCGCGAGCATGTCGCCACGCTCGGATTCGAGGTGCGCGATACCGGCATCGGCATTACCGCGGCGCAGCAAGCACGCTTGTTCGAACCGTTCCAGCAGGCCGACGGTTCCATCACCCGTCGCTTTGGCGGAACGGGGCTGGGGCTGACCATCTCGCGCCATCTGGTCGAGCGCATGGGCGGTGCGCTCAAGGTGGACAGTGTGCCCGGCCGTGGCAGTGTGTTTGGCTTTGAACTCGCATTGCCGGTATCGGCGGCCGGGGGGCATGAGGACCGTGCGGCCGAACTCAGTGGCACGCGTGTGCTCGTGGTCGACGATCTGGACAGCGCGCGCTCGGCGGTTGCGGGCATTCTCGACGCGTGGCAGTGTCGGGTGACGCAAGTGGCTTCCGGTGCGGCGGCGCTCGATGCCCTGGCACGCGCCGCGCAAGATGCCGAACACGCGATCGAACTGGTGCTGCTGGACCGGAACATGCCGGCCATGGATGGTATTGCGGTAGCGCGGCGGATGCGTGAATGGGGCCAGTCGGCGGGCCTGCCCGTGCCCCGTGTCGTGTTGATGACCTCCGCCGACGACCAGGAGGTATTGACGTGGGCGAAGCGCGAGTTGCATCAGGTTGCCGTCCTCACCAAGCCGGTGATGCCGGCGCGGCTGCTGGACGCCATCACCTCGGCGCAGCGCGGGCCGCAAGGGCCGTCCGCGGCGAGTCGTGGTGCGGACCGGTACGAGCGTGCCGCGCCGATCCGCGGCGCGCACGTGCTGCTGGTCGAGGACAATGACACCAATCAGACGGTCGCGCGGGGCATGCTTGAACGCTTGGGCCTGGTGGTGAGCGCCGCCTGGAACGGGCGCGAAGCGCTGGACCAGCTGGCGCAGCGCGATTTCGATGTGGTGTTGATGGATATGCATATGCCCGAAATGGATGGACTGGAGGCCTGCCGACGAATCCGGCGGCAGGATCGCCTTCAACATCTGCCCGTCATTGCCATGACGGCTGCGGTGATGGAGCGGGATCGCGCTGACTGTGAAGCCGCCGGCATGAACGACCACATTGGCAAACCGGTCGATCAGGAAACCTTGCTGACCACGTTGCTGCAATGGATTGCGCCGCGCGCCAGCAGGGCGCCTTTGGACGAGGCGCCAGCGGCCGCTACCGATTTGCCTTGTCCGGACTTGGGCATTCCCGGCATCGACAGTCAGCAAGCGCTCAAACGCATGGGGGGCGCGCTGGAACTGTTCCATGCCCTGTTGCGCCCGCTGCCTGACGCCTTGGGGGGGTACGTCGAGGCCACGTGCAAGGCGCTCGAGCAAGGGCTGCATGACGATGCGGCGCGGCACCTCCATTCCTTGCGCGGCATGTTGGGCAGCGTGGGCGCCCAGCAGTCGGCGGATCTGAGCTTGTCGTTGGAAAAGGCACTCAGGGGCACGTGCGATCTCGATGTCGCGGAGGGGTTGCGAGCGCTTGATTCACAACTCAAAACGCTGGGCGAAGGGATTCGTACCTATCTATCGGGCTTGGCAGCTGCATCACCCGAGGGCGAGGACAGGGCGGACGCATTGGACCCGGCAGCGATGACGGCGCTGCTTCAGGCGCTGAAGGCCCGGGATATGGGCGCCCTGGATCAGTTCGAGACGCTTTATCCTTCGCTGCAGGGGCGGCTTACGGGCGAGCAGACGCGATACCTGCGTCACGCCATGGATCGCCTGGCGTTCGACGATGCCGCAAACATTCTTGCCGGGTTGGGTGAGACCACATGAAACGACAGCAAGCGACTCGGCGCGAAGCGCGCATCCTGCTGGTGGACGACGACCCCGGCACCATTCGACTCCTGAGCGAAATTCTCAAAGGCTTGGGAAAGATGTACTTCACCACGCGTGGCGCCGAGGCCATCACGCTGGCGCAGGCGGTCGCGCCGGACATCATCCTGCTCGACGTGGAAATGTCGGATCGACACGGCTTTGTCGTGTGCCAGGAGATCCGGCGTGACCCCTTGTTTGCGGATGTCCCCATTCTCTTTGTGACCGCCCACACGGAACTGGACGTGGAGGCCCGGGCGCTGGAAGCCGGCGCGCTCGATTTCATTGCCAAGCCGCCGCACCCGGCGGCCGTCCGGGCGCGGGTCAGCAACTACCTGGCACTCAAGTTCAAGACCGACCAGTTGCGCGCCCTCAGCAAGTTGGACGGGCTGACCGGCGTCTCCAACCGGCGTGCCTTTGACGAAGCGCTCCACAACGAATGGCGGCGCGCCTGCCGCAGTGAAATGCCCTTGTCGCTGCTGCTTGTCGATATCGACTACTTCAAATCCTACAACGACACCCTGGGGCATCAGGCGGGGGACGATTGCCTGCGTGCAGTGGCCAACTGCCTGGCCACCCGGGGACAGCGGCCGGGCGATGTGGTTGCCCGATATGGGGGTGAAGAGTTTGTGCTGCTACTGCCGGACTGCCCGTTTGAACACGCCATCGGGCTGGCCGAGGGGATTCGTCAGGAAGTCTCCGAGTTGGAAGTCTTCCACGCCGATCTGGATGCTGCACGGCATGTGACGGTCAGTATCGGTGTCAGCGCCAGTCCTGCGCTGTGCCGGCAAGCCGCGGCGTGTTGGCGTGCGGGCGGAGACGACAATGCGTCCTTTGACTGCGATCTGACACCCGAAGATTTGATCCGGCATGCCGACAAGGCCTTGTATCGGGCCAAGCAAGGCGGCCGAAACCGCGTTGAATCGGCCACACCGCTGCCGGCCTGCAGTTCTGGCCGGGGCAAATCGCCCTCCTGATCCGTGGGCGTTGACGTCTCATGACGCGCATCGGCAGCGGCTTGCCGCCCTGTCTGGTGGGCTTTCCCCGGCAGACGATTCATAATGTCGCGATTGTTGACCGTGACCGCAGGCCTCCTCCTTGAACCATCACGCGCGAAAACGCTTCGGCCAGAACTTTCTTTCCGACCCCAATATCATCCGCAAGATTGTCGATGCCATCGCCCCGCAGCCGGGGCAGAACATGGTCGAGATCGGCCCCGGTCTGGGGGCCATGACGGATCCGCTGCTCGAACGCCTCGGCCATCTCGATGTGATCGAAATCGACCGCGATCTGATTGCCCGTTTGCACGAGCGCTACACACCGGCGCAACTCACCGTGCATGAGGGCGATGCGCTCAAGTTCGACTTCGCCGATCTGGGAAGTGACCTTCGCGTAGTCGGCAATCTGCCCTACAACATCTCCACGCCGCTGCTGTTCCACCTGGCGGGCTTTGCCGATCAGGTGCGCGACATGACCTTCATGCTGCAGAAGGAGGTGGTGACGCGCATGGTCGCCGAGCCCGGCACTGGCGACTACGGCCGGCTATCGGTCATGCTGCAGTATCGCTTCCGCATGGGGCGGTTGTTCGACGTTCCCCCCGGTGCTTTCCGGCCCGCGCCCAAGGTGATGTCGAGCATCGTGCGCCTCGTTCCCCGGCCGCTCGATTCGCTCAAGGCGCGGGACGAAGCCTTGCTGGGCCGCATCGTCGCGGCCGCTTTCGGCCAGCGGCGCAAAACCTTGCGCAACACCTTGCGTCAGTTCATCGACGAACACGCGCTCAGCGCCTTGGGTATCGACGCCAGTGACCGTGCGGAACGCCTTGGCGTGGCCGAGTATGTGGCCATCACCAACGCCTGTGCCAGCCGCGGGGCTTAGACAAGAAAAGCCGGGCAAGCCCGGCTTTTCTTAACGAACGGGGTGACTCAAGCCTTCTTGGTCGGGCAGGTGTTTGCCCCGATCAGCAGGTAGGCCGGGCACCAGCCCATCAGGCCAGTGGCCAGCGGTACGACACCGATCCACGCCCACACGGGGCCGCCCATCAGCGCCCAGGCGATCAGTGCGAGACCTGCGACGATGCGAAGAATTTTGTCGATGCCGCCTACGTTCATATTCATGATGTGCTCCCGGTTTGAGTGATGTTTCAGTGGGGCTATTTCATCAAAGCGGCGCGACGATGTCTGTAACCAAGGTTACAGAGGTGTCGGCAGGCGGTCAGGCGCACGCGCTTGCAATAAAGTGTTTCGCTCTGGTGTCGTTATCTCCCTCAGTTAGACGTACAAGGCCCCGACGGGCCGACGGTTGGCGGTTTGCCCGGCAAGAGACCGGCTGACGCCCAAAAGGGTGTCGGCTGTCGGGTGTGCCCCTGTTGGTGCAAATCGACAACCTTGTCTGGTGTGCCGGCCATTCGATGGCCGGCGAGGGAAAAGATGTGATGCAAGGAATTTCGGATACACCCATCTGGCTGCGCCTGACGGCGGTCATCTGGTTGATGCTGGTGTGCGCCTTCGGCGGCATGATCCACTGGGAGACGCAGGTCAATCGGGAGACGGCCATCGATCAGGCACGGGCATTCGCGCTGTCGGTGCACGACATGACCATGGCCGGCCTGACCGGCATGATGATTACCGGCACGGTGGCGCAGCGCGATGTCTTTCTTGATCAGATCAAGGAGTTGTCTGCGGTGCGCGATCTGCGTGTCATCCGCGGGGATGCGGTGTCCAAGCAGTTCGGTCCGGGCTCGGCGTCGGAGGGGGCGCAGCTCGATGAGATCGAGCGCACTGCGCTGGCCTCGGGCAAGGCTGCATTCGAGGAACGCGGCGAGGCGGGCAGTGGCGAGCATCTTCGCGTGGTGGTGCCGGCCTTGGCATCGGCCAACTATCTGGGCAAGAACTGCCTGAACTGTCATGGGGTGCCCGAGGGGACTCCGCTGGGTGCAGTGAGCATGAAAATCGACCTCGACACGGTCGAAGCGGCGGTCAGCGCGTTTCGCGCCAAGAGCATCGTGTTTGCCTTGTTGCTGTCGGTGCCGCTCATGGCAGTGATCTTCTTCTTCATTCGTCGATTCGTCACCACGCCGCTGGCGCACATGACGCGCAGCCTCGAGGAGCTGGCCGACGGCAAGGGCGACCTGACCCGTCGGCTCGATGTCGGCAGTCGCGACGAAATCGGTCGTGCCGCCGAAGGCTTCAACCAGATGCTGTCGACGATCGGCGATCTGGTGCGCCAGGTCGGCGGTTCCGCCGGTACCGTCGCCGAAGCGGCACGCGGGGTCTCCGACAGTTCAAATCGGCTCGCCGACGGGTCGCATCAGCAGAACAGTCAGTCGCTTGCCGCCGCCGAGGCGATGGAGGACTTGATGCGGAAGACCGCCCACATTGCCGCCAGTGCCGAGCGCGTGCGCGATCTGTCGCATGAATCGCTAGCGCGATCCGAGGAGGGGCAGCGCCGGCTAAGCCACCTCATGGGCGAAGTGGATCATGTCGAAGGCGCGGTCGGTCAGATGGATGAGACGGTCAATGCCTTTGTCGAATCGACCACCTCGATCAATCACATGACCCAGGAAGTGCGCGAAATTGCCGAGCAGACCAATCTGCTGGCACTCAATGCCGCCATCGAGGCCGCGCGTGCCGGCGAGCAGGGGCGCGGATTTGCCGTGGTGGCCGACGAGGTGCGCAAGCTGGCGGAGAAGTCGGCCAGCTCGGCGGGCGAGATCGATGCCATCACCATCAAGTTGTCGAAACAGTCGGGTGAGGTGCGTACTTCGCTCGATCGCGGCCGCGAGCACATCAACAGTGCGCGCGCGGCGGCAGACGACGTCGCGGGCGTGCTGCAGGAAGCCAACGCGTCGGTGGCGCAGGTACGCAGCGGGCTCGACGAAATCGCCGAAGCGGCCGACGCGCAGCGTGACTCCAGCGAACAGGTGACGAAGAGCATCGAGGCTATCGCCGCCATGGCCCGTGACAACGATGCGGCCATCAGCCAGACCGTCAATTCGTCCGAAGACATGGCCCGTCAGGCCAGTGGTCTGCAGGAGGCGGTCGCCCGCTTCCGCGTCTAGCCGCCTGCGATCGTGCGCAAGCCCGCCGGGTCGAGAATCTCGATCTGCTCGCGCGCGAGCTTGACCAGCCCCTGTGCGGCAAAGCCCTTGAGCAGACGGCTGATGATCTCGCGCACGCTGCCCAGTTCGTCCGCCAGATGCTGGTGGGTGGTGTGCAGCACGCGCCCCTTGCCGAGCAGCAGCGCGGCGAGGCGTTGGTCGAGCTTGTGGAAGGCCACTTCCTCGATCAGTTGCATCAAGTCGGCAATGCGATCCGCAAACAGGTGAAAGACGAAGCTGCGAAAGGCCGGCTCGGCCAGCAGGGCGTCGAACACTACTTTGGGCAGCATCACCATCTCGGTTTCCGATTCGGTGATGCCGCGGGCGTTGTAGTCCTCGTGGCCGAGCAGGCACGACGAGGAAATGACGCAGGTTTCACCCGGCGCGACCCGATACAGCGGCAGTTCGCGCCCGTTGGGCGAGGCCTTGATGACGCGAATCGAGCCCTTCACCACGAAGGGAAATCCCTCGCAGGCCTGATGGTCATCGAACAGCAGCGTGCCCGCGGGGACCGTCATCCACTGCGCGCTGTCGAGCAATTTCTGCCTCGCCGTGGGCGGCAGTGCGGCGAGCACCGGGTAACGTTCGGCCAGTTCGGTGGAGTCGGTCATGGGGTCAGTCCAGGCAGGTGGCGAGCCAGTCGATCACGCACGCGGCGCCGAGCGCCGGTGTCGTGGTGTGGTCGGCATCGACGTGCGCGTGACGATGGTGTGGAAAGTCGGGCGCATGAGCGAGAGCATAGTCGATTCCCTGGCGTGCGGCGGCATCCTGATCACCCGTCAGCCACAAGGTCGGTAGCTCACGCGGCAGATGCGCCAGGTTGCTTCGCCAGGCCAGATCGCCGGTCGGATCGAAGTAGCTCAGATAGTGGGTGGGCGAGATGCGCAGCCGGCGAACCCGGCCTTGATGCACGTCGACCAGTGGCATGCGCGTGTTCGGCGCCGTCGCGACTCGTGCTTGCGCGATTGCGTCGGATGTTTTGCCATCGGCCGCCAGGCGTTCGGGAAAATGGCCGGGGGCGAGCAAGGCGAGGGCGTCGATGCCCGGGTGACGGACTGTGTGGGCGAGGGCGACGCAGGCGCCCATGCTGTGGCCGCACAGGACGATGCGCGCGCAGCCTTCAGCGCGTAGCGCATCGATCTCGGCCTGAACTGCGTCGAATGCGACGCTCAGCGGCAGGTCGTAGAGGCGTTTCAGTGCCCACGGCAAGGTTGGTTGGCGGGTGCGATAGCCCGCTGCGGCGAGCGCCTCGGCCAGCGGCGCGACCGCAAACGGCGGGGCATCCCATTTGCCATGCAGCAGGACGACCCCGGTGAGCATTACTGACTGAGTTCGATGAGGACTGGGGCGTGATCCGACGGGCGTTCGAGTTTGCGCGGTGCCTTGTCCACCCGGCAGGCGGTGCATTGGCCTACCAGCGGCGTGGAGATGAGCAGATGGTCGATGCGCAGGCCGAAGTTGCGACGAAAGGCGCCCATGCGGTAATCCCACCAGGAAAAGCTGCGTTCTTCCTGCTCGAACAGGCGGAAGGCGTCGGTCAGCCCCAGGGCCGTCAGCGCGCGAAAGGCCGCGCGCTCGGGTTCGGAGACGTGGATCTCGTCCTTCCAGTCCGGATGCGCGTCGCGGTCTTCGGGGGCGATGTTGAAATCGCCGGTAAGCACGAGTTTGGGGTGGGTGGCCATCTCGTCGCGCACCCACGCGGTGAGCGCTTCGAGCCAGCGCAGCTTGTAGGCGAACTTGTCGGAGCCGACCGCCTGGCCGTTGGGGAAATAGCCGCAAATGACGCGAACATCGCCGATCGTGCCGGCAATGATGCGTTTTTGTGGGTCTTCGAAGCCGGGGATGTCCTTCACCGGATCGGCCACCGTCCGCGGCGACAGGATGGCGACGCCGTTATAGGTTTTCTGGCCGTTGAACACGGCGTGGTAGCCGGCTGCCTCGATGGCCTCGAGGGGGAACACCTTGTCCTCCATCTTCAGCTCCTGCAGACACAGGGCGTCCGGTTTTTCAGCCGCCAGCCAGTCGAGCACGTGCGGCAGGCGGACCTTGAGGGAGTTGACGTTCCAGGTGGCGATTTTCATGGGGCAAGGGAGTGAGTGCGTGAAGCCGGTATTGTGCCACCGCCGGGCGGGCCGCAGACCGCCCGGCGCGATCAGGCCGCTTCGAGCATGCCGCTGTGGCGCAGCAGCGCGTCGACCTGCGGCTCACGACCGCGGAAGGCCTTGAACGATTCGAGGGCCGGGCGGCTGCCGCCGACGGCAAGAATCTCTCGCCAGAATCTCTCGCCCGTTTCCCGATCGAGCAGGCTGTGGTTGCCGGTGCCGGCTTCTTCAAATGCGGCGAAGGCGTCGGCGGAGAGCACCTCGGCCCACTTGTAGCTGTAGTAGCCGGCCGAATAACCGCCCGCAAAAATGTGCGAGAAGCTGTGCGGGAAGCGGTGCCAGCTCGGTGGGATGAGCACGGCCACTTCGCGGCGCACCTCGTCGAGCAGCTTGAGAATGGTGTCGACCGCCACCGGTGTGTCGGCGTCGATTTCGTGGTGCAGGCGCAAGTCGAACAGGCTGAACTCGAGCTGGCGCACCATCTGCATGCCGCTCTGGAAGTGGCGTGCGTCGTTCATCTTGTCGAACAGTGCGCGCGGCAGCGGCTCGCCGGTGTCTACGTGGCCGCTCATGCCGGCGACCACGTCCCATTCCCAGCAGAAGTTTTCCATGAACTGGCTGGGCAGTTCGACCGCGTCCCACTCGACGCCATGAATGCCGGACACCGCCACTTCGTCCACCTCGGTGAGCAGGTGGTGCAGGGCGTGGCCGAATTCGTGGAACAAGGTGGTGACGTCGTCGTGCGACAACGTCGCCGGCTTGTTGCCGACCGGGGGGGTGAAGTTGCACACCACGTAGGCCACCGGCGTGAGTAGCCGACTTTCGCTGCGCTGGCGGCTGCGGGCCGAGTCCATCCAGGCGCCGCCGCGCTTGGTTTCGCGCGCATGCAGATCGAGGTAGAGCTGGCCGATGAGCTGATCGTCGCGCTCGATGCGCAGCACGGTGACCGACGGATCCCACACCGGCGCGGTGTCGCGCTTGAGGCGCACACCGTAGAGCGATTCGATGACGCCGAACAGGCCGTCGAGCACCTTGGGCTCGGGGAAGTACTGGCGCACTTCGTTTTCCGAGAAGGCGTAGCGGGCCTGGCGCAGCTTTTCGCTGGCGTAGGCGATGTCCCAGGGGTTGAGCGCGTCGATGTTCAGTTCGTCGCGGGCGAAGGCCTCCAATTGCTTCAGATCGCGCTCGGCAAAGGGCTTGGCCTTGTGCGCCAGATCGTGCAGGAAGGCCAGCACCTGAGCCGGGCTGTCGGCCATCTTCGGTACGACGGACACTTCGGCGAAAGTCTCGTAGCCGAGCATGCGCGCTTCTTCGGCGCGCAGGGCGAGGATCTTGCCCATGAGCGGGCCGTTGTCCCATTCCGGCTTGCCTTGTTCGGAGGCACGGGTGGCGTAGGCGCGGTACAGGGTTTCGCGCAGGCGGGCGCTGTCGGCGTATTGCATTACCGGCAGGTAGCTGGGCATGTGCAGCGTGAACTTCCAGCCCGGCTTGTCGTCCTTTTCGGCCGCGGCGCGGGCGGCGGCGATGACGTCGTCAGGCAGGCCGGCCAGTTCGGCGTCGTCTTCGACCCACTCGGCAAAGGCGTTGGTGGCATCGAGCAGATTTTCCGAGAAGCCGGCGGCGAGGCTCGACTGTTCTTCCTGGATCTCCTGAAAGCGCGGCTTTTGGTCTTCGGGCAACTCGGCGCCGGAGAGGCGGAAATCGCGCAGCTCGTGCTCGACGATGCGTTGGCGTACCGGCGACAGGCGCTCGAATTCGGTGCTGCTTCTGAGCTGGCGAAATTTTTCGTAGAGCGCGAGGTTCTGTCCCAGTTCAGCATAGAAGCGGCTGATCTCGGGCAGTAGCGCATTGTAGGCGGCGCGCCAGTCCGGTGTGTCCATCACGCTGTGCATGTGGCCGACCACGCCCCAGGCGCGCCCGAGGTGCTCGGTGGACTCGGTCATGGGGATGACGAAATCGTTCCAGCTGGCCGGGGTGCCGGGTTGCGCCAGCGCATCGATGGTGGTGCGCGCGTCGTCGAGCAGATGGCGGATCGCCGGTTCCACGTGGGCCGGGGTGATCTTGTCGAAATGCGTGAGGCCGGAAAAATCGAGCAGCGGGTTGTCGGTCGGGGTCGTCATGCTTGCGGTGTCCTGTGGCGTTGCAGCGCACATTGTAGGGAATCGGGGGCGAGGAGGCGCGTGCCGCGCGGCACGCGGGCAGTTGTCGTCAATTGTTCAGCGCGTCGTGCCGAGCGAATGAAGACGGGCGCATGGGCTTAGATCGGGGGGTGAGCGAGAAATTCAAGCCCCCGGCCGTTGCGGCCGGGGGCGCGGGCCGAGTGAGCCCGTCTTTGCGCCGGCGATATCGCCGGTCGTTACGCCGCCATCTCGGTGCGACCCCTGTGCCCGACCCGATGACTGCACGACATGTGCTTGTTGGGTCGGCGGTAGCGATCTCGTCGGGACAACGATGCGTTCTGAAAACTACGCTGCAGGAACGTCTGGCAAAGCCTGGAAAAAAGCGACTACGCGTGCGGGCTAAGCAACCATGTCCCTGTAGGCATGCCAAGTGGCATGGCCGAGGACGGGTAGCAAAATCACCAGTCCCACCATCAGCGTAGCAAAGCTGGCGACAATTAACAGGCCGATCAGCAGCGCCCAGGTCAGCATCGGCAACGGGTTGGTCATGACCACCCGCGCACTGGTGGCCATGGCGGTCACCATGTCGGTATCACGCGCCATCATCATGGGAATGGCCACCACCGTGATGCTGAATACGACGGCCGCGAGCACGCCACCGATGAGCGCGTAGGCGATCAGCAAGGTGGTGTATTCGCCGGAGAAGACGATGGACTGAATGAAATGGTCCAGATCGGGGACGTTGCCGGCGTAGGTCAGCGCGAACACCACGGCCGATATGCGCTCCCACATGACCATCATCAGCGCCAGCAGGATGCCGAAGTGAAACAGGACGTCGGCGCGTCGCCGCAATCCGGCAAGCGAGGCGATGAGCGTCGTCTTCTTGCCCTGTTCGTGACGTCGCGAGATCTCGTACAAACCGGCTGCGACCAGTGGCCCGATGAGCAGAAAGCCGGACGTGGCGGTCGAGAAAAGGTAGGGGCGCTGTGCGGCGAAGTCGAGCAGCAAATAGCCGATGGCGGCGAAGAAAATGCCGTAGCACACGCTGCTGCCCAGGTTGTCGCGTAGATCGCCCCAACCGCGTGCCAGCCAGTCGAGCGGGCGTTGGGGCGTGACTTCGCGGACGTGGGGGATCGCAAAATGCTGCGACAGGAAAGCTGCCGGTTCTCCCATGCGCACGCTCCTTGAACAGAGAGTTGTCCAACCACTCTAGAGCGAGTGAGGGCGCTTGGAAAGCTGCACTGCGACATGCCACCCCGCCCGGCGAAATGCCCGGGCGGGGTGGCATGGTTCATCGGCTCAAGGCAGTTGCAAGCCGGTCAGGCGTTCGTAGGCTTCGACGTATTTGGCGCTGGTGCGGGCGATGACTTCGGCCGGCAGATGCGGGCCAGGCGCGCATTTATCCCAGTCGAGTGTTTCGAGATGGTCGCGCACGTATTGTTTGTCGAAGGACGGCGGGCTGATGCCTTCGCGGTATTGATCGGCGGGCCAGAAGCGCGAGGAATCCGGTGTCAGCGCTTCGTCGATGAGGTGCAGCGTGCCGGCGCCGTCGATGCCGAATTCGAACTTGGTGTCGGCGATGATGATGCCGCGGCCCTTCGCGTAGTCCGCCGCTTCGGTGTACAGCGCGATGGCGACGGCACGTGCCTGCTCGGTCAGTTGCGTCCCGCTTGTGCCGGTGCCGGCCAGCTGCGCGCCGAGCGTGGCCTCGGTCAGCGCCTGCGCTTGGGTGAAGGAGATGTTCTCGTCGTGATCGCCGACCTCGGCCTTGGAAGCCGGGGTGAAGATCGGTGCCGGCAGCTTGGCCGCCTGCTTCAGCCCGGCGGGCAGGGCAATGCCGCAGATGGCGCCGGTTTCCTGATAATCCTTCCACCCCGAGCCGATCACGTAGCCACGCACCACCGCTTCGATCGGCAGCGGCGTGAGCCGCTTGACCACCAACGCGCGGCCGGCGACCTGATCGCGCTCGTCGGCCGTCACCACGTCTTCGGGGGCGATGCCGGTCAGTTGATTGGGCACCACATGCGCCAGCCGTTCGAACCAGAAATTCGCCATCGCGGTCAGCACTTGCCCCTTGCGCGGAATCGGGTCGGGCAGGATGACGTCGAAGGCCGACAGGCGATCGGAGGTGACGATCAGCAGCTTTTCGTCATCGACGGCGTAGATGTCGCGCACCTTGCCGCGCGCGATCAGGGGCAGGGAGCGGATGGAGGATTCGAACAGGGGCGTGGTCATGATGCGGCGCTTTGCAGGGGGATCAAACGCGAATTATAGCGGGGGCGGTGGGGCGAATCGACTCGCGTTTGCGACCCGGCATCGAGCGCGTCTCGCTAGGGGGCGGACGGGCGAGCATTCAACGCGTCGGCGACGGCTTGCGCGGCAATTCGGTGGCCTTGCGTATTCCAGTGGCCATCGTAGGGTCCGATTGATGTGGACAGTCCGGTGCGCTCGCGCCAATCGGCAAAGGGCGCGTCCAGGTGCACGACGATCCAGCCCGCCTGGGACGCTTTGCTGGCGAGTAGATCCATGTCTCTTGCGTGCCATGCTGCTTCCGCGCTACCCGCGGCGGCCTCTTCCGTGTTGATGAGCAAGACGGGGGGACGTGCCGTGGTGGGCAAAGTGCTCAAAAAGTAGTCGACCAGCGTGTTTGCCTGTTCGCGCGACACCGGATCGACTTTCTGTTGGTGGTTGTCGCTTGCCGTCGCTTCGTCGGTTGAGAGCCGGCGCCTGGCCTTGCGCATCCATCGGGATGGGTCGAGGCGTAATTGCGAGAACAGGTATTGCGCCAATGCGGAGTGTCGGGCGATCTGCTTGAGCCGGCCCGGCGGCTGGGCCTCAATGCTTTTGACGCGCCCCGTTTTTTTGTCGATACAGTCACGATCATGGTTGCCGGAACCGCACAGCATCTGGCGCACATCGCCGGTTTCGACCACGAAAACAAGGCGATCGATACCCAGCTTGTCATGAGCGAATCGCGCCCGATGGGCGTAGTCGATGAGGCTGGTGCCCGGCACGCCCATGGAATAGACCGCGGGACCGTGCAGCAGCGCTTCGAGTTGTGGCCCGATCCTTTGTGCGGGGGGCAGCATGTTGGCTTCGACAAAGCTGTCGCCGATCACGGCGATGGCTTGCGGGTCCGGGGTGAAGTCGCGCGTGTCCACGAAACCCAGGTTGTTGGTCAGGTGCCGCTGCGCGTTCTTCAGATCCCAGCCGGTGGCGACGGTGAAGCGATGATGCGCCGGGTAGGTCTTGATCGCCGGATCGATGTAGTGCCCCACCAGCGTTGCCGAGGAAACGGGCAACAGACGCAGCGCGCCCTCGAGCAGGATCGCCAGAAGCAGTGCACCGAGCAGGAAGAGAGCGGTTTTTCGGATCACGGGGTGTGTCAGAAGTTGAAATAGATGAATGCGCTGACCGATGATCGGGTTTCATTGGTGACGACCAGCAACACCATGGCGGCGAATGCCGCCCCCGCGAGGAGCGCCCGCAGCTTGGGACGAGCACGCGAGGCGTTCAGCAAGATCTCGCCGATGCGGTTGCTGTTGGGCGAAAGAAACGACATCGCCCCCAGACACGCGCACCACAGCAGCCCGGTCATGGTGTCCAGCCCGTCGTTCCACAGGATGGCGTGGGGGCCGTCAGGCGGCAGTGGGCTGAACATCGCGCTGAGAATGGTGAATGCGCTGCCGAAACTATTGGCGCGGAAGAATACCCACGCAACCACCACCGAGAGGAAGGTGAGCGCCCAGGCAAGCACGCGGTAGGCCGCAGTGTCGGGCAGCGCCGGTGCCACGCGGTCGACCAGCGCCCGGAAGGCATGATTGATGGCGAGATAGACCCCGTGCAAGCCGCCCCAGATGACGAAGGTCCAGGCCGCGCCGTGCCACAGTCCGCCGAGCAACATGGTGACGAACAGGTTGATGTAGCGGCGTGTGGGCCCCTTGCGATTCCCGCCCAGGGGGACGTAGAGATAGTCGCGCAGGAAGTTCGACAGACTCATGTGCCAGCGCCGCCAGAAGTCGGATATCGAGGTGGCCTTGTAAGGCGAAGCGAAGTTGAATGGCAGGCGGATGTTGAGCATCCACGACAGGCCGACGGCCATGTCCGAATAGCCGGAGAAATCGAAGTACAGCTGAAAGGTGTATGTCAGTGCCGCGAGCCAGGCTTCGGCCATGTCGGGGGTTGCGCCAGCCTGCACGGCATCGAAAATACCATCCGCGTAGGGGGCGATGCCGTCCGCGAGGATGACCTTTTTGAACAGGCCGATGGCGAAGATGGCGAGGCCGCCCGCGAAGTTGCCGCCGTTGAAACGGTAGGTCGCTTGCTCGCGAAACTGCGGCATCATCTGGGCGTGGTGCAACACCGGTCCGGCGATCAGGTGCGGGAAGTAGGTGACGAACAGGCCGTAATGCGAGAAGGCGTATTCGCGTGTGCCCTTCTGATACGCATCGGCCAGAAACGCGATCTGCGTGAAGGTGAAGAACGAAATGCCAATGGGCAGGGTGATCTCGACCGGCCCGAAATCGATGCCAGTGACCGAGGCAAAGCTATCGACCAGGAAGGCGGTGTATTTGAAATACGCCAGCACGAGCAGGTTGATGCCTACCCCGATGATCAGCCACCGTTTCCCCTCACGGGTATGTCCGCCGGATGCGGCGATGCGCATGCCGGCAAAGTAGTTCCAGAGAATCGACCCGAGCAGCAGCGCCACATAGGCCGGCATCCAGTACCCATAGAAGAAGACGGAGGCGCCAAAGAGCCAGGCTGCGCCATATCGGCGCCAGCATTGTGGCAACAGAAAGAAGGTCGCGACCACGACCGGCAGATAGAGAAAGGCAAACGACGCGCTGGTGAAGAGCATCGGGAACGATTCTGAGAAAGTCGGGAAAGAATATGACGAAACCGCGCACGCATGTCAGTGATCCGCGTCACGGCGCGCGGCGGTCAGTCGTGTGCTTCCGCCTCCGCCAGTTTCTTGCGCATGCGTCGCAGCCCCAGCGCCACCAGCGCCGCAATCACCGGAATGGCGATGGCGGTGATGATTTCCGGCGTAGCGGGTTTGATGAAGGGTTTGACGCCTTTGGAGACATAGTTGACCAGCTGCGAGGCGTAATAGGTGATGGCGACGATGGACAGGCCTTCGACGGTTTCCTGCAGGCGCAGCTGCAGTTTGGCGCGGCGGTTCATCTGCCCGAGCAGGTCCTGGTTCTGCTGTTGCAGTTCGATGTCGACGCGGGTGCGCAGCAACTGGCTGTTGCGGGCGATTCTCGCCGACAGTTCTTCCTGGCGGCGGGCGATGGCGGCACAGGTGTTGACGGCGGGGGCGAGGCGGCGCTCGATGAAATCGTGGATGTTCGGGAAGCCCGCGTGGCGCGTCTCGCGCAGTTCGGCCGTGCGTTGTTGCACGAGTCGATAGTAGGCAGCCGTGGCGCCGAAGCGGTAGGTGGTGCGGGCGACCGATTGCTCGACCTGGGCGGACAGCCGGGTGAGGCGGGCAAGAATGTCGCGCTCGTCGTCCGGCGTGTTGGCTGAGCCCATGGTGTCCATCAGATCGGCCAGTTCGTTCTCGGCTTCGGTGAGCGAGGGGCTGACCGCCTTGGCCACCGGGAAGGCCAGCAGGGCCATGAGGCGGTAGGTTTCGATCTCGAGCACACGCTGGACGTTGCGCCCGGCTTGGCGGCGGTCGAGATTCTCGTCGATGACGGTGAAATGCGAGAAGCCGTCGTGCAATTCGAAATCGGTGAAGATCCAACCGGCGTTGTCGGCAAAGTGCGAGATGATCGACAGACGATCAGGGTTGTTCGACTGATCGAGACGTTGTTGCGCCGGATGGTGGGCGGCATTGAGCACCGAGACGTGCGAGGCGACCAGCAACTGACCGGGAATCTCCTTGCGCCACGCCGCCGGGACGGCGAGCAGGGCGGTGGTGTCTTCCGATTCGTCGTCGGATACGTCGCGCATGAAGGTGTAGCTCGAGAACTCGGTGTGACGCTCCCACTTGAGCCGGAATTCGCCGGCGTTGATGAGGATGTGGCCCTTGCTGGTTCCGGGCAGTTCGATGCCGAGTTGCTGCGCCAGTTGTTCGAGATGATGGTGTTCGCGGTCGCTGCTGCCATTCACATGCACGAAGGCCAGATAGCTCACGCGCGTGGGGCCGTAGAGCGGCACCGAGGGGCGTGCATGGACTTCGTCGTTCAGCGTCTGTCGGAGCGGGTGTTCTTCAAACAGGGTCATGGCGAGGGTGCGTCTGGAAAGGTGCGCTTAATGTATCAGCCTGCATGGCACGCGAACAGGCCGTGAGGCGATGAATTAGCGCGGCGCCGGGAGGTGCCGGCGGAGGAAGCGCGCTTTGCCGTGTTGCAGAAAATGGTCGAAATCCCACGGCCCGGCGTCAAGGCGGTGGTGTTGCCGGGTGTCGAACACATAGACCCAGGCGTCTTCGGTGCGACCATCTTCGCGCGTGACCGCCACTTGTTCGCGGTGGTATTCATCGCCCTCGAAACGGTCCAACCGTTCGAGCGCATGCGGCGACAGATCAAAGTAGAGCTGGCCCAGCACGTTGGCGTCGTCGTTGTGACGAATGCCCGGGTAGTCGGTGCCGATGACCGGATGGCGTGAAAAACCGCAGAGCCGTGCCGGGTGCGGCCGTAGCACCATGCCGGTGACGGCGGCGAAGATGTCCTCGCACATGAGTGTGCCGTAAGTGAAGCAGGCGTTCAGGCGTGGCAGGGTCACGCACGTGTTCTCCGTATGAAGAGTCCACCCGCCCGCCGGGCCGCCCCAAGGGCGGGTGCCGCCCCCTCGGGGGGCAGCGAGCGTCGCGAGCGTGGGGGCTCGTTTACCTCCCCGCCGGGCCGCCCCAAGGGCGGGTGCCGCCCCCTCGGGGGGCAGCGAGCGTGGGGGCTCGTTTACCTCTCCGCCGAACCACCCCTGGGGCGGTGCCGCCCCCTCGGGGGGGGGAGGCGGAGGTTTCGCGAAGCACTGCTTCACGCCCGCTGAGCGGGTCGGCTGTGCAAAGCCGCCCCTCCGCGAGCACAGCGAGCGTGGGGGTCGTTTACCTCCCCTCCCGTCAGCGCACCACTTGGCGCAGATCTCCGGCTTTGTACTGTGCCGCAATCTTGTCGAGCGAAACCGGCTTGATCTTGCTCGCCTGGCCAGCACTGCCGAAGGCGTCGAAACGCGCCATGCACACCTGCTTGGCCGCTTCGCGTGCCGGTTTGTTGTACTCGCGCGGGTCGAACTTGGACGGGTTCTCGGCCATGAACTTGCGGATCGCACCGGTCATGGCCAGGCGGATGTCGGTATCGATGTTGATCTTGCGCACGCCGTACTTGATGCCGCGGACGATCTCCTCGACCGGCACGCCGTAGGTTTCCTTCATGTCGCCGCCGTATTCGCGGATGATTTCCAGCAACTCCTGCGGCACGCTCGACGAGCCGTGCATCACCAGGTGGGTGTTGGGAATGCGCTCGTGGATGGCCTTGATGCGGTCGATGGCGAGGATGTCGCCGGTGGGCTTGCGGGTGAACTTGTAGGCCCCGTGGCTGGTGCCGATGGCGATGGCCAGCGCGTCGCAATCGGTCTGGCGGACAAAATCGGCCGCCTGTTCCGGGTCGGTCAGCATCTGCGAGTGGTCCAGCGTGCCCTCGGCGCCAATGCCATCCTCTTCGCCGGCCTGGCCGGTTTCGAGCGAACCGAGGCAGCCCAGTTCGGCTTCCACGGTCACGCCGACGGAATGGGCCATCTCGACCACCTTGCGGCTCACTTCCACGTTGTATTCGTAGGAGGACGGTGTCTTGCCGTCTTCCATCAGCGAGCCGTCCATCATCACCGACGAAAAGCCCGATCGCATGGCGGCCATGCAGATGGCGGGCGACTGGCCGTGGTCCTGGTGCATCACCACCGGGATGTGCGGATAGGCCTCGACGGCGGCATCGATGAGGTGGCGCAGGAAGGCCTCGCCAGCATATTTGCGCGCGCCGGCCGAAGCTTGCATGATCACCGGGCTGTCGGTCTCGCTGGCTGCCTCCATGATCGCCTGCACCTGTTCCAGGTTGTTGACGTTGAAGGCGGGCAGGCCATAGCTGTTTTCGGCGGCGTGGTCGAGCAGCTGGCGCATGGATACGAGCGGCATGGGGAAATCTCCAGAAATGCGATTGTTCGGGTCGGTGGCGGCGGCATGCCGCAGACCAATCCCGCGATTTTAACGTGCTTGATGAAAGATGTGATGCAACGCATCACGAGCTTGGGCAAGCAATTGTTGCGAGCGCCCGGCCAGACATCCGGGCCCGACGCGGGTGTTTACTCGGCGTGCCCGGGTGCCGGGTGGTCGCCCACGCGCACAATCTTGAGCGTGTTGGTGCCGCCGCTGGAGCCGATGGGCTCGCCGATGGTGAGCACGATCATGTCGCCGTATTCGACCACGCCCTGGTCGAGCAGAATCTGCTCGGCCTCCCACAGCAGCACGTCGCGGTCCTCGTGCAGTTGCGACATGAGCAGCGGATAGACTTCGCGGTAGAGCGTCATCTGGTTGCGGGCGCTCACTTCCGGCGTAAGCGCGAAGATCGGCACGCCGCTGTTGAGGCGGCTCATCCACAGTGCGGTGGAGCCGGTCTGCGTGAGCGAGGCGATGGCCTTGACCTTGAGGTGGTAGGCGGTCCAGATCGCCGCCATGGCAATCGACTGGTCGATGCGGGTGAAGGTGCGGGCGAGGGCGTCGCGCTCGAGCGTGACCTCGTTCGACTTTTCCGCTTCGAGGCACACCCGCGACATGGCCTCGACCACCTCGACGGGAAATTTTCCGGCGGCGGTTTCGGCCGAGAGCATCACCGCGTCGGTGCCGTCGAGCACCGCGTTGGCGACGTCGGAGACTTCCGCGCGCGTCGGCACCGGGCTGGTGATCATGGACTCCATCATCTGCGTGGCGGTGATGGTGAGCTTGTTCTTGTCGCGCGCCGCACGCAGCATTTTCTTCTGCAGCGCGGGTACGGCGGCGTCGCCCACTTCGACCGCCAGATCGCCACGGGCCACCATGATGCCGTCCGAGGCATCGAGAATTTCATCGAGATTGGCGACCGCTTCGACGCGCTCGATCTTGGCGATCAGCAGCGCCTGACCCCCGGCCGCACGCAGCAACTGGCGCGCCATGTACATGTCGGCGGCGCTTTTCGGAAAGGACACCGCGACGAAGTCCACGCCGATTTTGGCGGCGGTGCGGATGTCGTCCATGTCCTTGGCGGTCAGCGCCGGCGCCGACAGACCGCCGCCCTGGCGGTTGATGCCCTTGTTGTTCGACAACTCGCCGCCGACCTTGACGCGGCAGTGGATGGCGGAGCCGAACACCTTTTCCACGCGCAGCTTGATGCGGCCATCGTCGAGCAGCAGGATGTCGCCGGTGTCCACGTCCTTGGGCAGATCGGGGTAATCCAGCCCGACCCGCTGGGTATCGCCTTCGGCACAGGTGGCGTCGAGCGTGAACTCGGCGTCTTGCGTCAGCGTGACCTTGCCCTTGGCGAACTTGCCGACGCGGATCTTCGGTCCTTGCAGGTCGGCCAGAATGCCCACCGGCCGCCCGGTGCGGGCGCTTGCTTCGCGAATTGCCTCGGCCCGGGCGATGTGGTCCTCGGGCGTGCCGTGCGAAAAATTCATGCGCACCACGTCGACGCCTGCATGCACCATGCGTTCGAGCACAGCCAGTTCGGAAGAGGCGGGGCCGAGGGTGGCGACGATCTTGGTGTGGCGGGACATGGACGATCCTGTGGGTTGTCGGGGGCGTTTGGCGTGCCGGACATTCTAGCCCTTTGTCCCTGCGATTTCATGACGCGGTGCCAATGGCATGCCGCCGCCGGGGCGCGGTGTCAGGGGCGTGACTGGACCGCTGCCAGAATCCCGCGCAGCAGGTCGACCGGCGGTGGCGGGCAGCCGGGGATTTCGACGTCGACCGGAATCACGTTGGCCACGCGTCCGCAGCTGGCGTAGCTCTCGCCGAACATGCCGCCGTTGCAGCCGCATTCGCCAACCGCGACCACCCGCTTGGGCGCCGGTGTGGCTTCCCAGGTGCGTTGCAGCGCCTCGGCCATGTTGCGCGCCACCGGGCCGGTGACCAGCAGCAGGTCGGCATGGCGCGGGCTGGCAACGAAGTGGATACCCAGGCCGTCGAGGTTGTAGCGGGCGTTGTTGAGGGCGTTGATCTCCAGCTCGCAGCCGTTGCACGAGCCGGCATCAACCTGACGGATGGCCAGCGCGCGGCCGAAGACCGCGACAATCTCGGCGCCGATCGCCTGCGCCTCGTCGGTGAGCCAGGCGGGTTCGGGTGCCGGCGGTGCTTCACTGCGGATGCCGGTGCGGGCGATGTGTTTGAGGACGCGCCACATTGTTAGAGGTCCTGCCCGGAATAGCTGAGGTTGAAGGATTTGTTGATCAGCGGGAAGTCGGCCACGATGTTGCCGATCACCGCGTGTTCGAGCGCCGGCCAGTTCTGCCACGACGGATCGTGGCAGTGGGCGCGCGCGAGACGGCCGTCGAACCCCGTACGCAGGGCAACCAGCACCGGGCCGCGCCAGCCTTCCACGCAGCCGATGCCGACGCCCGCGCCGATGCTCGGCCACTCGGCACGGATCTCACCGGATGGCAGGGTGGTGAGCAACTGTTCGAGCATGGCGAGCGAATCGAAGGTCTCGTCGAAACGTTGATCGACGCGTGCCGCGACATCGCCGCCGCGCTGTGTGCGGCAACGGCAGTCGAGGCGGTCATAGGGCGCCTGTTGGAAGTCGGCGCGCAGGTCGCGCGCGATGCCGCTGGCGCGCCCCGCCATGCCGGTCAGGCCGAGTCGGGTGGCCAGCTCGCGCGGCACGCGGCCGGTGGTGACGAGGCGGTCCTGCAGGCCGGCGTGTTCGTTGAACACGGTGCGCAGCGCGGCAAGCTCTTCGGTGATCGTGGCGACTTGCGCACGCAGGCGTTCAACACCGGCGGCATCGATGTCGCCGGCCACGCCGCCGGGCACCACGGTGTCCATCAGCAGGCGGTGGCCGAACACCGCGCCGCTGGTGCGCTGCCAATCCTCGCGCAGCAGCGCGAACTGGGTCAGCGCGAAGGCGAAGGCGGCGTCGTTGCCGAGCGCGCCGAGATCGCCCAGATGGTTGGCCACGCGCTCGCGTTCGAGCAGGATGGCGCGCAACCAGCGTGCGCGCTCCGGGGCCCGCAAGCCGGCGATGGATTCGGCCGCCATGGCGTAGGCCCAGGCATAGGCCACCGTGCTGTCGCCGCTGATGCGGCCGGCGAGGCGGGCACCGTCGGGCAGTGCCATGCCGACGAAACGGCGCTCGATGCCCTTGTGGGTGTAGCCGAGGCGCTGTTCGAGGCGCAGCACCTTCTCGCCGACGACGGAAAAGCGGAAGTGGCCCGGCTCGATGATGCCGGCGTGCACCGGGCCGACCGGAATCTCGTGCACGCCTTCGCCGCTCACGGTGACGAAGGGGTAGGGTGCGTGATGGGGTTCGAAGTGTTCGTCGCCGCGCACGCCGGCCGCCAGTGGATGGTAGTCGGCCGGCCAGGCGTCGTGACGCAGCCAGGGGCGGGTGTCGGCGGCGCCCTCGGCCTCGATGCCGACCAGATCACGGGCGGCGCGCTGCATGCGATTTGCCGCTGGCAGATGGACGGCGATGTCCGGATAGCACCGCTGTGCGCGCAGGGGCAGTTCGGCAATCAGGAGGCCTTCGCTGCTGCGGTAGGCGGCGCAGACGACGAGGCCATCCGCGCCGCGATCGTCGCCCCACAGGCTGACGATCTCGCCGCCGGCACTGGCGACGGCGGCGGCCAGCGCCGACCAGGCCGCTGCGTCGGGCGTGCCGAGGAAGATCGGCAGCGGCGCGTCGAGGCGTTGGAAGTCGATGTCCAGACCGAAGAAGTGCATGGCTAGCCTCCGATCATCCGCGCGGCGGCTTCGTACCAGCCGTTGAGGTAGGGCGGAATGTAGAGGCCGAGCATCAAACCCAGCCCGAGATGGATGAACACCGGCAATAGCGCAGGCGGATGGGCGAGCGGCTGGAGGGTGGTTTCGCCGAACACCATCGGCAGCACGCGCACGAAGATCGCCGCGAAGGCGACGCCGAGCGCCAGCAGCAACAGCGGCGTGGCCCACGGCGCGATCTGCATGGCGGTGGTGAGGATCAGGAACTCGCTGGCGAACACGCCGAAGGGCGGCATGCCGAGAATCGCCAGCGTGCCGAGCATCATGCCCCAGCCCACCGCCGGGCTGACCTTGACCAGGCCGCGGATGTCGTCCATCTGCTGCGAGCCGGCTTTCTGTGCGGCGTGGCCGACGGCGAAGAAGATCGCCGACTTGACCAGCGCATGCACCGTCATGTGCAGCAGGCCGGCGAAGTTGGCGATGCTGCCACCGAGGCCGAAGGCGAAGGTCATGAGGCCCATGTGTTCGATCGAGGAGTAGGCGAACATGCGCTTGACGTCACGCTGGCGGAACAGGAAGAAGGCCGCCACGACGACGGTGAGCAGGCCGAAGCCGATCATGATGTGGCCCGGCAGACCGTTTTGCAGCGCGCCGTCGGCGAGCATCTTGCAGCGCAGGACGGCATACAGGGCAACGTTCAGCAGTAGGCCGGAGAGCACCGCCGAGATCGGTGTCGGGCCTTCGGCGTGAGCGTCGGGCAGCCAGTTGTGTACCGGCACCAGACCGACCTTGGTGCCGTAGCCGAGCAGCAGGAAGGCGAAGGCCAGCGCGAGAACGTCGGGGTTGAGCAGTTCGCGCGCTTCGGCCAGGCGGGTCCACACCAGCGCATGGTCGCCGCCGACCACACTGGCCGCCGCCAGATAGATGAGGATGGTGCCGAACAGCGCCTGGGCGATGCCGACGCCGCACAGGATGAAATACTTCCACGCCGCTTCGAGGCTGGCGGCGGTGCGATACACCGACACCAGCAGCACGGTGGTGAGCGTGGCGGCCTCCATGGTGACCCACAGAATGCCCATGTTGTTGGTGGTCAGCGCCAGCAGCATCATGCCGTTGAACAGCTGGTACATGCTGTGATAGAGGCGCATGCGGCGCGGCGTCATCTTGCCGTGGTCCTGCTCGACACGCATGTAGGGGCGCGAGAACAGCGCCGTGGTGAAGCCGACGAAGGCGGTCAGCGCGACCAGGAAGACGTTGAGCGCATCGACGTAGAACCAGTCGCCGAAGGCATGGAAGGCGCCGCCGGCGATGACCTGGTCGGTGAGCCAGGCGGCGGCGAGCAGGGTCATCAGGCTGAAGGCCGCATTGACGTCGCGCGCCTGCCGCCAATGGCCGACCCCGGCGAGCACGAGGCCGCCGACGATCGGGGTGGCGAGCACCAGGGTCAGCGCGTCCATCATTTTTCCTTCAGCTTTTCCAGATGGCGAATGTCGAGACTGTCGAACTGTTCGCGAATCTGGAACATGAACAGGCCGACGATGAGAATGCCGACCAGCACGTCGAAGGCGATGCCCAGCTCGACGATCATCGGCATGCCGCCGGTGGCCGCGGTGGCGGCGAAGAACAGACCGTTCTCCATCGACAGGAAGCCGATCACCTGCGGCACCGCCTTGGAACGCACGATCATCATCAGGAAGGACAGCAGCACGCAGGCCATGGCGATGCCCAGCGTGCCGCGTGCGATCGAGGTCGACAGGTTGGCCACCGGCGCCGCGAGGTTGAAGGCGAAGATCACCAGCACGATGCCGATCAGCAGGGTGGTGGGGATGTTGACCAGCGTTTCGACGTCCCAGCGCACGTTCAGGCGGTTGATCAGGCGGTGCAGCATGACCGGGATGAGCACCACCTTGAGCACAAAGGTGATGGCCGCGGAGAAGTACAGGTGATGATCGCCGCCCAGATAGCCGACCACGGCGGTGGCGGCCACCAGCGCGGCGCCCTGCAGCGTGAACAGGTGGATCAGCGTGAGCACCCGGCGTTGGGCGATCATCGCAAAGGCCAGCACCAGCAGCATGGAGGCAAACAGATTGATGCTTTGGGCGAGTAATGCGTCCACGCTAGCCTCCCAACAGCACGTGCGTGAGCAACGCGATCACCGCCAGCAGGAAGGCGGTGGCGAGAAACTCGGGGACGCGGAACAGGCGCATCTTGGCGTTGATGGTCTCGATCAGCGCCAGTGCCACGCCGCCGACCGCCAGCTTGGCGACCAGCGCCGGTATCGCGAACAGCAGATCCACACTGCGCCCGCCGGCGGCCACGCCCCACGGAAAGAACAGCGCCAGGCCGATGCACGAGTAGGCATAGAGCTTGAGCGCGGCGGCCCATTCGATGAGCGCCAGATGGCGGCCCGAGTATTCGAGGATGAGCGCCTCATGGATCATCGTCAGTTCGAGGTGGGTGGCCGGGTTGTCGACCGGGATGCGCGCGTTCTCGGCCAGCGACACGAAGGTGAAGGCCACGCCGGCAATGGCCAGGCTCGGGTAGATCGCGAAAGGCCGCTCGGCGATGTGCTGCACGATGGTCGCCAGCGAGGTCGACTGCGAGATCAGCGAGGCGGAGAACAGCACCATCAGCAGTGCCGGCTCGGCGAGGAAGCCGATCATCATCTCGCGTCGCGCGCCCAGGCTACCGAAGGCGGTACCGATATCCATCGCTGCCAGCGAGATGAACACTCGTGCCAGCGCGAACAGGCCGACCAGCGCGATGGCGTCGGCGGCGGGCGAGAGCGGCAGATCGGTGGACAGCGTCGGCACGATAGCGGTGACCAGCGCCATGGCGCCGAACAGCACGTAGGGCGCGGTACGAAACAGCGGCGAGGCGCTTTCGGCGACCACCACCTCCTTGTGGAACAGCTTGTGCAGCACCCGATAGGGTTGCAGCAGGCCGGGGCCCCGGCGATTCTGCAGCCAGGCGCGCCACTGGTTGACCCAGCCCATCAGCAGCGGGGCGAACAGCAGCGCGAGCACCAGTTCGAGCAGCTGGGCGAACAGGCCGGAGAGCGTGATCCCGGAGAGCGCGGTCATTTCATCACCACCAGCAGCAGCACGATGAGGGTGATGAAGCTGTACAGCAGGTAGATCGCGATGCGTCCGTGCTGCAAGCGGCCGACAAATGCCGCGACCGTACCGGTGACGCGCGCCACCGGCAGGTACAGCCAGTGCCAGAAATGGTCTTCCACGATGACCTTGTAAGCCGGCTGCGCATCGTCGGGCGAGGGCACGCGGCGGGTCATGCGGAACATCGGTTCGAAGATCTCGCGGATCGGCTGGCCGAAACCTTCGGCGGTGTCCTGCATGCGTGCCGTCTGCCAGCGGAAGCCGCAATCCCAGGGCGCCGCAAGGCGCATGCGGCCGTGATAGAGCTTGCGCACCAGCCACCAGGCGAGAAACACGCAGGCGATCAGCATCGACAGGAAGGCTAGCGGCGCGTAGCTGGCGCGCTCGACGCCGGTGGGCGCCAGCAGCAGCCAGCCGTGCTGGCGCACGGCGTCGGCGATGCCGGCGCCGATCAGGGTGTGGGTGACGCGGTCGATGGCGACGATCACCGCCACCGGCAGCAGGCCGAGCAGCACGCAGCCGGTGGCCAGCCACAGCAGACCGAGGCGCTCGAGCGGCGAGGCGGGTTTTGCTTCGGCCAGCTTTGCTTCGCGCGGCTGGCCGAGAAAGACGATGCCGTAGAACTTGACCATGGTGTAGCCGGCCAGCGCGGCGATCAGGGCGATCGCCGCCGCCACCACCGGCACCAGCATGTTGAGAAAGGAATCCGGCAGCCCGGTGGTGAACAGGAAGCTTTGCAGCAGCAGCCACTCGGCCACGAAACCACCCAGCGGCGGCAGGCCGGAACTGGCGAGCACGCCGACCAGCACCAGCCAGCCCACCCAGGGCATGCGCCGCAGCAGGCCGCCGAGCTTGCCCAGGCTGCGCTCGCCGGTGGCGTGCAGCACCGAGCCGGTGCCGAGAAACAGCAGACTCTTGAAGAAGGCGTGGCCAAGCGCGTGGTAGAGCACCGCGGTGAGCGCCAGTGCCGACAGATCGGTCATGCCGTAGGCCTTGAACAGTACGCCCAGGCCGATGCCCACCAGCAGCAGGCCGATGTTTTCGATCGAGGAATAGGCGAGCAGGCGCTTCATGTCGCTTTGCACGGCGCTGAACACCACGCCGAACAAGGCGGTAGCCAGCCCCAGTGCCAGCAGCACCACGCCCCACCACCAGATCTGCATGCCGGCCAGATCGAAGCACACGCGCAGCAGGCCGTAGATGGCGGTCTTGAGCATCACGCCGCTCATCAGCGCCGACACCGGCGAGGGCGCGGCGGGGTGGGCCTCGGGCAGCCATACGTGCAAGGGCAGCACGCCGGCCTTGGCACCGAAGCCGAACACCGCCAGCCCGAAGGCTACCGAGGCCCACAGCGGGCTCAGTTCCTGAGCGCGCATGTTGGCGAAGGTGTAGTCGCCGGTGTTGGCCTGCAGGGCAGCGAAACACAGCAGAATCGCCAGCGCGCCGACGTGGGCGACCAGCAGGTAGAGAAAGCCGGCCTGGCGGATGGCGGCGACGCGGTGGTTGGAGATCACCAGGAAGAACGAGGACAGCGCCATGGTCTCCCACATCACCATGAAGGCGTAGGCGTCGTCGGCCAGTACCACCATTGCCATGCTGGCCAGAAACAGGTGGTACTCCAGGCACATCAGGCCCGGCGGCGTGCCTTTGCCTTCACGGAAATAGCCGGCGGCGAAGATCGAAATGCCGGCGCTGGCCAGACCGATCAGCATGAGGAAGAAGGCGGACAGACCATCGAGGCGTACGTGGAAGGGCAGGGTGGGCAAGCCGATACGCAGGACCGCCGTCTGCGGGGCGTCGAACAGCGCCGCGCCCGCCAACAGCGCAAGCGTCAGGCACAGCACGGCGCCGAGCGGAAACAGGCCACGCGCGACGTAGGTGATGTTGCGCGGGGCCGCGAGGCCGGCGACGCCGATCGCGATCCAGGCAATGACCACCAGCAGAATGCCGTCGATGGCAAGCAGGTCGCTCATGGTTTCTTGTCGCTCATCGATGTGCTGACGTACCCACGGCGCGTGGGTCGCCCGACAGGGAAGTCAACGACACGCGAAAGACATGGGGACACGATGAAGGACTCACTCTGAATTCCAATTACGTGTACATTAAGGTATAACCCGATGCGTAATCAATGTTAATCAGATGTTAATCAAACCCGGAGTGCGTCGATGACCGAACACCGCACGGCCCGCCTGACGCTGCTGATCGATCCGGTCAAGAAGAAGATCTTCGAAGAGATCTGCGCAGCCCAGGACCTCACCTCTTCGCAGGTCGTCCGCCGACTGATCCGTCAGTATATTCAGGAAAATGCCGGCGATCGTGAACTGCCGGAGTGGTTGAAGGCGCCGACGCGCGAATAGACTGATCGTCGCCGGCCCCCCGACATGTCGTGCCGGGTCTTGAACTCGGCGCGCCGGTGAATGCAAACGGCGGCCCGCAGGCCGCCGTCCATGGAATCGATCCGATGCCCCGCTGCCGCGGGGCATTCTTCGCTGCGCCGCCTTCTCCTGAGCGGCGCCAGCGTTTTCTCAGCCGTCGAAGCGTGCTTCCAGTGCCGCGATGGCCGGCAGCGTCTTGCCTTCGAGAAACTCGAGGAAGGCGCCACCGCCGGTCGAGATGTAGCCGACATCCGGTGCGATGTCGAACTTGGCGATGGCGGCCAGGGTGTCGCCGCCCCCGGCGATGCAGAACGCTTCCGAGTGGGCGATGGCCGAGGCCATCATCTTGGTGCCGCCGGAGAACTGCGCATATTCGAACACGCCGACCGGGCCGTTCCAGACGATGGTGCCGGCATGGGCGATGATGTCAGCCAGCTTGGCGGAGCTTTTCGGGCCGACGTCGAGGATGCGGTCGTGCTCGCCAACATCGTCGACGCAGATGCGGTTGGCGCGCGCCAGCGACGACACCTCGTCGGCCACCACGACGTCGGTCGGCAGGGGTACTTCGGCGCCGCGCGCTTTCATGATCTCCATGACTTCACGGGCCTCGTTGACCATCTCCGGCTCGGCGAGTGACTCGCCGATGGGATGTCCGGCCGCCAGCAGGAAGGTGTTGGCGATGCCGCCGCCGACGATGAGCTGGTCCACTTTTTCGGCCAGGGTCTTGAGGATGGTGAGTTTGGTCGACACCTTGGCGCCACCGACGATGGCCACCAGCGGGCGGGCGGGTTCGTACAGTGCCTTGGAGAGGGCGTCGATCTCGGCGCCCATGAGCATGCCGGCGCAGGCCACCGGGGCGAAGCGGGCGATGCCGTGGGTGGTCGCCTGGGCGCGGTGGGCGGTGCCGAAGGCGTCATTCACATAAATGTCGCACAGCGCGGCCATCTTCTTCGACAGCGTCTCGTCGTCTTTCTTCTCCCCCGTGTTGCAGCGGCAGTTTTCCAGCAGCACCACGTGGCCGGGCTCGACATCGACGCCGCCATCGACCCAGTCGGTGATCAGTTTGACCGGCTTGCCGAGCAGTTGGCCAAGGCGCACGGCGACCGGGGCGAGGGTGTCGTCGGGGCCGACGGTGCCTTCGGTCGGTCGGCCGAGGTGCGAAGTGACCATGACCGCGGCGCCGTGTTCGAGGCAGTATTCGATGGACGGGATCGAGGCGCGGATACGGGTGTCTTCGGTAATGTTGCCGGCTTCGTCTTGCGGCACGTTGAGGTCAGCGCGAATGAAGACGCGCTTGCCGGCGACGTCGAGGTCCTGCAGCTTTTTGACTTTCATGGAAAGAGTCTCCTGATTTCGTGAGGTTTGCGATGGATTCTGTCGTCAGCCCGCCCAGCGTGGCTGCCAGTGCGAGAGCACATCGGCCATGCGGCAGGCGAAGCCCCATTCGTTGTCGAACCACAGCAGCAGCGTGGCGAGTTTGTCGCCGCTGACGAGGGTTTGCCCGCCGTCGATGACGGCCGAATGGGGGTCGTGATTGAAATCGACCGAGGCATGCGCCTGTTCGGTGTAGGCCAGCAGATTGGCGAAGTGGCCGTGCGCGGCGTTCGCCATGAGGCGGTTGATCGCTTCGGCGGTGACCGCTTGTTTGAGCGTCAGCGTGAGCTCGATCGCCGAGACGTTGAGCGTCGGCACGCGGATGGCCTTGGCCTGTACGCGCCCGGCCAGTTGCGGCAGCAGACGCTCGACGCCACGCGCCAGACCGGTCGATACCGGAATGATCGACTGCATGGCGGAGCGGGTGCGGCGCAGGTCGGTGTGGTGATAGCCGTCGATGAGCGGCTGGTCGTTCATCACCGAGTGCAGCGTGGTGAGCAGGGCGTGATCGACGCCAAAGGCTTCGTCGAGCAGCGAGAGCACGGGCACCACGGCATTGGTGGTACATGAGGCATTGGAGACGATGTGCTCGTCACCGCGCAGGCTGTCGTGGTTGATGCCATACACAATCGTGCCATCCACGGCTTCGGCACTCTGGCCCGGTTGCGACAGCAACACGCGCGGGCAGCCGGCGTCGATGAAGCGTTGCAGCGCCTCCCGCGTGCTGTAACGGCCAGAGCATTCAACCAGCAGATCGATGCCAGTGGCGGCCCAGTCCACCTCTTCGGGCTGCGAGGCGTGGGTGATGGCGATGGGGTGGCCGTCGATGCGCAGTGCACCGTCGGCGACATCGACCACGCCGGGAAAGCGCCCGTGGGTGGAGTCGAAGCGGGTGAGGTATTCGATGCTGGCCAGATCGGCCGGCTCGTTGATGGCGACCACTTGCCAATCGTTGCGGCGCGGCGATTCGTACAGCGCGCGCAGAAAGCAGCGGCCGATTCTGCCGTAACCGTTGATGGCGAGGCGCACGGGCATGGATGAATGCAGTGAGGTCAACGAAAAACGGGGGCCCCGAAGGCGCCCCCGTGGCTCGCGTTACTTCGCTTGCGCGAAGGCGCGGGCGGCGTCCAGCATGCGGCAGGAGTAGCCCCACTCGTTGTCGTACCAGGCCAGCACCTTGACCAGCGTGCCGTCGATGACGCGCGTTTGCGAGGCATCGAAAGTGGAGGAGACCGTGGTGTGGTTGAAATCGCTCGACACCAGCGGCTCGTCATTGACGGCCATGATGCCCTTGAGCGGGCCATTGGCGGCGGCGGCCATCAGCGCGTTGATCTCTTCCTTGGTGGTCGCACGTTCAGCGGTGAAGGTGAGGTCCACCAGCGACACGTTGAGCGTCGGCACGCGCAGCGCGAAGCCGTCGAACTTGCCCTTGAGCTGTGGCAGCACCAGGCCGACAGCCTTGGCAGCACCGGTCTTGGTCGGGATGATGTTCTGAGCGGCGGCGCGGGCGCGACGCAGGTCCTTGTGGCGCACGTCCACGGTCACCTGGTCGTTGGTGTAGGCATGCACGGTGGTCATCAGGCCTTGCTTGATGCCGACGCTCTCGGACAGCACCTTGGCGACCGGTGCCAGGCAGTTGGTGGTGCACGAGGCGTTGGAGACGACCGTCATCTCGCCGTTCAGCACGCCTTCGTTCACACCCATGACGATGGTGGCATCGACGTCGTCACCGCCCGGGGCGGAAATCAGCACGCGCTTGGCACCCATTTCCAGCAGTTGCTGGGCCTTGGCCTTGGTGGTGTAGGCGCCGGTGCACTCGAGCAGCACGTCGACGCCGTGTTCGCCCCAGTTGACGCCTTTCGGGTCCTTGGTGGAGTAGAAGGGGATCGGCTTGCCGTCGATGATGATGCAGTTTTCGCCTTCGGTTTCCACCGACGTGGTGAAACGGCCGTGGGTGGTGTCGTACTTGAGCAGGTGAGCGTTGGTGGCCAGATCACCGGAGGCGTTGATGGCAACGACTTCGAACTCGTTCTGCAGGCCCTGTTCGTAGATGGCGCGCAGGGTACAGCGACCGATTCGGCCGAAACCGTTGATAGCGACTTTGATGCTCATCGGATTGCTCCTTCTCAGGTTTTAAATTCTGTCTGCGTCGTGCCGGCGCTCAACCAACCAGGGTGCGCACGGCATCGACGACGGCATCGCTGGTGATGCCGAATTCCTTGAACAGTTGGCCCGCCGGGGCCGACTCGCCGAAGCGGTCGACACCGATGACGGCGCCCTCGAGGCCTACATACTTGCGCCACACGTCGGTCACACCGGCCTCGATGGCCACGCGCGGCACTTCGGCGGTCAGGATCGAAGCCTTGTAGGCGGCTTCCTGGCGATCGAAAACATTGGTGCTGGGCATGGAGACCACGCGCACGAAGGTGCCCAGTTCGGCCAGCTTGGCTTGTGCCTCGATGGCCAGCGCCACTTCCGAGCCGGTCGCGATGATAACCGCATGGGGCGCCGCGCCCTGTGACGCATTGCCGGCTTCGGACAACACATAGCCGCCGCGGCGAATGCCCGATATCTGCGCTGCCGTGCGCGGCTGGAACGCGAGGTTCTGACGCGAGAAGCACAGCGACGACGGACCGTCGGCACGCTCGATGGCGCACGCCCAGGCGATGGCCGTTTCGGTGGTGTCGCAGGGGCGCCATACGTCCATGTTGGGGATCAGGCGCAGCGTGGCCATCTGTTCGACTGGCTGGTGCGTCGGACCGTCTTCACCGAGGCCGATGGAGTCGTGCGTGAACACGAAGATCTGGCGCAGCTTCATGAGCGCGGCCATGCGCAGCGCGTTGCGCGCATATTCGCTGAACATCAGGAAGGTGGCGGTGTAGGGAATCAGGCCGCCATGCAGCGACGCGCCGTTGGCGATGGCCGCCATGCCGAATTCGCGCACGCCGTAATAGACGTAGTTGCCGCCGGCCTCGCGGGTGACGCCCTTGGCGCCGGACCACAACGTGAGGTTGGAGCCGGCCAGATCGGCCGAGCCGCCGAGCAGTTCGGGCAGCTTGGGTGCAAAGGCTTCGATGCTGTTCTGGCTGGCCTTGCGGGTGGCGATGGTCTCGCCCTTGTCGGTCACCTGGGTCAGCACCGCATCGACATGGGCGGTCCAGTCGCTGGGCAGCTTGCCGCCCATGCGGCGCTCGAACTCGGCGGCCAGTTCGGGGTGGGCGGCGCGGTAGGCCTTGAGGCGTTCGTTCCACTCGCCTTCGGCCGCGGCACCGGCTTCGCGGGCATCCCAGACGGCATAGACCTCGTCCGGAATCTCGAACGGCGGGAGGTGCCAGCCGATGTACTCGCGCGCCGCGGCGATCTCGGCGTCGCCCAGCGGGGCGCCGTGCACATCGTGGCTGCCCTGCTTGTTGGGGGCGCCGGCACCGATCACGGTCTTGCAGCAGATCAGGGTCGGTTGTGTGGTGTTGGCCTTGGCCTGCTCGACGGCGGCCTGGATGGCGGCCGAATCGTGGCCTTGCACGTCGCGGATCACCTGCCAGCCGTAGGCCTCGAAGCGCTTGGGCGTGTCGTCGGTGAACCAGCCATCGACATGACCGTCGATGGAGATGTCGTTGTCGTCGTAGAAAGCGACCAGCTTGCCCAGGCCCCAGGTGCCGGCCAGCGAACAGGCTTCGTGAGAGATGCCTTCCATCAGGCAGCCATCACCGAGGAACACCCAGGTGCGGTGATCGACGATGTCGTGACCGGGCTGGTTGAACTCGTCGGCGAGCACTTTTTCCGCCAAGGCCATGCCCACCGCGTTGGTGATGCCCTGGCCCAGCGGACCGGTGGTGGTCTCGATGCCTGGCGCGTAGCCGTATTCCGGGTGGCCCGGCGTCTTGCTGTGCAGCTGGCGGAAGTTTTTCAGGTCGTCGATCGACAGCTCATAGCCGGTCAGATGCAGCAGGGCGTAGATCAGCATCGAACCATGCCCGTTGGAGAGCACGAAGCGATCGCGGTCGGCCCACTTGGGGTTGGCCGGGTTGTGCTTCAGGTGATGGCGCCACAGCACCTCGGCGATTTCCGCCATGCCCATCGGGGCGCCCGGATGGCCGGATTTGGCCTTCTGGACGGCATCCATCGCCAAAGCGCGAATCGCGCCGGTGACGGGGTTGAATTGGGGCGGGGTGACGTTGCGCTCGGACGACATGGTTCTCTCGCGGCCAGGGGCCGTTTGCGGAAAAGGCGCAATTATCGTCGAAATGGGCGTGTTTTGGTAGCCGACTGTTCTTTTCGGATGTGACCCGTGCGCTTACATTTTGCTGAAATTATCTCAATCGAATCATTGGCTTGTTGGCGGCCGGGCGCAAGCTTTCGGGCTCGCGCCGGGCCCCGGAACCAAACGGATCCGAGCGCGAGCCGCCAGCAGATGTCCGCATCCCTTGGCTACACCCACTGGCGCCGACGCTCCATGAGCTTCCAGATCAAGGGCGTGAGGATCAGTTGCATGGCCAGATCGAGCCGCCCGCCGGGCACCACGATGGTGTTCGCGCGCGACATGAACGAGTCGTGCAGCATGCGCAACAAATAGGGGAAATCAACGCCGCGCGGATCCTTGAAGCGGATCACCACCATCGATTCTTCCAGCGTCGGGATATCGCGCGCGGAAAACGGATTGGAGGTGTCCACTACCGGCACGCGCTGGAAGTTGATGTGGGTGCGGGAGAACTGCGGCACGATGAAATGCACGTAGTCGTGCATGCGACGCAGCACGGTGTCCTGCACCGCGTCTTTCGAGTAGCCGCGCATGGTCGTGTCGCGGTGCAGTTTCTGGATCCATTCGAGGTTGATGGTCGGCACCACGCCGATGAGCAGGTCCACGTGACGGGCGACGTCCACATCCTCGGTGACCACGGCGCCGTGCAGGCCTTCGTAGAACAGGCAATCGGTGCCGACGGGCAGGTCTTCCCACTCGGTGAAGGTGCCCATGGGCAGCCCGAGCTGGACGGACTGCGCTTCGTTGTGCACGTAGTTGCGCCGCCGTCCGGTGGCCGAGTCGCCGTAGGAGCGGAACAGCTGCTCGAGCAGGTCCAGACGGTTGGCGTCGGGGCCGAAGTGGCTGATGCCACGCTTGCTCTGGGCCTCCGCCTCGTCGATCTTCTGCTTCATTTCATCGCGGGTATAGCGGTGAAAGCTGTCACCTTCGACGATGGCGGCATTGACGTTTTCGCGGTGAAAGATCGCCTGAAAGGTGTGTTTGACCGTGGTCGTGCCCGCGCCCGACGAGCCGGTCACGGCGATGATCGGATGCTTCATGGACATGATGGGACTCCAGACAAGAGGGATTGCGTGGTCGAGCGCGCCGCCTGGCGCGACTCAGGAATGACTTTGCAGCCAGGTGCGCCAGTCGGCGAACAGGCTCGGGCTGGCGGCGGCCACCACGCCGCGCTTGACGGCCGGGCCGGCGAGCAGATCGCCGCCGTCCAGTGCGGCCGACATGCCGCCGGCTTCGTCCAGAATCAGGTGGCCGGCCGCGTAGTCCCACAGCATCTGACCACCGTGGATATACACGTCGAGCCGGCCGGCGGCGACAAAGCACCATTCGAGCGCGCTGGAGCCGAAATTGCGCTGCGAGTAGTAGGGCGGGCGTACCGCCAGTTCGTCGCCCAGATGGTGGCTGACGCGTTTGAAATCGACCCCGGCGACGGCGTCGCCCAGCACGCCGGCGGGTGCGCGTAGCGGCAGCTCGGTGCCGTTGAGGTAGGCGCCAGCACCGGCGGCGGCGTAGAAGGATTCGTCGGTGACCGGGTTATAGACCACGCCGAACAGCGGTTTGTGGTTCATGAAATAGGCAATCGACACGGCAAAGAACGGAATGCCGTTGGCAAAGTTGGTGGTGCCGTCGATGGGGTCGATACACCACAGCCCGCGTTTGCCGTCAGCCCACAGCCGGGCTTGTTCCTCGGCCGTCATCTCCTCGCCCAACACCGGGCCTGGCGCCAGATCGGGCAGCGCTTCGGTGAAGCGGCGCTGCGATTCGAGATCGGCCTCGGTGAACAGCGAGCCGTCCTGTTTGCGATTGCGCGCCGTCTTGAGATAGCGGGGCAGAATGGCTTCACGTGCGATGTCGCGAACCAGTGATTCGAGCGCACGGGCGCGGGACAGGCGTTTTGCTGCGGTATTCATGTGGCCTCCCACTGCAGCGGGTCAAGACGCTGCAGCGTGTGCGGGTGGTGGCGAGCGCTTCTGACACACGATTTGTGGCGGCATGAAAAGCGCGCCGGGCTCGCCCAAAGCGAGCTCTATAATAGCACGATGATATTTCGCTTCTTTTGCCCAATCCCACTCACTGCGGGCGATTGCGTCGAGTTGCCCAAGGCCGCCGCGCACCATGCCTCGCGTGTCTTGCGGCTGACCCCGGGGGCGCCGGTGGTGTTGTTCGACGGCGCGGGAAATGCCTGTTCGGGGGCGATTGCCGGCCTCAAACCGACGGTGACGGTTCAACTTGTCGACGCGCTGCCGCCCGAGCCGCAACCGCCCTGCCGTGTCACGCTGGTGCAAGCCCTGGCCAGCGCGGACAAGATGGACTGGGTGGTGCAAAAGGCGGTCGAACTCGGGGTGCATGCCATCGTGCCGATCGCGGCCAAGCGTTCGGTGCTCAAGCTCGACGGCCCGCGGGCCGAGAAACGGCTGGCGCACTGGCGCAACATCGCGGTGTCGGCCTGCGAGCAAAGCGGTCGCAGCACGGTGCCCGAGGTGGCGCCGGTTCAGCCGCTGAATCAGTGGCTGGCGCAGGCGCGGGGTGGTTGGGTGTTGGCTCCTGCGGCCGCACACGCGCTGCGCGACCAGCCCGCGCCCACGGGGGCGTTGACGATTCTGGTCGGGCCCGAGAGCGGCTGGGAGGATGCCGAGCTGGCGGCCATGCTGACGCGCGATATTCAGCCCCTGCGTCTGGGGCCGCGTGTGTTGCGTACCGAAACCGCCGGTCTGGCGGCGCTGGCCGCGATTCAGGCCTTGTGGGGCGATTTTTAAGGAGCGAGCATGTTCGAATCCGCCGAGTTGGGGCACCGCATCGACAAGGCCGAATACGAGACCGCGGTGCCCGCGTTGCGTGCGCAGTTGCTCGATGCCCAGTTCGATCTGCTCGAATCGGGCGCCTTCTCGGTGGTGATTCTTGTCAATGGCGTCGATGCCGCGGGCAAGGGCGAGACCGTCAATCTGCTCAACGAATGGCTGGACCCGCGCCATGTGGTCACCCGCGCCTTCGACGCGCCGAGCAAGGAGGAACGGGAGCGGCCCGCGATGTGGCGCTTCTGGCGCGCGCTGCCGCCCAAGGGCAAAGTCGGTGTGCTGTTCGGCAACTGGTACGAGGCGCCCATCCGCACGCGGGTGGACAAGCGAATGAAGCAAGGCCGGCTCGAGCAACGGCTGGCGGAAATCAATCGTTTCGAACAGATGCTCACACGCGAAGGCGTGGTGCTGATCAAGTTCTGGTTCCACCTCTCCCGGGAGAAGCAGAAGGCGCGCCTCAAGACACTCGAATCCGACCCGCTGACGCGCTGGCGAGTGACCCCGTCGGACTGGCGAAACTACAAGCACTACGATCGCCGCCACGATGTGGCCGAGCATGTGTTGCGCCACACCAGTACCGCCGAGGCGCCGTGGATCATTGTCGACGGCTCGGATGAGTACTATCGCGGCCTGCTGGTGGGGCGGACCTTGCTCGATGCCATCCGCAAGCGACTCGACATCGGCCAGAAGTGGAAGCCGCGCAAGAGTAGCGCCCCCATGCCACCGCTGCTCGACGCGCGCAACGTGCTGCGCCAGCTGCAGCTCGATCAACCGCTGGGCAAGCGCGACTACCGCCGTGAGCTGGAACGGCTGCAAGGCCGGTTGGCGCTGCTGACACGTGGCAACGGATTCGGCAAGCACTCGCTGGTGCTGGTGTTCGAAGGCATGGATGCCGCCGGCAAGGGCGGCTCGATCCGGCGTATCACCGCGGCGCTCGACGCCCGCCTGTACTCGGTGGTGCCCATCGCCGCGCCCACCGAAGAGGAGCGCGCCCAGCCTTACCTGTGGCGTTTCTGGCGCCATGTGCCGCGGCGCGGCAAGGTGGTGATCTTCGATCGCTCCTGGTACGGCCGGGTGCTGGTCGAACGGGTCGAGGGGTTTTGTTCGGAGGCCGACTGGATGCGCGCCTTCGAGGAGATCAACGACTTCGAGGATGCCCTGACCGATGCCGGCGCGGTGGTGGTGAAATTCTGGCTCGCGATCAGCGATGCGGAGCAACTGGCGCGTTTCGAGGCCCGCGCCGAGGCGCCACACAAGCGCTTCAAGATTACCGATGACGACTGGCGCAATCGCGAAAAGTGGCCGCTGTACGAGCGCGCGGTGTGCGACATGATCGACCGTACAAGCACTGAAGTGACGCCGTGGACGCTGGTCGAGGCGGACAACAAGCGCTACGCCCGCATCAAGGTGCTGCGCACCATCTGCGAGCGGCTCGAGGCGGCGCTCGGTGCCGACAAGGGCTGATCGTACACGGGCCGGTGATGTGCTTTAAACTCTTGCCAATTCAACGCCTTTCAACGTTGGCGGCGGTGTCCGCCCCGATGTGCCTGGAGCCCCCGTGCCGGAAAAACAGCCCGTCCTCGATCCCGCCACCACCGCAAGCGATCTGACCCACCACTTCGTGGCCTGGGTGCGGGGCGCGGCGCCCTACATCCACGCCTTTCGGGGCAAGACCTTTGTGGTCGGTTTTGGGGGTGAGGTGGCGGCCGGCGCGTTGGCGCAGGCGCTTGCCTACGATTGCAATCTGCTGGCGGCGCTGGGGATTCGCTTGGTGTTGGTGCATGGGGCACGCCCGCAGATCGACGCCGAAATGGCGCGGGCCGGGCTGGAATCGCGTTTTCACAACGGTGTGCGGGTCACCGATGCCGAGGCGCTCGATTGCGTCAAATCGGCCATGTCGGTGACGCGGCTGGAGCTCGAGGCGCAGTTGTCGCAAGGCCTGCCCAACACGCCCATGGCCGGTAGCTACATGCGTGTGACTGGTGGCAACTTCATCACCGCGCGGCCGGTTGGCGTGGTCGATGGCGTCGATCTGCAATTCACCGGTGCCGTGCGCAAGATCATGGCGGACGAGATTGCCGCTGACCTCGATCAGCAGAACGTGGTGCTGATTTCGCCGCTGGGTCTGTCGCCCGCGGGGGAAATTTTCAACCTGCCGATGGAAGAAGTCGCCGAAGCGGTGGCGATCGCGCTCAAGGCCGAAAAGCTGTTGTATCTGTGCGATGCGCCAGGCCTGCTGGACGATGATCAACAGCTCATCGACTCCATTACCGCCGATGCCGCCGAGACCATGCTCAAGGCGGGGCAGGGGCTGACGGAAGACCTCGACCTGTATCTGCCGTGCGCCATTCGCGCGGTGCGCCAGGGCGTGCATCGGGTGCACCTCATCGACCGTGATCGTGACGGCGGCTTGCTGCTCGAATTCTTCACGCACCAGGGGGTGGGGACGGTGGTCGCGCGCGACCCGCTGTTCTGTCTGCGCGAAGCGACGGTGGACGACGTGGGGGCGTTGGTCAGCCTGCTCACGCCGCTGGAGGTCGATGGCACGCTGGTGCGGCGCGGGCGCGAATTGCTGGAGCAGGAGATCACGCGCTTTTCGCTGGTCGAGCACGACGGCGTGCTGGTCGGTTGCGCCGCACTCTATCCGTTCAGCGAAGAGCGCGCCGCCGAAATGGCGTGTCTGGCGGTCATGGAGGAATTCCGTCGGGCCGGGTTGGGCGAGATGCTGATGCGGCGCATCGAGCGGCGCGCCCGGGAAATGCACCTCGAGGCGCTGTTTGTGCTGACGACGCGCACGTCGCACTGGTTCCGCGAGCGCGGTTTCGAGGAAGTCAGCCCGGATCGCTTGCCGACGCAGAAGCGCGAGCTGTACAACCTGCAGCGTCGCTCCAAGGTGTTGGTCAAATCGATCTGAGGCGCCGCGCCTGACTCAGCGGGCGAGCATTCGGGCTAGAATGAGCCCATTCCATCCATCCGACTGAAATACGCAGGAATCGACATGGCAAGAATGGTCAATTGCATCAAACTGAGACAAGAACTGGAAGGCTTGGACCGCCCGCCGGTGCCCGGCGAACTGGGCAAGAAGATTTTTGAAAACGTCTCGAAAGAGGCTTGGGCGCAATGGGTCAAGCACCAAACCATGCTCATCAACGAGAACCGACTCAACTTGATGGATGCGCGCGCGCGCAAATATCTGTCCGAGCAGATGGAGCGGCATTTCTTCGGCGAGGGCGCCGACGATATTGGTGGCTTCGTGCCGCCGCAAAGCTGAGAGGCTTGTCTGCCCATTAAAAAAGACGGCCGCGGCCGTCTTTTTTAATGGATGTTGCAGTCGTTGCGTCTACTGCGATACTTCTTTCTCGATTTCGGCCAGGCCGGCGTGGCGAACGTCGCGCCCCTTGACCATGTAGACCACGTATTCCGACATGTTCTTGGCGTGATCGCCGATGCGTTCGACGGCCTTGGCCATGAACAGCATGTCGATGCCGCTGGAAATGGTGCGCGGGTCTTCCATCAGGAAGGTGATGATCTGGCGAATGATGCCCTTGAACTCGGCATCCACCTGTTTGTCCTGACGCACCACGTCGGCGGCGGAGGAAATGTCGAGGCGCGCGAAGGCGTCCAGCGTCTTGCGCAGCATGTCGATGGCAATGTTGGCCGAATGACGCAACTCGATGCGCGGCGAGAATGGCGCGCTGCCCGAATGCAGGCGTTTGCTCATCTTGGCGATCTTCTTGGCTTCGTCGCCGATGCGCTCGAGGTCGGTGATCATCTTGATGACGGTCATCACCAGGCGCAGATCGCGTGCCGTGGGCTGGCGCTTGGCGATCATCTGCGTGCACGCCTCGTCCAGCTCCAGTTCCATCTGGTTGATACGCTGGTCGTCTTCGATCACGCGCTCGAGTTCGTCGATATCACCATTGCTCAAACCGTCGAGCGCCTTGGCAATCTGCAATTCCACCATGCCCCCCATTTGCAGCACGCGCGTGCGAATGTGCTCGAGTTCGGCATCGAATTGCCTGGAGATATGTTCGTTCATGGGGGGGAGTGACTCGAAATCCATTACCAAGCCTCTTAAAATAATTCTTGTAGGTGACAGTTTAATGTCAACGCGCGGATATTTCGCGTACACCGCTCGCCGTTGATACGAGCAGCACATCGGCGCCGCGTTGCGCGAACAGACCATTGGTGACCACGCCGACGATCTGATTGAGCTCGCGTTCGAGGTCTGTCGGGGCGGCGATCTGCAGGCCATGCACATCGATGATCACGTTGCCGTTGTCAGTCACGAAACCCTCGCGAAGTACCGGGCGACCACCCAGTGCGGCCAGTGAGCGCATGACCTGCGCCCGCGCCATGGGAATGACCTCGACGGGCAGTGGGAAACGGCCCAGCATGTTCACCTGCTTGCTCTCATCGCAGATGCACACGAAGCGATCGGCCACCGCGGCGACGATTTTCTCGCGGGTGAGCGCGCCACCACCGCCCTTGATCATGGCCAGCGAGGCGTCGATTTCGTCGGCGCCATCGACATACACGGGCAGCTCGGTAATGTCGTTGAGATCGAACAGGGCAATGCCATGGCCGGCCAGGCGCCGGGCGCTGGCTTCGGAGCTGGCCACCGCTCCGCGAATGCTCGATTTCATCCGGCCCAGACCATCGATGAAGTAATTCGCGGTCGAACCCGTGCCGACGCCAACGATGCAGCCTTCCGGTACAAATGCGAGTGCGGCCTCGGCGGCTGCCTGTTTCAGTTCGTCCTGGGTCATGGGGCGCTTGTGCATGAATGATCTCGAAGCGGTCCATTCTACCGAATCCGGTTCGCCGGCAACGTTGTCGGCGCGCCATTTTTTCGCCCGATCAATCGTGAAAACCTGTCACCGACCTTGTTCTCTGCGTTCCGAGTGGCCATGATGAAGCGTATTGCATGTCAGATGACTGAACGAGGAGAAACGGAATGGGATTGCTCGATCAACTTGCAGGGCAAATGCTGGGCGGTGGTTCTGGCGCGAGCGGTGGCTCGATGGTGCAACTGGTGATGACGCTGATCAACAACACCGAAGGGGGGCTGCCGGGCTTGCTGTCCAAGTTGCAAGGGGCCGGGTTGTCGGGGCAGGTGTCGTCCTGGCTCGGCGGCGGTGACAACGACGCGGTCGATCAGAATCAGGTCACGCAGGCCATCGGTCCTGACATGATCGGTCAGCTGGCAAGCCAGTTCGGCATGTCGGGCGATCAGGTGGCCGGTGGTTTGGCGCAAGCCTTGCCCGGGCTGATTGATCGCATGTCGCCGGACGGCAATCTGTCGAACGACAATGCGCTCATGGAGCAGGGTTTGTCGATGCTGGGCGGACTGTTCGGCGGTCGCTGAACACGCCTCGATCGTTGATGAACGCGCCCTGCGGGGCGCGTTTTTCATGGCTGGTTTGGCTCGGTGCGTGCGAGCAGATCGCCCGGTGATTCGATGCGCACACCGTCTGCCATATGGAGCGTGCGGGTCGGGAAGGCGATCTGGGCGCCGTGGCGGTCGATAATGTCCGCGATCTTGAGCAGCACGTCTTGCTTCACCTCGTGGAACGCGATCCAGTTGGTGGTCTTGGTGAAGGTGTAGACGAAAAAATCCAGAGACGAGGCGTTGAAGGCGTCGAAGTGAACGATCAGTGTCTGATCGGACGCGATCTCTTCATGATCGATCAGCATCTGGCGAACGTCTTCGGTAATCACCTGCATTTTCGACAGATCGTCGTAGCGAATGCCGATGGTTTCGTAGATGCGTCGGTGCGTCATGCGCGACGGGTTTTCAACCGAAATCTGGGTGAAGATCGCGTTGGGCACGTAGAGCGGTCGTTTGTCGAAACGACGAATGCGTGTCAGGCGCCAGCCGATTTCTTCCACCGTGCCCTCGATGTCCTGGTCGGGGGAGCGGATCCAGTCGCCGATGGCGAAGGGGCGATCCAGATACACCATCATCGCGCCGAAGAAATTGGCCAACAGATCTTTGGCCGCGAAACCGACCGCGATCCCGCCGATACCCCCGAATGCCAGTACGCCGGAGATCGAGAAGCCGAGTGATTGCAGCACGATCAGGATGGCGGTAATGAGCACCGCCAGGCGCAGCAGTTTGGCAATGGCGGCAACGGTGGCCTGATCCGTTGGTTTGTTGTGCTTCGCGCGATGCTTCAGCAGGCCGTGCTCGAGATTCTTGATCAGGCGTGTGCAGGCCCACGCAATGAGCGCGATAACGCCGATCTTGCGGATGGGGTCGACAGCGGAAAAGATGGGAGCGTCGGTGTGTGCGCCCACCATCTCGGCGGCGAATGCGATACCGGCAAGCCAGACAAGATAGCGAAGGGGGCGGCCAATGGCGCCGACGACGGCATCGTCCCACACGCTGTCGGACTTCTCGGTACGTGCCAGCAGATGCCTGAGTGCGATGCCGATAACGAAATTGATGATCAGGACGGCGGCGACGACGAGAAAGACCTGAACGGCCAGACTTCGGTTGCTGGCCTCCAGGCCAAGCTGTGACAGCCAATTATGTATGAACAGCGGAAGTTCCATGGTGCGCGATGCGATCTTGATGATGGGCGAGCGGCGTTTTCGTCAGCGTTGAGGGGCGAACGTAACGCGCCAATGCCGAGGCCCGCAGGATTGCGGGCTGGCTGGACTGCATCATACCAGTGAGGTCAAAACGCCGCGGGTCGGCGCGGATGGGGCGCTACTGTTGTGGCATGCCACGCACGATCAGGACTGAAATACTGACCTTGTGAAGCAAGCGCTCCGCCACGCTGCCCAGAAGCAGGCGTTGCACGCCATGGCGCCCGTGCGATCCGACGACCAGCAAGTCGGCCTGAAGCGTCTTGACGGCTTCGGCGATCTGATCGGAGGTCGACTGGTGTTCGGAAGTCAGCAGGCGGGTTTTCGGGGCCATTCCAGCGCTTGATGCGACTTCGGCGGCGTTCTCCAGTACGCCTTTACCCTCGCTGATCAACGCGGCTTGTACAGCGTCGCGGTTGGCCAGCGTGGTGTGGCTGAAGTGGGCGAAGAGGGCTTCGTCGACCGCATGAACCAGCGTGAGCTCGGCGCCGCTTGATTTGGCCAGTGCGACCGCTTCACGGATCGCCTGTCGGGCGGTATCGCTGTCGTCTACCGCTACTACGATGTGTTGGTACATCGCGAACCTCGATGGTGTTGGGAACAGGATGTGGCGCAGGTTAACACCGGCGCGTGTGGCGTGTTATCGGCGTTTTCCCCAAGGCTCGAGAACGGATTCCCCGAAACGAAAAAACCCCCGCCGAAGCGGGGGTTCAATTTCAATACCTTGCGGTATCGAGTGCTTAGTGAGCCTGAGCGCCAGCTGCACCACGCGGGGTCCGGATGGACTCGACCAGGTGCTGAATGTGCTCGGGAGGCTCGGCCGTCATCTTGGACACCATGATGGCGACCGCGAAGTTGACCACTGCGCCGATGGCACCGAAGGCGTTCGGTTGCACGCCGAGGAACCAGTTCTTGCCCATGCTGCCGAGGAATTCGGTGCCGGGGATGAAGAAGATCCCTTTGTGCTGGAACACGTACAGCATGGTGACGGTAATACCCGCGATCATGCCGGCGATCACACCTTCCTTGTTCATGCGCTTGTTGAAGATACCCATCATCAGCGCCGGGAAGATCGAGGATGCCGCCAGACCAAAGGCGATGGCCACGGTACCTGCCGCGAAGCCCGGGGGGTGCAGACCCAGATAACCCGCCACCGCGATGGCGCCTGCCATGGCAATACGGCTGGACATGAGCTCGGTCTTCTCGGAGATGCCCGGAGCAAACACGCCCTTGAGCAGGTCATGCGAGATGGCAGAAGCGATGGCCAGCAGCAGACCGGCAGCGGTCGACAGTGCAGCGGCCAGACCACCGGCAGCAACCAGTGCGATCACCCAGTTCGGCAACTTCGCGATTTCCGGGTTGGCCAGCACGATGATGTCGCGGTCAACCTTGACCATCTCGTTGCCTTTCCAGCCGAAGCCTTCGGCCTTGGCAGCCATTTCCGGGTTCTTGTCGTTGTAGTACTGGATACGACCGTCGCCGTTCTTGTCTTCGAACTTCAGCAGACCGGTCTTTTCCCAGTTCTTGAACCACTCCGGGCGAGCCTCGTAGGAGAGGTTGCCTTCCGGCGAACCGATCTCACCGGTCTGGATGGTTTGCATCAGGTTCAGGCGAGCCATGGCGCCGACAGCCGGAGCGGTCGTGTACAGGATCGCGATGAACACCAGCGCCCAGCCAGCGGACGAACGAGCGTCCTTGACCTTCGGCACCGTGAAGAAGCGAACGATCACGTGCGGCAGGCCGGCAGTACCGATCATGAGCGACATGGTGTAGACGAACATGTCGAATCGGCCGGCAATGGTCTGGGTTGTGTATTGCTTGAAGCCCAGTTCCGTCACCACCAGATCGAGTTTCGCCAGCAGCGTCATGCCGGAGCCGTCCGCCATGGTCGAGCCCAGACCCAGTTGCGGCAGCGGGTTGCCGGTGAGGTTCAGCGAGATGAAGATGGCCGGCACCGTGTAAGCCAGAATCAGCACGCAGTACTGTGCGATCTGGGTGTAGGTGATGCCCTTCATGCCGCCGAGCACGGCGTAGGCGAACACGATGGCCATACCGATGTACAGGCCGTGGTCGTAGTCCACTTCGAGGAAGCGGGAGAAGGCCACGCCAACGCCCTTCATCTGACCGATCACGTAGGTGATGGAAGCCAGAATCAGACAGATGACCGCGACGATCCGCGCTGCTTTCGAGTAGTAACGATCACCGATGAACTCGGGCACCGTGAACTTGCCGAACTTGCGAAGGTACGGCGCCAGCAGCATCGCCAACAGCACGTAACCACCGGTCCAGCCCATCAGGAACAGCGAAGCGCCGTAACCGTTGTAGGCAATGAGACCGGCCATGGAGATGAAGGAAGCCGCTGACATCCAGTCGGCGCCCGTTGCCATGCCGTTGGCAACCGGATGGATGCCACCGCCAGCAACGTAGAATTCGCCGGTGCTGCCTGCGCGCGCCCAGAAGGCAATGCCCAGGTAGAGGGCAAAGGTTGCCCCGACGACGATATAAGTTAGTGTTTTAAGATCCATTCGTCCGCTCCCTCAGTCTTCGTGCACGTCGAATTCGCGGTCGATCTTTCCCATCTTGGAGGCGTAATAGAAAATCAGCGCCACGAAGATGTAGATCGAGCCTTGTTGAGCAAACCAGAATCCGAGCGGGTAGCCGCCCAGATGGATGCTGTCGAGCATCGGCTGCAAGATGATGCCGAACCCGAAGGACACGACAAACCAGATAATGAGAACGGTGGTCAGCAGGCCGAGTGTGGCGCGCCAGTAAGCTTCGCCTGACCCTTGAGGCTTCTCCATCGCTTGTCTCCTCTCAAATATTGTTAAAAGCCAGTCTTCCGGACCGACTCCGATGCCGGTTGTCAGAATGACCCCTGACGCCCGCCACCGGAACTTCAACGACGGCCATGGACCGAACCGCACACTGCCGGATAGTGATGGGCAGATGCAGTATCGAGAAGAAAACTTACAGAAACCTTAACGCCGTTTATGGGGAGATAAATTGTGCTGAATCTTGCGCCGCAGATGCTCAGTCGGGACGCTTTGACGGAGCGCGGCCGGGCGTTTCGCCGGGTGCGGCATCGCGCGCCCATTCCTGATCGAGGCGATTCATGGTGCGCACGTAGATACCGATGATGATCAGGTAGGCAATGAGCGCGCCTTGGGCGAAGAGATAGAAGCCCAGCGGAAAGCCCAGAAAACTGACTTGGTTCAGGTTGGCGGCGAAGTAGCCACCCACGAACGTGATCAAGAACCACGCCAGTAGCAGCGCGGCGGTGAGCCTGAGATTCTTTCGCCAGTAGCGGCGTTGTGCGGGTTGGATGGACATGATGTCGGGCGGGATGTCTTGCCGCAGTATCGTCGAGCCGCCGGCCCGTGGCAAATCTCCTCGCGGCTCACATGGCGTCGAATGCGGCTTTCAGCCAGGGGAGTAGCCACGGCGTCAGGACGGCGGTGAGCAAGCCGTTGGCCGCCATGGCGAGCGCCGCGAAGGCGCCAGCCTCCGCGCTGAGTTGAAACGCACGCGCGGTGCCGATGCCGTGGGCGGCAATGCCGATGGCAAAGCCTTGCGCCGCAGCGTCGCGAATGCGCAGCAGACGGAACAGGCCTTGCGCGGTCATCGCACCGAGAATGCCGGTGGCGATGACCAGTGCGGCCGTCAGGGAGGGCAGGCCGCCGAGTGCTTCGGCCACCGCCATGGCGATCGGCGTGGTGACGCTCTTGGGGGCCAGTGACACGAGTGTGCGCTCATCGGCGCCCAGCAGTGCGCCAACGGCCCACGCCGACACGATGGCGACCAGTGAGCCGATCAGCAACGTGACGCCGAGCGGCAGGGCGAGCCGACGGAGCCGATGGAGCTGTCCGTACAACGGAATCGCCAGGGCAACCGTGGCCGGCCCAAGCAGGAAGTGCACGAACTGCGCACCTTCGAAATACTTGGCGTAGGGGGTGTTCGTGAGCGTGAGCAAGGTGACCAGTAGCACTACCGCAATCAGCACCGGATTGGCCAGCGGATGCGACTTGAAGCGCTGATGCACGCGCCAGGCAATGCCGTAGGCGAGCAGAGTGATGGTCAGACCCAGCAACGGGGTGGCGGAAAGATAGACCCACAGCCCCGAGATGCCTTGTTCGCTCATGACTTCTTTTGCCCTTGCCGTGTGAGCACATGCAGGCAGGCCGCGGCCACGCCCATGGTGAGCAGGGTGCTGATCAGCAGCGCGGCGGCCAGCGGCAGCCACTCGCTCTCGAGTCGTTCGGCATGCAGCATGATGCCGGTGCCGGCGGGGACGAACAGCAACGACAGATGGCCGAGCAGCCCGTTGGCCGTGTGGCTCAATTCGGTGCTCGGTCCGCGGCGGATGACCAGTGCGAGAAACAGCAAGGCCATGCCCATCACCGGGCCGGGGATGGGCAGGCCCGCCATGCGGGTGATGACTTCACCGATCAGTTGAAAGCCGAGAAGAATGGTCAGTGCGTTGAGCATTGGTTTGCCGTATCAGGTCAGCAGGATATGGCCGAGCGTGCGGGCGGCAATGCCGATGATGGCGCCACCGAGCGCAATTTTCCAGACCGCAGCGACGCGCTTGCCGGCCGAAATCAGCACGGCGACGCCGGGGATGTCGAGCGGGTGAATGAGAAAGCCTGCGCTGGCGTTGAGTGTGTCGACCGTTGCGGTGCCGGCTTTGAGCATCTCGTCCATGACGCCCATCATGGCGGTGCCACCGCCCAGATACTTGGTGAGCGTGGGCAATACGAGCGACGGATCGATCCCCATCGGGACGATCACCGGTGATATCAGCGTGGTGATTGCGGCGATGGCGCCACTGTTGCGCAAGGCGGCGACAGCCACCAGCGCAAGCACCAGCATGGGAATGGCGCCGATGGTGATCTTGAAGGCTTCGGCACCGGCGCGGTTGATGACGTCGAGCACGCCCTTGGCGTCGTCGGCGACCCGATGGTGGAGCGTTTCGTCGACGGCATTTTCGCGGTTCGACAGATCACGCCCGAGCACATGGAAGCTAACTGCGGCCGCGATCAAACCGCCGAGTAGCGACAGAAGCAAGGTGGTGCCCAGTGCGAGTCCCATGGTGGACATGGGGAGCAGCACGTTGGCCTGCGTCATGGCCATCACCATTGCGAGCGTCGCTGCCAGATGGCGATCCGACGCCCCGCGTTGTTCCATCATTGACAACGTGGCGACGGGGGCGGCGAAGCTGACGAAGTTGATCTGCAGCGCGGCGAAAACGCCAAGGCCGGTCAGGCCGATGGGGCGCAAAGCGGGCGCCAGCACATGCACGAGACGGTCGAGTACCCCCCTGGCCTCGAGCAGGCGCATGACGGAAAGCATGACCACCATGACCGGCAAGAGGACGAATAGCGCGAGTTCGACGCCGGCGCGGCCGGCGCGAAGGATGATGTCGAGAAAGGTGACCATGGCACGGATGGCGCCAAGCGCCGGGGCGGACTATCGGGGGTGGGCCGCACATGCGTTCTTGCGGGCAACCCAAGTCCGTCCATTGTAAGGCAGCCGTTCGCTGATCAGGCCGCTTCGCCGTGACGCGGCAAATATTTTGAGGAATCGGCGAGCCAGCCCTTGAGCGTATCGAGTGGCATGGGCTGGGCGATCAGATAGCCTTGAATCTCGTTGCAGCCGAGCGCCTTGAGCACCTCGAGCTGCGCTTCCGTCTCGACGCCTTCGGCGAGCACCGCGAGCCCGAGCTGATGGCCGAGCGGCACGATCATTTCGGCGATACGTGCGCCTTGGGGGCTGTCGAGCGTGCTCACGAAGGAGCGGTCGATCTTGATGCGGTCGGCCGGCAAACGATCGAGATAGGACAGCGAAGAGAAGCCAGTGCCGAAATCGTCGATGGCGACGGCAATGCCGCGCGAGCGGATCGCTTTCAACAAGGTGGCCACCTGGCGGATGCCCAAGGCGGCGACCGACTCGGTAATTTCCAGTTCGAGGTGGTGAGGTGCCACCTGCAATTCGTCCAGCGAGCGATCGAGAATTTCGAGGAAATCGGGTTGCGCCAATTGAACCGTCGATACGTTGACCGCAACGCGCAAGTCGGGGAAGCCTTGCTGATGGATCTGCTTCAGTGCGCGCAGCGCATCGCGCAGCACCCATTCCCCGAGCGTAATGATGAGGGACGAGTGCTCGGCGATGGGGATGAACTGCGCCGGGGAGACGAAACCGCCGTCTGCCCGTTGCCAGCGCAACAATGCCTCGACGCCAATGAGCTTGCCGGAGTCGAGGTCAAGCTGCGGCTGAAAGGCCGTGAACAGTTGATCGCCCTGGAGTAGCGCCCGGTGCAGGTCGTGCAGCATACGGCTGCGTTCGCGCGTCTCGTTGGCAATTGCTTCGGAGTAGTAGGCGCTGTGGCCAATGCCCGCCGATTTGGCGCGCTTGAGCGCGATATAGCCGTTCTGGATACCGTCGGAGCCATCGCCGTTCACTTCGCGCAAATGAACGATGCCAATCGACACCGTGAATGGGTGCTCGACCTTGTCGATGCTGAACGGTGTGCTGAACGTGCGGTTGATGCTCTCGGGCGTGAGGCTCTCGCGACGCCCCATCAACCCGAACACATCGCCCGCAATCCGCGACAGAAAACAATGCGGAAAGTTGGCCTTCAAACGTTCGGCGATGCTGCGGAGCAACTGGTCGCCATAGTGGTGGCCGAAGATGTCATTGATGGCGGAAAACTGGTCGATGTCGATCAGCGCGAGCGCTTGGTGGCTGCGCTCTGGCCCGGCGATGGCGCGGTCGAGCTCACGCAGCATCGAGGCGCGGTTGGGCAAGCGCACCAAGCGGTCGAAATAGGCCTGCTCGCGCAAAGCCGCCACCAACTCGATATTGTTGGCGCACAGCGAAATGTTCGTGCAAAACACCTCGAGAAGATGTTGGTCGAACTCGTGAATGGGATCACCTGAATCGACAAAAGCCGCGTAAGTGTGCTGATCCCTCGATTCGAAAAAGAGTGTGATGCTGTGTTGGTCGACAATGCTGTGGCGCGTCTGGATGCAGCGCCTGAGGGCCTCGGCAATGCGCGGGTGCCCGATCTGGTCCAGTTCCTGATCGATGAGGCCGCCATATTTTCCTGCCGCCGCAATCACGCGAAGGTGCATGCGGCCCGGCTCAGACGCATCGGAAGACACCTGGCTGGCGCAAACCAGCCCTTCGGGGGCAACGCCAATCAAACCGGCAATCTGGGTAATCACACCGTCCGCGAAGCTGCGCAAGCCCGGCTTGGTGATGAAATCATTGCTCGCAGCGATGATTTTTTCCAACCCGAGCCGGCTCGCGTCGAGGCGCCGAAGTTGGTCGTAGGAGCGTACCGCCGATGTCAGCGTAGTGAACAGCTTGTTGCGCGTCAGTTCGTTCTTGGTCTTGTAATCGTTGATGTCGAAGCGACTGATCGCCTCCATCTCCGGCGCCTGGCCGGGCTGGCCGGTCCGCAGCACGATGCGAAGATTGTTCAGCTTTAGCTCATTGCGGACAGCGTCGACAATCTTCAGCCCCGCATCGGGGGTCTCCATCACCACATCGAGCAGCATTACTGCGATGTCCGGCGTCTTTTGGAGCATCTCCAGCGCCTCGCGACCGGAGTGTGCATGCAGAAACTCCACCGGCCGCCCCATCACGGGCAGATCGCGCATGGCAAAGCGCGTGGTCTCGTGGACATCGGTATCGTCGTCTACCACCAGCACCCGCCAAGCTTGTGGTGAGGTGGGCGCGTCCTGGCCAATGGCGCGCAGGCCTTCTTCGAGAAACACAAGACTTTCGTCTGCTTGGGCCATGCTTCACTTCTCCGGGATTTGCGCTCGTTACGACGTTAACGAACCCGGAGGCGGATACTTGAGTTGTGACTTCGAGGGGCTTGCTAAGTGATCGTTGGCAGCAAACAGCACGGGTTGCGTTCCTTCACTCGCCGCTCCAGACGATCCTGCGCGGTATTTCCGCGACTTTGCATTCGCCTAGTTATCCCACGCCAGTTATCGCCAGCACTCCTGCACTACGGCCGGCGTAGTTACGCCTTTTGCACCTTTGAGCCCTGTGTCTGTTAGTGTGAGATTGCCGCACTTGTCGCTCGCTTGGCTGCCTTGGGGTACCGCGGTGATGGTGAAGAACTGTGCTTGGATATTGGTCAAGTTGCCGTTTGCGGCCGGGTCCAGCGCGTAGGTTTGTGCCCCGCTGTCTGCCGGACAGCGCCAGCCGACGGCTGCGAAGCCGGTATATCTACCAGTCGTCGAATAGTAGCGCTCCAAGGCGGACGCCATTTTCGTCATTTGCCCTGCACATTCATCGCGTTTGGAGCGTAGCACGTATTGGACGTAGCTCGGATACGCTACGGCTGCGATGATGCCGATGATCGCTACGACGATCATGAGTTCGATCAGGGTAAAGCCCCGCGACGAAGTTGCTCGTTTCATTCGACTTTCCCCTCGTGTTGTTCAGTGACCGCTATTGAAGATGTGGAGCTTGACGATGACGGTGGTGCCGTCGGGGGCGATGTTGGTTTCCATCCCCACCTGACGGCCCAGCCACGCTTCAGATACCCTGCTGAAGCGAAGATTCGGATCATCTGCGGTCACTTGTGTCGCGGTGGTCACCTGCAGTTTCCGGTTGTCGACGGTAATCATCGAACGTGAGGCATCGACCTGTCGGACAACGCCGATTTCTTCAAGCGGAAGCACCATGTCCGATTGCGCGACGGCGGGGCCGGTCAGCATCAGGCCGATCGCCAGCAAGGTGGTGCGCAGTGCGCCAGTAAGTTGCGAAATGTTCATGTTGTGCCTCGCTATCATTGAATCTGACGCCAGGAAATACGCTGGCCACCGTCGTTCTTTTGCACGCTTGTATCAATTTTTCCGGACGCGGTCGAACCGAGTTTCACGGTCTTTCCGCCGCCGGCATCAATTTGGCCAAGGCCGCCGTCGCCGCCAATCATGCCGCCGCGCACCTTGCGCCCATTGACCGCCTGCTTGTTGTAATAGTTGGTGTTGTCATACGAGCCATCGAGCGCCAGGTCGAAGACGCTGAAATCGGTCCGTGCGCCCTCATACGGAGACAGTTCGATGATCCAGCTGTCGCCTCCACCCGCACATGCATCGTCGTCGGGGATGGCACTCACGTAAATAATACGGTCCGACCAGAGGATTGGCGTGGAGAGAATCCGCTCGCCGGCGAAGGTGCTGTTGTAAACAAGATCCACGTAGAAACCCTTGTGACTCGTGGTTGCTGCATTCTGCGAGAACTGGCGAATCTCCCAGGAATTGCCGTTGAAGCTTTGCAAACCTTGGTAAGTGATGGTCTGTTGCAGCAGGTTGCTGCGTACCACCTTGGCCGTCGTGCTGATGCTGGAGCAGCCAGTGCCGGTCATCGCCAAGCCACATTCGTCTCGCACGCCATACAGCGATTGCGCTGACAGATTGCTGTTGTCCCCGGTTTCAAAGTATTTGCCGGTGCCAAAATAGAGCATCAAGCCGCCGTCCGGGTGGAAGCCCGCAGTGGGTTTGGTGGTGATCGGCTGGGCGTTGGCACTTGCGTCGGTCGCCTTGAACAGAGGCTTGCCGCCGAAGGCCAGCTTCCAGTTGTTTGCCGTCTTGCTGGTAAAGTCGAACTTCCATAGGTTGCCGTGGAGATCGCCCGCATAGACGATGTCGATCGAGCCGTTCTGGTCGGCATCGACCGCCAGTGGTGTGGCGATGCCGTTGGGGGTTGCCGCGGAGCCGACGCCTGTGTCGATTTCCAGCAGGCGCTTACCCGTCGCCAAATCGATGACGAACAGCCGGCCAGTTTGCGATGCGCTGTTGTATCCGTTTCCGATGATGGCGACCCATTGACCGCTTTCCGTCCGGCCGATAGCTGCTTGCCCCATGGCTGTGCCGAGTTCGGCATACGGGAGCGTGCTGTTGTCCACTGTTGTGTCGGATATCTCCCACAAAATGTCGTTGGCGGAGAACTGACGCGGCGAGGCAGCCAGAACATCATCGAGCACCATCGCGAAATAGCCTCTTCCGCCGGCACCGGTGGAACTCACCAAGACCGTTTTCCAGCTGCTACCGATGAGCGCGTCTGCCAGTCGTGGCGAGCCATCGACGAAATAGCGATGGGTGTAGTCCGGGTCGGCCAAGTCGGGCAGACCGGAGAGGATCGTATTCGGCACATAGCCGAACAGTTCTGCACCCGTGTCCGCATCCAGTCCCCGGAAGATGCCATCGTTGGCGCCAAAGAGCAGGACGCCTTTGCGGCTCGTGAAGCTCGTTGAGCTCAAGCGGGTGCGATAGGCCTTGCGCTCGCCGGATGTCAAAGACGCGGCCAGCGCGTAACCATAGTTCTGTTTTTCGGCGTACGCGGGGCTGGAATTGACGACATCCCCCATCAACAAGTTGCGATTCCTGTATGGCCCGCCGTTGGAAACTTCGTTGCTCTGGTCTCCGCGTACCCAGTTGAGCAGGGTGCTGCTGCCGAGTGTTGTTTGCTGCGCACTGTTTAAGGACGCCCAGCTAAAGGCTACGCCGTTGCCGGAAGTCGGGTTGAAGGTGAAAAGACTACGCAGATTGAAGGTCGGTATTCTGGTGCTTGCCAGCCATTTCGGCGTTGTCTTCGGTTGCAGATAGGTCGGACTGCCCGGGACTTGATCGATCTCGAACGCCTTCATGTCGCCGCTCCAGTCACCGCTGTCGAACAATGCCTGGAACACCAAGGTGTTGGTACTCAAACGGGTTGAATTGGAGGATACCGTCGCGGCCGAACTGGTCCGGGCGTTGATGGTGGCGAGCGTGTTGGAGAGTGCGTTGGCAAACGCGTTCGGATTCCCCGCGCTGAAGAACTGGCCTCGGCTGTTGACCGCCGCATGCAGCAGGTCGTCGATCTTTGCCGGGTTGCTCGCGCTCGGGTTGGGCCAACCCGGGTCGGTGCCGGTGCCGATTGCTGCGAAGGCGGCGGTTGGGTTGATGGTTCCAGTCACCCCCAGACCCACGCCAAAAGTCACCATATGCTGCCAGAACGCCGGATCGTCAGTGCTGATCGGGACATCGTTGGTCAAGTCAGTGCGCAGATCTCGCTTCCAGTAATAGGCTGCGATGTCAGCCAACGTATCTTGGTAGGTGTCGGAAAAGGGCGGGACACCGAGAAACTGTCCGCTCACGTTATTGGGGCCAGTAATCACGGTGCCGTTGGTGCCGTCATTATTCAGACGCGCCGCGCTTGTGGATGCTGTCGAAGAATTCCAGTAGCCATCCGTGGTCATGATGGTGAAATTCTGACGGCACGACAGGTCGTTGCCGCCGCTGGCTCCTGGCGTTGTGCTGGCTGGGCCTTGTGAGTCGTTACGCTCGAAATACTGACCGGCGGCGTCCAGTGCGCGCCGCAGCGGTGTGCTGCCGGTCGGTTGCTGCTTGAACAGCCAGTCGAAAAAGGCGCTTCGTTCGTTCGTGATATTGCCCAATGCGTCAGTGTCGCTAAAGTCGCGTACGCCACGGTCCAGGGTCGAAATGCTGATGCCGTCAATGGTGGACGTGCCTTTGTTGATACGCCCGTACCCGACGCGCATCCCCGTGCCCTGGACGCCAAACGCACGGCTGACACCGGCCTTGGCCGCGTACATGCGGTTTCGATAGTAGGAGTACCAGTTGGCGAAGTTCTGCTCTTGGGAAGTGCCTGTGACCGTGCGCTTCGTATAGCAGCCATCATTGTTCACATTGCCGCAGGCGGCCGAGTATTCATAGTAGTAGGCGGGCTCCGCACTGCCAGAATAGGCAGTGCTGGTGCCCGGGTAATACCAGGTCGGGCGGAAGGAAGAACGGAGGTCGGTCGTCTTGTAGGCGCGGTTCGCAAGGTCGTATCCGTTGTACCAAGCGCCACTGAACGTTGCGTTGCCCAAGCTCTGACCATCTTCGTCGAGTGGGGGGGTGTAGGTGATCGTCGGATCGTAGTAGATCTGGTTGAAGGTGCTCGACTTGGCCCGTTTGGTGTTGTAGTAGCCGTAAATGTCGTCCGGCATGAAGGACCATTCCATTGAACCGGAGTCGTCGAGCACGAACAGGATGTTCGGCTCAACCGTGCCGCCTAGGTACAAGGGGACTTGGGAAATGGCCAAGGGCGAGGCACTCGCGTCGACCGCGCCGAAAAAGGCGATGGCCGAGAAAGTGAGTGCAGCAGCGGTGTATGTGGGTGTGTTCTTCGTCATGGTGGCACCTATGTGTGCGGGACGATCAATCAATAACGGGCGGTGGACTGCAGGATGACCGGCGCCTTGCCGCTGGCGCCCGTCGAGCGGGCAGTAACGTAATAGACGGTTTCGATCGGACTGCTCACCTCGAGCGGTTTTCTGCCGGGGCGGGCTTCAATCCAGAATTTGGGTTCTTCATCGAGCGCGGGATAACCTGTGTTGGTGTTGCTGCCAACCGGTAGGCCGGATGTCCAGGCCCAGTAGTTGCCCGTCGTCGTCCAGTTGGTATCGACTGATTCGTCCGGTGCGGGACTGCCTGCCATGAAGTCAAAGAACCCGCTGCCTGATGTCGGTGGGCCGGTGAAAACTTCTTTCTCGCCGGCGCGCAAGGCAAGTTCCGCCGCCTGGAAGGCGATGCCCCGGTCTCGCATATTGCCGGCCATGCGTTCTTCGAGCGATGTGGTCTGCATGGCGGTGAGCCCGAGCATGGTCATCACCAGCAGCAGGATCAGGCCGACAATGAGCACCGCGCCGGATTGCTTGCGGCGGGTGCTTTTGGCGGTGCGATGGTTCGTTTGCATCGTAAGCTCCGTCGTCAATTGAAGTTGCGCCGCAGGGTTACTGTCATGTTCGCCGTGGTGTACATGCGGCGGTCAGTGTAAGTCTTGCCGTTGAAGGTGACGGACTGCGCTGTGTCCACAACGTTCTCGTCAACGCTGGCGAGCAGCAGGCTGATATTCACGGCGACGACATCGTTCCAGTCGGTCACCGAATTCACATCCACGTATTTGTCCGTGACCTCACTCGGCGTGCCGGCGCCTTCGACGCCGTAGGTGATGACCATATCCTCCACGCCTTCGACGATTTCGTCGGCACTCGAGCCGGCTGCCTCGGAAGCCAAGTAGAGCGAGTTGTAGGCGTTCCCTTGGCGATTGGTGTTGGCCGACGGTCCGACGAAGAACGAGAGGTTGGACATGCGCATGAGGCGCACATCGTCGCCGAACGCGATGGGCAGGCCGTCATTGGTGTTGTATCCGCCGGAGGTTTTGAATTCGAGCGTCACACTGTTGCCCGACGCCGGTGTGTTGCTGACGCGGGCAAGACCGACGCCTTTGCAGTCGGAAATGACGATGGCTTCTCCCTGCTTGAACCCGAGGGCGTTGTCGCGGATGACGATAGCCGAGTCCCCGGGGTCGATGTCGTCTTTCGTCGCTGTGTCTAGCGTCGTTGACGCGCCCTGGCCGAAGCGGACGGTCACCACGTCGGTCCCGGCCTTTGCCGTCTTGCCGACAGTGCCGACGATGCCGGGGTTGCTCGGGTTGTATCGGGTGGCGGTGATCGCC
>JBNKNO010000006.1:0-1676 GCA_050293885.1 Rhodocyclaceae bacterium | reverse complement strand
GTCCCGGCCTTTGCCGTCTTGCCGACAGTGCCGACGATGCCGGGGTTGCTCGGGTTGTATCGGGTGGCGGTGATCGCCTGGAGTGTGTTGAACGGAATCTGGGGGTTGTCGACGATTGACTGCCCGATAACGCCACGACGGCGTTGCTGCGCTTCCTGCAGCGTCGGGCAGCCGACGTGACCCGCCATGCGCAGCGTGCGCTCGATGCGGTCGATGGTCATGCGGCTGTTTTCCTGCAGGCGCGCCAGTTCATCGTTGTAGCGGTAGGTTTGTTTGTTGCTGACGAACAGCGAAATCATGCCGCCCAGAATGAGCAGGCCGATCACCATGCTGATCATGAGTTCGATGAGCGACAGGCCACGCTGGCGTCGCATCGAGGTGGTGTTGGGTATGAGCTTCATAGTCACGGCGCCACTTGAGAGACGAGTTGGAACTGGCGTGCGCTGCGCGCGCCGGTGTCGTCGGCTTCGTTCCACTGAACGGTGATGATGGCGAAGTCGCCGTTGGGTGCGCATACAGCGGTAGCAGGATCCGGGGTGGCACTGAGGCAAACCTGGCCTTGTCCGTTGGGAAGCGTTGTTACTTGCTCCATCCATAACTTGAGTTGGTTCGACGCCGCGGATGAGCCTGCCGTGGGGATGGTCGATGTGAGGGCGATGTTGAAACTACCGCCCTTCGCCGCCGTCGGACTGGCGCGCATGCTGTCGAGCATCTGGTAGGCCAGGGTCGAAGCTTGCGAGCGCAGATGAGCGACCTGGTTGAACTTGAGGGAGTTGATCTGCAGTGCGGCGAGGCCGAGCAATCCGAGCGATAGCACGATCATCGCGACCAGGACTTCAATCAAGGAGAAGCCTTGCTGGCGACGGTTGTTCGAACGCTTATGCATGCAGCTGCCGGGATGGTTGTGTGTCAAGGACATGCCGTCACCTCGATGCGCGGATGGCCGACGGGGTTGACCGTCAGCGTGCGTTGGCGGACATCACCCGTGGCGCAGTTAGGGGGGGCGAGATTGATGACGAGGTTGGTGTTCGCCATGTTGGTGCCGTAAGTGTCGAACGTCATGGCCGTGCTCATGGCGCCACCCGCGATCGCGACTTGCCCCAATGCTTCATGTTGCCGGAGCGTGGTTGCGTTGTTGCAGGCGGCGCCGGTGTGGATACACCAGCCACCGGAAAAATCAGCGCCGATTGGGCGGACGGTCACCTGCGTGGCGAGTTTGACGGCCTCCGAACGGGCGACAGCGATGCCCGAGAGCAAGTCGTTGGCCTGCGTCGTCACCCGGTTGTCTTCGATCATCCGGGTGAAGCTCGGCGCGGCCATGCTGGCAAGTATCGCTACGATTGCCAGCGTGACCATCAGTTCGATTAGGGTAAATCCTCGGCTCATGATTTTGATCCGTTGTCGTTAGCGTGACTGTAGTTGAGGGGTTTGCCAAAGCGCGAGAGCAGGGCGCCCGGCTGTAGTTTATGCGCGATGAACGGCGGATTCGTGGCGCGACGCGCGGGGTTTGCAGTTTTCTCCGGCTGACTATAAAATTCGCACCCTTCGCTGCTGTAGCTCAGTCGGTAGAGCAACTGATTCGTAATCAGTAGGTCACCAGTTCGATTCCGGTCAGCAGCACCAGATTGTATTGAAGCGGGACGGTTTTTGCCGTTCCGCTTCTTTTTTGTCTTCGA
>JBNKNO010000005.1:93078-113802 GCA_050293885.1 Rhodocyclaceae bacterium | reverse complement strand
GTGCCGGTGGTCTGTGCGCTCATCGAATGCGTCGACAGGGATGGCCATATGCTGCTGGCGCGCAATGCGGCCTGGCCGGAAGGCAAGTTCGCACTGGTGACCGGTTTTCTCGAACGCAGCGAAGCGCCCGACGAGGCCATTGTGCGCGAGGTGAAGGAAGAAACCGGGCTCGATGCGCAGGCGACCCACTGGGTCGGCAACTACGCCTTCGAAGAGGCGAATCAGGTGCTGCTGGTCTACCACGTGCAGGCGGCCGGCGAGATCCGGCTCAACGAGGAGCTGGCCGAAGTGAGGCTGATCCCGAAAGACAAGCTGAAGGGCTGGGAACGGGGGACCGGCTACGCCGTGCTCGATTGGCTGGCGACGCGCGATGTGATCTAGGCGCGACAGCCTGCCTCGTTCGTAAATTGTCGTCCAGCGCTCGGCACAAGCCAGTGGCGATCAGGTTCACGACAGTGGTGCACACGCGCAGTGCGCACCGGCCGTCGAGAAAATTGCGTCGATATGGTCTGGGCGCCGTTATAGAAAGGCGGCGGCGTCGGCCTCCAGCGCGGGGATGCGGCCGAAGGTCTCGGTCAGCTGGGATTCGGAGATGTCTATCTGCGCGAGCATGGGCGCCGGCAGGTGACTTGCGATCTCCGCGTCCGCGTCGCCATGCGCGTGCTCAAGGGCAATTTCGGTGGCAACCATGAGAATGCGAGCCAGATCGTTGGCGTCCGGGTGGTTTGCGTCGGCATAGTGGCGCAGAGCGGTGCAGATTTCGTCGGGGAAGTGCCAGTTTTTCGCGAGCCGCTCGCCGGCCTCGGTATGTGTGACGTGGGCGAGCATGCGTTCCAGCGCGGGGCGTTCGCCGACGGTGAGATCCTTGCAGTCGCGGGCAATTTGCGCGGCGGCATCCGGGAAGCCCATGTGCAGTACCAGTACCCCTAGGCGGTGCATGAGCCCGGCGCTGTAGGCGAACTCCGGATTGACCTTGCCCCCTTGTTTGGCCAAAGCGCGGGACAGGCCCGCAACAACGAGCGCTTCGTGCCAGAAGGCCTTGAGATCGAGATTCGGCACGGCCTTGAATGCGCTGGAGACACCCGAGGCGATCACCAATGTGCGCAGGGCGTCAAGCCCGATGAGCGCTACCGCATCGTCAATGGCACCGATCTTTCGGCTGGCGCCGTAATGACTGCTGTTGGCCAGGCGCAATACGCGCCCGCTCAGGTTGGGATCGTGACGGAGCTTTTCGACGATGTCGTCGATGCTGGCATCGTTGTTTCCCATCGTCTGTATCAGGTCCGTGACGACGCGCGGCAGACTCGGTAATTGGGGGATGTTGCTGAAAAGGTTTTCGAGCGCGGTCGGCATCGGTAGGGCTCCTGTGTGGGCGATATACAGTCCTCTACGGCAGCGCAAAACCGCGGCTTGAGCATGCGTGGCGATTAAATTTAGTGCGCAGAAAGGCGGCGTGAGCGGGCGCTTCGAGTGGTGCCCGCACGGCGAATCTGACGCGCGCCGATAACGCGCTGATAGACAACGGAAAAGCGCCCTTGCGGGCGCTTTTCTGACGACTGATGGCGACGCAGGCGGTGGGCTGCGCGCCCCCCGTTCAAGGTATCAAAACGGTAGCGCCACGCCCGGCCATACGCCTTCGATGGCACGCGTGAATTCCCCTTGAATGCGTTTGATGGCCTCATCCGAATCCGCTTCAAAGCGCAGTACCACCACGGGGGTGGTGTTTGACGGACGCGCCAGGCCAAAACCGTCGGGGTATTCGACGCGCACGCCGTCGATGGTGATGACTTCGTCGGCGCCCTCGAAGGTGGCTTGTTCCCGTAGGCGCTTGACCAGCTCGAAGGGCTCGCCTTCATTCATCTTGAGGTTCAGCTCCGGCGTGCTGACGGCATCGGGCAGCGCCTTGAGCGCGGCGTTGGCGTCCGGCCGGGCGGAGAGAATTTCGAGCAGGCGGGCGCCGGCATAGAGGCCGTCGTCAAAGCCGTACCAGCGCTCCTTGAAGAACACGTGGCCGCTCATTTCGCCGGCAAGCGGGGCGCCGGTTTCCTTGAGTTTCGCTTTGACCAGGGCGTGGCCGGTGTTCCACATCACCGGTTCGCCGCCATGCTCGCGAATCCAGCCCGCGAGATTTCGCGTGCATTTGACGTCGTAGATGATCTGCCCACCCGGGACGCGCGAGAGCACGTCTTCGGCGAACAGCATGAGCTGGCGGTCGGGGTAGATGATCTGCCCGTCCTTGGTAACCACGCCGAGGCGGTCGCCGTCACCGTCGAAGGCGAGGCCGAGTTCGGCGTCGGTGTCGTGCAGTGCGCGGACCACGTCTTGCAGGTTTTCGGGCTTGGAGGGGTCGGGATGGTGGTTGGGGAAGGTGCCGTCCACCTCGCAGAAGAGCTCGACGGTTTCGCAGCCCAGGCGCTTGAACAGCTGGGGGGCCACCGCACCGGCGACGCCGTTGCCGCAGTCGATGACAAGCTTCATCGGGCGCGCAAGTTTGATATCGCCGACGACGCGCTCGAGATAGTCGTCAATGACGTTGGCGGTGCGGATCTCGCCCTGGCCATGGGCGAAATCGTTTTCCTCGATGCGGCGACGCAGATCCTGAATCAGCTCGCCGAACAGCGTCTGGCCGCCGAGCACCATCTTGAAACCGTTGTAGTCGGGCGGGTTGTGGCTGCCGGTGACGCTGACGCAGGAGTTCGTGCCCAGTTGGTAGGCGGCGAAGTAGGCCAGCGGCGTGGGTACGCAGCCGACGTCGATGACATCCACCCCGGCGGCGCAGATGCCCTCGGCCAGTGCGCCGGCCAGTGCCGGGCCTGACAGACGACCGTCGCGGCCGACGGCAATGGTGGCCTGGCCGCGCGCGACCGCTTCGGAGCCGAGTGCGTGACCGATGGCATGCGCGACCTCGGGGGTGAGCGTCTTGTCGATGATGCCGCGGATGTCGTATGCCTTGAAAATCTCGGGGGCCAGTTGCATGGAGCTTCTCTTCGTTGAGTGAGGACTGGGCGGATTATCCCAGATTGACTTTTTGTCTGCGTGACAGTGGCGTCAGCGGCGTTTCTTGGAGGTGTCGATGAAGTGGCTCACAAGCCGTTCCGGCAGCCAGTTGAGGTGTCCGGGGAAGGTGCCACGCAGGAAACCGACGTGGCCACCGCTGTCCGTGTATTCGCACTTGATGGCACGCGGCAACGCCTTGGCGCCGGGCAGAATTTCGGGCGGTACGAACGGGTCGTTGCGGGCGTTGAGCAATAGCGTGGGGACGCGAACGCCATGCAGGAGCGGGCGAGCGGAGGCGCGCTGCCAGTAGTCGATGACCCCGTCAAAGCCATGCACGGGGGCGGTAAAGGCATCGTCGAACTCGTACAGCGTGCGTGCCTTGCGAATGCGCTCGGCATCGAGCGTGGTGGCATTGTGCGCGGCAATCTTGTCCAGCGCCTTGCGCTTGAGGGTGCGCAGAAAGCGTTCGGTATAAACCCGATTGAACCCTTGGCCGAGGGCGAGGCCGGAGATTTCCAGGTCGAGTGGCGCGCACACGGCGGCCGCTCCGGCGATACGCTGGCCGGCCTCGTCGCCTTGCTCTCCCAGCCACTTGAGCAAGGCGTTGCCGCCGAGCGAAATGCCCACGGCAAACACCGGGCCGTCCTGGTAGCGCTTGGTGATGCGACGCAAAATCCAGCCGATTTCGGCACTGTCGCCCGAGTGATAGGCGCGCAGCAGCCGATTGGGCTTGCCGGAACAGCCGCGAAAATGGGGCACGACGCCGTTCCAGCCGATGCGGCTCAGGTGGCCCATGATGGATCGGGCGTAGTGCGAGTGGCTGCTGCCTTCCAGCCCATGGAAGAGCACCACGAGCGGCGCGCCGGGGCGCTTGGAAACCCAGTCTGCGTGCAGGAAATCGCCATCGGGCGTCTCCCAGCGCACGCGTGTGTAACTCGGCAGCGGCGGGCGACGCACGAGTGGCCAGATGGTCTGGAGATGGCCGCCGGGCAGCCAACCAGGCGCGCGGTATGCTGAGGCGGTCACGTCATTCTGCCTTGGTGGTGCGAGATGTCTGGGGCGGTGCAGGCATGAGCGTGCAGAATCGACACGAGATGCGATCAGTGAACAATGAGTGGTCTGCTCGAATCGTCGAGCGCGTCGATCTCCGGCGTGGGGGAGGCATGATGCGCCACCATGCGCCAGCCCATGGCACCGCGCATGAACACGTTGGTCGCCACGATGGGGGAGTGCAGTTCGTCGTCGCCGTCCACGTGGATATGCTCAAGCACACAGTGGATGGCCATCATGGTGCCGGCCGAGATGACTTCGTTGGAGACCGTGATGTTCAGGCGTGCGCCGCCAGCAAACAACTGCCGCCAGGAGTCGCGTACGGCCGCGAGCCCGACGACGCGCGCAGCGCCCGGGTGAATGCAGATGACTTCCTCGTCTTCCGACCAGACAGCCATCATGGCATCGAGGTCCGCCCGGCAAAATGCGTCGTAGAAGGCGTCCTCGACTTCCTGCGGTGAGGTAAATACGGCTTGGCTCACGAAGTACTCCGTCGCCCGCCCGGGCGGGTGCCCGGGACGATGGTGATCAGTGATGACCTTTGGGCGGTTCGCCGGTGAAAACGTAGGTCGCGCTGCAGTAGGGGCAGCACACCTTGCCTTCGGTCAATACGTCGAGAAAGACGCGGGGATGACGCGCCCACAGGGGCGCATCGGGGCGTGGGCAATGCAGCGGGAGATCCTTTGCCGTGACCTCGATAACTTGCGATTTTTCCTGATTTTCAGCCATGTCGATTTCTCTTGGAATCAGATGTAGGAAAGCCAGTGGTCGTATTCGGGGGCGTGACCGCCCACGATCTCGAAGAAGCGTGCCTGGATCTTTTCGGTGACCGGGCCACGGCTGCCGGTGCCGATGGTGCGGTTGTCCAACTCGCGGATCGGGGTCACCTCAGCCGCCGTGCCGGTGAAGAAGGCCTCGTCGCAGATGTAGATGTCGTCGCGGGTGAGGCGGCGCGGCTGTACTTCCAGACCGAACTCGCGCGCGATCTGGATGACCGAGTCGCGGGTGATGCCGGTCAGTGCCGAGGCGATCTCCGGCTCGTAGATCTTGCCGTCCTTGATGATGAACAGGTTCTCGCCGGCGCCTTCGGCCACAAAGCCGTTCACGTCCAGCAGCAGTGCTTCGTCGTAGCCGTCTTGCGTGGCTTCGAGGTTGGCCAGAATGGAGTTGGCGTAGGTGCTGGCGACCTTGGCGCGCGGCATGGTCACGTTTACGTGATGGCGCGCGTAGGACGACGTCTTCACGCGAATCCCGTTCTTCAGGCCTTCTTCGCCCAGGTAGGCACCCCAGGGCCAGGCGGCGACGGTGGTGTGCGTACTCACGCCACGTGTCGAAATGCCCATCTTTTCGGAGCCATAGAAGATGATCGGGCGCAGGTAGCAGGATTCGAGCTTGTTCTGGCGCACCACGTCGAGCTGGGCTTCCATGAGCTCGTCGATGCTGTGATTCACCGGCATGTGATAGATCTTGGCCGAGTTCATCAGGCGTTGCGTGTGCTCGCGCAGGCGGAAGATGGCGGTGCCCTTGGCCGTTTTGTAGGCACGTACGCCTTCGAAGACGGACAGGCCGTAGTGCAGCGAGTGGCTCAGCACGTGGGTGGTGGCTTCGCGCCACGGCACCATTTTTCCGTCGTACCAGATAAAACCGTCGCGATCGGCCATGGACATGGTGAAATCTCCAGCAAGATGTCTGTTGTTGCGGTCAATGCCCGAGCAGGCACGCCAAACGCGCAATTCTAGCGCATCTTGATCGACTCGGCGCACGCCGAAGTCGTGATTTGACGGGGCGAAAAGCGGAGTGTCCGCGCGCCCGAGGCGGCTTCGGCGCGGTAGAATGTGGCCTGTCAACGATGATATTCGAATCATGAAAAGAGTCTGGAAACCGAATGTGACCGTGGCCGCGGTCGTCGAGCGCGATGGGTGTTTCTTGCTGGTCGAGGAGGAAACCTCCGACGGTCTGCGCTTCAACCAGCCCGCCGGGCATCTCGAAGCCAAGGAGTCGCTTGTCGAGGCGGTGGCCCGCGAGGCGCTCGAAGAGACGGCGCACCCATTTCGGCCGACACATCTGCTCGGCATCTATCAGTGGCCCCGGCCCGATGGAAAAGTCACTTATCTGCGGTTTTCATTTGCCGGTGAGACGGGCGAGCGCGTGGCCGGGCAGGCGCTCGATACCGGCATTGTGCGGACGGTATGGCTCACACGCGAAGAAATCATCGCCTGCCGTGACCGGCATCGCAGTCCGCTGGTGCTCCAGTGCGTGGACGACTACCTGAGTGGTCGCCGCTTGCCGCTGGAGCTGATTCGGCACTACGGCGCGTCGTGAGCCCGCTGCGCTTTTTGCTGGTCGCTGTGTTGCTCGGGTGGCCGATGATCGGTGGCGCTACGGCTCAGGTCGAGCTCTGTTTCAACTACGGTTGCAAGACACAGGCGCGCGTCGCGTATTCCGAGGCTGATCTGGCCGAGGTGGGCGCCATGCTTGCCGAAGCAAAATCCGCGAGCGAAGAGCGCGCGCTATTGGCAAAAGTCGTTGGTCGGCTCTATATCGAGGCCGGGCGCCAGTCACCGATCCATTCGGACCGCCGGGGCAACTTTGCCGATGCGGGGGTGTTCGGCAAAATGGATTGCATCGATCACTCGACATCGACCATGCGATTGCTGCGCATGCTCGAGGCACGAGGTCTGTTGCGCTATCACAAGGTCGTGCCGCGCGCCCGGCGCACCACGCTGGTGTTATTCCAGCATTTTTCCGCAGTCATCGAGGAGACGGCAGCACGCACTGAACGCGTCAGCCCGGTCCCGGTGCCCGATCATGTGCCGGTGCTCATGGCGCTGTGCGATTGCCCCGATCTGGCTGCTGATCGACCCAAAGCGCCTGCGCCGTCCGTGTCCGGCTCGGGGGAAAAATTCGTGGTCGATAGCTGGTTTGTCGAACAGGGAGAGCCCGCGGTGGTGTTGCCGCTGGCCGAATGGCTTGATGGAGGTGGACCGAATGTCCCCTAAGCAGGATCCGAAGGGTATGAAAGTGGTCGTCGGCATGTCCGGCGGTGTGGATTCGGCGGTCGCCGCCTTGCTGCTCAAGCAGCAGGGCTACGACGTGGTCGGCCTGTTCATGAAGAACTGGGAAGACGACGATGACGATGAATACTGCTCCACGCGCCAGGATCTGGTCGATGTGGCCTCGGTGTGCGACGTCATCGGCATCGACCTCGAAGTGGTGAACTTCTCGGCCGAGTACAAGGATCGGGTGTTTGCCGACTTCCTGAAGGAATACGAGGCCGGCCGCACGCCCAATCCGGACGTGCTGTGCAATTCCGAGATCAAGTTCCGCAGCTTTCTCGACCACGCCATGGGCTTGGGTGCCGACAAGATCGCCACCGGCCACTATGCCCGCGTGCGTCAATGGCAAAGCGACGGCCGCAGTGAGTTTCAGCTGCTCAAGGCCGAAGATGGTACCAAGGACCAAAGCTACTTTCTGTATCGCCTGAATCAGGCGCAACTGGCCAAGACACTTTTCCCGCTGGGGGACCTGTACAAGCGCGATGTGCGCAAGATGGCCGAGGCGGCGGGGCTGCACGTGCATGCCAAGAAGGATTCAACCGGCATCTGCTTCATTGGTGAGCGGCCGTTTCGCGAGTTCCTGAGCCGCTATCTGCCGGCACGGCCGGGGGAGATTCGCGCGCTCGACGACGATCGGGTGCTGGGTGAGCATCAGGGGCTGATGTATCACACCATCGGGCAGCGCAAGGGTTTGATGATTGGTGGCATCAAGGGCAATCAGGATGACGCCGGCGAACACGACGCCTGGTACGTAGCCAGCAAGGACGTGGCCAACAACGTGCTCTACGTGGTGCAAGGCCACGATCACGCCGCCTTGCTGCGCGACCGGCTCGAGGCCATCGAACTGAACTGGATTGCCGGGCGCGACCCGCACACGCATTGGGTTTACACCGCCAAGCCGCGCTACCGTACGCCGGATCAGCCGTGCGAGATCGATGCGGTGAGCGCCGAGCGCGCCATCATCGCCTTTGCCGAACCGCAGTGGGCGATCACGCCCGGGCAGAGCGTGGTGGTCTATGAGTCGAAGGTCTGTCTGGGCGGCGGCATCATTGCCTGAAAGCCGGGTTTTCAGGGCGCCGCGCCTTGCGCGCGGCTTCCTTTTTACGCCACGTGCATTTGCGCCGCGGGCGTACAGTCCAGACCGCTCCAGCGCAGACGGAAGGTGTCGCAACGCTTGATGTAATCGCTGGTGCTCTTGGGCATCGGGACGCGCGCCCGGGTAATGTAGGTTGCCAGCGCCGTGCCGGCACGCAGCAGTTCGATGCCGGATTCGGCCATGCGCACCTGCGTGCGCGCCGATCTCGACGGCAAGATCGGTTCAAAACGGTTGAGTTGTTCGCCCGCGACCACAAATGCCGGCCATATTTCGAAAATCGCCGGATCGGTCCGCAGGGTTTCGCACTTTTCACGCGCGGCATCCGCATACAGTCGAATCAGCGGTTCAATCCCTTCGAAGGCGGTGTTGCCCGAGAACGCACCCACCATGGCATGGGAGATCAGATCAATGTCACGCATCGTTTGCGCTATCTTGATATAACGACTCTCGTAAAAAGCGTCGATGGGGATCGAAAACGCCCGGAACGGCTCGCCCCATAGCTCATCGATACCTTCTTCACCCGACAGGTGATGAACCAGTTTGCCCAGTTTCAATGCGTCTTGCAGACAGCCGCCGCACTGGCGCATGAGCGGGTTGTCCTGCTCGATGTCGACGCCCATGGCCTGCAGTTCGACCAGCTTGGTAAAGATATCGGCGGCGCGATTGAACAAGGCGCCGGCCAGCATGCCGCCCTTGATCCGCTTGAGCGCTGGATCCTGCTCGTCTTCATACGCCTTGCGTGCCGCATCGAGCCGTTTTCCGGGAATGTTGATGCCATGCTCGACATGGTTGAACAGCCGACGGGTCAGTGCCTCGATGAGCTTTTTCTTGGCCGACAGGCTGTCTTCCGGCGGGTCGTAGACCTTGATCCAGAAACCATCGTAGTGCACACGCAGGCGACCGTTGATGATGCGTCGGGTGCCTTCAGCGGGTCTTTCTTCCATTCGATTCACCGTGCCGCGGATTTCGTCCGTCGGTCAGCTCTAGAGATCGATGAGTGTAATGCAAACGTTTGTTTTTGTGCAGGGCACCATCGACAAACGGTGCGATTCTGTCAGCCGGCTTCATGCCGCGTACGAAGCCGTGTGCGCGCGCGTCGCTTGCGCAGGATGTGGTAGCGCCACAGCGTCTGCGTGAGGCAATAACCCGCCGCAGCGCCGGTCACTGCCATGAGCAGCATGCCAAGCAGCAAAGGTTGGCCGATGCCGCCGATCCACTGCCAAGTATGAGTCAGCCATTGCAAAAAGGTTTCCGCCGCCGGCGCTTCGGCGAGCGTGGGCTGGGGCGTGATGCCCAGAACGCGGGCGCCCAGGTGATAGGCGAAGTAATAGAGGGGCGCATAGGTCAGCGGATTGCTCACCAGCGTGCTCACCGCTGCGATCCACAGGTTTGCGCGCAGGCTCAGCGAGGCGACGACCGCGGCGGGAATCTGTGCGACGGGAATCAGCAGCCCGAAGAAAGCGCCAATCGCGACAGCCTTGGCAACATTGCGCCGATTGATGCGCCACAGGGCGGGGTCGTGCAGGCGCGGCCCGATCCACTGAAGCAGACGATGCTCCTTGATGCTCTCGTGCGACGGCAGGAAACGACGAAACATGAACCCCTCGATGTGCGCCACCAGACAGCGTCGGCCCGGTCGGATGCGGCAGTCTGGCGTGTGTGGCTTACCGCCGACTGACAGTCCGGCTATGGTGCCACGGATGGCGGTTTTCACGCGGTGGGCTGGGGTTGAGCCGTTGCCGCGAGGTGAAATCAGAGCATGTCGGGTGAGATCACCGTGCGCAGCACCGTTTGTGTCTCGTCATGGCGCACGCGGTTGGTGAACCACCACAGCGCGCCTTTCTTGACCGACCAGTAGGACTCCTGGCCGGCGAGCAAGAGGGCGGCGAGACTGCCCAGCGTGGGCTGATGGCCGACCACCAGCACGGCACCACGACCTTCTGGCCAACCCGTGGCCGAGAGCATGTCGGAGACGCCATAGCCCGGCCCCAGTGCGGTGATGATCTCGAACTCGTCGGTGAATGCCGCCGCCGTCTGGCGCGTGCGCATGGTCGGACTGGCCATGACCTGCAAGCGTTTCGGCCGGTTTTCGTTCAGCCAGTGGGCGACTTTGCGCGCCTGTTTGTGGCCGCGGTCGCTCAGTTCTCTGAGGTGGTCGGGTGTTCCGTCAATGGCCTCGGCGTGGCGCCAGAGCAGCAGATCCATGGGTGTTTCCGTTGATGTTCAGTGCCGCGCGCGTTTCCATGCGCGCTTGCCCGAGAGCAGGGGTTCGACTTCGAGCAGGCTGCGCCGGCGCACGCGCGCGCAGCCGGGCGCGTGCCAGCCGAGCACGAAATGCACGGCATCGGTCAGTTCAGGGGCCTTCGCGGCCCAGCCGAGCATGCGGTTGCGGGCGATTTCCACATCGTTGAGATAGCCCAGTTGTTCCTGAGCGCGGCGCAGTGCGGCCAGATAGGGTTTCAGGTCATGGCTGTCGAAGAGCGGGCGGAAGAACTCGGCGCCGTAACGCAGTTGCTTGAGACTGACGCGCAGTTCGTGCAGATGGGCCGTGTCGTCGCCCTGGGCCGCGGCAAAGCGTTTGCGGGAACGTTTGCGCAGCGCGTCAAGTTGCAGGCGGGCGAAGGCGACGAGATCGGCCGCCGCGTTCAGCGCATCGGAATCGAGGTCGTTGAGCGCGCGCGCGAGTGACAGGATGCTCCGCCCGTGATGCGCGTGTGCGAGGCGTTCGCGCGTCGCCTGGCGGGCCGCATCGCGTGCGTCGAGCGCGTGTTGGCGCAAGGCGTCGAGCAGGGTGTCGGCCAGTAGCGGCGCGGGCTCGACGGGGGCGAGAATGTCGTCGATGAAGACGTCGAAGTCGCGTGCATCGCCGGTGTCGGCGGTAATCTCGCGCAGCTGCGCCGACCAGTGCGCGACGAAGGCTTCATCAAGCGCTGGGCGAAACAGTTTGATGAGCGACCGCAGGCGGCGCAGCGCCACGCGCAGTTGGTGGACGTATTCCGGATCGTCTTCGGTGGCGGCCGCCAGTGCGTTGGCCTGCCATTGGTGCAGGCAGTTGAAGGCCAGTGCGCGAAAGGCGTCGAGCGGCGACTGGTGGGCGCGGATGGGCGACTTGCCTGCACGTGTCGGCGCCTCGGACACGTTGTCGAACAGGCGGTAGCCGCGTTCGGCCTTGCTGCGGTCGGCGGGCATGAGCGGAATCGTGTCGGCCAGCGCGCAGGCCACGGCAAACAGCGCGTCAGCGTCGCCGGCCACCAGTTCGAGTTCCGCCTCGCAGATGGCGTCCTGGCGTTCCTTCGCCTCGATCTTGCCGTTGTCGATCATCAGCAAAATCTCGATGCCGTCGGTGGGCGTCAGGCGATAGGTCTCTCGCCGGAAGTGAGTGGTAAAGATCGGTACCAGGGCGTCAGCAACGGCTTCCAGTTCGCGCGCCGTGGCCTTGTCATCGACGTTGGAAAAATCGAATGCGCCGAGAAAATCCTGCTCCCACTCGGGACGCGCCGACAGTCCGCCAGCCGACGGGGCCGCACATTTGACGGTTTGTAGCCAGCGACGGCCCTGTTTGCGTGTACGCACCGCGATCTTGCCATCGCGCAGGCGCAGCGCCGGGGTGTCGTAGTAGGTATTGATGAGCGTGGTCGCGGCACCGAGCTTCTCGGCGCGCTTGATCAGCGGATGCTTGCGCAGCGCGGGGAGCGCGGTCTTGGGCAGGGCCAGCTTGAGTTCGATTTCCTTGCTCATGAGCGTGCCATTGTGCCCCGATAATCGTTACGGTTTGATGTGCACCGGCGTGTGGTCACCGCGCCTGCGGGCCGTTCAGGCCTCGTCGGCGCGCCAGTGCCCCGACTTGCCGCCGAGCTTCTCCAGCAGGCGGATGCCTTCCATGTGCATGCCCCGATCCACCGCCTTGCACATGTCGTAGATGGTGAGCAGGCCAACCTGCACGGCGGTGAGCGCTTCCATTTCGACGCCGGTGCGGCCTACCGTTTCGGCAGTGACGCCGCACAGCACGCTGTTCGACGCATCGTCGAGCGTAAACTCGACCGCCACGCGGGTGAGCGGCAGGGGATGGCACAGCGGCACGAGATCGGACGTGCGCTTGGCGGCCTGAATGGCGGCGATGCGTGCGATGCCGATGACGTCGCCCTTCTTGGCGCTGCCTTCGCGAATCATGGCGAAAGTGGCCGGCGCCATCACAATGCGTCCTTCCGCAACGGCCACCCGACGTGTCTCGCTCTTGCTGCCCACATCAACCATGTGGGCTTGTCCGTCGGCGTCGAAATGGGTCAGATGCTCAGTCATGGCGTGTTACCGAATGTGTGCAGTGGAACTGATTTTGGGCGCGGGTATCATAGCACCACGATGATCAAACGACCCCTTGCCCTGCTGCTCAGTATCAGTCTGTCCACCGCCGGCATGGCTGACGGATTGCCCGACCTGGGCGATTCCTCCGCCGCCGATTTGTCACCGCTCGCCGAGCAGCGTCTGGGTGAGCGGATCATGCGCGACATTCGCTGGAACGAACCCGGCTATCTGGATGATCCGGAGACCGAGGCCTATCTCAACAAGATCGGCCACCGGCTGGTCGACGCCGCTCATATTGGCGGCAACTACCACTTCTTCGCCTTGCGCGATCGCACCATCAACGCCTTTGCGCTGCCGGGCGGTTACATCGGCGTGCATTCGGCGCTGGTTCAGGCGGCGCGAAGCGAGTCGGAGTTGGCCTCGGTACTCGCGCACGAGGTCGCGCACGTCGAGCAGCGCCACATCGCGCGCATGGTCGGGAAACAGAGCCAGGGCAGCATGATCATGCTGGCCTCCCTGCTTGTCGCCGTGCTGGCGGCGCGCAACAGCGATCAGCTCGCGCAAGCCGCCGTGGCCGGGGGGGCAGCGGCCGGCATCCAGAATCAGTTGGGTTACTCCCGCGAGTTCGAGCGCGAGGCCGATCGTATCGGGTTGCAATCGCTCGAAGCGGCGGGTTTCGACGTGCGTGGCATGCCCGGGTTCTTCGAGCGCCTGCAGCGTGAATCGCGCCTGTACGAAAACAACGCACCGGCCTACCTGCGCACCCACCCGCTGACCTCCGAACGGATTGCCGACATGGAAAATCGCGTGGCAAACATGCGTTTCCGGCAGATCGCCAGTTCCGAAGACTTTCTGTTGATTCAAGCGCGGCTCGCCTCTTCCAGCGGCACTGCACGCGACACCCTGGCGGTAGAGAAAGATCAGTTCACGCGTGCCGCAACGCCAACGCCCGGACAGCGTTACGCGTACGTCAACGCGCTCATGCGCGCGGGCGAGCTCGACACAGCCCAGAAAATCTACGATGGTTTTGCCGCCACCGAACGCAACGCGCTGGTCTATTCACTCGGCGGTGAGCTGGCGATGGCGCGCAAGCAATGGGGCGCGGCCGAGTCCTCGCTGGCCGAGGCGATGAAGAAATACCCCGGCGAGCGCTATCTGCTCTACCGCTTGGCCGACGCCCGCCTTCAAGGCGGGCAGGTGCAGCCGGCGATCGACTTGCTGCAGCAAGCGCTGAAAGGTCGACGTGAAGACATTCAGTTGTGGACGCGCCTGGCCCGCGCCCATCAGTTGGCCGGGCAGACCAGCCAGTACCATCGTGCGCAGGGCGAGGTCTATGCTCAGCAGGGCTTGTGGCAAGCCGCGGTCGAGCAGCTCGAGCTCGCTCAGCGCAGTGCGCAGAGTGATTTCTACACCCAGTCGTCCATTGACGCGCGGCTGCGCGAGGTGCGCGCGCAAGCGGATGAAGCGCGTGCGCTCGAGCGCCGTGGCGGGGGTTGAACGCAGGCGTTAGAATGGGGCGATCGCGCCCGGCGGGCACCCATGAATCCGGCAAGCTTGAACCTGAAAACGGCAGTTGACCGCTTGTGCATGTTAACAAGAGACTGAATATGCAAAGAAATTTCGGCTTTGAGTCCGATTGCACGTCCAACTACCGTTTCCAGGTTGAACCAACATGAATTTCGATAACCAAGTGGATGCCAGCGGGCTGAGCTGCCCGCTCCCCATTCTTCGCGCCAAGAAAGCGCTGGCCACCATGGCGGCGGGTGAGGTGCTGCGGGTGCTCGCCACCGACCCCGGGTCGGTGAAGGATTTCGAAGCCTTCGCCCGGCAGACCGGCAATGAACTGGTCAAGAGCAATACGCTGGAAGAAGAGAAGTTCGAGTTCTTCCTGCGACGCGCCGATCGCTGAATGCGCAGCTTGTTGCGCATGAAAAACGCCCCGCGAATGGGGTAATGCTGTTCAGTTAAGGCGCAAAAGACCCCTTCCGATGCGCATGCGGTACGCTCCCTCCCCTTCAAGGGGAGGGCTGGGGTGGGGATGGGTTTCAATCAAAGCCTCGAAAACCCCATCCCCCTCCCAAGCTCCCCCTTGAAGGGGGAGGAGTCCGATGTGCTTAGCTGAACGACATTACCCCGCGAATGGGGCGTTTTTCATGGCCGTCACCGGAGCCGGAATCAGTGGTCGAAATCGCGTAAATCAGCCACCGCATCCCGCCCGAAATCCGCTGACAGCGCGTAGTCGATCAGCCTTGCGGCACACGTCTCGGGTGTCGTGAGCTGGCCGTCGCGCTTGAGGGCCTCGAAGCGCGGCATCTCCGGGAAATAGGCCGGGTTGCTGCCGCGTAGCGTGGCCTGCATGTCGGTGTCGACCAACCCCGGTGCCAGCGCACAGATGCGCAGCCCGGGGACGGCATCCTCCGCCACCGCGCGGGCATGGTGGTCCAGCGCGGCCTTGCTGGCGCAATACACACTCCAGCCCGCATAGGCCTTGCGCGCGGCACCGCTCGAAATATGCACGATGCGCCGGTCGGCCAGATGTGCGCCGGCCTTCACGAAGGCATCCGCCAGCATCAGCGGCGCGGCCACATTCAGGCTGACCGCCAGCGCCACCTGTACCGCGCCTTGTGCGCCCGGCGGCGCCACCGGCGCGAGCACCCCCGCGTTGTTGACCAGGATGGCCGCATCGGTGTCGGCGAGGTAGTCCTTCAGCGCACCCGAGTCCAGCCACTGGCACACCGACATCCCGTCGGCCAGATCCATGCTCACTTCGGTCAGTAGATTCGCATGCGCGGCTACCAGCCCGGCATTGCCTTGTCGCGAGATGCCGAGCACCGGTATGCCACGCGCCAGTAGCGCCTGCGCGATGGCTGCGCCCAAGCCACGGCTGTGGCCGGTTACCAGGGCTTTCATGGTCGATATTTCCATTTGAATGTTCTTGTGCGCCGTCAGCCACCCACTGGACGGCTGGTCTGTTATCACTTTAGGCCAATTCCCGGCACGGCGGGCGTCGATGTCGCCAGCCGATGACGCACCGTTGCCCGTAGAACGGTCATCCGTCATGGCGCGCGTGAGGCGTGTGTCTAGTGGCGCCCGAGCGTGTGGTTGTTCCTCGAACGGCCCACTTGAAGCGATTACCTTTCGCCTTGCACTGTCGTGACAACTGGCGGCAGTGCAGTTGCAATCTTGCAAAAATTAGAACGAACAAGGAATCAGGAATGCGTAAATCGATTGTCGCGCTTGGCCTCGTGCTGGCTTCTGGTGCTTCGCAAGCGGCGCTTGTTTCTGTTGACTGGATGGCGGCTGGCGACGGTCTGCTCACCCGCGATACGGCGTCGAATCTGGAATGGCTCGACCTGACCCAAACCTACAATCAAACCGTTGCCGCCGTGCTGCCGCAAACGGCGTTGGGTGGCACCTTTGCCGGTTTCCGCCTGGGCTTGGTCGAAGAGGTGCATGACCTGATGGTGGCCGCTGGTCTGCCGGTGAGCACGACGACCGGGACCATCAGCACCTCGGCCATCGATCTGGCTGCCGCCAATGGCCTAACCGCGCTTCTGGGTGAGACGGTCGGCGCGCATTTTGGCAGTGCCTACGTCGGCTCACGTGGCCACCTCAACGACGGTGGTAGCGATCGCGTGGTCGGGTTCTACACGATCGGCGGCAGCTCGCTGTTCAACGATTATTTCTCCGGTAGTCCCACCTGGCCGGGCGCCGGTGTGTGGCTGGTGCGGGATGCCAACGACGTCCCCGAGCCGGCATCGCTGGCGCTGCTGGGGCTGGGTATGGCCGGGCTGGTTGCGTCGCGTCGCAAGCAACGCTGAGCAACAGCACGCCGTTGAAAACGCGGGGCATGGTCCCCGCGTTTTTTTGTGGACTCAGTCGAGTGTGCGCCGGAAGGTCTTGATCCCCACTGCCAGCACGACCAGCATGAAGGCGGCGATGGCGCCGATCTGGCCCCACAGCATGTCGAGCCCGACGCCCTTGAGCAGCACCCCGCGCACCATGATGAGAAAGTGGGTGAGTGGCAGAGCGTTGCCGATCACCTGCGCCCATTCCGGCATGCCGCGGAACGGAAACATGAAGCCCGACAGCAGGATGGACGGCAGGAAGAAAAAGAAGGTCAGCTGCATGGCCTGCAACTGGTTGCGGGCGATGGAACTGAAGGTGATGCCGAGCGTGAGGTTGGCACAGATGAACAGCAGCACCAGCGCGTAGAGCAGCAGCAGGCTGCCATGCATGGGCACGTGGAAGATCCAGCGCGCGGCAAGCAGCACCAGGGTGACCTGGATCAGTCCGATGAGGATGTAGGGCACGATCTTGCCGGTCATCACCTCGAAGGCGGTGGCTGGCGTCGATAGCAGGTTTTCGAAGGTGCCGCGCTCGCGTTCGCGGGTCATCGCCAGACCGGTCATGAGCACCATGGTCATGGTCAGGATCACGCCGAGTAGGCCGGGCACGATGTTGTATGCGGTCTTGTTCTCTGGGTTGTAGCGGCGGTGGATGCGCAGGTCGATCAGTCTCGGATCGGCGCCGGGCGGACGGAGCGTGCCGGGCAACTCGGGCGCGAACACCTCGCGGCCGAGCTTGTTGAGCACCGAAATGGCGCCGCCGGCGGCGACCGGGTCGGTGGCGTCGGCCTCGACCAACAACTGCGGTTTGCGGCCGCGCACCAGATCGCGGTTGAAATCGCGCGGGAAGGTGACGACGAACTGCACCTCGCCGCGTTCGAGCAGTGCGGTGGCGTCGGCGGCGGACGACACGCTGCCGACGATGCGGAAGTAGTCGCTGTTCTCCATCGCCGCCACCCAGGCACGCGAAAACGGGCCGGTGTCCTGCATCACCACGGCCGTGGGCAGGTGCTTGGGGTCGGTGTTGATGGCAAAACCGAACAACGTGAGTTGCAGCAGCGGGATGCCGATGATCATGCCGAAGGTGAGGCGGTCGCGACGCAGCTGGATGAATTCCTTGATGACGATGCCCAGCCAGCGCGAAAGGGAGAATCCGTTCATCCTAGAAACCGTAGTTGGACGTGGTCGAGTGTGCGTCTGGCGAGATGTCTGGCAAGGCGCGACGACGCACAGCCTGCACGCTGTAAGGAGGAGTAACGCAGCCAGGCGGCTCGCCAGACGCGCAATCGGCCGCGTAGCGCTCTCACTCGACGGGTGGTCGGCCTCGGAGCCGGGATTCGTTGCATATATCAGCCCCTCGTCAACAAGCTCAAGCGGTCAACTGCGGTTTCTAGGATCATGCGTCCGGGTCCGACGCGTTGCGCATGAGGTGAATGAACGCGTCTTCGAGCGACGGCGCTTCGGGCGTGGCAGTGAGCCCGTGGGCCTGGCAGAAGGCGGTCAGATGCGTGGCGAGCACGTCGGCCTGCAGGCCGCTGGCATGCAGCCGGGTGCCGAAACTGGCCACCTGCTCGACCCCGTCGAGTGCGCGCAGGGCATCGGCCAGCCCCGCTTGGTCGGCGCCGTCGACGGCCCAGGTGCTCAGCCCCTGGCCGGCAATGATCTCGTCGGCCGTGCCGGACGCCAGCAGTTCGCCGTAGGCCAGATAGGCCAGCCGATGGCAGCGTTCCGCCTCGTCCATGTAGTGGGTCGACACCAGCACCGTGATGCCGGCCGCCGACAGCCGATGAATCTCCTCCCAGAAGTCGCGCCGCGCCTTGGGGTCGACGCCCGCCGTGGGCTCGTCGAGCAGCAGCAGGCGCGGCTTGTGGAGCAGGCAGGCGGCCAGTGCGAGGCGTTGCTTCCAGCCGCCCGATAGCGTGCCGGCGAGCTGGTGGCGACGGCCATCGAGCCCCAACTCGACGAGCGCCTGCGAGACCGCCGCACGTCGGCCGCGCATGCCGAACATGCGCGCCACGAAGTCGAGGTTTTCGGCAATGGTGAGGTCGTCCCACAGCGAGAAGCGCTGCGTCATGTAGCCCACCTGGCGCTTGATCGCGCCGGCCTCGTGCATCACGTCCAGCCCCAGACAGGTGCCTTCGCCGGCGTCGGGCGTGAGCAGGCCGCAGATCATGCGAATCGAGGTGGTCTTGCCGCTACCGTTGGGGCCGAGAAAGCCGTAGATTTCGCCCTCGCGCACCTGTAGCGACAGCCCGCGCACCACATGTCGATGGCCGAAGCGCTTGTCGAGGCCGCGCACGTCGATGGCCAGCGGCGCGGACGTGCCTGCCTGCCGGGGCGATGGCGTTGTGTCGCTCATGTCAGTGCGGCTCGGGCTGCACGTCCACCGGCTGGCCCGGGCGCAGCCGGCGCGCCACCTCGGGCGTCGGGATCGCTTCGACGCGGAACACCAGCTGCGCTCGCATCTTTTCGCTGTAGATCACCGGTGGCGTGTATTCCGCCTCGCTGGCGATGAAGTCGATGCGCGCTTCAAAGGGCGCACCGCAGCCGTCGCAGGAAACATCCACCACCTTGCCGGTGGCAAGCGAGGGCAAGGCGGCCTGCGGCACGAAAAAGCGCACCCGGCGTTTGTCGTCCGGCAGCAGCGCCGCCACTGGCGCACCGGCGCCGACCCACTCGCCGGGCTGGAAGTAGGTGTCGGTGATTTCGCCGGCGGTGGGTGCACTCACCGATTTGTGCGCCACCAGCCAGGCCTGACGTGCGGTTTCGGCGGCGGCGGCGCGCGTGTCGGCCTCGGCGCTGGCGATTTCGGCACTGCGTCCGAGGCTGTCGCGGTAGGTCTGCAACTGCTCGCGCGCGGCATCGAGATTGGCGCTGGCACTGCGCCGGGTGGCGATGGCTTGGTCGAGCGCCGATTGGGCGACGAAGCCCTTGGTGGCAAGCGCGCGTTGTTGCGTGAGACGTGTTTCGGCCAGCGCCAGCGCGCTACGGGCGGCGCGCACTTGCGCCTCAAGCGCGGCAATTTCGGTACCTCGGCGTGGTTGCTGCAGGTTGGCGCTGCGACTGCGTGCCGCGTCGGTGCGCGCCTGCGCCGCCGCCAGCAATTGCGCATCCGGGTCGGCGGCGATGTCGAACAGGCGATCGCCCGCCGCCACACGGCTGCCGCGTGCGCGCGCCAGCTTGTCGAGATAACCGGCCTGTGGGGCCGCCAGATAGAGGAATTCGCCCTCGACGTAGCCGTGCCAAACCGGCTCGGGTTCGGGCGTGCATGCCGCCAGTGGGAGTGCGATGAGCAGGGCGATTGCAACCGTGCGGCCGTTCATGCGTTGGCCCTCCGTGATGTGTCGGCGGCGAGCAAGGCCAGCAGCGCGTTGGTGCCGCACACGATGTCAGCGGCGGAGGCCGCGTTCTGGCGCGCCTGATTCATGACCGCCAGCCCTACCAGGGTGGCGTGGGCAAGGAGGGCATGCTCGTCGGTCTCGCTGATTCCCTGCGCGGCCAGCAAGCCGGTGATGCCGGTGCGCACCCGGGTGACCAGCCCGTCGAGGGCAACGCGTAGTTCCGGGTGATCGTCGGCGGCGACGATGAGGCCCAGCATCACGCGTACTGGTGCCTGGCGCGGCATCACAGTGCCCAATGCCGTGCCCAGATCGACGCCGGCAGGATCGGATGCGGCGTCCTTGAGGTGCGCCAGCAGGGACTCGATGGCCGCTTCGGCCACGGCCAGCAACAAGTCGTTGCGGGTGGAAAAGTGATAGGTGAGGTTGCCCTGCGAGACCCCCGCCGCGCGCGCCACGCGCGGTTGCGTCAGCGCGGCGATGCCTTGGGTCTGCAATAGCTCGACACCGGCCTGGATGATGTTCTGGCGGGTACTCATGGGGACTCCAGAAACGGTTTTAGGTAATGTTACCTAATAGTGTTTTGCATTGGCAACTCAGCGCGGGGCACCTGTTTGCGCCATCGCCACCGGTGCGGCTCAGGCGCATTCGGTGTCCAGCTCTGGTATCGTCGCGCGCATGACCGACATCATTGCCATTTCAGGCCTGTCCAAAACCTACGAAGGTGGTTTTCAGGCACTCAAGACCGTGGATCTGTCGATCCGACGCGGTGAGATCTTCGCGCTGCTGGGGCCGAACGGTGCCGGCAAGACGACGCTCATCAGCATCATCTGTGGACTCGTCAATGCCTCCACCGGCAGCGTCACCGTAGATGGCCACGACATCGTGCGCGACTACCGCGCAGCGCGCTCGCTGATCGGGCTGGTGCCGCAAGAGCTGACCACCGATGCCTTCGAGACGGTCTTCAACGCGGTCACGTTTACCCGCGGGCTGTTCGGCAAACCGGCCAATCCGGCCTACATCGAGCAGGTGCTCAA
>JBNKNO010000005.1:91704-92978 GCA_050293885.1 Rhodocyclaceae bacterium | reverse complement strand
GTCTTCAACGCGGTCACGTTTACCCGCGGGCTGTTCGGCAAACCGGCCAATCCGGCCTACATCGAGCAGGTGCTCAAATCGCTGTCGCTGTGGGACAAGCGCGACAACAAGATCATGACGCTGTCGGGCGGCATGAAGCGCCGGCTGCTGATCGCCAAGGCGTTGTCCCACGAGCCGCGCGTGCTGTTTCTCGACGAGCCGACGGCCGGGGTCGATGTGGAGTTGCGCCGCGACATGTGGAACCTCGTGCGTGCGCTGCGAGAAGACGGCGTGACGGTGATCCTCACCACCCACTACATCGAGGAAGCCGAGGAGATGGCCGATCGCATCGGCGTCATCAACAAGGGCGAAATCATTCTGGTCGAAGACAAGGCGACGCTCATGGCCAAGCTCGGCAAGAAGCAGCTCACCGTGCATCTGCAGGAGGTGCTCGAGGCCGTGCCATCGGGGCTGTCGCGCTGGGAGCTCGAACTGGCCGACGCCGGCCGCGCGCTCATCTACACCTACGACGCCGAGGGCGATTCGCCCGGCATCGCCGCGCTGCTGGCCGCCATGGCCGAAGCGGGCGTCGCCTTCAAGGACGTGCATACCGATCAAAGCTCACTCGAAGACATCTTCGTGGGTCTGCTCAAGGAGGAGCGCGCATGAACTGGCTCGCCATTCGCGCCATCTACCTGTTCGAGATGCATCGTGCCTGGCGTACACGTGCCCAGAGCATCATCTCGCCGGTGATCTCCACCTCGCTGTACTTCGTGGTGTTCGGCGCCGCCATCGGCTCGCGCATCTCGCAGGTCGAGGGCATCGACTACGGCAGCTTCATCGTGCCCGGGCTGATCATGCTCTCGCTGCTCACCCAGAGCCTGTCGAACGCCTCCTTCGGTATCTACTTTCCGCGTTTCACCGGCACCATCTACGAGGTGCTCTCGGCGCCGGTCTCCTACCTGGAAATCGTCATCGCCTACGTGGGTGCGGCCGCCAGCAAGTCGATCATTCTCGGCGTGATCATCCTCGTCACCGCCTCGGCCTTCGTCGACTTTCACATCGACCATCCGGTGTGGATGGTGACCTTCCTGGTGCTCACCGCCATCACCTTCAGTCTGCTGGGTTTCATCATCGGCATCTGGGCCGACGGCTTCGAAAAGTTGCAGCTCGTGCCGCTGCTCATCATCACGCCGCTGGCCTTCCTCGGCGGCACCTTCTACAGCATCAACATGCTGCCGCCGTTCTGGCAGAAGGTGACGCTGGTCAATCCGGTGGTGTATCTGGTGAGCGGC
>JBNKNO010000005.1:64023-91605 GCA_050293885.1 Rhodocyclaceae bacterium | reverse complement strand
TCGTAGCCGTCGCGGCGCGCGAACGCTTGCTTGACCTGCTCGGCATCGGTGACAACGCTTTCCAGCGACCAGTTTTCGGTGCGCTCCTTGCGTTCGACGATGTAGGACTTCACCAGCCGCGGCGCGGGCAACCAGGCGAGGCGGTGCGTGGCGCCGGCGTCCGTGAGTTCGTAGTGTTCGACTTTCTCGCAGCCTTCACCCTCGGTGTCGACCAGGTGCATCTTGTGCTTCAGCGTGTCGCTGACGAGCTGGTATTTGAGGCGCCAATCCTTGTCGCCCTTGCCGCGATTCAATTCCAGCGGTTGGTATTCGATACCGCGCTGGTAGCCGTCGAAATGGCGGGTTACGTTGAGATAGCCGTTGGGCAGGCGCGACCAGATTTCGGTGATCTGCGCTTGCGGGAACTCGTGCGCCACGCGCTTGCCGTTGCGCCAAAGGGTCATGGTGCGCGTGATGTTGTCGGCGCGGTCGCCGGCGTGCTGGTGGTTGGCGGCATGGCGGGCGTGAATCGTCGATGCGTAGCGTGCGCCGAGCACCGAAGCGTCGAGCGCGCACTCGGCCGACGCGGGGTGCGGCAGTGCGAGGACGGCCATCAAGGCCAGAATAAATTTCATCATCGAGGTCCGAAAAAAATAAAAATGTGAGGGGCATTTCGCCCCTCACAAATCGCATTCAGCACAAAGCGCAAGTGCTGGAGCGCACGATTACCTGAGGTTTCTCGCGGCGGCTTTTTCGAGCTTGCCGGCGGCGTTCATGATGTGGAACACGATGCTTTGCTCGTTGGTGCCGCCCACGAGGTGCGAGCCGGCGCCCTTGCCGTAGAGCACCACGTCTTCACCGGCGTGCGTTTCGGAGCCCAGCGGCACGAGCGATTCCTGGTGGAAACCCGGTGCGGTGGTGTCGACGCCGGTCAAGTCCTGACGGCCGGCATTGGTCGGGCCGTTGTAGATCTCGTCCGCGTCGGTCTCGTCACCGAGGTCGGCAAAGCCCTTGCCGTTCATGTAGCCCACGGTGGTGTAGGGCATGCCGTCGGCGGCCAGGGCCGGCGAGTCGGAACCGATGCTGACCACCTTGCCGAGGATCGGGTTGCCGCGCTTGGGATAGCCGGCGATGGTGAACACGTGGCTGTGGTCGGCGGTGACCAGGATCAGCGTGTCCTTCATGTCGGTGTTCTCGACGGCGACTTTCACTGCCTTGGCGAATTCGATGGCGTCGGTCAGCGCCGCGTGGGCGTTGCCGGCGTGGTGGCCGTGGTCGATACGGCCCGCCTCCACCATCAGGAAGAAGCCCTTGCGGTTGTTGTCGAGAATGTCGATGGTCTTGGCCGTCATTTCGCTCAGCGAGGGCTCGCCGGCGATGTCGTTGGTGCGATCGGCTTCGTACTGCATGTGCGATTCGTTGAACAGGCCGAATACGCGCTCGGTCATGTTCGGGTCGATGGCGTCGAAACCGGCCTGATCGAAGACATAGACGCCGTTCGGATAGGCGGCTTTCCATTCGGCGGTCAGGTCGCGGCCGTCGGTGCGGTCACCCTCGACCGCGCTCACGGCGTCCGGCGAGTTGTAGCTGGCGTCTTTCGGCAGGAAGTGGCGACGGCCACCGCCCATCACGACTTCGATACCGTTGACCTTGGTGGCTCCCGGGTAGCGCGCTTTCAGGTTGGATTCGAAGTTGACCAGCTGGGAAGCGATGTCTTCGCACACACCCTGAACGGCGGCCGGCTGGTCGGAAATGTCTTCCCAGTTGCGGTCGGCAGACTTGGCGTAGGTGGCGGCCGGCGTCGCGTGGGTGATGCGTGCGGTGGACACCACACCCGTGGACTTGCCGGCGATTTCGGCCAGTTCCAGCGCGGTGACCAGCTCATTGCCGGTCACGGAGGCGCAGTCGCCGCGCACCACGTTTTCGTCCACACCGATCACGCCGGCGTCGGATTTCACACCGCTCATCATCGCGGTCATGGTGCCGGCGGAATCCGGCGTCTGGGCGTCCACGTTGTAGGTCTTCACCATGCCGGTGTAGGGGAACATGTCGAAGCTCAGGTTGTTCTCTTCACCCAGCATGCCTTTGAGCTGACCTTCGAGAATACGGGCAGCGGTGACTGTCGATACGCCCATGCCGTCACCGACGAAGAGGATGACGTTCTTGGCCGGGCGCACCACCGGAAACTTCTCCTTCAGCGCCGCTTCGCCTTCCTGCCAGTACGGATTGGCGGATTGGTGAGCCGGAACCACCTGCTTGCCGCTGTGATGACCGCGGTGCCAGCCATCGGCCTGGGCGGCCGACGCGACACCAAGCGCGGCGGCGCACGCCAGCGCGAGTTGGGAAAACTTCATTGTTTCTTCTCCTGAGGGATATCGGACGAATCGGATACAGCCATCAATGACCCGCTGCCGAATCGGGCTGCACCACGCACGCTAGCCGACGGGTGTTGCGAGGAGTTGATCGTGCTATGACGAACGTGTTACACGGCGTGGCGCAGGGCGCGCCGCGTGTCGTCTATCGCGAGGGGGAGAAGGGGGACTGGGTGCGGGTGTTGGGGGGCAAACGTCGGCGCTCGCTCTCACCGTGCGTTGGCGTTCGACGTGGGTGCTTGCGACCCGGTGCAGCCAGTGGGGTTGTAGCCCGGATGCAGCGAAGCGAAATCCGGGGTCAGTGGTTGATCGACCGATGAATCCCGGAGGCGGGCCTGCGGCCCTTTGTCCGGGCTACGCTCGCTAGACGCCAAGCTCGATGACCGTCTTGTCAGGATGCCTGTAAAAGAAGGTACGAGCAAACGGGCTTGAAACCCGTCGAGGGTCGAAATTATCCTTGGCCTCTATAAGCTGTGAGGGTTTCGTCGCATCTGCCACGATGAGCAGCCAGTTTTCAGAAACCTCGTGTTGGTACGCTGGAAGACGTTTTGATTTCTCGTCTATGCGCGCTTGGAGTGGAGTGACATCGAGGGGAGCAACCCATCCGGTGCGCGCAACGCCCCAATGTGCCATTTCAAAGCTTGGCACGCCGAGTGCGTGGACGAATGAGACTTCGTACGGCAGAGGACCGTCAAGTTCTTCTGGGCGCCAATCAACATGCTGCCATTCGGCCAGATTGAGCCCTTGAACAAATGAAGCCAGCTCGTGTGCTGTCTGGTCTCGGTTCAAATTTCTGAGGTCGCAGCTAGGGTCGAAGCAAACCGTGACGTGTGCAGGGGCCGCGCCAGAAGTTTCATACAGCCGTTGAGCGGCGGAAACGATTCGAGTCGAAATGGACTCCTGCGCCTGCATTGAATTGCTGCTCGGATCATGCGAAATGAAAAGTCCCGTGACCTCGATCCCGATGAGCCCACACGCTACGCGGACGATGAAGTCCGGCGCTTCTCGTTCTTCGACGATTTCTGCCTGCAACATCGCAGCATCTATAAATCGCTCCAAAAAGAACCGCTCATGCTGCTTTTGACGATTTGCCGGTCGGTTGCTCATTACGTCTAAAGATCGAATTCAGTCCGCGTAGGGTGAAATAACCAAAGGGCATTGCGCCGTATGATCATCGCGAAGGCTCTGTGTTTCGTAGATACCATCAAGCCAACCCCTTCAAATAGGTATTCAAAGCTGTTCGGCATGGTGCCTTGGACCACCATCCGGCGCAATGCCCTTTGGTTATTGCACCCTACAAGGTTGGGTCAGCGCCTCCCGCCAGCTCGCCAGTTTCTCTTCAAAGCGCATCCCCGCATGGGCCGGGCTGGTGGAGGGGAGGCGGTGACGCGGGATGGCGCGTTGCGTGTCGTTCAGACCGGGGAGCACATGGCGCAGGAAGCTTTGCTCGGCCTTGGCGCCGTTGAAGCAGATGGCGCCAATGTGCGGATGGGTGGCGAGAAAGCCGGCGAAGTCGTTGGGGGCGATGGTCTCTTCGACGATGTTCGAATCGAGGCTGCCGGGGCGTTCGCATTCGCCGAGCACGTCCCACAGTGCGACGCCGGCGGCGCGTAGTGCGTCGCAGCGCTGGGCATAGGGCAGCGCGGGGTCGAAGTCGAAGACGGTGCCGACGATGCGCCAGAAGGTGTTTTGCGGGTGGGCGTAGTACTGGTTTTCGGCCAGTGAGCGTTTGCCCGGCATGCTGCCGAGGATCAGCACGGTGGCGTCCGGCGCGCTCACCGGGGGAAAACTGAAGACTCGCGTCATTGCCCTGCCTGTGGCGAGTACTGGTACAGCCAGGTCTCGCTCAGGGCATGGCCGTTGGCCTTGAGGAACAGGCGCAGGTTGATGGGCTCGGTGTGGCCTGCCGGCGGCACGAGGTCGAACATGGCGCGGTAGCCGTTGATTTCGTGTAGCGGGCGCACGGAGGTGAGTTCGACCTTGCCGGCGGAGGCGTGCAGGTCGAGTGTCGGCTCGACATCGCCGCCGACCATGTTGAACTGACCGCCGGCAAAGTCGATGGCGAAGCGCCACGAGAAATGCTTGCGCGGCTGGCCGACGACGCCGCCGAGGCCGGTGCGGGTGGCGACCACGCGGGCCTTGTCGGGTTCGGCGGGCAGCTTGGCGCCCCAGTGCATGCGGTAGCCGAAGAGCAGTTCCTGGCCGGGTTTTACCGCCGTGTCCGGGTGCCAGAAGGCGACGATGTTGTCGAAGGTTTCGTCGACGGTGGGGATTTCCACCAGTTGGATGCTGCCTTTGCCCCAGCCGGCCTTGGGTTCGATCCACAGGCTCGGGCGGCGCTCGTAGAACACGCCGTCGTCCTGGTAGTGGTCGAAGTTGCGGTCGCGCTGTAGCAGGCCGAAGCCGCGCGGGTTTTCGTCGGCGTAGGCATTGAAGCGCAGCGTCTCGGGGTTGAGCAGCGGCCGCCAGATCCATTCGCCGTTGCCGGTCCACATCGCCAGGCCGTCGGAGTCGTGAATCTCCGGGCGCCAATCGTTGGCCATGCGCTTATCGTTTTCGCCGGTCTGGTACATGCTGGTGAGTGGAGCGATGCCGAGCCGCTCGACCGCCTTGCGCGGGTAGAGGGCGGCATCCACGTCCATCGTCATCGTGCTGCCGGGGTGGATGATGAAGCGGTAGGCGCCGGCCACGCTGGGCGATTCGAGCAGGGCGTAGACGGTCATCGACTCGGCGTGCTCGGGCGGGCGTTCGAACCAGTAGGCGGTGAACACCGGAAATTCTTCCGGTCGCGGCAGGCCGGTGTCGATGGCCAGCGCGCGCGCCGAGAGCCCGAACTGCATTTCGCCGCCCACGGCGCGGAAGTAGCTGGCGCCCAGAAAGGCGGCGATGTCGCGCGTGGGGTCGGTGTAGTTGATGAGCTTGAAGCCGGCAAAGCCCAGATCCTTCGGCAGCTTGCGGCCATTCACGGCGGTGCCGGCGTACTCGAACATGGCCGGGTCGTAGGCGAGCTGGCGCGCGGTGCCATCGACCACTTCGTGCATGCGCACCGGGATCGGGAAGATGTAGCCGGGGTGGAAGAAGCGCACCTCCAGCCCGCGCGCCTCACCCGCCCACAGACCGTGCTCGGGCTTGAAGCGCAGCGACTGGAAGGTGTCGAAGTTGAGCGCCTTGAGTTCCGGCTGGGTGATCTGCGCGGGCGCCTGGTAGGGCGCGGCGGCGAGGGTGCGGGCGCGGCCCTTGAGCCAGGCGTAGTCGAAGGCTTGCCCCTCGCCGACGGTGGTGAGTTCGGCGGCATGGGTGAGGGGCGAGACGGCGGGCAGGCCGAGGGCGGCCAGCGCGGCGGAGGCTTTGAGAAAATCGCGTCGTTGCATGATCCGGGGGCGGTACAAAAAGGAGGGTCAGGTGTCGATGAATACGCCTGTCAGCACGCCGATGCGGCTGTCGACGCGCATATTACGTCGACACAACGGCCGGCGCGTGTGTATTTGCGAGCAGATGTATCCTGTGGACAACGCGCACGACTTTCGCGTGTGATGTCCATTCCCCGTGCCTGCGCCTTATGACCGAACTGCTCGCCCTGCCTGGTGACTTGTCGCTTGCCGTGTTCTGCCTGTTGATTGCGTGCGCGGCATTCACCTCGTTGCTGACCGCCAGCCTGGGTGCCGGGGGCGGGGTGATGTTGCTGGGGATCATGGCGCAGGTGTTACCCGCGCCGGTGATCATTCCCCTGCATGGCGTGGTGCAGCTGGGCTCCAATGGCGGCCGGGCGCTCATGGCCTGGCGGCATATCGACTGGCGCACGTTGGGCGCCTTTGTGCCCGGCGCGCTGGTCGGCGCCGCGCTCGGCTCGGTGGTGCTGGTGCGCCTGCCGCCAGCGGCGCTGTATTTGTGCATCGCGGCGTTCATCCTCTACCTGTGCTGGGGGCCGAAACTGCCCAAGCTCGTGCTCGGCCCGGTGGGCACGGCCATCGCCGGTGGCGTCACCACCTTCATCACGCTGTTTGCCGGCGCCACCGGACCGCTGGTGGCCGCCTTCATCAAGCAGATGCACGCCGACCGCTTCCGCACCGTGGCCACCTTTGCTGCCGCCATGTCGGTGCAGCATGTGGTCAAGATTCCCGTTTTCGAACAAGCCGGCTTCGACCTGCTGCCCTGGCTGCCGCTGCTGGGCGCGATGATTGCCGGCGGCGCGTTGGGCACCTGGCTCGGCCTGCGCGTGCTCAAGCGCATGAAGGACGTGCACTTCAGTGTGCTCTTCAATTGGGTGATGACCGCCTTGGCGGTACGGCTGATCTGGCAGGCCATCCACGTGTGAACAAAAAAAGGACACCGAAGCGGTGTCCCTGTGCGGTGTGGCGGCTCGGTGGCTTGTGTCGGCCGCCAGAAAGTCGGCAATCAGGGGTGCTTGGTGAGCGTGCCTTTTTGCTTGACGAAGAGCACGTCGCAGCCCTCGATGGCGCAATCCCGGTAGAACTTCTTCAGTTGCAGGAACAGCAGTGCGAGGGCGCGCGTGTCATGGGCCCAGGCGGTGCCGTCGGCCGGTGGGTTGGTCGCCAGCGTGGCAATGGCGCCGGCCAGTTGCGCGGGTGTGATCAGATCGAACGACTCGGCGATACGCGCGAGCCGATAGGCCGGCACGTAGAGCGTGGACAGCGTGCCGGGCACCTGAATCGGCTCGATGCCCATCACCCGCGGCAGGGAAAAGTGCGCACACAGCTTGCCCAGACAGGCCCATGCGTCGGCGACATCGAGTTTTCGCACGGCCTCGATGGGATGTTCGCCGGCCACAAAGCGGGCGATGTCGTCGGCGGTTCTTATACGCGCGCCGAAGATACGGGGCGGCACGGCATGAAAGACGCCACGAATGGCCATGGTGATATCCCTGTCAAATAATCTCGTATTGTAAGGGAGTTGACGCACTGAAACAGTGCCAGCTGAAGGCGGGTGTGAAAAACGGCCGTGGTCGTGAGTGGCCGGCGCCCGCACCGCCCGGCTTGCAAGCGCGAAGGCGCGATGAATTTTCGGAATGCTGGATCACATCCCCGCGAATCTGCTCGACCCGGTGCCGCCTGCGACACGGGACCGACAAGCGATGCGTGGCGCGCGTCGCGGTCACAGTTGATGCCAGACCTGCACCGTGCCGAAGAGATGAACAAGCCCGTAACCGATGCAAATGAGTGAACTCCACAGCAGAAATGGCGTGGCTTGCTCACGGGCAAACAGGAACAGCGGAAAGATGGCAAGGCCGCGTAGAAGATAGACGCCGGTGATCGCCGCAAGACACCACTTGAGCAAGGGCAAGGCGGCAAGCAAGCCGGCACCCGAAAGCGCGTAGGCTGCCCACAGCCCAAGCACGAGGGCAATGCCGAGCGTAACGATTGCAGGATAGGCGCGCCCCGCCTCGGCGGCAGAGGCCATGCGCTCGCCAGCACCGAAGAAGCGATACCACGGTGCGCCACCGAACACGATTGCCACGTGCAAAAGCGCCGCCACGCCGCTGAGCGCAGCGGCGGCGAGGAGCCAGGGGTTATAGGGCGTCATGGCGGGCCTCTTGTGCTGGCAGTCTGGATGTCGAAGGCCGCACTTTGTCGGCCGTCGTCTTGACCTTCCCGTCATCCGGAAACGGGCGGCCGGCCGGGCCTTTGCCGGCGAGCTCGTCCCGCGCTTCAAGACACGTGTTGCTGGCGTTGGCGGCCTTGTCGATACCCATGGTGGCTTGTCCCTGATTCGGTGTTGGGCCACGCGGATGGCGTGTTTGCCGACGTCCGCTGGCACGTTGTGCATTTCTCGAGAAATGCCAATGGATTGTACTCGAACGTTTTTGCAGGCGTTGCGTGTCGAGACGCCTGCGGGCATCAAAAAAACCCGCCACGAGGGCGGGTTGGAAAATACGGCCTGACACTGGGATCGGGACGAGTCGTGTGCGGCCGGCTAATACTCCAGAACTAGTTGGCCGCGTACTGCCTGGCGAGGGTGGCCAGCGGTAGCGGTCGAATTTGGCTTGCATGGCCGGCGCTGCCGAAGGCTTCGAAGCGCGTGCGGCAGATGTCGGCGGCGGCGTCGCGGGCGGCCTTGAAGAACTTGCGCGGGTCGAACTCGGTCTTGTTCTGCACCGCCAGCCGGCGCATGGCGCCGCTCATGGCCAGGCGCAGGTCGGTGTCGATGTTGACCTTGCGCACGCCGCTCTTGATGCCTTCGACGATGGCTTCGACGGGCACGCCGTAGGTCTCGCCGATCTCGCCGCCGAATTCGCGGATGATGGCCAGCCATTCCTGCGGCACGCTCGATGAGCCGTGCATCACCAGGTGGGTCTCGGGGATGCGTGCGTGGATGGCGCGGATGCGGTCGATGGCGAGGATGTCGCCGGTGGGCGGGCGGGTGAATTTGTAGGCGCCGTGGCTGGTGCCGATGGCCACCGCCAGCGCATCGACACCGGTGGCGGCGACGAAGTCGGCCGCCTCCGACGGGTCGGTGAGCAGTTGATCGTGGTCGAGCACGCCTTCGGCGCCGACGCCGTCTTCTTCACCGGCCTGACCGGTTTCCAGCGAGCCGAGGCAGCCCAGCTCACCTTCCACGCTCACGCCCACCGCATGGGCCATTTCCACCACCCGGCGGGTGACTTCGACGTTGTAGTCGTAGCTGGCGGGGGTCTTCATGTCTTCGCGCAGCGAGCCGTCCATCATCACGCTGGTGAAGCCCGAGCGGATCGATTGCTGGCAGATGGCCGGGCTGGCGCCGTGGTCCTGATGCATGCAGATGGGGATGTGCGGGTGCTGCTCGACCGCCGCTTCCACCATCTTGCGCAGATAGGGCTCGCCCGCGTAGCTGCGCGCGCCGGCGCTGGCCTGCAGGATGACCGGGCTGTCGGTGGCCTCGGCAGCGGCCATGATGGCCTGGATCTGCTCCATGTTGTTGATGTTGAAGGCGGGCACGCCGTAGCCGTGTTCGGCGGCGTGATCGAGTAGTTGGCGTAGGGCGATCATGGCCATGGTGGGATCTCCTGGGATTGGGGGAATTCGTTGCGCGTCAGTCGGCGCAGACCAGTTCGCGTGCGGCTTCGGTGACGGCGTCGGCAGTGAAGCCGTAGCGCGCCAGCAGCGCACCGGCCGGGGCGGATTCGCCGAAGCGGTCCATGCCGATGACGCGGGCGCGCGGGGCGTCGGCCAGATACTTCCACCACAGATCGGGCTGCGCGGCTTCGACGGCCAGGCGCGGCACGTTCGGCGGCAGCACCGCGGTGCGGTAGTCGGCGTCCTGACGGTCGAAGATGCTGGTGCAGGGCATGGAGACCACGCGCACACCGACGCCCTCGGCGGCCAGCGTCTCGCGCGCGGCCATGGCGAGGGCGACTTCCGATCCGGTGGCGATGATGACCAGCTGGGGCGTGTCGGCATCGGCCAGCACATAGCCGCCGCGCGCGATGGCGTCGAGTTGCTCGGGCGAACGCGGCTGATGCGGCAGGCCCTGGCGCGACAGCGCGAGCAGGGTGGGTCCGTCGGTGCGGTCGATGCCGGCGTTCCACGCCGCCTGGGTTTCGACCGCGTCGCAGGGGCGCCACACATCGACGCCGGGGATCAGACGCAAGCTGGGCACATGCTCGACCGGCTGGTGTGTCGGGCCGTCTTCGCCCAGACCGATGGAGTCGTGCGTCATCACGTAGATCACCCGCTGTTTCATGAGCGCGCTCATGCGGATGGCGTTGCGGGCGTAGTCGGAAAACACCAGGAAGGTGGCGCCGAAGGGCAGGTAGCCGCCGTGCAGGGCAATGCCGTTGAGCGCCGCGGACATGCCGAATTCGCGCACGCCCCAGTTGATGTGGCGACCGAACTGGTCGGCACGCACGGCGCCGCACTCGGGCCAGTCGGTGAGGTTGGAGTGCGTCAGGTCGGCCGAGCCGCCGAGCAGTTCGGGCAGGGCCGGGGCGAGACGTGCGATGGCATTCTGGCTGGCCTTGCGGCTGGCGACGGTGGCTGCTTCGTTGTCGGCGCGTTTCACCAATGCGGCCGCCAGGGCACGCCAACTGACCGGCAACTCGCCTTGCTGGCGGCGGGTGAATTCGGCGGCGAGCGCCGGGTGGGCGCTTTGATAGGCGTCGAAAGCGTGTTGCCATTGGGTGCGTTCGAGTTCGCCGCGTCCGCGGGCATCGAAACTCTCGCGGATTTCCTGCGGCACCTCGAAGGGCGCATGCGCCCAGTCGAGCGCGGCGCGGGTGGCGGCGATTTCGTCGGCGCCCAGTGGCGCGCCATGCACGCCTGCGGTGCCGGCACGGGCCGGGCTGCCCTGGCCGATGGTGGTGCGACAGCAGATGAGCGTGGGGCCGATGTCGTTTTCCATGTTGGCAAGGGCTTCGCGAATGGCGCGGTCCACGTCTTCGACGTCGTGCCCGTCGACGCCGTCGATCACGGCCCAGCCGTAGGCGCGGAAGCGCGCCGGGGTGTCGTCGCCGAACCAGCCGGCGACATCGCCGTCGATGGAGATGCGGTTGTCGTCCCAGAAGCACACCAGCTTCGACAAGCGCTGCACGCCGGCAAAGCTGGCTGCTTCGTGGCTGATGCCTTCCATCAGGCAGCCGTCGCCGAGGAATACCCAGGTGCGGTGATCGACCACCGTGTGACCGGGGCGATTGAATTCGGCCGCGAGCAGCTTCTCGGCCAACGCCATGCCGACCGCGTTGGCCAACCCCTGGCCAAGCGGACCGGTGGTGGTTTCGACGCCCGGTGTGTGGCCGACTTCCGGGTGGCCGGGGCTGCGGCTGTCGAGCTGGCGGAACTGCTTGAGATCGTCGAGGGCGACGTCGTAGCCGGTCAGATGCAGCAGCGCATAGAGCAGCATTGAGCCGTGGCCGTTGGAGAGCACGAAGCGGTCGCGGTCGGCCCAGTCAGGGCGGGCCGGATCGTGCTTGAGGTGGCGCGTCCACAAGGCGACGGCGATTTCGGCCATGCCCATGGGCATGCCGGGGTGGCCGGACTTGGCCGCTTCGACGGCGTCGATGGCGAGGAACCGCAAGGCATTGGCGCGCAAGGTGTCGATGGCGGCGGTGGACAGTCGGGTGTTCATGGGCGGGTCTCCAGGGCAGTCAGAGCAGCTTGCGGCGCTGTTCCATCATTCGCCAGATGAAGGGTGTGAAGATGAGCTGCATGGCCAGATCCATCTTGCCGCCGGGCACCACGATGGTGTTCGGGCGGCTCATGAAGCTGTCATGCACCATATTGAGCAGGTACTGGAAGTCGATACCCTTCGGGTTGGCGAAGCGGATCACCACCATCGACTCGTCCGCGGTCGGAATGGTGCGGGCGATGAAGGGGTCCGAGGTGTCCACCATCGGCACGCGCTGGAAATTCACGTGCGTGCGCGAGAACTGCGGCACGATGTAATGAACGTAGTCGTGCATGCGTCGCAGGATGGTGTCGGTGACCGCTTCGGTCGAATAGCCACGCGTGTTCTTGTCGCGATGCAGCTTCTGGATCCATTCGAGGTTCACCACCGGCACCACGCCGATGAGCAGGTCGGGGTGCTGGGCGACGTTGATGTCGCCGTCCTTCACCGCACCGTGGAGGCCTTCGTAGAACAGCAGATCGGTGCCGGTGGGCAGGTCTTCCCAGGCCGTGAAGGTGCCGGGCTCCTGCTTGTAGGGGGCGGCCTCCTCAGGCGAATGCAGGTACTTGCGGCGTTTGCCCTGGCCGCACTCGGCGTAGGTGCGAAACAGCGTTTCGAGCTCGGCGAACAGATTGGCTTCCGGCCCGAAGTGGGACAGGCGGCAGACGCCGTCGGTGCCGCATTCGGCCAGCTTTTCGCGCATTTCCAGTCGGTTGTAGGCATGAAAGCTGTCGCCCTCGATGGTGGCGGCGGTGACGCCTTCGCGACGGAAGATCTGTTCGAAGGTGCGTTGCACGGTGCTCGTGCCGGCACCGGAGGAACCGGTGATGGCGATGATCGGATGGCGTTCGGACATGATGGTTGCCCTCTTGGCGATGGATGAATTCGGTTTTCGTAGCCCGGATGGAGGCCGCAGGCCGGAATCCGGGAACGGTCTTCCGGATCGGAACGCTGCTCCCGGATTGCGCTGCGCTTCATCCGGGCTACGGAGCCAACGGGCTCAATTCGTCAGGAACAGCCCGCGCGTATTGAACAGCGGCAGCTCGTGGGTGTCGGCGCTGAACAGCGGTTCGGCGTGGTAGCCCTCGATGCGCTCGACCTCTTCGGACGAGCCGAAGACGAAGCCGATGCGCTGATGCAGCGCCTCCGGTTCCACCGCCAGCACCGGCAGCATCCCGGTCGAGGCGCGCCCGCCGGCCTGTTCGACGAGCATGCCGATGGGGTTGGCTTCGTACAGCAGGCGCAGGCGCCCCGGTTTGCTCGGGTCCTTGCGGTCGCGCGGGTAGAGGAAGACGCCGCCGCGGCTGAGGATGCGGTGCGTCTCGGCCACCAGCGAGGCCACCCAGCGCATGTTGAAGTCCTTGCCGCGCGGGCCGCTCTTGCCGGCCAGGCATTCCTCCACGTAGCGGCGCACCGGGGGTTCCCAGAAGCGCGAGTTGGAGGCGTTGATGGCGAATTCCTGCGTCGCTTGCGGCACGCGGATGTCCGGGTGGGTGAGGAAGAATTCACCCAGGATGGGGTCGAAGGTGAAGCCGGCCACGCCCTTGCCCACGGTCAGCACCAGCATGGTCGACGGGCCGTAGATGGCGTAGCCGGCGGCCACCTGCCTGGCGCCCGCCTGCAGGAAGTCTTCGGTGGTGGCGTGCTTGCCCGGATGCGGCGTGCGCAGGATCGAGAAGATGGAGCCGACCGCCACGTTGACGTCGATGTTGGAGGAGCCGTCGAGCGGGTCGAACAGCAGCAGGTATTTGCCGCACTTGTGATCGCCGGGAATGGGGATCGGCGCTTCTTGCTCCTCGGACACCATGCCGGCCAGCGCACCGCCCCAGTGGGTGGCGCGGCAGAAGATCTCGTCGGCCAGCACGTCGAGCTTCTTCTGCGTCTCGCCCTGCACGTTTTCGGTCTCGTGCGAGCCGAGCACGCCAGCCAGCGCACCATGGGCGACGGCGCGCGAGATCGCCTTGCAGGCTTGCGCCACCTGCAGGATAAGGGCGTTGAATTCCCCCGTGGCGCCCGGATGCTGGCGGCGCTGGGAGATCAGGTATTCGGTAAGAGTGGTGCGTTCCAGGCTGAACATGCGTGTCTCCTCGCAATGTGTTCGGTCATCGGCGCTTGGTGCGCCTTGTCATGTCCGGTTCGGGTTGCATTCGGCTCAGCCGGGGGCGTCGAGAAAGTGCCGGCTGGCGCGAACGTCCGCCGCCGTGAGCGTCTGCAAGGCGTCGACGCTGATGGGCGTGTCGCCGCCGTTGAACAGGCGCAGCGCCTGGCGCAGGCGCATGCGGTCGAGCGCGTTGCGCACGCTGCGGGCATTGGCGAAATGCGGTTGCCGGCGGCGGCGTTCGAGGTATTCGACGAAGGCTTCGCGCGCGGCGTCGTCGAAGCGGTAGTTCCAGTCCGCGAGCATGCGATCGGCGATCTGGCTCAACTCGTCGTCGCTGTAGTCGGGGAAGTCCACGTGATGGGCGATGCGCGACTTCATGCCGGGGTTGGAGGCAAAGAATTTGTCCATGCGGTCGGCGTAGCCGGCGAGGATCACCACCAAGTCGTCGCGCTGGTTCTCCATCACCTGCAGCAGGATCTCGATGGCTTCCTGGCCGTAGTCCTTCTCGTTCTCGGGTCGATACAGGTAATAGGCCTCGTCGATGAACAGCACGCCGCCCATGGCGCGCTTGAGCACTTCCTTGGTCTTGGGCGCGGTGTGGCCGATGAACTGGCCGACCAGATCGTCACGCGTGACCGACACCACATGGCCTTTGCGCACGTAACCGAGGCGATGGAGCACTTCGGCCATGCGCAGCGCCAGCGTGGTCTTGCCGGTGCCCGGGTTGCCGGTGAAGCACATGTGCAGCGAGGGTGGTTCGGTGGCCAGGCCGAGGCGCTGGCGCACGCGGTCGACCAGCAGCAGGGCGGCGATCTCGCGCACGCGTTGCTTGACCGGCGCCAGCCCGACGAGCTCGTTGTCGAGCCGTTCGAGTACATCGGCCACGCCCGCGTCGCGATACTCGGCGGCCAGATCGATGGTGTCGGTCTGGGGCGGCGTTTCAGTCGTCTCGGCAGGGATCGTGTCGGTGGTGCTCATGGCGCTGTCCCGGTGTGTCTGAAGGGTCAAAAGTGGGGCGGAGCGCGTCCATCGCTGCGCACCCCGCCCCGTCTTCCCCGAGGGAAGGGAAGTCGGTGGCGCGGGCATCAGCCCTCGTAACGCGTGCCTTCGGGGTGGCGATTGACCGCGTAGCTTTCCATCGTGTAGTGCAGCGTGCGGCCGGCGCCCTCGCGGCGGACCAGGCGGAAGCCCGGTTCGACGCTGGGGCGCCCGACGATGAACGACAGCCGGATCGTCTCCCAGCCCTTGGTGGAGTCGAAGGCGTTGATGCGGATGTAGTGCTCGGGGTTGTTCTCCCGGCATTCCTTGAGTTCCATCATCGCGCCGGCGGCATCCTCCAGATCGAACATGGGGTGGCCCCACATGTTCCAGTAGGTGTTGCGCGGGTGCGGGTCATCGGTGTATTCGATGGCCACCGCCCACTCGTTGCGCAGGCAATACTCGATCTGGGCCGAAATCTGCGCGTCCGTGAGGTCGGGCAGGAAGGAAAAGGCGCCTTGGGTGATTCGCATTTTGAGTCTCCAGTCATTCGGTGTTGTCGGCGTAGCCCGGATGCAGCGAAGCGGAATCCGGGATCAGCACAGCCGTTGGGCACATCGCTCCCGGATTCCGGCCTGCGGCCTGCATCCGGGCTACGGTCACGCCGCCGTCGGCGTGGCCACGAAGTCCGACGTATCCGTACTCGTGTAGTTGAAGGTCACTTCACCCCAGGTATCGAGCGCGGCACGTAGCGGGCGGCAATGCTCGGCGGCGGCCTTGAGGATGTCGGGGCCTTCGTTGAGGATGTCGCGCCCTTCGTTGCGGGCCAGCACCATCGATTCGAGCGCCACGCGGTTGGCCTGCGCGCCGGCCTGGATGCCCATCGGGTGGCCGATGGTGCCGCCACCGAACTGCAGCACGACCTCGTCGCCGAACAGATCGAGCAACTGGTGCATCTGGCCGGCATGGATGCCGCCCGAGGCCACCGGCATGACGCGCTTGATGCTCGCCCAGTCCTGTTCGAAGAAGATGCCGCGCGGCAGATCCTGCTTGGTGACGGTGTCGCGGCACACGTTGTAGAAGCCCTGGACGGTCATCGGATCGCCTTCGAGCTTGCCCACTGCGGTGCCGGCATGCAGGTGATCGACCCCGGCCAGGCGCAGCCACTTGGCGATCACGCGGAAGCTCACGCCGTGGTTCTTCTGGCGCGTGTAGGTGCCGTGGCCGGCGCGGTGCATGTGCAGCATCATGTCGTTCTCACGACACCAGTTGCTGATCGACTGGATCGCCGTCCAGCCGATGATCAGATCGACCATCACGATGCACGAACCCAGATCGCGGGCGAACTCGGCGCGCTTGTACATTTCCTCCATGGTGCCGGCGGTGATGTTCAGGTAATGGCCCTTGACTTCGCCGGTCTGCGCCGCCGCTTGATTGACGCCTTCCATGCAGTACAGGAAGCGGTCGCGCCAGTGCATGAAGGGCTGCGAGTTGATGTTCTCGTCGTCCTTGGTGAAGTCCAGACCGCCGCGCAGCGCCTCGTACACCACGCGGCCATAGTTCTTGCCCGACAGGCCCAGCTTCGGCTTCATGGTCGCGCCCAGCAGCGGACGGCCGAACTTCTCCAGACGCTCGCGTTCGACCACGATGCCGGTCGGGGGCCCTTGAAGGTCTTCACATATGCTACCGGTAGGCGCATGTCTTCCAGACGCGCGGCCTTGAGCGGCTTGAAGCTGAACACGTTGCCGATGATCGAGGCGGTGAGGTTGGCGATCGAGCCTTCCTCGAACAGATCCAGATCGTAGGCCACGTAGCAGAAGTACTGGTCTTCCTGGTTCGGCACCGGATCGATGCGATAGGCCTTGGCGCGGTACTTGTCGCAGGCGGTCAGGCGGTCGGTCCACACCACCGTCCAGGTGGCGGTGGACGACTCGCCGGCCACGGCCGCGGCCGCCTCGATCGGATCGACGCCTTCTTGCGGCGTGATGCGAAACACCGCCAGCAAATCGGTTTCCTTGATTTCGTAATCCGGGTCCCAGTAGCCCATCTGTGCGTACTTGAGCACGCCGGCCTGGTAGCGCTTCTTCGGATCGATGGCGGTTGAATCGTTGGCACCCATCTGTCGTCCTCCTTGATTGATGACTCGACAATACGGGTGCAAAACTATAAGGTCGAATCTTAAATTATTGAGTTTGAGATAAGGTTTTGTTATGCGTCTGGATCAGCGTGCCACGCTCAAGCAACTACGGGCCCTGGTGGCGGTGGCCGACACCGGGAGCTTCACCATGGCCGCGCGCCATCTGCACATCACGCAGCCGGCGGTCTCCATGCAGTTGCGCGAACTTGAAGGCGTCGTCGGCGAGGTGTTGGTCGACGGGCGCCGCGAGATTCGCTTGACGCCCGCCGGGGAGATTCTGGTGCGCCGTGCGCGCGAGGTGTTTTCGGCGCTGGAGATGGCCGGCAACGAGCTGCTTGCCGCGCGCGGTGTGGCCGCCGGGACCATCGACATGGTGGTGATCACCACCGCCGAGTATTTCGTGCCGCGCCTGCTGGCCGAATTCGGGCGTCGCTACCCGGACATCCGCATTCGCCTGTCGGTGGCCAACCGGGCCGATGTGCATGCCATGCTCGACGAGCGCCGCGCGACGCTGGCGATCATGGGGACGCCGCCGGGTCGCCTGCCGTTGCGGTGCATTCCGTTTGCGCCGCACATGCTCAGTTTCGTGGCCAACCCGGATCATCCGCTGGCGGGCAAGAAGCACATACCGCCCGCGGCGCTGGAAGAAGAGCGCTTGCTACTGCGCGAGCGCGGCTCGGGCACGCGCGATCATCTCGAGCGCTATCTCAAGAGCCACGGCGTACGTCCGTTGCGCGCCGATGAGCTGGGCAGCAACTCCACACTCAAACAGGCGGCGATGGCTGGTCTGGGTATCGCCTTCCTCTCGCATCACACCTTCGGCATGGAGCTGGCCGCCGGGCGTCTGGTGCGCCTCGATGTGAAGGGCACGCCGGTCGAGCGGGAGTGGAACGTGGTGGTGCGCAACGACCAGCCGCTCAGTCCGGCGGTCGAGGCGCTGGTCGAATTTCTGCAGGACGACGGCAAGCGCCTGATGACACTCGAAGCCTAGCGCACGGCCCACAGCGCGAGGGCGACGCCAACGATTGCCAGCGCAATGGCGATGCGCACCTGCCGTTGCTGGCGATCGAGCGCGGCAACCAGCTGTTCCTGCTGTTCGGCCATCTGGGCGAGTAGCTCGGCCTGCGCTTCGGCGCGTTGCTCGAGACGCGTGAGCTCTTGCAGCAAGGCGTCGATGCGGGTTTCCGCGCTGAGGGGTTCGACGGATTCGACGTCGGTCGCGGGGTGCTCGCGGTCGGCCCGGATGCGTTTCCACAAGTCGCGGGCGCCGCGTGCAAGGGCGGGCGAGGCGGCGATGACGTCGGTCCACGGGATGGCTTTTGCGGCGACGGCCCAAGGGAACGGCATGAGGATTCTCCTGGCGAGTTGGTGCGTGTTGACAGGGTCGACAGCATACCCGCGCGAAATGTCCCCGGCCGCTCAAGTTCTGCGTGCCACGGCCGTGAAAATTCATGGCGCACGGATACTCGTTCTGGTGCGCGGAGACACTCATGATCGATGCTGAACTGCGTGGTGCGAAGGTGGTCGTCTGTGACGATTCGATCACCAATGTGTTGATGTTGAAGTCGCTGCTCGAGGCGGAAGGCATCGCCGGCGTCACGACGCTGACCGATCCGCGGCGCGTGATCGAGAGTCTGTCGGGCGAATCGGAATGCGATCTGCTGCTGCTTGATCTCGAAATGCCGCACCTGCATGGCTTCGATGTCATGGAGGCGATTCGCGAGCAGTTGCCGGAGCGGGCCGCCTTTTTGCCGATTCTGGTGATCACCGGGACCGAGGCGCTCGATGCCAAGACCCGCGCGCTGGCGCTGGGGGCCACCGATTTCGTTCACAAGCCGTTTGATCAACTCGAAGTGGTATTGCGCGTGCGCAATCTGCTCAGGCTGCGTCATGCCTATGTGCGCCAGTGCCGCCTCAACGAAGAGCTTGAGCAAAAGGTGCAGGCGCGCACGGCGGAATTGACCCGCTCGACCGATGCCTTTGTTCACAAGTTTGCGCAGGTGTGCGAGTTGCGCGACGTGGAGACCGGCAAGCACATCTACCGGGTAGGCCGTACCGCGCGCATGCTTGCGGAGGCGGCGGGTCTGCCGCACGAGGTGTGTTTCATGATCGAGCGCGCCGCGCCACTGCACGATGTCGGCAAGGTGGCGATTCCGGACGAGATTCTGCTCAAACCGGGCGAGCTGACCGATACCGAGATTCGGCAGATGCGGATGCATACCGAGATTGGCGAAGGCCTGCTCAACGACCACGATTCGATGATGGTGCAAATGGCCGCCACGATTGCGAACTCGCACCATGAGCGCTGGGACGGCACCGGCTACCCGGAGGGCTTGCGGGGCGAATCGATCCCGATCGAAGGGCGCATCACCGCGATTTGCGATGTGTTCGACGCACTGACCTCACAGCGCCCGTACAAGAACCCCTGGTCGGTGCAAGACGCGGTGGAGTATCTGGTCGGCCAGTCGGCGCATCACTTCGACCCCAAGCTGGTGGACCTTTTCGTGCAGCACATTACCGATGTGGAAGCGATTCGGGAGGCGTGCGAAGCGCTGCCCTGAGATGAAAAACCGGCGCCTCGCGGGCGCCGGTGTCATGCCTTAGGGCTGATTGAGCTTGTCGAGTTGCGGCTTGAGCTTGGTCAGCGTGTCGCGGAAGGCGGCAAGCCGTTCGCGCTCCTGCGCCACCACGGCCTCGGGCGCGCGGGCGACGAAATTGTCGTTGCCCAGTTTGCCTTCGGCCTTCTTGATCTCGCCTTCGAGGCGGGCCACTTCCTTGCCCACGCGCTCGCGCTCGGCGGCAATGTCGATTTCCACCTTGAGCATGAGTTTGAAGTCGCCGACCACGGCGACCGGGGCCAACTCGTCGGCGCCGATGTCCGTGACCACATCGACCGACGCCAGTTTGGCCAGTCCTTTGAGGTAGGGCGCGAATTCGGCCATCGCCTCGGCCGGGCCGGCGGCCACCAGCGGCAGGCGCTGGGCCGGGGAGATGTTCATCTCGCCGCGCAGGTTGCGACAGGCGTGGGTGAGGCGCTTGAGTTCGGCCATCTTCGCTTCGCAGGCCTCGTCGATGCGGGCCATGTCGGCTTCGGGGTAGCGGGCCGCCATGATGCTGTCGGTGTCCTTGCGCTGGGCCAGCGGGGCCACCGTCTGCCACAGTTCCTCGGTGATGAAGGGCATCACCGGGTGCGCCAGGCGCAGCACGGTTTCGAGCACGCGCAGCAGGGTGCGGCGGGTGCCGCGTTGCTGGGCCTCGGTGCCGTTCTGCATCTGCATCTTGGCGACTTCGAGATACCAGTCGCAGTACTCGTCCCAGACGAACTCGTACATCGACTTGGCGAGCAGGTCGAAGCGGTAGTCGGCGAACTGGCGCGCCACTTCGGCTTCGGTGCGTTGCAGTTGCGAGACGATCCAGCGGTCGGCGAAGGAGAAGTCGAGATATTTGCCCTCGCAGGCGGCGGCTTTGTGGTACTCGAGACCGCAATCCTGATCCTGCACGTTCATGAGCACGAAGCGGGTGGCGTTCCACAGCTTGTTGCAGAAGTTGCGGTAGCCCTCGCAGCGGGCGAGGTCGAACTTGATGTCGCGACCCGGGCTGGCGAGCGAGGCGAAGGTGAAGCGCAGCGCGTCGGTGCCGAAAGCGGCGATGCCGTCGGGGAATTCCTTGCGCGTCTTCTTCTCGATCTTGGCGGCGTCCTTCGGGTTCATGAGCCCGAAGGTGCGCTTCTTGACCAGGTCGTCGATGGCGATGCCGTCGATGAGGTCGATGGGGTCGAGCACGTTGCCCTTCGATTTGCTCATCTTCTGGCCTTCCGCGTCGCGGATCAGGCCGTGCACATAGACATCCTTGAAGGGGATCTTGCCGGTGATGTGGCGGGTCATCATGACCATGCGCGCCACCCAGAAGAAGATGATGTCGAAGCCGGTGACCAGCACCGTGGAGGGCAGGTAGAGCTGCAACGCCTCGTTGGCGGCGTCGGCCGCTTCGTCACCCGTCCAGTCGAGCGTGGAGAAGGGCCACAGGGCGGAGGAGTACCAGGTGTCGAGCACGTCTTCGTCACGGCGCAGGCCCTTGTCGCGCAGCTTGGCGACCAGCGCGCGGATCTCGGCGGCTTCATCGGCCTGGTGTTGCTGCTCGGCACCGCGGGCACGGTCTTCGAGTTCGGCCAGTTTGGCGTCGAACTGGGTTTGCGCGTCGGCTTCGGTGCGCGCCACATAGACGTTTTCGAGCCCGTCGTACCAGGCGGGAATCTGGTGGCCCCACCACAGTTGGCGCGAAATGCACCAGTCCTGAATGTTGTTGAGCCACTGGTTGTAGGTGTTGATCCAGTTCTCCGGGTGGAACTTGATCTCGCCCGACGAGAAGCATTCGAGTGCCTGTTCGGTGATGCTCTTGCCGTCGGCGCCCGGTTTGCTCATGGCCACGAACCACTGGTCGGTGAGCATGGGCTCGATGACCACGCCGGTGCGATCGCCGCGCGGTACCTTGAGCTTGTGCGCTTCGATCTCGATCATGACGCCGGCCGCTTCGAGATCGGCCACGACTTGCTTGCGCGCCGCAAAACGGTCGAGCCCGGCCAGATTGGCCGGCATGTCGGCGCTGCCCTTGGCTTGGCCCTTGGTGTCGAACACCTCGGCGCTGGCCGGTACCGTGCCATCGAGATTGAGGATGACGATCATGTCGAGGCCATGACGCTGGCCGACGGCATAGTCGTTGAAGTCGTGCGCGGGGGTGACCTTGACGCAGCCGGTGCCGAATTCGCGATCGACGTAGTCGTCGGCGATGATCGGGATCAGGCGGCCGGTGAGCGGCAGGGTGACGGTCTTGCCGATCAGCGCGGCGTAGCGCTCATCTTCCGGGTGCACCATCACGGCGACGTCGCCGAGCATGGTTTCGGGCCGCGTGGTGGCGACCGTGAGGCCATTGAGTTCGCCCACCGGGCCGTCGGTGAAGGGATAGAGGATGTGCCACAGGTGGCCGTTTTCCTCTTCCTGCTCGACTTCCAGGTCAGAGACGGCGGTGCCCAGCTTCGGGTCCCAGTTCACCAGGCGCTTGCCACGGTAGATGAGGCCTTCGTCGTACAGGCGCACGAAGGTTTCACTGACCGTTTTCGACAGCCCTTCGTCCATGGTGAAGCGCTCGCGCTTCCAGTCCGGGCTGGTGCCCAGGCGGCGCATCTGCTGGGTGATGGTGCCGCCGGAGTATTCCTTCCACTCCCACACCTTGTCGAGAAACTTCTCGCGGCCGAGGTCGTGGCGGCTCACACCCTGCGCGTCGAGCTGGCGTTCGACGACGATCTGGGTGGCGATGCCGGCATGGTCGCAACCCGGTTGCCACAGGGTGTTGGTGCCGCGCATGCGGTGGTAGCGCGTGAGCGCGTCCATGAGGGTCTGGTTGAAGCCATGCCCCATGTGCAGCGTGCCGGTGACGTTCGGCGGCGGTAGCAGAATGCAGAAGGCGTCGGTGTTGGCGGTGTCGAGGCCGGCGTCGAAATAACCGCGCGACTCCCATTCGGGGTACCAGCGGCGTTCGATGTCCGCCGGCTCAAAGCTTTTGGCCAGTTCCATGGTGTTCAGGCAACTCAATGTTGGGGTTGGAGCGAATCCGCCATTATAGCGGAGCGCCGTCGCGCGTTCTGGCTGACGGCCGTCAGCCGTGACTTATCTGCTGCGCGGGTCGTTGGCGTCGAGCAGTTCGGAGATTTCCTGCGAAATGTCCGATAGCAGGGTGGTGCGCACGTGGGCGTGGATTTCGTCGCGAATGCGTTCCTTGGCGGCATCGATCTGTGCCGTCAGCACCCCCGGCAGTTCGCGCGTGAGCCAGTCGTCGATGCGCCGATTGATGACCGCGTCGAGTTCGATGAGTTGTTCGACGAAGTCGGGGGGCACCGTCTCGGGGCTGGCGGCGGTATGGGTGACCGGCTCGGGCGCCTCGGGTGTGACGGCGCTGGTGAGCACCGGCAGGTCGTCATCCTCGACCACCTCGGTGAGCATGGGGGGATCGTCCTGGACATCGGCGCCGCCACCGCGATGGCGGTGCAGCAGCGCATCGGCCTGATCGATGAGCCGGTCGGCCTCTTCGGTTTCGGGCAAGAAAACGAACGGATCGGGTTTGTCGCTCACTGCTCACCCCCCTTCACGTTGTGCGCCTGTGGCTTGATGCCCATCGACGCGTAGTGCTTCCAGCGTTCGCGGGCCGGCGGGCGGTGGTGCGCTTCGCTGCCGACTACCTCGACCACCATGCTGAACTGTTCGAACTGCGGGGGCACCGGTGCGCACAGGTTGATGAGCACATCGCCGTGCGTCCAGCCGTGCTCGGGCAGCGCGGTGCCGAGCGTGATCGGCGTTTGATCCGCCAACGGCGAAAACAGGCTGACGTGGGGCAGAAAGCTCATCGGCTGACGGGTCCACAGCATCTGGTCGAGCTGGCGGGCAAGCGCGTCGTCCGGCAGCAGCACAGAGACCTTGCGGCCGGCGTTGAAGGCCTTGGCGGCGAGGTGGCAGGCCACCCCGGCCAGGTCCTGCGCGTCGTGATAGAAGTGAACGTCGGTCAAGGCGGGATCGCTCTCAGTGTGCCGGCTCGGCTGCCCGCGCCATCAGGAATTCGGTCAGCAGCGGCACGGGCCGGCCGGTTGCGCCCTTGGCATCACCCGACACCCAGGCGGTGCCGGCGATGTCCAGGTGCGCCCACTTGTAGTCCTTGGTGAAGCGCGACAGGAAGGCCGCCGCCGTGATGGTGCCGGCGTCGCGCCCGCCGATGTTGGCCATGTCGGCGAAGTTGCTCTTGAGCTGGTCCTGGTACTCGTCCCACAGCGGCAGTTGCCAGACGCGGTCGCCGGACTGTTCGCCCACCGCGATGAGCTCTTTGGCCAGTTCGTCGTCGTTCGCCAGCAAGCCGGTGGGCACCTTGCCCAGGGCGATGATGACGGCGCCGGTGAGGGTGGCGATGTCGATCACGCAGGCCGGCTTGAATTTCTCGGCATAGGTGAGCGCATCGCACAGGATGAGACGGCCTTCGGCGTCGGTGTTGAGGATCTCGATGGTCTGGCCAGACATCGAGGTGACCACGTCGCCGGGGCGGGTGGCGTTGCCGCCGGGCATGTTTTCGGTACTCGGGACGATGCCGACCACGTTGATCGGCAGCGCCATCTCGGTGATCGCCTTCAGCGTGCCGAACACGCTGGCGGCGCCGCACATGTCGTACTTCATTTCGTCCATGCCCGCGCCGGGCTTGAGCGAGATGCCACCGGAGTCGAAGGTGATGCCCTTGCCAACCAGCACCACCGGCGCGTCCTTGGCTTTGCCGCCCTTGTATTCCATGACGATGAATTTGGGCGGCGTGTGTGCGCCGCGGGCCACCGACAGCAGCGAGCCCATGCCCAGCTTTTCCATCTGCGGGGTGTCGAGCACGGTGACCTTGAGTTTGGTCTTCTTGCCCAGCTTGATGGCGGTGTCGGCCAGATAGGACGGATTGCAGACGTTGCCCGGCAGGTTGCCCAGGTCACGCGCCAGCGCCATGCCGTTGGCGATCGCCAGACCCTGCGCGACGGCCGACTTGAGCGCGGCGGTGGCGCTGCCGTCGATGAGGAACTGCACCTTGCCGATGCCCTTGGGCTTGTCGTCGGGTTTCTTGCGCGGCACGTCGAACTTGTAGGCGGCGGCGGCGATGAGGCGGGCGGCTTGCTGGAGGCACCAGGCGGTGTCGCGCTCGGGGAGGGCGACGTCCAGACACACCGAGGCGTCCTTGCCGGCGAGCTTGGCGAGCACCTTGCCGACCGCGGCGGCGGCATCGCGATAGGCCTTGTCGTTGAATTCGTCGGCGGCGCCGAGACTGACGACCAGCACGCGCTGGGCGGCAATGCCCGGCAGCGCCGGCAGCATGAGCGTGCTGCCCGCCTTGTCGTCCAGATCGCCGTGTTTGAGCACGCGGCTCAATGCCCCGGCCGAGGCATCATCGACGGCTTGTGCGGCCGCGGTGAGGCTGCCATCGCTGAACACGCCGACCACGATGCAGGCGCGTTTGAGTTGTTCGGGGGTGCCGGTCTTTATGGTAAATTCCACGTGCTATTCCTCTGGCGGGGCGTTGGCTCGAATCGAGACCGATTATGGCCCGTCGCCAGAATGCCGTCAAAAAGCCGACATCCCGTGCCAATCATTCTTTCGTCATTCGCGCAATGATCTTTCTGCGCGCTGCCCAGCGTGAATTCGCCAACGCCGCGATTGCGGTGTTCGTTGCCCTGTTCGCCATCCTGGTAACCACGGTGTTGATCCGTCTGCTGGGGCAGGCGGCGGGGGGCAGTGTGCCGTCCGATGCCGTGGTGGCGCTGATCGGTTTCGGTGCGCTCGCCCAGTTGCCGATTGTGCTCTCGCTCACCGTTTTCATCGCAGTGCTCATGACCTTGTCGCGTAGCTATCGCGATTCGGAGATGGTGGTGTGGTTCGCCGCCGGCGTGCCGCTCACGCGCTGGATCCGCCCGGTGCTCAAATTCGTGCTGCCGGTGGTGCTCGTTATTGCCGGCGTGACTTTCGTACTCGCCCCCTGGGCGCAATACAAGAGCGTCGAGTACAAGGCGCGCTTGAACAATCAGGACGATGCGGCGCGGGTGGCGCCCGGCGTGTTCCGCGAGTCGTCCGGCGCGCAGCGCGTGTTTTTCGTCGAAGTCGGCGCGGGGGACGACGGGCGCGTGAAGAACGTCTTCGTCAGTTCCATGCAGGACGGCAAGCTTGGCGTGATGGTGGCCGAAGAGGGCTTTGTCGACACCCGAGGTGATGGTCAGCGCTTTGTGGTGCTCGAACACGGGCGCCGTTACGAAGGGACGCCGGGTTCGCCGGATTACAGCGTGATGCGTTTCGAGCGCTACTCGGTGCGGCTCGAATCCAAGGCGGTCACCAACCTGCCGACGCGCAATCGCATGGTGTCCACCTCGGTGCTGCTGTCGCAGCCACGGCCCGACTACCGCGGCGAACTGTCGTCGCGTATCGGCATGCCGCTCGCGGCGCTCATTCTCTCCCTGCTGGCCATCCCGCTCTCGTACGTGAATCCGCGTGCCGGGCGAACCAATAATCTGATCATGGCCATCCTGATCTACCTCATCTATTCGAACATGATCAGCGTCTCGCAGGCGTGGATCAGTCACGGCAAGGTCAGTTTTGCGGTGGGCCTCATCGCGCCGCACGCGTTCATGCTGCTGGTGCTGGTGGCCTTCTTCTACCGCCGTCTGGTGGTGGTTGCGCCGTGGCGGCGGAGGCGCTCGGCATGAGCATCCTGCGTCGCTACGTGGCCCGCGAAGTGATCGTCGCGAGCCTGACGGTGCTGGTGGCATTTCTCGGCCTGTTCGCGTTTTTCGATTTCGTCAATGAACTCGACAGCATCGGCAAGGACGGCTATCAGCTCCACCACGCGCTCGTGTATGTGGCGCTGATCCTGCCGGGGCGGGTGTATGAACTGATGCCGATTGCCGTTTTGATCGGCACGCTGTACGCGCTCACCACGCTGGCAAGGCATTCCGAAATCACCGTGATGCGTGCGTCCGGCCTGTCGACGACACGCCTGCTTGCCCTGCTGTTCTCGATTGGTCTGCTGTTTGTGGTGTGCACCTTCGTTTTTGGCGAATATGTCGCGCCGCCGGCTGAAAAAGCCGCGCAGCAGTGGCGTCTGACGGCGACCGGCTCGACGGTGTCGAACGAGTTGGAGTCCGGGCTTTGGGTGCGCGATGGCCGACGCTTCATCAACGTGCAGACGCTGACCCCGGAACGCACGATGAAGGGTGTGCGCATCTACGAATTCGATGATGGGCTGGCGTTGCGGTCGATCAGCCATGCCCGGGCCGGGGCTTACCGCAAGGGCGATGGCTGGCATTTGAGCGATATCTCGCGCACCGTGTTCGAAGACGACAACACGCGTATCGAACACGTGCCGGAAATCAGCTGGAAGTCGGATCTGACGCCGGAGGTGCTCAGCGTGCTGATGGTGACGCCGGAGCGCATGTCGGTGACGACGCTCTACGCCTATCTGCGCCATCTGGAAGAGAACGCACAGAAGACGGATCGGTACGAGATCGCCCTGTGGAAGAAACTCGTCTACCCCTTTGCGGTGCTGGTGATGATGGCGCTCGCCTTGCCCTTTGGCTACAGCCACGATCGCATGGGCGGGGTCAGCGTCAAGGTGTTCGCCGGCATCATGCTGGGCGTGGCTTTCCACCTGCTCAACGGCCTGTTCTCCAGCCTGGGCGTCATCAACGCGTGGCCGGCGCCCGTGGCGGCGCTGGCGCCCAGTGCGCTGTTCCTGCTTGCCGCCGGGGGGCTGCTCCTGAGGGTGGAGCGGCGATAGGCGCCTGCCCCGAGCCAGGCGGTCCAGATCGGTAGTTTCGTGCGCATTTTTGTGCAATGCAAACGATGTGGCGTGCGCGTGGGGCTACGCGACACATTCCCAATGAAACAGCGAAATTTTGCGCCGTGACTACGCTCACGCCGGGTGAATGTGTTGCCGCTCGGCGACACATTTTGCGCGCTGCAGTGATTCTTACATTTAGTAATTGTGCCGAACCGCCCGGATAGCGAAGAATACGTCCGCTCGGTGGGCATCGGTGTCATCCGGAAGTGCCGCATGCCGTATCGGGCCGAACACATCTACACAAGGAATGAACGGGTGATCCTGGGTTTTGCGATCTCGTGCGGGTGCCGACACGGCGTGCGCGCGCTGTTGTTGGCTGCGTTGTTGGCGAGCGCCTCGGCTGGGGCAGCGGGTTTTGGCTTCGACGATGTCGTGGCCAAGGCGCGTGCGCGTGCGGGCGAACCCTACAAGCCGCCGCGCGAGATTCCCGAGTTCATGAAGAAGCTCGACTACAACGCGTTTCGCAGCATTCGCTTCGATATCGACCAAAGCCTGTGGCGTGACGCCGGCTCGCGTTTCGAGAT
>JBNKNO010000005.1:59722-63906 GCA_050293885.1 Rhodocyclaceae bacterium | reverse complement strand
CCTGGCGCGACGGCTGCCGGCCAATCTCGGTTTTGCCGGCTTCAAGCTGGCCTTTCCGCTCAATCGGCGCTCGATGCGCGAGCCGGTGCTCACCTTTGCCGGTGCGAGCTATTTTCGCGGCGTGGGCAAGGGGAACGAATTCGGTCTGGCCGCACGCGGGTTGGCGCTCGATACGGGTTTGATGTCGGGCGAGGAGTTTCCCGATTTTGTCGAGTACTGGCTGGAGCGACCTGCCAAGCAGGCAGAGGCGATGCGTTTCTATGCCTTGCTCGACAGCAAGCGGGTGACCGGCGCCTACCAGTTCAGCGTCTATCCCGGTGCGCCCACGCGCGTCGATGTCTCGGCGGTGCTGTTTGTGCGCGATCGTGTCGAACTGGTCGGGTTCGCGCCACTCACCAGCATGTTCCTGTATGGCGAGAATACCTCGCGACCGGTCGGTCAATGGCGGCCGGAGGTGCATAGCTCGGACGGTCTGCTGATCCAGAACGGCACCGGCGAGTGGTTGTGGAATCCATTGCTCAACCCCAAGGCGCTGCACATGCAAGCCTTCAGCGTGAATGGCGTGAAGGGGTTCGGGCTGTTGCAGCGAGATACCCGCTTTGACAGTTTTCAGGACAGCGAGGCGTGGTTCGATCGCCGTCCGAGCGCCTGGATCAGTCCGCGCGGCGATTGGGGCAAGGGGCGCATCATGCTGATCGAAATCCCCTCGCGCGACGCCACCAACGACAACGTGGTCGCCTTCTGGGCGCCGACCGGGCCCGTCGACGCCGGGCGCCGGTTCGAGCTGGAATACCGGATCAGCTTCGGCGGGCCGGATATCGACCGGAGTGCGCCCGCCCGCGTGATCAACACCTTTGTCGGACGCGGCGAGGAGCTGGGTGGAAACGGCAAGGGGCGGGCATATCGCTTCGTCATCGATTTTGCCGGCGAAGCGCTCACCCGGATCAGCGACGACGTACAGCCGGTCGCCGATGTGTCGGCACAGGAGGGCGGTGTCCTGCTCGAACAGTTTCTCAGCTATCTGGAAGACAGCAAGGTGTGGCGACTGTCCATCCTGGCGCGTCCCGGCGAGGGCAAGCCGCTGGCGCTGCGCGCGGCGCTGGGTATCGATGGCAAGCCCGTGACCGAAACGTGGACCTACACCTTGCCGGAGCCCAATACCATTTTCGGAGACAAGCCATGAGCACGCCCACCGTGCCCTGTCTGCAGTTGATCGAGCGGGCGTACAGTTATCTTCGTCTGTCGGGCGCCAGCGAGGCCGACTGTTGCCGGCACGTGCAGACCTTGGCGGGGGCCTTGGCCGAGGCCATGGTGCAGGACGCGCCGCCGGCCGAGCTGGTGGCATCGCTATGGCAGCAACTGATGGCCGATGGTGTTGCGACCCAGAACGCCCAGGCGGACGCGCCGATGCGCGCGCCCGCGCCCGTGCGTGGCTCCATCGGCTATGCGCGATTCGGCGGCGCGCGTCGTTCATGAAAGCCGACGTACACCCCCTCAACGTGACGGCGGCACGCCCGCGCACGCGCGCCGGGCGGCCATGGCGCTTTGCGGCCTATCGTCGTCGCACGCTGTTTGGCGCGCTGGTGGCCGCGCAAACCATCGGCGCCTGTTTCGCCGTGCTGGCGGTGTTGCCCTACCACGGCAGTACCTTGATCGAAAAAGCCATCGTGTTGGTCTCCGCCATTCTCTTTGGCTGGATCTCGGCGGGTTTCTGGATGGCGGTGACGGGGTTCTTCTGGCGCCGCCTGGGGGGCGACCCGCACAGTCCGATGCGCCGCTTGGCGCCGGAGAAGATCGGCAACCTGCCACTGGCACCCACCGCCGTGGTCTATCCCATCTACCACGAAGATGTGCAGCGCACGCTCTCGGGGCTCTACAGCACCTGGCTTGATCTCGAGCGCACCGGCCAGATCGGGCACTTCGAATTCTTCGTCCTGTCCGACAGCCGCGATCCGGCCATCTGGCTGGCCGAGCGTGAAGCGTGCAAGACCCTGCGCGAACGGCTCGGGCCGGCCGCGCGTATTCACTATCGCCGCCGCGTGCTCAACCTCAATCGCAAGACCGGCAACGTCGCCGATTTTCTGCGTCGTTGGGGACGCAATTTTCGCTACATGATCGTGATGGATGCGGACAGCGTGATGAGCGGCGAGAGCCTGGTGCGCATGGTGCGCATCATGCAGGCCGACGACAAGATCGGCATCCTGCAAACGTCGCCGGCGCTCATCAACTCGGTCTCGGCCCACGCCCGCATCCAGCAGTTTGCCAACCGCTTGTACGGGCCGCTGTTTACCGACGGACTGGCCGCGCTGCAGCTCGGCGAGGCCGTGTTCTGGGGGCACAACGCCGTCATTCGCGTCGACGCCTTCATGGCGAATTGCGGTCTGCCGCATCTGCGTGGCTGGGGATTCCTGCGCGGGTCGGTGCTCAGCCATGATTTCGTCGAGGCCGCCTGCATGTGGCGCGCCGGGTATGAAGTGTGGCTCGACGCAAGTATCGAAGGGAGCTACGAAGAGTCGCCGCCCACCCTGGGTGATGAGCTGGAGCGTGACCGGCGCTGGGCCCACGGCAATCTTCAGCACCTGTACTTCCTGTTCCGGCGCGGCATCTCGAGCGCACATCGGGCCGCGTTCGCCAATGGCATCATGGCCTACGTGGCCTCCGCGCTGTGGTTCGGCTATCTGGTGTTGATCACCTTGGAACTGGCGCAGTTCACCCTGCAGCCCATCGAGTATTTTCCCGACCCCTACAGCCCGTTCCCGGTGTGGCCGGAATGGCAGCCGGAATGGGCGGTCCGCCTGGCGTTCAGCACCCTGTTCGTGCTGTTCGCGCCGAAGTTGCTCGCCTTGTTCGATCTGCTGTTCGATGGTGAGCGCCGTCGCCAGATGGGGGGCGTATTCTCGGTCGCCGTCGGCATGCTCGTCGAGATGGTCGTGTCGATGCTGTTGGCCCCTATCCGCATGCTCAGTCATACCCGCTACGTGATCGTGACCCTGTTCAATCTCAAGGTGCGCTGGGCCGGCCAGAACCGCACGGAAGAAGAAGCCTGGCGCGACGCGTGGCTACACCACGCGCCCGGCGCCTTGCTGGCAATGGCGTGGGCGGGGTTTGCCTACTGGCTGCAGCCGCTGTTCTTCTATTGGTCGTTGCCGATCGCCATTCCCTTGTTGCTGGCCGCGCCGCTGTCGGTGTGGCTGAGCCGTTTCTCGGTCGGCAGTCGCTGGCGCGCCCGCGGCATTCTGCTGACGCCGGAGGAGTCGACACCCCCTCCTGTTGTCGAGGCGCTGATCCAAGCGCCGCCCCTGCGCGAGGTGTCGAAACTCGGTGCGTTCGAGGCGGCGGTGATCGATCCGGCGCGTTTCGGATTTCATCGAGGATTGGCGCGCAAGCGTCGCGATATTCCGGCGCGGGTCGACAAGCGCGAGGCGCTGGTGAGCAAGGCGCTTGCCCAAGGCGCGCGCGGTTTGTCGGTTGCCGAGCGTAGCTGGCTCATCGACGACGGTGAAGGACTGGTGCAGCTCCACCGTGCGGTGTGGATGGCCGAGCCTGCCTCGCCATGGGGGCGGCAGGTGAATCAGTTGTGTCGGGAGTCCGGGGCCTAGGGCCGGCGCTTCAGGAACGAAAAAACGGGACCCGCGGGTCCCGTTTTTCCTGGCGTCCTGGCAGGATCAACCGTTCTTGCGAACCAGCTTTTCCTTGATACGTGCCGATTTGCCGGTACGGCCGCGCAGGTAGTAGAGCTTGGCGCGACGCACATCGCCGCGGCGCTTCACTTCGACGCTGGCCACCAGCGGAGAGTAGGTCTGGAACGTACGCTCGACACCCTCGCCAGAGGAGATCTTGCGGACGATGAAGGAGGAATTCAGGCCGCGGTTGCGCTTGGCGATGACCACACCTTCGTAAGCCTGCAGACGCTCACGGTTACCTTCCTTCACTTTCACCTGAACGACCACGGTATCGCCGGGGGCGAACTCGGGGATGGCCTTGTTCTCGGTCAGGCGAGCGATTTCTTCTTGCTCGAGCTGGGCAATCAAATTCATTGCAATACTCCTGTTTTCTATCAAATGGCCTTTGGCCTTGCGGGCAGAGCAGGTCGCAACCTGATGCACGGCTTTCTTCGTTCAGCGCTTCGGCAATGCCTTCAGCGCCGCTCATGCTCCTGCTTGAACTCGTCAAGCAGTTTCACT
>JBNKNO010000005.1:55168-59617 GCA_050293885.1 Rhodocyclaceae bacterium | reverse complement strand
GACAGCAGCACTGTCGGTACGCTCACGCCGTGTTCATCCACTTCGGGCCGCGTGTAGTGCGGGCAGTCGAGCAGGCCGTCGACAAACGAGTCTTCGACCGCCGAGTCCGCATCGTTCAACGCGCCCGGCAATTGCCGAATGATGGCATCGAGCACCACCATTGCTGGCAATTCCCCGCCGGACAAGACAAAGTCGCCCAGCGAAATTTCTTCATCCACGCAGCGGTCGATCAGTCGTTGATCCACCCCTTCGTAGCGACCACACAGCAGGGTCAGGGCCGGCAGCGTTGCCAGTTCCATCACCTTCGCGTGATCCAGTCTGCGCCCTTGGGGCGACAGGTAAATCACTCGGCCGGCACGCTTGCCGCCAGCCATTTGCGCTGCACGGGCCGCTTCAATCGCCGCGGCCAGCGGGGCGCCCAGCATCACCATGCCCGGGCCGCCGCCGTAAGGGCGATCATCGACCGTTCGATGCACGTCCGCGGTGAAGTCGCGCGGGTTCCAGCATGTCAGCTCGTACAAGCCCCGGTCTTGCGCTCGCCGGCTGATGCCGCTGCCGGTCAAGGCCGAAAACATCTCCGGGAACAGGGTGACCACATCAAATCGGCGCGCTGTGCGCTCGGTTTCGGTCACGACCAGTCCTTCTGCCACTGCACCAGAATCCGTCCCGATTCGGTATCCACCGAATCCACGTAGGCCGGCACGAAGGGGATCAGATGTTCCAGTTCCCCATCGTTGATCTGCAGCACCTCATGGGCGCCGGCAGAGAGCAGGGTGGTCACGGTGCCCAGTGTTTCACCCTCGGTGTTTTCCACCTGCAGGCCGATCAGATCGGCCCAGTAATACTCATCTTTCGCGGTCTGCGGCATGGCTTCGCGCGGGGCGGCAATGTAGCAGCCCTTCAAACTTTCGGCAGCGGTGCGGTCGTCAATGCCCTCGAGCGCGGCAACCAGGGCCTTGCCTTGCAGGCGACAGCCCTTGAGGGCATGGGCCTGCCAGCGCGCCTCGGGCGCCTTGTCGTCGGCGCACAGCCACCATCGGGGCATCTTTTTCCATGAGAGCGGGTCGTCACCAAATGCGTGAATCCTGACCCAGCCCTTGACGCCATAGGGGGCGACAATTCGCCCCATGACAATCATTGACGCCCCGTCTGCGCGACCAATCAGGCTGCGGCTTTGGCGGCCTGCTTGACCAGACGGGCAACGGTCGGGGAGACCTGCGCACCCTGCTGCTGCCAGTGGTTCAGACGCTCGGTGTTGATGACCAGACCCTGCTCGCTTTCGGCGGCGACGGGGTTGTAGAAACCCACGCGCTCGATGAAGCGGCCATCGCGACGGTCGCGACGATCGGCGGCAACAATGTTGAAAAACGGGCGCTTCTTGGCGCCGCTACGGGCAAGGCGAATAACAACCATCTCGGTTTCGTCCTGGATTTGTGGAATCGAAAAGGGCGAAATCTTAATCGATTTATCCCGGGAAAACAAGCTATTTAGCGCGCCTCAGCGTGCGAATACGTCGGCAATGGTGCGCTGGATGTCGCGCGCTGCCTGGGCCGGGTCCGCGGCATTGCGAATCGGGCGGCCAACCACGATGTAGTCGGCGCCGTTGCGGAAGGCTTGTGCGACGTCAACGGTGCGTTTCTGATCGTCGCTGGGTCGGTTCTCGACCGGGCGGATGCCCGGGGTGACGACCAGCAGGCGGTCGCCCAGCTCGCGACGAATCATGGGGGCTTCGAGGCCGGAGGAGACGATGCCGTCGATGCCGGTTTCGAGCGCGCGGCGCGCGCGCGAAAGGACCAGTTCGTCAACCTTGCATTGAAACCCGAGATCGTCGAGATCGCCCTGGTCGAGACTGGTCAGCGCGGTGACGGCAAGCACCTTGAGATCGCCCTTGTCCTTGACGGCGGCTTCCATGATCGACTGGTTGCCATGAACGGTGGCCAGCGTGGCGCCACTGGACGACAGGGCGCGCACGGCCGAGCGCACGGTTTCGGGGACGTCGAAAAATTTCAGGTCGACAAACACCTTCTTGTCTTGGGCGACGAGCCAGTCGAGCAGGTCGAAGTAGCCGCCGGTCATGAAGAGCTCGAGACCGATCTTGTAGAAGGTGGCTGCGTCGCCAAGCGTTGTCACTAGCGATCTGGCCTCGTCTGCGTTGGCGACATCAAGTGCGACGATGAGACGGTCGGCGGGGTCGATGGGTTTTTCTGAGCGATAGTCGGGCGTTGAGGTCGGCATGGCGATGATCGATTGAATGGCGTGTTGCCAAGGCAGAAAATTCTACAGCGGCGGCTACAGAACGGTAGAAAATGCTCGCATTGTGCCAGAAACGCTCAGTTATTCATTAGAATGACGCATCCATTCATACCGATAATGGCTTAGATGACGCCTTCCGATTCCGCGATGATCGACACGGGTCCTGCCGCTCAGGTAATCGCCTGGCTGGCCGGTGAGCCGTCGACGGATCCGGTCGCTGATTTGCCGGAGATGCTCAATCGACTTGAGCTCTTGATGCGCGCGGACGTGACCGCCTTGCAGTTGCACCGGGTGCTGGAGTTGTTCCTTCAGCGCGCCAGTGACGTGCGCGAGGTGCTGGTGCCGCGTTTGATCGAAAGGGCGCTGCCCTTGCCGTCGAACCTGTTCAACGCGGCGAGTTCGCTGGAGCGGGTGGTCGAGATGTTGGCCAAGGGCTACGCGCGGGTGCTCGCCGATCCGGCGGGCGGTGTCGTCACGCAGAGTCGTCGCCCGGAGATGCTGGCGGCGCAGTCACTGAAATTATTGACGGATGCGCTCTGGCTGGCGGGGCTCAAGGGTTCGGCCCCTCGCGCTGGTCTGTGGAACGAGGCGCACCGGATATTTCATATGGCGACCATCGCTGCCGGTTCGCCTAATCTGCCGATGGAGTTGCCGCGCGGACCCGTTCAGGGCGCGTACAAGGGAATGCTGGCGCTTGCTGCGGCGCAACCCGAGGCGCTGACGGCGCGTGAGCTCGAATGGGCGGTGCGCTACCTCGAACAATGCGCATGGCGCGCTGAGCTGTCGACGCAGCCGAAGACGGACATCGAAACCTGGGATTACTGGATCGACCCGGCGCAGGATACGGGGCCGATCGCCATGGTGCGCCGCGCGCCGCCGCCGGTCGATGGCATGATGTATTTCTCCGCCGCCGAGTTGGCGCGGGGGGCGACTGCACATCTTGAACGCATCGAAAAGGCCGTGGATGCGGGGGGGGAAGTCATCCCCGGCGCGAACATGCCGGAGTTGCCGGCCGGGTTGCCGCCGACCGAAATTACCAAGCTGTTGCGCACGCTGCGCGAGCGTTGGGCCATGCCGCCGCGTCGCGAGCAGGTGCGGCGGCGCAGTCAGTACGATGTGGAAGTGTGTATCGGTTTGCGTCCGATCTGGCGCATGAAGCATGCCGGCGAGGACGCCGCCCGCATTCATCAATGGCGCGTGGTCAATGAAAGCCCGGGGGGCTACGCCATCATGAGTGTCGAGGCGGACCCCGATACCTTGTCGGCGGGGATGGCGCTGGCGCTGCGTCGGCAGGTGGGTGCGGCCTGGTCGATATGCGTCGTGCGCTGGGTCAGGTCCGATTCGCCGAGCCAGGTAGAACTGGGTCTGCAAACGATCAGCAACGAGTCCACGCCCGTGCGTGTCGGATTCCGTGGTGGCGATGATCCGGGTGAAATGATGCCCGCGCTGGTGTTGCCGCCGGTGTCCGGCATCCGGCGGCATCAGGCCATTCTGGCGCCATCGGGCGCCTATCAGTCGCGACGCTTCCTGCTGGTTCACGAAGGCGAGCGCATTTACGTCGCGCAGGGGCGTCTGCTGAGTCTCGACATGCAGACCGCCAACGTCGAACTGTTCCAGTTCGAATACGATCCCTATCCGCTTTGACTTGAATTGACATCCTGCCGCGCGAACAGCGCGGGCAGGGGGGTATCCGCCGCGCCCAGCAGGCGCTTGATGTCGTCAGCGGTCTGCCGGCTCAGGCCGTCGTCAGGCAGCGCACGCACCGCATCGGCCGAGATGCAGAAACGTGACAGCACATCGGACAGGCGAATGTCGTCGATGCGCCTGGCCAGCATCCAGTCTTCCTCGTCATTGCGCGCCACCCAGGCGGCCTCCAGCATGGACTCGAGAATCGCTTCGCCATGGCTGGGTGTTTGTCTCGACGCGCGAAACAGGCATTCCGCTTCACAGGCGTCGCCCGTGGTCTGCGCCCGGGCCAGTTCGCGCAGAATCAAGAGCGCGCCGTAGGCGCGCGAACCCGGAAACTCGGGCAGGGCGCGAATGCGCGACAGATAGGCGGGGAAGGTGGCGGCGAGAATCGCGCCGAGCAGGATGATCGCCCAGGACAGATACAGCCATAGCAGGAAGATCGGCAGCGTGGCGAAGGTGCCGTAGATGAGCGTGTAGGTGGGGAAGTAGGCAAAGTAGAACCCGAGT
>JBNKNO010000005.1:5766-54932 GCA_050293885.1 Rhodocyclaceae bacterium | reverse complement strand
CCCGAGCGTCAGCACCACCCAGTAGGTGGTCAAGCGTGCGATCAGCGGCCGCGGTCGACGCACGCCCCAGATGGTGTTGAGCACGCCGTCGATGGTGAGCATCAGGCTCAGTGCGGTGACGATCAGCACGGCCGAGCCGACCAGTGTGAGGTTGCCGGCTTTTTGCGTGAATTCAATGGCGTAGGTGGCAATGATGTGGCCGGCGGTTTCCGGCAGCAGATTCTCGAGCAGGAAGTCGCTCAGGCTGCGGCCGAATTGCGCGAAGCCGGGGAAGTTGCTGAACACGGCCAGCGCGACCGCCAGCAGCGGGACGACGGCCAGCAGCGTGGTGAAGGTCAGACTGCCGGCGACCAGCGCGCACCGCGTGTCGACAAAGCGCTGGTAGAGCAGGCGGAGAAAGTCGCGAAGATGGGTTAATGACATGAACGGTGTCGTCGGGGGTGAATGCGCGGGTCGGTCGTGCCCGGCGATATCTGGGATAATCGCCGCAATTTAGCCACAGAGTCCAACATGAAAGAAGTCCTCGTTCTGTATTACAGCCGCAAAGGCTCGGTTCATGCGCTGGCCGAACTCATCGCCAGGGGCGTCGAACGGGTGCCGGGTATGGCCGCGCGCCTGCGGACCGTGCCGGCGGTGAGTACCGTGTGCGAGGCGACGGAGGACGACATTCCGGCAGACGGACCGCCTTACGCAAGTGTGAACGATCTGGAGGAGTGCATCGGACTGGCGCTGGGGAGTCCGACGCGCTTTGGCAACATGGCGGCACCGATGAAGTACTTTCTCGACGGCACCATCGGGCCGTGGGTCAATGGCGCGCTGATCGGCAAACCGGCGTGCGTGTTCACGTCGACAGGTAGCCTGCATGGTGGCCAGGAGAGCACCTTGCTGAGCATGATGCTGCCACTGTTGCATCACGGCATGGTGATCGCCGGCTTGCCCTATTCGGAGCAGGCGCTGTCTTCCACGCGCACGGGTGGCACCCCGTACGGCGCCAGCCATGTGGCTGGCCATGACGGCGATCCGGCGTTGAGCGAAGAGGAAAAGACCCTGGCCTTGGCGCAAGGGGAGCGACTGGCGCGCATGGCGCTGGCGCTGGAGGCGGCGCGATGAGCGAGCGACATCTGATCTGGTTGTCGTCAGCGCTGTGGTTTGCGCTGGTTGTGCTGTGCGTGGCCTGGGAAGCCTGGCTGGCGCCGCTGCGCCCGGGCGGCACGTGGCTCATGCTCAAGGCCGCCTTTCTGTTGATCCCCCTGCGCGGCATCCTGTACGGTCGGCGCTATACCTACCAGTGGGCGTGCATGTTCGTGTTGCTCTATTTCATGGAAGGCGTGGTGCGTGCGGGCGACCCCGGCGGGGTGGCCTTGTATGCGCGCATCGAGATCGTGCTCACCATGGCGGTGTTCTTTGCCATGATTACCTACGCGGGCAAGACGGCGCCGTCGAAGCAGAAGAAGGTCGCGGTAGACGAATGAAAAAAGGGCCGGCGCAATGCCGGCCCTTTTTCAATGGCGCGTTGATCGACTCAGACGCCGCGGCCTTGCGGGTTGAGTTTTTCGATGTTGCTGTGCAGCTTGTTGAGCGCGTTGAGATAGGCCTTGGCGGAGGCGACGACGATGTCGGTGTCTGCGCCCTGACCATTGACGACCTTGCCGTTGCGCGCCAGCCGCACCGTGACTTCGCCTTGCGCGTCGGTGCCGGTGGTGATCGCATTGACCGAGTAGAGCAGCAGCTCGGTCCCGCTATTGGCCACGGTTTCGATGGCCTTGAAGGCCGCATCCACCGGGCCGGACCCGTCCGATTCGGCTTTCGACTCCTGCCCGCCGACCGAGAGCGTCAGACGCGCGCGCGGCGTCTCGCCGGTTTCGGAATGGAAGCAGGAGGAGAGCAGGCGGAAGTGCTCGATGGCCGGGGTGACGTTCTCGTCCGACATCAGCGCCTGCAGGTCTTCGTCGAAGATCTCGTGCTTCTTGTCGGCCAATTCCTTGAAGCGCGCGAAGGCCTGATTCATGTGCGCTTCGGATTCGACGGCGATGCCCAGTTCTTCCAGCCGGCTGCGGAAGGCGTTGCGGCCGCTGTGCTTGCCGAGCACCAGCTTGTTGGCGTTCCAGCCCACATCCTCGGCGCGCATGATCTCGTAGGTTTCGCGGTGCTTGAGCACGCCGTCCTGATGAATGCCCGATTCGTGCGAGAAGGCATTGGCGCCGACGATGGCCTTGTTCGGCTGCACCGGGAAGCCGGTGATGCCGGACACCAGCTTGGAGGCCGGCACGATCTGGGTGGTGTCGATGCGGGTGTCGCAGTCGAACAGGTCGCGACGGGTGCGCACCGTCATCACGACTTCTTCGAGTGCGGCATTGCCGGCGCGCTCGCCCAGACCGTTGATGGTGCATTCGACCTGGCGCGCACCGGCCTTGACGGCCGCCAGCGAGTTGGCCACGGCCAGACCGAGATCGTTGTGGCAATGCACCGACCACACCACCTTGTCGGCATTCGGCACCCGTTCGATGAGCTTGCCGATGGTGGTGGAGAACTGCTCGGGCACGTTGTAGCCGACGGTGTCGGGCACGTTGATGGTGGTCGCCCCGGCCTGGATGACGGCGTCGAAAATCCGGCACAGAAAATCGAGGTCCGAGCGCCCGGCGTCTTCCGCCGAGAATTCGATGTCGTCGGTGTATTCCTTCGCCCAGCCGATCGCCTTGACCGCCTGCTCGACCACCTGGTCGGGGCTCATGCGCAGCTTCTTCTCCATGTGGATCGGGCTGGTGGCGATGAAGGTGTGGATGCGACCGCTGGCCGCCGGCTTGATGGCCTCGCCGGCGCGACGGATGTCGTTTTCGTTGGCACGCGCCAGCGAGCATACGGTCGACTCCTTGATCAGTTCGGCGATCGCGCGCACTGCTTCGAAGTCGCCATTGGAGGCGGCTGCGAAACCGGCTTCGATCACATTCACGCGCATGCGCTCGAGCTGTCGGGCGATGCGCAGCTTTTCGTCGCGCGTCATCGAGGCGCCGGGGCTTTGCTCGCCGTCGCGCAAGGTGGTGTCAAAGATGATCAATTCGTCGTTCATGGTCGCTTCCTGTCAGGCGTGCGCAGTCGATGTCAGTTTAGGCTGTCTTGCTCGGTGGGCGGTTTCGCCGGTGGCGCCTCGGCGGGTTCTGCGGCCGATTCCGGGTCGCCGGGTAGGCGCTTGCCGAGGCGGCGCATCGCCAGCAGCACATAGCCCGATGCCGCATAGGCGAGGAACAGCAGGAACAGCACCGATGCGGGGTCGAGCGATATCAGCGCAAAGGCGAGCATGATGCCGAGCACCGCGAAGAAAGGCACGGTGCGGCGCAGGTTGATCTCCTTGCCGCTGTAGTAGAGCACGTTGCTCACCATGGTGAGCCCGGCAAAGATGGTCAGGAACGCGCCAAACCAGCGCAGATCAGGGCCATCAAAGCCGTTGTCGATGCCGACCCACACCAGCCCGGCAATGAGCGCCGCCGCCGCCGGGCTGGGAAGCCCCTGAAAGAAGCGTTTGTCGACGACATCGATGTTGGTGTTGAAGCGCGCCAGCCGCAGGGCGGCACCGGCGCAGTAGATGAAGGCCGCGATCCAGCCCAGCTTGCCCATGCCGCGCAGCGCCCACTCGTAGATGACGAGCGCGGGCGCGGCACCGAAGGAGACCATGTCCGACAGCGAGTCGTATTGCGCGCCGAATTCACTCTGGGTGTGGGTGAGGCGGGCAACCCGGCCATCGAGACCGTCGAACACCATGGCGACGAAAATCGCCACGGCGGCGTGCTCGAAGCGGTCGTTCATGGCCTGGACGATGGCGTAGAAGCCCGCAAACAGCGCTGCCGTGGTGAACAGGTTGGGCAGGATGTAGATGCCACGCCGGCGTTTGTTGGGGTCGATCAACGGCCGGTGCGAAGAGGTATCGGGCATGGGGTCTCTTGGGTTTTGTCCGGAGTTCCGGCGGTTGCGCTGATTTTACCGCAGCGAGCGGTGACATTCATTCGCGCAAGCGCGCGAGAATGGTCGATGAGGCGTGGACCTTGTCGCCGATGACCACGCAGGCCTTGCTGCCGGGGGGAAGGTAGACGTCCATGCGCGAACCGAAACGAATGAAGCCATAGCGCTGCCCGCGTTTGAGTCGTTCTCCCGGTTTGGCATGGCACAGCACGCGCCGTGCCGCGATGCCGGCAATCTGCACGCAGGTCACGTCGATACGGTCGCCGCAACGGATCCACAGCGCATTGCGTTCGTTTTCGAGTGAGGCCTTGTCGAGGGTGGCGTTGAAAAAGCGCCCTGGCGTGTACCACTGTTGTTTGACTTCACCATCGACCGGACTGCGATTGGAGTGCACGTTGAACAGGTTCATGAACACGCTGATCTTGAGCGCGTCGCGATTGAGGTAGGGGTCGGTGGTCGTCTCGATGCTGACGACGCGCCCGTCGGCGGGCGAGAGCACCGCATCGGCATCGGTGGGAATGGCGCGTTCCGGATCGCGGAAAAACTGCAGCAGAAACACCAGCAAGACCCAGAAGGGCAACGCCAGCAGCCAGCCAAACGCGCCATGGATCAGCAGCGCGAGGCCGAACGCGAGCCCGATGAAGGTCCATCCTTCGCGCGCGATGAGGGGGTGCGGATAACGTGAAGACATCGGTTTGCCTCCAACAAAATGGGCCGGGATCCGCCGCTTTGGGCGGATCCCGGCCCGATCAGGCAGGTCGTCCGATCAGTTCTTGGACTGATCGACCAGCTTGTTTTTCTTGATCCACGGCATCATCTCGCGCAGTTGACCGCCGACCTGTTCGATCGGATGGGCAGCGTTGAGGCGACGGCGGGCCGTCATGGACGGGTAGTTGGTCTTGCCTTCCTGGATGAACATCTTGGCGTATTCACCGGTCTGGATGCGCTTGAGCGCTTCGCGCATGGCGTAGCGGGACTCTTCGTTGATCACTTCCGGGCCGGTCACGTACTCGCCGTACTCCGCGTTGTTGGAGATGGAGTAGTTCATGTTGGCGATGCCGCCTTCGTACATCAGGTCGACGATCAGCTTCAGTTCGTGCAGGCACTCGAAGTAGGCCATCTCGGGCGCGTAGCCGGCTTCGGTCAGGGTTTCGAAGCCCATCTTCACCAGCTCGACAGCACCGCCGCACAGCACGGCCTGTTCGCCGAACAGATCGGTTTCGGTCTCTTCGCGGAAGTTGGTTTCGATCACGCCGCCCTTGGTGCCGCCGTTCGCTGCCGCGTAGGACAGGGCGATGTCACGGGCCTTGCCCGAGATATCCTGGTGGATGGCGATCAGGGAAGGCACGCCGCCGCCCTTGAGGTATTCGGAGCGCACGGTGTGGCCCGGGCCTTTCGGGGCCACCATGATCACGTCCAGATCGGCACGCGGCACGACCTGGTTGTAATGCACGTTGAAGCCGTGGGCGAAGGCCAGGGTGGCGCCTTTCTTCATGTTGGGCGCGATTTCTTCGTTGTACACGGCCGGGATGTTTTCGTCCGGCAGCAGAATCATGACGACATCGGCGGTCTTCACGGCCTTGGCGATTTCTTCGACCTTGAGGCCGGCGTTCTTGGCCTTGTCCCAGGAGGCGCCGCCCTTGCGCAGGCCGACGGTGACCTTGACGCCCGAGTCGTTTAGGTTCTGCGCATGGGCGTGGCCCTGCGAACCGTAACCCACGATGGTGACCTTCTTGCCCTTGATGAGGGAGAGGTCGGCGTCCTTGTCGTAATAAACTTTCATGATTGTCCTTTCCTAAATCGCAATCGCGCGAGCGGCCGCCATCATAACCGTCTGGCAGCTGCGCCGCAAAAAAGTACCCGGTGTGGCGGGCGAAGTCAGAGTTTCAGAATGCGGTCTGCGCGGCCAATGCCGGCAATACCGGAACGCACGGTTTCCAGAATCAGGGTGTTGTCGATGGCACCGATGAAGGAATCCAGTTTGGTCTGGTTTCCTGTCAGCTCGATGACATAGCTCGACTCGGTGGCGTCGATGATGCGGCCGCGGAAGATGTCGGCCATGCGCTTCATCTCTTCGCGGTCCTTGCCGGTGGCGCGCACCTTGATGAGCATGAGCTCGCGCTCGATGTGCGCGGCTTCGGAGATGTCGACCACCTTGATCACGTCCACCAGCTTGTTCAGCTGTTTGGTGATCTGCTCGATGATGTCGTCCGAGCCGGTGGTGACGATGGTCATGCGCGACAGCGAGGCATCCTCGGTCGGCGCGACGGTCAGCGATTCGATGTTGTAGCCACGGGCCGAGAACAGGCCAGAGACGCGCGATAGGGCGCCGGATTCGTTCTCGATCAGCAGGGCAATGACGTGACGCATGTTGTTCCCTCAGCAAGAGGTCGTTGATGAGTGCCTTGGGTGGCGAGACGGACAACCGGTGGCCGGCCTCCGCTGCTGCCCGCGCCGGTGAGCGCTGACAACGGCCGGGCATCGGTCGACACCCGGCCTCGCCACGATTCAGGCGGTGTTACAGGTCTTCGGCGGAGAGGATCATCTCGGTCAGACCCTTGCCGCCTTGAACCATCGGATACACGTTTTCGGTCTGGTCCACCAGGAAGTCGAGGAACACCAGATCGTTCTTGCGCGAGAAGGCTTCGCGCAGCGCGCCTTCCACGTCGCTCGGATTCTTCACCTGAATGCCCACATGGCCGTAGGACTCCGCCAGTTTGGCGAAGTCGGGCAGCGAATCCATGTAGGACTCGGAGTAGCGGCCGCCGTGGAACAGCTCCTGCCACTGGCGCACCATGCCCAGATAGCGGTTGTTCAGGTTGCAGATCTTGATCGGCAAACGGAACTGCTTGCAGGTCGACAGCTCCTGGATGTTCATCTGGATGGACGCCTCGCCGGTCACACAGGCGACCTGCGCCCCCGGATGCGCAAGTTGGGCACCCATGGCGTAGGGCATGCCGACGCCCATGGTGCCCAGGCCGCCGGAGTTGAGCCAGCGACGCGGCTTGTCGAACTTGTAGTACTGGGAAGCCCACATCTGGTGCTGGCCGACATCGGAGCTGACAAAGGCGTCGCCACCGGTCACTTCCCACAGCTTCTGGATCACGAACTGGGGCTTGATGATCTCGTCCGAGTTCTTGTACTTCATGCAGTCGCGGCTGCGCCACTCGTCGATCTGCTTCCACCAGGTGGACAGCGACTCCTGATTGGATTGTCCACCGTCTTCGTCGAGCACGCGATTCATCTCTTCGAGCACTTCCTTCACGTCGCCGACGATGGGCACGTCCACCTTCACGCGCTTGGAGATGGAGGAGGGGTCGATGTCGATGTGGATGATCTTGCGCGGCTCTTGCGCGAAGTGGTTCGGGTCGCCGATCACGCGGTCGTCGAAGCGCGCGCCGACGGCCAGCAACACGTCGGAGAAATGCATCGACATGTTCGCTTCGTAGGTGCCGTGCATGCCGGGCATGCCCAGATACTGCTTGTCGGTGGCCGGGTAGCCGCCCAGACCCATGAGCGTGTTGGTGACCGGCATGCCGAGCTTGCGCACGAGTTGGGTGAGCGCCTCGGCCGCGTCGGACAGAATCACGCCGCCGCCGGTGTAGATCATCGGGCGCTTGGCTTCCTGCAGCAGCTTGATGGCTTTCTTGATCTGCCCTTGGTGGCCCTTCACGACCGGGTTGTAGGAGCGCATCTCGACGGAAGCGGGATAGCTGAATTCGGCCTTCTGCGCGGTCACGTCTTTGGGGATGTCGACCAGCACCGGACCCGGGCGGCCGGTCTTGGCAAGGTAGAAGGCTTTCTTGATGGTCGCCGCAATGTCCGCGGCATCCTTGACCAGGAAGTTGTGTTTCACGCACGGGCGGGTGATGCCGACGGTGTCCACTTCCTGGAAGGCGTCCTGGCCGATCGCGGCGGTCGGCACCTGGCCGCTGATGATGACCATCGGCACGGAGTCGCAAAAGGCGGTGGCGATGCCGGTGACGGCATTGGTGGCCCCCGGGCCGGAGGTCACCAGCGCCACGCCGACCTTGTCGGTCGAGCGCGCGAAACCATCAGCCGCATGTACCGCGGCTTGCTCGTGGCGCACGAGAATGTGACGCACCTGTTCTTGCTGGAACAGCGCATCGTAGATGAACAGGACTGCTCCGCCTGGATAGCCGAATACATATTCGACCTTTTCTTCCTGCAGACACCTGATTACAATTTCTGCCCCGGTCAAGACCATCGCCGCCTCTAATTCTCTGTATTTTCGTGGGAAACCCGTAACAGTACCCATCGGGGTGGTTGCGGTCAAGGCAAAGCTTGTGCGTGGCACAATGCGTCCGGACGATCCCCCGAGAGGACTTTTTCTGGCTTCCGATACCGAACTTTCAGCCTTTCTTGCCAGCGTCGAGCGTCGTGCATTCAAGCAGGCGGTATTGATGCTCAGGGACGAAGCGGGCGCACTTGATGCCGTGCAGGAAGCCATGATGCGACTGGCCAGCAAGTATGGTGAGCGCGGGCTCGCCGAATGGCCGATGCTGTTTCAGCGCATCTTGCAGAACGTGCTGCGTGACATGTTGCGGCGCCAGAAAGTGCGCAACACGTGGGTTTCCATGTGGTCCGGCTTCTCGCGGGGCAACGACGATGGTGACGCGGGCGATCCGCTTGAATCGCTTGAGGCGGCGGACGATTCGAACCTTCGGCTATCGCCCGAAAAGCTGGCTGGACGCGAACAGTTGCTGGCGATCATCGAAACCGAGATTTCTCGTTTACCCCAACGTCAACGCGAGGCCTTCCTGATGCGTTACTGGGAAGATATGGATACGGCAGAGACGGCGACCGCCATGGGATGTTCGGAAGGCAGTGTGAAAACGCATTGCTCACGGGCCACCAAGGCGCTGGCTGCCGCATTGAAAGCGAAAGGAATCACCCTATGAACGACGAGCAGCGATTGGGCCGGCGGGTCGGGCACCTGCTGAGCGAGAGCGCCGCGCAACTCGATGCGCCGGTGCTTGCGCGGCTGCGCGAGGCCCGTCTGGCGGCGGTCAAGATGCGCAAGCGCAGTCGCTTCGACCTGCTGCCGCACCGCCTTGACTGGGGCATGATCCAGTCCGTCGTGCGCCCGGCACTGACCGCATTGCTGGTGCTCGGGGTGTTTGCCGCCGGCGACTACCTGAATACCGAGCGCACATTGGCTCACCGTAGCGAGGACGAAACGGCCTTGTTGGCCGACGACCTCCCCATCGACGCCTATCTGGATCAAGGATTCCGTGCATGGCTGCAAGACGACTCGCACTCCTGACGCTTTGCCTGCTGACTTCGACCGCCTGGGCGGCGTCGGCATGGTCGTCGCTGTCGCCGGCCGAGCGCCGCGCGCTTGCGCCGCTCTCCGGCCAGTGGCAGTCGCTCGACGACACCCAGCAGCGTAAATGGCGTGGCATCGTCGAACATTTCGACACCCTGACGCCGGAAGAACAGAGCCGCGTTCAGCGGCGTATGAAGGACTGGTCGAGCCTGTCGCCGAATGAGCGAGCGCGGGCGCTCGACCAATATCGCGCCTTGCGCAACAGCCCGCCCGAAGAGCGCGAAGCGCTGCGCCAGCGCTGGCAGGAATACCAGAAGCTCTCGCCCGAAGAGCGTGCGCGTGTGCGTGAAGAAGCGCGCAGTCAGGCCAAGCGCGGCAGCAAACGCAACAAGGACAAGCAGTGACCGATTCCCCCGCTGTTGTTGAAGTTGCCGGACTGCGTCGTCGCTTTGCCGCGTTGTTGTACGAAGTGTTGCTGTTGCTCGGTGTGCTCGGACTGACCTGGATGCTCCCGGCCGTCATCATCGGTCCGCTCTTCGGTGTCGCCGAACCCGGGTGGATGAGCATGCTTCACATCTTTCTCGTGTTTGGTGCCTACTTCATCTGGTACTGGCGCGGTAGCGGGCAGACGCTCGCGATGCAGACCTGGCGGCTTCGACTGGTGACGGCCATCGATGGCAAACCGCTGAGTTTTCGCCGCGCCTTGCTGCGCTATGTGCTTTGTTGGCCGTCGATCCTGCTCTTTGGCGGCGGTCTGTGGTGGGCCTTCCTCGACCGCGACAAGCAGTTCGCCCACGATCGTCTTGCCGGCACCGTCGTCGTTCTGTTGCCGGGTCGTCCCGACTAAGGCCCGCCGGTCTTCCCGCCTTGTCCCGCAGCCGTCCGGCTGCTATCGTCCGCCCCGCGGTCTGAGATACCGCATTGAAAAGCAGGGCTCGCCATCGTGCGGGCTGACGTAAGCCGTGGTGCCGCTTCCCGCGCCAGGGCGGATGAATACAGGGACTGACCTCATGATGCGTATTTCCATGCGTCGTGCGCTGCTGCGCACGCTCGTTGCCGGTGTTGCCGGCGCCTTCTTCTCCATGCCGTCCATCGCCGCCGACACCCTGCGGGTGTCCGCGATTCCGGACGAATCGCCCACCGAACTGCAGCGCAAGTTCGAGCCGCTGGGCAAATACCTCGAAGCGCAACTGGGCATGCCGGTCAAGTTCGTGCCGGTCACCGACTACGCCGCCGTGGTCGAAGCACTGGGCGCGGGCAAGGTCGATCTGGCCTGGCTGGGCGGCTTTACCTACGTGCAGGCCAAGATTCGCACCCACGGCACCGCGCTGCCGCTGGTGCAGCGCGAACAAGACGCCCGTTTCACCTCCAAATTCATCACCGCCCGCGACGACATCAAGACCTTTGCCGATCTGAAGGGCAAGACTTTCGCCTTCGGTTCGCCGTCGTCCACCTCCGGCCACCTGATGCCGCGCTTCTTCCTCGGCAAGGCCGGTGTCTCGCCGGACACCGATTTCGCCAATGTCGCCTTCTCCGGCGCGCACGACGCCACCGCCGCCTTCGTCGCCGCCGGCAAGGTCGACGCCGGCGCGCTCAACGCCTCGGTGTGGGACAAGCTCGTCAAGCAGGGCAAGGTCGATACCGGCAAGGTGCGCGTGTTCGCCACCACGCCGCCGTACTTCGATTACAACTGGACGGTGCGCGGCGATCTCGATCCGGCGATCCAGGCAAAGATCAAGGCCGCCTTGCTGGCGCTCGATCCCGCCAACCCCGCGCACAAGGCGATTCTCGATCTGCAACGTGCCAGCCGCTTCATTGCCACCGAATCCGCCAACTACGACGGCATCGAGTCGGCAGCGCGTGCGGCCGGCCTGTTGAAGTAGTGATGTCGGCCACAAGCCCTTCCGTGCTCGAGCTCGATGGCCTCTGCGTCACGCTCGGGGGCCGTCAGGTGCTCGATGCGGTGAGTCTGCGCATCGCGGCGGGGGAGCGCGTGGCGCTCATCGGCCCGTCCGGTGCCGGCAAGACCACCTTGCTGCGCGTGCTCGGCGCGAGCTTGGCGCCCACCTCCGGCGGCTTGCACGTCATGGGCGTCGATCCCTGGTCGCAGCCGCCGGCGGCGCTGCGGGCGTTGCGCGCGCGCATCGGCAAGATGCATCAGTCGCCGCCGATTCCGCCGCGCCAGCGGGTCGTCACCGCGATCCTCGCGGGTCGGCTCGGCCAATGGCCCCTGTGGCGTGCGCTGGCCTCGCTCGTCTATCCGCTGGACATCGACGGCGCACGCGCGGCGCTGGCCCCGCTCGGCCTCGCCGATCGCCTGTTCGACCGCTGCGATCAGCTCTCGGGCGGGCAGTTGCAGCGGGTCGCGCTGGCGCGCGTCCTCTATCAGCAGCCGGCGTTGATGCTGGCCGACGAGCCGGTGTCGGCGCTCGACCCCGCGCTCGCCAGTTCGGTGGCGGTGTCGCTCAACCAGACGGCCGCCGACCAGCGTGCCACGCTGGTTGCCAGCTTGCACGCGGTCGATCTGGCGCGTACCCATTTTTCCCGCATCATCGGCCTCAAACATGGGCGGGTGTTGTTCGATCGACCCGCCGACCGCGTGACCGACGCGTTGATTGCCGCGCTCTACGCTGGCCCGCCCGAGTCGTGGGCATCCCCGGATGCGCCGGAGCACGACGATGCCGGCTTGCATCTGACACGCTGCGCATGAACCCGGCGATGCACGACCCGGCCGCACGGCGCCGGCTCACCGGCGTGTTGCTGGCGGTGATCGCGCTGTGGCCGCTGCTGGTGATTGCCGAATTCAATCCGGCGGCACTGTTCGCGCCTGCGAATCTGAAGACGCTCGGCGGTTTTCTGGCGACCTTCCTGCCGCCGGCCAGCGACGCCTTTTTCCTCGGCCTGTTGTGGCAGGCCACGCTCGACACGCTCGCCATCGCCACTGCCGGCATCGCGCTGGCGATGCTGATCGCCATTCCCCTCGCGCTGGCCTCGACACACAGCCTGTCCGTGAGTCGCTTCAACGGCCGCGCGCGTGGTGTGTCCGAAGTCGTTCGCGGCGCCGCGCGGTTGCTGACGCTGGTGCTGCGTGGCGTGCCCGAGCTGGTGTGGGCGCTGGTGTTCGTGCGCATCTTCGGGCTCGGTCCCGCCGCTGGCGTGGCGGCGTTGGCGATCACCTATGGCGGCATGCTTGCCAAGGTGTATGCGGAAATTCTCGAATCCACCGATCAGCTGCCCGCGCGCGCGCTGATCGCCGCCGGCGCGAGTCGGGTGCAGGTGCTCGGCTATGCCTTGTTGCCGGCGGCGGCTGATGAACTCATCTCCTACACCGTCTACCGCTGGGAGTGCGCGGTGCGTGCCTCGGTGGTGATGGGCTTTGTCGGCGCCGGCGGGCTGGGGCAGCTCATGGATCAGTCCATGAAAATGCTCAATGGCGGCGAGGCGTGCACCATCCTGCTCACCTTTCTCGTGCTGGTCATGGGTGCCGATGCGTTCAGTGGCTGGCTGCGGCGGCAGCTGGCATGAGCACGGTGCGTCGTGGCCCGCTCGTGGCGCTCGGTTTGATGGCGGCCGTCGGCCTCAGCGTGTGGCACTTGAATCTGCTGCCGGCCGTCGCCGTCGCCGCCGGCGCCGACAGCTTCGGCGAGCTGTTCGGCTTCGTCGCCCGCTTTGCCTCACCCGATCTCTCATCCGGCTTTGTTGCCAAGGTCGCGCAGGGCGCGCTCGAGACGCTCGCGATCTCGCTCATCGGCACGCTGCTGGCGGTGATCGGCGCGGCGGCCCTGGCCCTGCCGGCCAGCGGTCGATTCGGTGTGGCGGGCAAAGCGACGGCGCGCTTCGTGCTCAACGCACTGCGTTCGATTCCAGAGCTGGTGTGGGCCACGCTCACCGTGCTGGCGGCCGGGCTCGGCCCCTTCGCCGGCACGCTGGCGCTCGGTCTGCACACCACCGGCGTGCTCGGTCGGCTGTACGCCGAAGCGCTCGAAAACGCGCCCCCCGCACCCGAAGCCGCCTTGCGCGGCGCCGGCGCCACCGCCGTGCCGGCCTTCCTCTACGGCACCTTGCCGGCGGTTGCCCCGCAATGGGTCGCCTACGGGCTCTATCGCTGGGAGATGAACATCCGCATGGCCGCCATCCTCGGCTTTGTCGGCGCCGGTGGGCTGGGGGCGCAGCTCTACTATTCGCTGTCGCTGTTCCAGGAGGCGCAGGCGGCCACGGTGATCATCGCCATGTTGCTGCTGTCGCTGGCGGTCGATGCCTTGAGTGCTGTGTTACGGCGGCGCCTCGCCGGCTGAATAGCGCCGAATTCAACTTGCTGTGGGCCGTTGCGTTGCGGATGTTCGTCGGCACTCATGCTGCTGCTAGCGACATGCGTTTGAACGTTCGCCACCGCCGCACAGAGCGACCTCGTCGCTGAGATACTTCGACGAATTCTTGAATTCCTCGTACCAAGCGATACCCTCGGCTTTGTCTTTCATGCCCTTTAGTTCGAAGAGTGCATTTGAAGGATCGTCATTCAGAAACTTGAACGGCGGAATTCGCCATTCGCGCAGCGCAACATACATGTTCCCCGAACCCAAAATCGCCTTGATCATGCTGATCACACCGTATTGCTTTCCGTTCTGGCGGGTGCAGAAAAACTGTCCGTAGGCGACAGGGTGGCCATCTTCCTCCAACTTTTTCGGACCAATCGTCCTGAGATCCTCACACGCGCCAGCGACTCTCTGCAGCGTCAGGGCAACGAACATTTCTGGCGTGACTCCCTTTCGCAAACCCATGTATTTTTGTTCCACCACGAGGTCTTTGATGTTCGACGCATCTTGGGTATCGGGTATGCGCTCAATGTTGGTCACTGCGCCTTGAGATTCGTTGGTGATGACTTTCCAACCGCTCCAATTTTTTGGCTGAGGAACAACGAAGCGCTCTTCGGCGTCGCTGAAGTGACTGACAGATAACAGCAGTAGTGCCAAATACATGCGGAGTGTCGTTGAGCGCATTACGTTTCCATATCGTCGAAAATCGGGGGAGGGAGGCGGCCGAGATCGCTGGCATACCTTTGGTGCATAGTGCAGCCAAGCAAATGGAATATCAACGTTTCCGCCGAGAAGCGAGTTCTCATAGGGCGAAATAGCGACTCGGCGACAACGCGCAGCGTAGTGGGGCGGCGGAGTCGTTCACCACGCCGAGGGCATCGACAGCCGAGACCGTAGCCGTGGCCACTCGGCGGCGCCTGGCGTAGGCGGATGAACGCTGCTCGGTCCGACGGTGCCCAGCCGCATTGGGGGGCAGGCACGGGGGCCTGCCCCTACGGTCGGGGTCAATCGTCCTCGGCCGTGCTCCGGTGCCGGGACGCGAGTTCGTGTTGCTGGTTGGGGGGCACCTGCGCGTAGTGGCTGAAGGCGATGCTGTAGGCGCCGCGGCCGCCGGTGAGGGATTTGAGGCGCGACTGATAGTCGCTGATTTCGGCCAGCGGCACCTGGCCGGTGATTGTCGCCGCGCCATGGCTGCGCGCCTCGGTGCCGGTGACCAGCCCGCGCCGCGCCGACAGATCGCCGGTGAGGTCGCCGATGGCGGTTTCGGGCGCTTCGATTTCGATGTCGACCAGCGGTTCGAGCACGATCGGGGCGGCCTTGCGCACCGCGTCCATGGCTGCCTTGCGCCCGGCGGTGAAGAAGGCGACCTCCTTGCCATCGACCGCATGCGTCTTGCCGTCGAACACGGTCACGCGCACGTCCTCGACCGGAAAGCCGGCGAGCACCCCATCGCTGAGCGCCTGGCGCACGCCTTTTTCCACCGACGCCATGAACACGCCGGGAATGGCGCCGCCCTTGACCACGTCCACGAACTCGATGCCGGCACCGCGTGCCAGCGGTTCGATGCGCAGCGCCACTTCGCCGAACTGGCCGGCGCCGCCGCTCTGCTTCTTGTGTCGGTAGGTGGTTTCGGATTTGCCGGTGATGGTTTCGCGATAGGGAATCTGCGGCGGCCGGGTGTCCAGCTCGAGTTTGTATTGCTGTTCCAGCCGGGCCAGTTGTGCGCGCAGATGCACTTCGCCCAGACCGAGGATGACGGTCTCGTGGGTCGACGGATGGCGCTCGACGTGAAAGCAGGGGTCTTCGAGCGCGATCTTGCCGAGCACGTCGAACATGCGTTGCTCGTCGCTGCGACGCCGGGTCTCGACCGCCAGCCCCTGCATCGGTTCGGGAAAGGCCAGCGGTTTCAGGTGGATATGGTCCTCGTCGTGCGAATCGTGCAGCACGCTGTCGAAGACGATGTCGTCGACCTTGGCGACGGCGCCGATCTCGCCCGGTCCGAGCGCGTCGACCTCGACGTAGTCCTTGCCCTGCAAGCGGTAGAGGTGGCCGGCGCGGAACTCCTTGCGGCCCTCGCCGACGTACAACTGGGCGTCCTTGCGCAGCGTGCCCTGATGGACGCGGAAGATGCCCAGCTTGCCAATGTAGGGGTCGATCAGGACCTTGAAGACATGCGCCAGCACGTGTTTGTCCGGTGCCGGTGTGGCGCGGAAGGCCTCGGTGGCGCCACCGGGCTCGCCGCGATAGAAGGGCGGCGGATTGCTCTCGGCCAGACTGGGCGCCAGGTGCGCCAGCACGTCCAGCAACTGGGGAATGCCGGCGCCCGTGCGTGCCGAGACGAACATCACCGGGATCAGATGGCCCTCGCGCATGGCGCGTTCGAACGGTTCGTGCAACTCCTCGGGCGAGGGGTCGATGCCGTCTTCGAGGTAGCGCGCCAGCAGGGTCTCGTCTTCTTCGACGATCTGGTCGATGAGGGCGCGGTGTGCGCTGGCGACGGAGTCCAGATCCGCGTCGCCGCTGTCGTGTTCGAGCACGTCGACCACTTCCGTACGATCGTGTGCCGGCAGATCGAGCAACTGGCAGGCGTTGCCGAAGCGCGCGCGGATGTCAGTCAGCAGGGCTGGCAGATCAACGTTGTCGGCATCGATGCGGTTGATCACGATCATGCGGCACAGGCCGTGCTCGGCGGCGCGGCGCATCATGCGCTCGGTCACCAGCTCGACGCCGGCCTGGGCATTGATGACCACCAGCGCGGTGTCTGCACCCGCCAGCGCGGCGATCGCCTGGCCGGCGAAATCCGGGAAGCCCGGGGTGTCGAGTAGTTGCACGCGCCGCCCGGCCCAGTTCAGATGCGTCACTGCGCTGGCGAGCGAATGGCCGAACTGCTTTTCCAGCGGATCGAAGTCGCACACCGTGTTGCCGCGCTCGACGCTGCCGGGTGCATTGATGGCCCCGGCTGCTGCCAGCAGCGCTTCGATCATGGTGGTCTTGCCCGCGGCGCCGTGACCGACCACCGCCACACTGCACAACGCCTGATTGTCGTCCTGGCTCATGGTTGCTCCCCTTGTCATTTTGACCGGGCCACGGCCCGGATGTGTTGCCGAGTCTGCTTTGTCAGTAAGGATACCCCCCGCGCGCGGCTGCGCCCATGCCTGAGGGCAAGGGCGTCGATCCGGGGGCCGTGCGTCCACAATATTGCTTACACGTCGCGGTGCGAATGCGAGCGTGTCCGGCTATGCTGGATCAACGTGAATACCGGGAGTAAGCGTATGAAATCATTGATGCGAGGCATGGCCGTGACGGTTGCGCTGCTTGCCACGGGGAGCTGTCTGGCCGACGACTCGGCGGGCGCCAAGAGCGCCGAACCGAGTGTGGTGCACAAGGTCGAGGGGGCCGTGGTACGGGCCGCCGACGCCACCGGACGCGGCCTCCGCAAGGGCGCGCATGCCGCGGCAAACGGTATCGAAACCGGCCTCAAGGCTACCGGCCACGGTATCGAACGTGGCGCGAAGGCGGTCGGGCGCGCGGCGCAGCGGGTCGGCGACAAGATTCAGGGTGCAGTCGGCTCCGAGCCGATGCCAAAGGGCGACGGCTGAGCTTGCGCAGGGCGGGTTCCAACCCGCCTTACGATGCCGTCAGTTGCGCATACAGCATCGGCAGCCGCGCGGGCAGGTCTTCGGGTTTGCGGATCACCGTGAAGCCGGCCGGCCCGAACAGGTGGGGCAGATAGCCTTCGCCTTCCTTGTCGATGGTGACGCAGAAGGGCTTGAGGCCGGCGTTGCGCGCTTCGATGAGGCTCATGCGCGTGTCTTCGATGCCGTAGCGACCGTCGTACTGATCCAGATCGTTGGGTTTGCCATCCGAGAGAATGAGCAGCAGGCGCAGCGCGTTGGGCTGCTTTTCGAGAATGCGCTGCGCGTAGCGGATGGCGGCGCCCATGCGCGTGTAGTAGCCGGGTTTGAGTGCGGCGATGCGCCCGCGCGTGGCGGCGCCGTGGGTTTCTTCGAAGGTCTTGATCTGATGAAAACGGATGTGCTCGCGCTTCTTCGATGAAAACCCATAGAGCGCGAAGCGGTCGCCGGTGGCGCCGAGCGCTTCGGAAAACAGCGTGAGGCTGTCGCGGATGACGTCGATGACGCGCGCCTTGTCGCTCACCCAGGCATCGGTCGACAGCGACAGATCGGCGAGCACCAGACAGGCCATGTCGCGCTCGTGGCGTTCGAGCTTGAGGTAACTGCCGGTGGTGTTGTCGCTGTGGCCGGCGCGGCGGTCGGACCAGGCGCGCACGCAGGCGTCCACGTCGAGCTCCGAGCCGTCAGGCTGGTTCTTGAGCCAGCGGCGCGAGGGCGCGAGCGATTCGAACTGGCTGCGAATGCGGTGCACCGATTTGAGCAAGCGGTCGGGCACCGGGATCGGGTGCGCATCGCGTGCTTCGAGCAGCGCCAGCCGGCATTGATCCTTCTTGAGCAGCCGTTTCTTCCAGTCCCACTCGGGCAGCAGGATGCCGCTTTGCAGCGGGATGTCGTCGGCGGCATCGGAGGGCAGGTCGAGGTCGAAGCGGATGCGCGAGGCGATGGTCTTGCCGTCGCGCGCGGTGGCCAGTTGGTCCATGTCGGCGGCCGCCTTGGCGACGTCGTCATCCGGGTCTTCGTCGAGGCCGCGATTGACCTTCACATACTCGGCGAAGGACAGCAGGCTCTCGGCACGGAAGGGCAGGATGAAGCCGTCGGTGCCATCGGGCATGTCTTCTCGGCTGGCTTGCTGGCGCTTCTGGTTGGCGTCGATGGTGTCGGCGTGTTCGCCGTCTTCATCTTCGTCCTCGTTGGCGTCGTCGTCCGGGCGGGTACGGCGGTCGATGTGCGTGGGTGAGGGATAGAGCCACAGCGGCACGGGCTGCGGCGGTCGCTTTGCGGGCGGGAGCGCGTCGATGCTGCCCGGCTCGCGCAGCGCCTGGCGGATGGCGTGTTCGGCCGCCGCTTCATCCCTGGGCAGTTTCTCGATGGGCAGGCGCAGCGCCAAAACGGCGTCGACCAAGCGGCGGTAGCGCGAGGCAAAGCCGGGATAGCGCGCGAGCGTGAGCTGCGTGGCCCGTTGGTTGGCGACGATCCACTCGCCGCGCGTGTGTTGGCTGGCGGCCGCTTGCGCGATCAGCCACAGGTAGAGATCGCGATTGGCGGCGCGCTCGGGGAAGAGCGCGAGGCTGGGCGGCAGACGCAGGGTTTCGGCATCGCGCGTGGCATGCGCGGCGCGATCGTCCACATGGGCGATGCGCGCCAGCCAGCGGCGGCGAGCACCGTGTTCGGTGTCGGCCGCGGCGGCCACGCGCAGGCCGGGGTCGCCGCCGAGCGCGCGGAACAGCACGCCGGCGGTCTTCTCGATCTCTTCGAGCGATACCGCCGCGTCCGGGTAGTCGCGCCGCGCGGCGCGGGTGATGAAGCGATGCCACAGATCGCCGACGTATTCTTCCATCTCAGTGCCGCCGGGCCGTCCCAAGGCACTGAGTGGCCCCCTCGGGGGGCAGCGAGCACAGTGAGCGTGGGGGTAGTTTCATTTCAGTTCTCTCGACTCGGGCGGCCCGCGCGCAGGCCGGCTTCGTTCTGGCGCGCGGCCTCGCCGCTGACCCAGCCCAGCAGCGGGCCGTCGGGGTTGTCTTTCTGGGTGGTTTCGCAGGCGCTCACGCACTGGGCGCACTGGGTGCAGGTGAACATCTGACGCTTGATGTTGCGCGGTTTGAGGCGCATCGGGCAGACATGGTCGCAGGCCGAGTAGCAGCTGCTGCAATCGTTGCCGCGTTGGCGCGCGAAGCCGACCACCATGCCGTCGCGATTGCCCATCCAGGCCAGCGACTGGAACAGGCCGACGGCACAGGCGAAGCGGCAGAACAGGTGGCGGGCGAAGAGGAATTCGATCGACAGCACCACCGTGCCGGCGGTGATGAAGACGAACTGGTTGCGCGTCGGCGTGCCGGCCAGCAGGTTGCCATACACCTCGAACGGCGGCAGCAGATAGGTGAGCAGCACCACCGCCCACACGAAGGCGAAGGCCACCGCGAGCGGTGCCGTCACCAGCCACCAGCGACGATCGGCCCGCCAGGTGGTGCCGTCCGGATCGCGCATGGGCAGCGGCTTCTTCTCCCACACGCTGGGTTTGCCGGTGGCGCGCTGCATGAGGCGGTTGATGGTCTCGACCACCGAGAAATGCGGGCACAGCCAGCCGCAGTAGAGCCGGCCCCATTTCCACGCCACCCCGATCAGCACCGCGCCGGTGCCGAGGATGGGCAGGAAGATCTTGAGCCCGATGTTGGCCCACAGTTCGCCCAGGCCGATGTGCCCGGCGCTGTAGTCGTCGAGGCCGACATGCCACTCCATGCCGAGGAACCAGGCGTGGCCGGCGACGAGGTCGTAGCGCAGCAGATCGAACACCGGCGCGAGTACGAAAAGCACGAAGAAGCCCACCTGCGCTAGCAGTCGCAGATGCTGGCGACCGCCGTCTGGTGCCGCGGTTGCGGACACGATGGGAATGATTGGGTGTGCCATCTCACTCATCGACGTGCGGCCCGATGACCGGAATACGCCAGAACTTGCCGGCCATGGCACGCGACAGGCCGATGGCACCGAAGAAGATGAGCGTGGTGTGCACCATGGTGAAATAGAGGATCACCACCACCCAGGTCCATGGTTGGTCGTAGCCACCAAACAAGATCATCAGCGCATTGACGATCACCAGCAGCGCGCCGCCCCATAGACTGACGAAGAAGGTCTGTTCGAGGTGGTTGAGGGCGAGTGCCGGGGCATGCTTGCGGCGGGAATGCCATAACCAGGCGAGCACCAGAAACGCGAGCCCGGGCGCCAGCATCAGGTTGATGAGGTAGAGCGCCTCGGCCGTGGTGGCGAGCGACGTGCCGGGCGGGGGGGGTTGCTGGGTGTCGGGCGTGCTCATGCGCCTCCCCTAGCGGCCGAAGGTCGCCTTCACCACTTCCATCAGCGCGTCGGCGGTTTCGACGTCGTCGGTGAGGCTCTCGACCACGGCGGCCTCGCAGGCGGTGACCGGGTCCATGCCATCGTGAATCAGCGTGGCGGCATACACCAGCAGGCGGGTGGAGACGACTTCTTCGAGATCGACATCCTTGAGCGCACGCAGGCTGTGGCCGATGCCGACCAGTTGCCGCGCGAGCATGGGGTCGCAGGCGGTCTCGCCGATGAGCACGGCTTCTTCGCGCCTGGCGCTCGGGAAGTCGAAGCGCAGGCTCACGAAGCGCTGGCGGGTGGAGGGCTTCAAGCCTTTGAGGAAGTTCTGGTAACCGGGGTTGTAGCTGATCACCAGCATGAAGCCCGGCGGGGCATCGAGCACCTCGCCGGTGCGGTCGATGGGCAGCACGCGACGGTCGTCGGCCAGCGGATGGAGCACCACCGTGGTGTCCTTGCGCGCCTCGACCACTTCGTCCAGATAGCAGATGCCGCCTTCGCGCACCGCACGCGTGAGCGGGCCGTCGCTCCACACGGTCTGGCCGTCGCCGATCAGGTGACGGCCGACCAGATCGGCGGCAGTGAGATCGTCGTGGCAGGCCACGGTGTACAGCGGCAAGCCGAGGCGGGCGGCCATGTGCGCGACAAAACGCGTCTTGCCGACGCCGGTCGGGCCCTTGATGAGCAGCGGGAGCTGGTTCTTCCAGGCATGCTCGAACAGTTCGATTTCGCTGCCGACGGCTTCGTAAAACGGTGGTGTCGTACTCACTCGGGTGTCCATGATTCAGCTCAGTCCCATCAGATAGGCCGTGCAAATCAGTGCCAGCACGACGATGGCCCAGCCTAGCATGAGCGCGCGCCAAAAAAGCTTGACCGGGCGCAAACCCATGAAATCGAGGATCACCATCCGGCACTTGATGAAGGTGAGCGTCAGCAGACCGCCCATCACCGGTAGCAGCACGGTGTGTGAGGACCACCATTCGCCCAGCAGCCAGGTGAGCAGTGTGGCGATGGCGAGGATGGCGAAGGCCAGATCGATGCGTCGTTGTGTGCTCATGGCGTCAGCGCATCACATAAACGAGTGGGAACAGGACGATCCATACCAGATCGACCATGTGCCAGTACGCGGCACCGCTCTCGAGGCCGTTGGCGCGCCCCGGGCCGTAGTGGCCCGCCGCCGTCTGCCGCCACAAAACCACCAGAATCACCATGCCGAGCACCACGTGCATGAAGTGAAAGAAGGTCAGCGAGATGTAGAACATGTAGAAGGTGTTGGTGGACAGGCTGATGCCGGCGCCGAACACATGTGCGTACTCGAACAGCTTGACCACCAGAAAACCGGCGCCGCACGCAATGCCGCCGAGCAGCCAGCGACTGGCCACGCGCGACGCGTTGGTATGGGTGACGGCATGTACCGCGCGCGCGACGCACCAGCTCGCGGTGATCAGGAACAGCGTGTTGAGTGCCCCGCTGTTGCGGTCGAGGTTGCGCTGCATGGTGTCGAACAATTCGACCTGATTGGCGCGCGCGAACGCGTATGCCGAAAAGAACACGGCAAACGCGAGCAGTTCGGCAAGCATGAAAAACCAGATCGCCAGATCGCCGGGGGGGTGCGAGTGCTCTGTCGGCTGGCCAATGGCGATATGCGGCATTGCCCTATTGTCATAATCCATCTATCCATGCTAAGGCATTGCCCAGGCGCCTGCCTTGATACGTGACAAGTCAATGTGCGTACGGGATTCCACGCTGTTTTGGTCATCGCAGAGGGGCACGCTCGCTGCAGAATTAGGAATGCAAAAAAGTGTGTCTTTGTGCCGGCGTCGTCAAGTTGTCCCGCTTTGTGCCGAAGTGCACCCTGTGTACAAACATCACAACTGCACGACAGGAATGGCCTAAATGTTCAAGAATTTGAAACTGGCCGCGCGCCTCTATCTTCTGGCCGCGATCGCGATGACGTCATTGCTGCTCATTTCAGCAGAAAGCCTGTGGACGCTGCGCAGCTCCTTGATGAACGAGCGCCGCGAAAACCTGGCCAGTCTGACGGATTCGGCCGTCAGTTCGCTCTCTCACTTCCATGCCTTGGCCCAGAAGGGCGAGATGACGGAGGAAGAAGCCAAGCGGCGCGCTGCGGAGACGGTGTCGACGCTGCGCTACGGTGAGTCCGGCTATTTCTGGATTCACACCCGGGATCTGAGGATGGTGATGCATCCGATCAAGCCTGCGATGAACGGTACCGATGTGAGCGCGATGGAAGATGCCGATGGCAACGCGCTGTTTGTCGACATGGATCGAGTGATCAAGGCAAAAGGCGCCGGCTTCGTGCACTACCAGTGGCCCAAGCCCGGCGAGAAGAGCTCGCAAGCCAAGATCTCCTTCGTGCGTGCGTTCGAACCCTGGGGCTGGGTCGTTGGCACCGGAGTGTATGTGAGCGAGCTTCGCGTCAACGACGTGTTCTGGGCGCAAGCGAGAAAGTCGATGGGGCTCATTGCCGCGGCCTTCCTGCTGACCATTGGTGGTTGTGTCGTCATCGCGCGCGGCATTCTTGCGCGTCTTGGCGGCGAACCCGGCGACCTTGCCGAGGTGGCCAACCAGATCGCCGCGGGCAATCTGACGACGAAGGTCCGCGTCAAATCGGGCGATACCTCAAGCGTCACCTATGCCATCGAGCGCATGCAGGCCGATCTGAAACAGATCATCGAGGCCATGCGTCGTCAGGGCGAGGCGATATCCAAGTCAACCGACCAGGTCAGTGCGGCTTCCGCCACCGTGCGCGAGGCCAGCGAGCGTCAGTCAGAGGCCGCCAAGGCGACCGGCGCGGCGGTCAAGGAAATCGTCGAAAGTGTCGGCCATGTGTCGACAAGCACCGAGGCTTCGCGCGAGGACTCGGAGCGCACCTGCCAGGAGGCCGAGGCCGGCGAGGAGCAGTCACGCGTTGCCTCGGAGAGCATCGCGAACGTCGAGCAGACGGTCGTGGGGGCGGCTGCGCAGATCCAGGTGCTCAAGGAGCGATCGGGCGAAATCGGCTCCATTGCCGAGGTCATCCGCGAAATTGCCGATCAAACCAATCTGCTGGCGCTCAACGCCGCCATCGAGGCGGCGCGCGCCGGCGAGCAGGGCCGTGGGTTTGCGGTGGTTGCCGACGAGGTTCGTAGTCTTGCCGAGCGCACCGGGACGGCGACCGCGCAAATCCGGGAAGTCATCGAGGCGGTGCAACACGATACGAGCAGCGCGGTGGCCAGCATCGAGGCCATTACGCCGAAGGTGAAGCACGGAAGCGATCTGGCGGCTCAGGCCGCCGGTCTGCTGCAATCGATCCAGCAAAGCGCGAGTGCCACCCAGAGCCGCGTTGGCGAGGTGGCCTTCTCGATGAAGGAATTGAGCGCGGGCGCCCAGGGCATCGCCGGCAACATGGCCGCGATTTCGGACATGGCGGCACGCAGCAACGAGGCGATTGTGCGCAACGCAGAGGCGACTGCCATGCTTGAGCGCACGGCGAGAGAACTGCAAGGCCTGATCGGGCGATTCCGAATCTGAGCAGAAACGACTCTGAGCGAAAAACGGGCTGCCCGTGGGCAGCCCGTTTTTCCTGTTCAGTTGGGCTGCGTCGCCAGAAAGTGGGTGACGCTGTTCCGACCGTTGTTCTTGACGCGGTAGAGCGCGGTATCGGCCTCGCGCACAAGTTGGTCATGGACCTGCACGGGGTCCGCCCGCCCCAGCGGGGGCGTCAGGGTGCTCGCACCGATGCTGACGGTGACGTCCATGCTTGGCCACTCACATATTTCGACCGCGTGTCGAATGCGTTCGCCGAGCGCAAGAGAGGCGTCGGCATCGGTGTGCGGCTGCAGCACCGTGAACTCCTCGCCGCCCCAGCGGGCAACCAGATCGGTTTCGCGCGCAATCCGCGTCAACAGGCTACCGACGGTCTTGAGTACGACGTCACCGGCCAGATGGCCGTGCCCATCGTTGATGCGCTTGAAGTGGTCGATATCAACGATCAGCAGCGACAGCGGAAAGTGGTGTCGTAGTGCGCTCTTGAGCAGGCGGCGAAGCTGTGTGTCGAAGGCGCGGCGGTTGTGCAGGCCGGTGAGCGAATCGGTTACCGCCATTGTCAGCAGGGAGCGGTTCAGGCGTTCGAGCTCGCGCGCCTGACCGAGAATTCGCTGGTTGGCCTCTTGCATTTCACTGTGCAAGGCCAGCAGATTCGGGTCCAGCACAGCCTCACTGCGAGCCTGCCTGCCGGTCACGTCGGTGTGCAGGCCGACCACGCGGATGGGGCGACCCTGCTCGTCACGAATCGTGATGCCCTGGCTGCGTATCAGCAGAATCGTGCCGTCCCGATGGCAATAGCGGTGGATGTGATCGTAGAGGCGATCGGGGTCGGCACAATGCTCGGCCAGGTGTTGCTCGGCCGGGGCACGGTCGTCGGGGTAGAGGACTGCCTGATGTTCGGCGGCGACGTGTCGACGAGAGGCTGGGTCGTAGCCCAGCAGACGCCAGAATGCGGCGCTGTGCCATTGCTGGTCAGGTTGCTCGAGATCGTGGCACCAGATGCCGTCGAGCCCGCGTTCATGCATGAACGTGAACAATCTCGAATCCTGCCTGACCAGCGAATCGAGTTCCCGCTCAAGATAATGCGCGTCTGTCGAGTCCATTTCCCCTCCTGGAAATTTCCTCAGCAGCGATGCGTCTGTGCGCTCGTCTGCATGGATTCAGTCGTTTCGGCGCTGGTATGTCGGGTGTGGAGAAGCGCTCGTTTTTTCTTGAATCCTGAGGCGAACGGGGCGCTTTGTAAACCTTGTCGTGATCGACTGGCGTGCTTTCCCCGCCGATCAGGGCGTTGATGGCCTCGGGCGGATGGGCAGTTGCTGCCCTTCCGTGTTCAAGTGTTACAGCCCGCGTTCGCGTGCGCTGCGCTCGCGCTCGACCTTGAGAATGTACTTGTGGATGACGGACGCCACCCGGTCGGACAGATCGACGAATTCACAGCCGGCGCGCAGCATCGAAATGCCATTGCGGTTGGTGACGCGGAAAACGCTGCGAACGCGCAGTTTGGCGGTGACGGTGCCGGCATCGGGCAACTGGATCTGGCAACTGGTGAACTCGGTGTCCGGCTTGAAGGCGACTCCTTCGGGAGGAACGACGATGGCCACGCCGCCACCGGAAATGTCGAGCACGCGTGCTTCGTAGGTGTTCGGTGGCCCCTCGTCGCCGGGGACGGGAATCTGGCACACCAGTGAATGCGACACGGGCGCCGTCAGGCGAAAGTACTCGCGCCGTTGCAGACGAAGCAGGCGGTCGGGCAGGCTGGTGACGAGTGCCGGATGGCCATCGTGCATCGCACTGCCCTGGGCGCTGACCGGGAACTGGATCTTGACGCTATCGAGTTGGGTAATGCAGATCAGTGCTTCGGCCTTTTCGGCGCGCCGCTGTTGTGCTTCATCGCTGGGCACGTCGAGTACGAGCACACCCTTTGCGCTGTCGACTTCGAGCACGGTGGTGAGCATGAAATCGCGGGTGCCGTTGATGTAGGCGGTGACCATGGCGCGTCGGCGGATGAGATTGCGCAGTACGTGTTCGATCTCGGTCGCGTCGCGTAGCAGGTACTGGGCGAAGTCGTCCGACTGGAGCAGTTCGAATTTGAGCGCGGGGTTGTCTTTTTCAGTCATGCGGACAGATTTGATTGCTTGGGGTTTCGTTAGAACTTATAGCATGGACGGCGCGGCAGGCCGACCCGCCTCGATCACTTCTTGTCTTGGGCGGCTTGCTCCGCGCGGTACAGCCAGGCCAGCAGTTCGGCCACGGCCACGTAGAGTTGCGGCGGAATGCGATCGTCCAGATCGACCTGCATCAGCAGCGCCACCATTTCGGGTGATTCGTGCACGTACACGCCCGCTTCGCGCGCGCGTTCGATGATCTCGCGAGCGATCAGCCCCTTGCCCTTGGCCACCACGCGCGGCGCCGCTTCGCCCGCCGAATAGGCGAGGGCGACCGCTTCGGCGCGCGGGTCGTCGAGGGTGTCAGCGCTCGAGTCCGTCATCGCGCAAACTCACGTGCATGTTTTTCAGCGGGACGTTGGCGGCCTCCAGCGCCTTTGCCAGCGTCGTGCGCTCGGTGTTGAGCGAGCGCACCGCGTCGGAGGAGTCCGCCGAGAGGCGAATACGGATACCACTGCGATCGAGTTCCAACCTGGCTTCCACGCCGCCGAGCGCCGGCATGGTCAGGCGCAGCGTGGTTTTCCACGGCTGTTCCTCGTCACCCGCGCCGGACTCGTCGCGCGGGTCCTCGATTTCCAGATCGATGGGTTGTCCCGGCCACGCTTGCCCCTGCCAAACATAGTGGTGGGTTGCCAAGGCGTCGAGCTGCTGGTGCATGACCGGTAGCAGGCGCTCGGCCACGGGCCCGCGCGCCGCGTTGCCGGCTGCCGCGTTATTGGCGGCCTGTGCGGCGCGCTGGTCGATCGTCGGTGCCTCGGCATCGCCCGCAGGTGCCGTGGCAAGCAGTCTTGCCGCGCCCTCGGCCTGCGCGGGGCTGGCCGGATTGGGCGCGTTGGCGACGGTGGACAGTTGCCCTTGCGGTTGGCGGAGCAGGGATTCGGTGCTGACCTTGCCCGCGACCCATTGCGATTGCTGCGATTCGTAGAACAGGCCGCTTTCGGTCACGGCCTGGCGTAAAGCCGGGGCGAGATTCTGCGGTGTGACGTTGCCGGACGCGGCGAGCGGTTGGCCGTTGGCGAGCCGCGCCGCTTCGGGCGCCGGCTGCCCGGTGAGCAGAAAGCTGATGAGCTGACCGGTCGGGCTCAGTACCGGCCGGGCACCGCCGGTGGCAGCGGCACTTGCCTGCGCGGCGGCGCTTGGCAGCGGATGCGCAAGCACCGCGCGAGGCGTCTGGCGGGCGACCACGAGTTCAAGCGTTTCACCCGGACGGGCGCTTTGCGGCAGGGCGAGTTTGACTGATTTGCCGTCGACGAGGGCTTCGAAGGTGCCATCGGGCAATGCTTTCTGAATCTGGGCGATGAATTTGTCGCCCGGTCGGTATTCGGGCAGCTGCGAGGAGATCGGCCGCACGCTGTCGAGCGGATTGAGCGGTGGCTCATCGGCAAAGAAGCTGGCCTCGGTGAGAAGCCTGAGGCGGGCGGCGAGATCACCTGGAATCATGGGCTTTCAGCCTTTGGCTGCGGCATCCGGTGTTTGTCTGCCAGCCGGGGGCATGGCGATACGCGTGCGATTATCGATAGCTCTGAGAGACTTTTCGATGCATTCGGGTTCCCGCTGCATCGTCCTGCGCTTTGTCTCGCAAGGCTTCGAGATGGGGGGTGGCAAGCTGAATGCTCTTGAGCGCCGCGCTGATGAGGCTGGCGATTTTCGGCGCGTCGGGTCGGCGGGTCAGATCGGTGTCGTTCGCGCGGAGGCGGGCAAGCAGTTTTTCGTGCGCCGCCTGCAGGGCCACGATGCGTTCGACGTCACCGGCCTGCGCAGCTTCGGCCAGCTCGGCGAGCTGGCCGGCAAGCTGCGAATAGTCGCTGGTGGCGTCCATCACCATGCTCATGCCGGGGGGTTGGCGGGAGCGGCGTCGCCCACCTGTTTCCAGGCATCGGCCAGCTCGTTGAGCAGGCGATAGGATTCGTCGAGCAAGTCGGCTTCGTTGTTCATGTTTGCCTTGAGCAGCAGCATGATGACGTACTCGTAGAGCTGGTCGAGATTGGTCGCCAGTTCGCCACCTTCCTTGACGTTGAGCGCCGCTCGCAGCCCGCTGCCAATGATATCGATGGCCTTGTTGATCGATTCGGCCTTCTCGATGGTCTTGTTCTCGATCATGTGCGCCTTGGCCAGATTGATGGTCAGCAACGCACCGTCGAACAGCATGGTGATGAGGCCGTGAGGCGAGGTGCCCAGGGCTTCTGCTTCAATGCCGGCAGAGCGGTAAGCGGCAGAGGGGTTTCCGGTATTCATGAGCATGATGGTCGATTCCCGTGGTTCTTGAGGTGCGTTAGTTGCTGCCGTTGATGTTGCTCAGACTGTCGAGTTGCTGGGTCAGAAAGTTGCTGGTGGTCGATAGCGAGGCCATCAGGGTGTCGAGCGCGGTGAATTGCGCGCGCAGACGTGCCTCGGTGATCGTCAGTTGTTGTTCGAGTCGTTCCCGTTGGTCATCAATGGTCGAGATCGACGAATTGATGCCATTCACGCGGTTGTCGATCAGGCCGTCCGCTTCGGTGAAGGACGTGGCCATGTCGTCGATGGCGGTGCCGTAGGCGTTCAGGGCGGTGACCACGCCATTGAAGTCGCTGTTGATGGCATCGTCGAGCTTGCTGCTGGTGAACGTGAGGGTGCCGTCCTGCTGCACCGATACGCCGAGGCTGTACAGATATTCGAAGTCACTGCCGGCCAGACTGGCCGGTGCGCTGGAAATGCTTGAACGCAGATGGTTGAGCAAGGTCCGCGTGGTGGCGTCTCCGTTGAGCGGTTGGGCGACCTTGTTTTCGGAGTCGTACGCGGTCTGCGAACCGATTTCGTTGCGCAGATCGTTGTAGGCGTCCACAAAGGACTGCACCGCGTCCGAAATGCCCGAGTTGTCGCGCGCCACATCGAGCGTGCTGGTGCCGACGGCGGTGGCCGTGATCGTCACGTTGGCGATGGCCGAGGTGATCTGGTTGCTCTGCGAGGTCACCGTCTCGCCTTCGACGGTGACAATGGCGTTCTGCGCACCGAGCGCGTTCGGGTGGGCGCCGTCGAAGGTGCCGAGGCTGGTCAGGTTGGCGTCGCCGCTGGTGACCGCCAGCGTGAAGGCGTTGTCGGAGCCGGTCTCGCGCGAGGTGAGCACCAGACGGCTGCCGGCGTCGCCGTTGACGACCGTGGCCTGCACGCTGATGTCGGCGTCGTTGATGGCGTTCGCCACGTCTTGCAGCGAATTGCCGCTGCTCGATAGCACCACGTCTTCGGTGTTGCCATTGACGGTGAAGCTCAAGGTGCCGGCGCCGAAGGTGTCGGTGCCCGCATATAGCGACGAGAATGACTTCTGTGCGGTGGCCAGTTGCTGTACGTCGATCGTGTAGCTGCCCGCGTGTGCGAAGGTGCCGGCGGTCGCCGAGATCACATCTGCGTCGCCCGCCGTGGCGGCGTAGGCCGCCAGCTTGTTCGGGTCTGCCAGCGTGGTGGCCGCACTTTGCAGGGTGGACAGCCGGCTCTTGACGCTGCCGAAGGCCGAAATCTGCGCGTCGAAGGTTTTTTCCTTGGCGTTGAGTCGGTTGATCGGCTGACGTTCGAGTGCCATCAACTGCTCGACAAGGCTCGCAGAGTCGAGGGAGCCGGTACCGATCCCCAGCGATGAAATGGTTCCAGTGGCCATGACGCTGCCTCCTTAAGCCTTTTGCTCGACGAGCAGACCGGCGCGAATGTCTTCCATCCGATCTTCCAGGGCTTCGGCGATCTTGAGAAATTCCTCGGACGGAATCTGCCGGATCACTTCCTTCGATTCTCGGTCGATGATCTTGATGACCACCGTGTCGGCTTTCTCGTTCATGGAAAACGCAATGTCACGAGACGACGCAGGTAGTGCGTCCTGGGCGCGTTTGATTGCCTCACGAAGAGATTCAGCATCCTGCTTCCCGGCTGATTTTGCATTGGCGGCGTCAGCATCCTGTTGCACGGCCTGCAGCTTGGAAGCGGGGGGGGCTTTCTCGATCGGCGATGACGCTCCTGCCTTGCCGGCGAGCGCATTTTGCGTTGTCGCAAATTGCGCCTGAACGGGCGATGTGGGCTGGATTGCCATGATTTTCTCCTATCCGCTAACGCCCGAGGGGGCAAAGTTTGCCGCCTCGGGCGCCTTTGGCCGGCATGACTTGCCGGCCTCCTGGCATCAACCTGCTTAGTTGAGCAGCGACAGTACGTTCTGCGGCACGCTGTTGGCTTGCGCCACCATGGCCGTACCCGACTGTTGCAGGATCTGTGCCCGAGTGAGGTTTGCCGTTTCCGCAGCGAAGTCGGCATCCATGATTCGGCTACGTGCAGCGTATTGGTTCTCACGTGCGGTCTCGAGCTGCTGGATGGTGAAGCTCATCCGGCCCATCACACCACCGATGGTGGCGCGGTTGGAGGCCACGCTGTTCAGTGCCGTGTCGAGTGCGGTGATTGCCGTCGCTGCGCCTGCCGAGGTGGCGATGCTGCCGCCCGGTGCCGCGACACTGGCGAAGGTTGCGGACATGCTGTCGGCCGCGGCGGCGCCAATCTGGAACGAGAAGGTGCCGAACACCGACTGGTTGTTGAGTTTGGCGGCGCCTTGCAGACGACCCAGTTCGGTGTCGAGCTGCGAGTATTCCGAGTTCAGATAACCGCGTTCGGTGTTGGAAATGGTGCCGTTGAGCGACTGGACTGCCAGTTCGCGCATCCGCTGGAGCATGTCGGCGGCGGTCGACAAGGTGCCGTCAGCCGTTTGTGCGAACGAGATGCCGTCGGAGGCGTTGCGCATTGCAACCGTCAGACCCCGGGCGTCTGCTTCCATGCGTTGAGCCACGGCCAGGCCGGCGGCGTCGTCACGGGCGCTGTTGACGCGCAGACCTGAGGACAGACGCTGCAGGGAAGTCGCGAGACCTTCCTGGCTGCGGTTCAGGTTGCGCTGGGCGTTCAGCGAATAGACGTTGGTGTTGATGGTTTGTGCCATGGTGTTTCTCCTGATTAAGACCCCAGGGGATCATTCGTAGGCTGTGTGCCTGTCCCCTTGGCCCTACCTACGGCGACCAGGAAAAAAACTGTAGGGATTTTTCGCGCCACGTCATCGCGCAAACCCCTTTGCCACAAAGGATTGTGGCCCCAAACCACAAGGGGGGATTGCCCCCTTGTTGCCATTCATTCCGCGTATTCGCCACGCAGTCGAAAGGCTATTTTGCCCCTAAGGAAATGGTGACCTCGGGGCGTGGATTTCCCGTCGAAACGGGCGTTTCACGGTAGGTGATGCGCCAGCCATTCGTCCACGTGCTGCTCGAGGATGTAATTCGCCAGTACCCATTCGCGCAGGGTGTCACCGGCCTTCTCGGCAGCGTCCGGATTGTTCACGTGATCGCGAATTGCCGACACCCAGGCATCGGTGGAATTCGTGACGCGGGTCACGGGTGCACCCTGGTAGGGGGTGACGTCGGAGCACACCACCGGCCAGCCGAGCACCCCGTAATCGAGCAGTCGAAGATTGCTTTTGGCGTCGTTGAACGCGTTTTCCTCAAGCGGGGCGATGGCCAGATCGAGGTTGAGACTGGCCAGTTTGGCCGGATAGTCGTCGAAGTTCACCCAGCGATGGTGCTCGTGGATGTACGGCGCCAGCGAGGCCGGGCACATGCCGAAGAACACCCATTCGACTTCATCGCAGGTGGCCTTGATGGCCTCTTCGACCAGCGCCAGATCGCCCGCATGCTGGAAGGCGCCGGCCCAGCCGACGCGCGGTTTGCGCCCGGTACGGCGTTTCGACACGATGCCCTCCCAACGGGCCCATTCGACCCGGTTGGGCACAACGCGGATGTCGTCGACCATGTGACGGGCAAACTCGGCCAGTGGCTCGGTGGACACCACCAGGCGATCGCACTGGGCCAGGCAACTGCGCATGTGGGTGCGCGTCTCGCGGCTCCATTGGTCGAACACGTCGCTGCTGTTCGGGATTGCCGTGGTCAGGTCGTCGAGCAGCGCGACGACGAGAATATCCGGCGTATGGGTGCGTATCTGGCGCAGCAGGCCGATCTGCTTCTCGAGTGCGGGATTGTGCACCAGATAGCTGGCGACCCCGTCGAGGCGCGCCAGATCGATGGCGTTGGGCAGGCGTCGTGCGTCGGTCTTTGGCGGATGGATGATGGCCGCTTGCGCCTTGCCGACCCGGGCTGCGGCGCGCAGCGGGGCGATGGCGCGAAACTCGCCTGCGCCTTCCACCAGGTCGGCCACCAGACGCGGCACTTGCGCCGGGATCGCATGCCAGGGGGCAACGAAGCCGGATTCGGGCGCGATGATGCCGTGATTCAGACGCAGGTTCACGTTCCACGCGCCATCACGGCGCAGCGTGGGCAGATAGCGGCTCACCAGCGAAATGCGTTCCTGGGTGAGATCGCGTTGCCGTTGCGCCGATGCATCGATGCAGGCGCGTTCGTCCGCGCGCTCGATCGGTGGCAGGTCGGTGGTGTAGTGGGCGATGGTCACGCGTGGCGTCCACACCAACAGGCCGTGTTGTGCCAGCCGTGCGCTGAAGTCGATCTCGGCGTCGCGCAGGCCGAAGGTCGGATCGAAGCCGCCGGCGGCATCGAAGTGACGGCGCGCTACCAGCAGGCAGGCACTGTCGAGCACGTTGAAGTTCTGCGTCATCTGCAAGCGCCCGAGATAGCCGGGGTAATCGAGGCGCGTGTCTTCCGATTCGGGGGAGCCGATGCCGGGAGAGAGACCGAAGATGCTGCCCGACATCTCCAGCGTGTTGTCGCCAGGGCGCACCTGGCGCGGGGCCACGGCGGCGACGTCGGCGCGCTGTGCGTGCGCCATCAGGCGTTCGAGCCAGTGTGCCGAGAGCATCTGCGTGTCGTGATGCAGGAACAGCACGTAGTCGGCGTCGCTCAGGCTGGCGCCGTGGTTGAACGCGGTGGCGCGATTCCACTCGCCCTCGATGCGGGTGCACAGCACGCGATCGCCAAACTGCGCCGCCACACCTTGTGCCCAGGCCTCGCAATCGGGGTCGTCGCTGCCCATGTCCACCAGAATCACGCGGAAGTCGGAGCCCTCGGTGAGACGGAAAATGCTGTCGACCGCCGGTTCGATGAACTCCAGCCAGTTCTGGTAGGCAAGGACGATGTCGACGCGCGGCTGCGCGCCATGGGTGTAGTTGGCCTCCCAGGTCGCGTGCAGCCGGCCCGGGCGAATGTCGTGGGCGATGCCTTGGCGTGTCAGATGGGCGGACAACGCTTGATGCGCATCGCGGTCGTTGACGAGCAAGGTGGGCGAGACCGGCAGACTGAGCAGCGGGTCGGCCACGTGGCCGATGGCCGCTGCGCCGACCGCATCGAGCACGCGCAGCATGAAATCGTAAAAGCGGGCGCCGGCGTGTTCGGCCAGGCCACCAGCCCGGCGCCACACGTTGCCGCGCACCCACAAGGGGCCGATGTAGTCGCAACTGCGCGCCAGATCGAGGTTGAAGTCAGGCTTGAAACGCGGTTCGACACGGCAGCCATCCATGCGGATCACGTCGTCGTCGGTGTACAGCGCCATCCAGTTGGGGCGGGTAGAGAATTCGTGCGCGACGCGCCACAGGCACAAGCTGTCGAGCTCGCTGCCCGGCGGCAGATAGACCACGATGTCGGCAGCGCGTTGGGCGACGACACCGTCGAGCAGCGACTTCGCGCCGACCGTCTGGTCCGCGCGATGCAGCCAGTCGATGTTGGGCAGCTCCTCGATGGCCGGGTCGGGGCAGGGGCTATTGGCCAGAATCGACAGACACCACATGGGGTAGGGCTGCGCGCCGAGACTGTCGAGGGTGTTGGAGAGCAGCTCGAACTCGCTGTCGCGCGCCTCGACCAGCACATGAATCGTCGGCGTGCCCGACCACTGCTTGATGGCCGCCTCGAGAAACTGCAGATCTTCCGGTTGGGGTGCACGGCGCTTGAGGAACAGGGCGTAGTCCGGGTCGAGCTGACGCGATGCGGCGTCGGGCGTGCCGGCGATGGTGGCCTGCTCGCGGGCGAGCGCGCGGGCCTGCTGTTCGGCGTCGTCTTCGGCCACCGGGGCGCCGGCGACGGGTATCTGCCCGGTCGTGGTTTTGGATGTCGCGCGCGATGCGGTGGACGCCTGCGGCGGTAGCGCCGGTTGCAGCGGGCGCAGCAATTCGGCGAACAGCGCCCGTGTGGTGGCCGCATCGGTGTCGACGTGCGCCGTGGCGTCGTCTGCTTGCGGTGCGCACCAGACGTGCAGCCACTGATCGGCGTAGTGGTCGATGGTGCCGCTGCGGGCGAGGACGGCTTGCTGTAGCGCACGCCCCTCGGCGGCGCGCTGATCATCGGCGGCGAGTCGGGTCTGAATGGCCGTAACCCACGCCTCCGCCTCGTTCGGCAGACGGGTGACGGGGAGACTGCCGGCAAAGGCGGGTGTGTCGCTGCACAACACCGGACGGCCGCACCAACCGAGGCGCAGCAACTCGATATCGCTGCCCAGCGCGGCCGCTGCGCCGGTCGCTTGCGGCGCGAGCGCGATGTCCCAATGTTGCCGGGCCAGCCACTGCGGCAGATCGGCCTCGGACGGCGGCGTCAGTACGCGCACCTGCGCGGCCAGCGCCGACGGACACTCGCCGATGCAGATGAATTCGGCGGTGTTGCCGAGCGCTTCGACGAGCCGGGCGATCAAGGCGGTGTCGGTGCCGGCCGTGTGCCACCAGACGATGCGCGGGCGCGTCCCGGCGTGCTCGTCGGCCGGGCGTGCCGGGGCGTCGGCCCACAGCTGCGGATGCAGGCTTTCGGGCGCGGTGCGGATGTCGTGATGCAGGCCGGCCATGGCCGATGCCAGTCGCGCATTGGAGACGACGATGGCGTCGCAGTGGCGAATGAGTGTGCTCAGACTGGCGGGCAGGCGCTTGAGGAAATCGGGCTGCGTGGCATCGATATAGGGGGGCGTGCGCAGCAGATCGTCACCGTCGAACAGCGTGGTGATGCCGGGCAGGGCGAGCACCGCCTGCATCGATTCGAGCTGCTGCAAGCGATCGGGCAACTGCAGGATCACCGTGTCGGCGCCGCTGTGCAGCACTTCGTTGGCATTGAGCGGTGCCGGCAGCGCGCCGCCACTGACCCGCCCGCTCGCCTTGAGCGCGAGCAGCGGTTCGAGCACGCGATGGCGGCTGTGTGCCGCCGAGGCGCCGAGCAGGGCCAGCACGCGGTGTGCGCTCGTGCCGGCGAGCGGATCGAAGCGCAGTAGCGGCTCGGTCTCGGGAACGAAGTCGTGCGCGCGTCGCGACAGATTGGGGTTGTAGGCCGGGTCGTGAGCGATCGGCGCGCGCCATTGCTGGTACATGGCGATGCGCTCGCCGGCGAAGCGCGCGAACTTGTCGGCGTTGGCGGTCTGCTCGGTGTTGGAGAGCTGGCTGGCACTGCTCACGTGCAGCATGCGCGCCAGCGGCGTCCACACCACCTGCAAACCCGCCTCGCGCACCCGCAGGCAATAGTCGATGTCGTTGTAGCTGACCGCAAAGCGACCTTCGTCGAGCCCGCCGAGCTGTTGATACACCGACTTGCGCGTGAGCAGGCAGGCGCCGGTGACGGCCGAGTAGTTCTGTTGCAGTTGCGCGCGGCCGAGGTAGCCCGGCGACTCCGGATCGGCGCCGATGAAGGGATGCTCCGCCGGTCCGCGCAGCCCGAGCACCACGCCGGCATGCTGGATGCGCCCGTCGGGGAACACCAGCAGCGGGCCGACCACGCCGACCTCGTCCTGCACCGCATGGCGCATCAGCGTGGTGAGCCACGACGGGTCGGTGACTTCGGTGTCGTTGTTGAGCAGCAGCAGATATTCGCCGTTGGCGATGCTGGCGGCGCGGTTGTTCATGGCCGAGAAATTGAAGGCGCCCGGATGGCGCAGCACGCGCACGCGCGGGTTGGCGCCGGCTTCAAGGCGGGCGAGATAGTCACGCGCCTCGTCGGTCTGGCTGTCGTTGTCGACCACGATGACCTCGAAGGCCGGGTAGCGGGTGTCGTCGAGCAAGGTGTCGAGGCAGCGGCCGAGCAGCGCGAGCTGATCCTTGGTGGGGATGATGATGCTCACCAGCGGCGTGGTGTCGAGCGGCGGCAGCCAGGCGAACTGCCCAGCGCCCGGGCCGTCGATCACCGTGGTGCCGGGGCGGGTGCGTTCGGCGTGTTCGTGCACCAGGGCCGCCAGCGCGGCGTTCTGTGCCTCGTCGCGCGGCACGGTGATGGCGTTGCGCGCGTCCAGATGCATGAGCAGCGCCGGCACATGGGCGAGCGCAGCGGCACCGCCGGTCGCCAGCGCGTCGAGCGCGAGCGCGTGGCTGGCGATCAGATCGAGCGGTGCCGGGTGGTGTGCGCGATGGTCGCTGCGCACCAGCATCGCCCGGCCGATGTAGGGCGTGCTGCGCAGCAGTTCGGGGTTGGCGTCGGGCTTGTAGTGGGGGCTGCTGGCGAGATCGTCTTGACCGATTTCGTCGTGATCGGTGTACACGAGGCGGGCTTCGGGCTGCGCCTCGATGGCGCGCGCGCAATGGTAGAGCGCGTCGTGTTCGAGCGCGTCGCCGGCGGACAGGCACAACAGCCAGTGGTCGGGATCCTGAGCATGAGACGCCAGCCACTCGGAGAGCTCGGTCGCCGGCAGACGAATGACACCCGGCTCGACAAGCTCCCTCGGTGCGTCGAGCGACACGATGTGTGCCGGCGCGAGGATCTGGTGTTTGAGGCTGCGCAGCGTGCGCCGCAGTGGGCCGCCGCTGCGCGCGTCGACGACCACGGTGATGTGTGCCTTCGCCGGACGTCGGGCGAGCGCTTCGCCGATCCGCTGGCGGTTCAGGCTGGCCAGCGCGAACGGGTCGGCCGCCGCCGCCTGAAGGAGGCCGGTGCCGGGCTGGTGTTTGGCCCGCAAGGCCAGTGCGCCGGCATGATCCGGCGCCTCGGCGAGCACTTCGTCCAGCGTTGCCAGCGCGGTGGCGGCCGAGTCCAGCGTATTGGGGGCGGGGACGTATTCGAGCACGGCGCGGGCGGCGCCCACCAGCACGTCATGGCGCACGGTGGACATCATGTCGCGGATCAGCGGATGGGCCTGGGGACCGCCCAGCTGGTGGGCGATCTTCATCAGCGGCTCGCCGGTCATCCACCGCATCTGGTGGATCTTGGCCAGGCAGCGAACCGTCAGCGGCCAGCGCTCGGCGGTCGAAATGAGATCGAAGATGCGCACATGGTCGCGGGCGGTCTGACCATCGCTGCGCAGTCGATCCGATTCGGCCCGGCCATGCAGGCGGTAGTAGCCTTGCACCTCATTGACGAAATAGGCCGGTCCTTCCGACAACAGGCGCAGGTGAAAATACCAGTCGCCCACGTGCGGAAGATCGCCATTGACCAGACCGCCGACCACGTCGCACACATCCCGTCGCCACAAACAGATCGAGTTCGTGATCCAGTTCTGGGCCAGCAGGACGGGGGTCTCGTCGACCACACCACTGGGGTGCTCGGGGATGTAGTGCAGCGTATGTTGTCCGTGCTCGGGGCGGCCCGGGCAATCGAACACGGCTTCCCAGCGCGAGTAGGCGAGCACGCACTCCGGGTGGTGTTCGAGTGCCACGGCGGTGGCGTCGAGGAAGCCCGGCGCCAGGTAGTCGTCCGCCGACAACACCATCATCAGCGGGTTGTCGAGCAGGGCGTAGGCTTTGATCACGCTGGGCCCCAGACCCAGGTTGGTTTCGTTGCGCACGTAGCGGAAGCGCGGATCACGCGCCTCCCAGGCCCGTGCCACCGCCTCGGTGTCGTCGCTGGAGGCGTTGTCGATCACCAGTACCGTGAAGTCGGTGTAGGTCTGAGCGGCGACCGAGCCGAGGCACTCATCCAGATAGCGGCCGTAGTTGTAGGCCGGCACGATGATGCCGACGGTGGCAGAGGTAGGCTGGGCTTGGGTGGTATCGGGCATGTGGGTGTCCACTCGTCGTTGTTTCGTCGGGGTCAGGCGGACCCGCGTTCGGCCGGAATGCCATACACCACGGCGCCGGTGCCGCACCAGCCATGCATGCGCATGAGGAAGTGGTAGTCGGGCAGGGCGTCCATCAGCCAGGCGGGGGTGCGCCACAGGCCGTCGCGATTGTGATAGGTGGTGATCGCCAGCAGCGGGCGGCAGCGTTTCAAGGTGGTTTCGGCGCCGCGCAGCGCAGGCAGTTCGTGGCCTTCCAGATGCAGTTTGATGACGCTGGGTGAGAAATCGAGCGCGTCGATGCGGCGCACCTCGACCTCGCCGGCACCATCGGCGCGCAGGCGTGAAGCCATGTCCATGCCGTTGCCGAAGGCTTGCGGTCCGTCGATGTCGCCCAGCGCACACTCACGCACGGTAATGCGCGCCCGCTGATCGGCCGGGCGGGCGTCGCGCCAGGTGCGCAGTTGCGCGACATTGGCCGGATCGGGCTCGACCGCCAGTGCCGCCGCAAAGTGCCCGCCGCAGTGCGCGATGATGGCCGCCAGCGCTTCGCCATGCCAGGCGCCGCCATCGAGAATGGTTTCGTTGTCGCCCAGCGCGGCGAGCATTTCGGGGATGAAGTAGCGGTCGTCGATGCGCACCGGGGCGTCGGCAAAAGTCCATTCCTCGCGCAGCACGCGCCAGGCCAGGCATTGCAGATGGGCCGCGCGCGAGGCGTCGTCGTGCCAGCCAGCGAGCACGCGCGTGATGTGGCGTTGGTCGTCGGCGTCGAGCTTGCCGGCGAACCAGCCGTTGTTGAGGCCGCATTGGTCGCGGTAGGCGTCGAGCACGTCATACACGGGCGCCACATGCGGCCAGCCGGCCTCGTGCAGCGTGTCGCGAATCGGCGTGTAGGCGCTGGTGACCACGCACACCGCCAACGGCTGCGTGTGGCGCTCGGCCGCGGGGATGTCGTCCGGATGGCGCACCGGAATTCGGCCGAGCAGCAGGCCATCGGCCGGCGGGTGGCGGTCGATGGCGTAGGCGATGGGAATGCCCAGGTCGATGAGGATCTGCGCGCTCATCGCGCCCAGCTTGCCGGCGCCGTAGAGCACCAGCGGGCCGTCGGGCAGCGTGGGGCGGCGTGCCGGCGTGCCGGCGGCAATCTGCTCGAGCAGGGCGACGGCCTGGCGGGCGTCGGGCAGCGCGTGTGCGCTCATGCCAGCGCCTCCAGCTCGCGTGCCCAGCGGGCCAGACGTGGGTCGTCGGGGAACGCGTCGTGATAGTGAAACACCGAGCTCTTGGTGCGTTCGAACAATTGCAAGGGCGGCATGGCAGTGGCCAACGGCGGCGGGGTGGCGGGGGCCGAATCGCTAAATCGCCAGCGCTCGGCGCCCTGGCAACGGCGGAACCAGTCAGCCGGCGTGTCACCGAACACCGCCCGGAAATCGAAGCCGCGTTTGTCTTCGTGCATCACTGCCCGGTAGTGCTTGGCCAGCCCATCGGCCGTCTGGCGAAGCGAGAAGCGCTCGCGTACCTCGGCAGCAGCGTGGGCCGACAACCGGTGGCGCAATTCGGGCTCGCGCGTGAGGCGTTCGATGGCGTTGGCGAAACCGGTGGGGGAATTGACCACCAGACCGCTGCGCTCGTGGGCGACCAGCATGCGCTCGGCGGGGTTGTCGAGCACCACCGGCACCACGCCCATGGCCATGGCTTCGAGCAAGGCGTTTTCCGCCGTGCCGTAGTGTTGCGGGTTGAGCAGATAGGCGAAGACGTCGAAATCGGCGAGCGTGCCGGCGACGTCATCGGTGTAGCCGCGCAGTTCGATACGGTTGCTCAAGCCGTTGGCGCTGGCTTCGGCTTGCAGCGCGTCGGCCGTGGTCGGGTCGCCGACCAGCGTCAGACGAAAACCGGGCGTGCGCACGGCCGCGACGAAATCGAGAATGGCCGGATGGAGTTTGGCGAAATTGAGCGTGCCGAGGTAACCGACGCGCAGCGGGGTATCGTCACCCCGTCGCGGGGGCGGCGGCAGGTCGTCGAAGCCCCCCGAGCTGAACACGATGCCCAGCCGCTGGCGCGTGGCTGCCGGCAGGGCGGAGAGCGCCGGCTGTTCGAGCGAGCACGATGAACTGAACAGAAAACGATGCGGCAGGCCGATGAATTCGGGCAACAGCACCGGCGTCGTCAGACCCGAGACATGGCTCCACACCACCAGACGCATCGGCGGGTGGTCGCCGGAACACATCCAGCGCGCGACGGCTGGGTGATGCCACCATTCGAGCTGAACGATGTCGGCCGCGCGGATCAATGCGTCGAGCTCGGCGTCGTTGGGCGCGCACACCACGGTGGCGCCATGGCGCTGCGCATGGTCGACAAAGCCCGATTTCTCCGGCGCCTCGAGGCAGGCGATGGTGTGTTCGACCCCGTCGCTGTAGCGGCTGGCCGCTTCAACCAGGCGCGAGAGCACCTTGCCGACGCCGCCGCCCATGTGGGCCGTGATGTGAAGCAGCTTCATCGTTCAGGCGGCTCGTGGTCGCGCCGCCTCGGCGGCATCGTCGAGCAGACCGAACTGGCGAGCGTGGTCGCGCCACCATTCGTCTTCGGCCACGATCTGCGCGAAGCGGGCGCGGGCGCGCTCGGCCCCGGCGGTATCGCCACGCTTGGCCAGTGCGCGGGCGAGTGCATGATGGCCGAGCGCATGGTTGGGGTATTTGTCGATCACGTTCTGGAAGTACTGCAATGCGGCGTCCAGATTGCCTTCGCGCAGATTGAAGTTGTGCACGAAGTTCACCTCGAGATTGAGCGTATAGGCGGTCTGGCCGATGCGCTCGGGGTCGACGCCCGGGGCGCGGATGACCGGCTTCGAACTGACCTGTTCGAGAAATTCCCTTTGGTCGATATAGCCCTTGTCGACACAGATCTCGTGCAGCCGACTGCCGAAGATGGGCTGCGCGCAGAAGATATGCGCCCAGTCGAAGCCGACGTCGAGCAGCAGTTGGCGCGTCTGTTCGCGGTGTTCGTCCATTTCGCCGGGCAGGCCGAGAACGATGAACACATGACTCTGCACGCCGTGCTTGCGCAGCAGCTGCACCTTCTCCTTGACCATGTCGGTCTTGAGCGGCTTGCGGATGATCTTGTTGAGCACGTGGTCGGAGCCGGACTCGACCGCCAGCGCCACCGTGGAGGCGCCGGCCTCGGCCAGCAGGCGGGCCAGCTCGTCGTCGATGTTGTACACCGCGATGCCGTTGGGAAACTCGATGCGGATGTTCAGCGGCGCCAGTGCGCGCATGACCGCCTTGGCCCGTTCGCGATCGAACAGGAAGTGGTCGTCTTCGATCAGCAGCACCGTGAGGCCGTGCTCCGCCTTCATGCGCGCCACCTCGCTGGCGACGCGCTCGACACTCATGGCGCGCACCTTGCGGCCATGCAGCGAGGGGTTCGAGCAGAACACGCACAGGAAGGGGCAGCCGCGCGAGGTGTGGATCGCCATCTCGCGCTTGGGTTGGCCGGCAAAGCGTTTGTCGATGGAGCGGTTGTTGTAGTTGTCCAGATCGACCTGGTCGTAGTCGAGCATGGGAATCTCGTCCAGGTCTTCGATGAAGGTGTGTCCCGGCAGCTTGCCGCGGGCCAGGCCTTGCCGCGTGATCCACGACGGATGGCTTTCGAGCTCGGCGTGCGCATCGTCCGCGTCGAGCAGCGCCGTCAGCGGCAATTCGCCTTCGCCCTTGCACACCGCGTCGATGTCCGGGCACTGGTCGAGGATCTGCATGAAGCCGGCCGAGGGCAGACCGCCGCCGGCGACGATCAGCGCGTCGGGGGCTGCGCGCCGGGCGGTGGCCGCCATGTCGCGCATGTAGCGGAAGGTGATGTTGAACAGGGCCGAGAGGCCGATCACGGTGGGTTTGAACTCGGCGATGGTCTCGGCCACGAGGGTGTCGAAGGTGTCGTGGATGGCGCTGGCGTCACCGGCTGCGATGGCCGCGCGCAGCGGCAGGTTGAGGTCGAGAATGCGGGTCTCGACCTCGCAGCGGCAGCGCGCCTTGAGGTAGCCGTCCATCGACAGAATGCCGTAGGGAATGGTGAATGGCGGCAGGATGCTGCCGTGATCCGCCGAGGTGTAGTCGTCCACGTTGAAATAGGGCGGGACGATGAAAAGCAGGCGCTGCGGTTGCATGTGGCCCTCCGGATTCAGACCGTGGTGGTCTGCTTGAAACGTTGCAGCAGGGTCGGCGCATGGGCGTCGATGTTGTCGGGCAGGCAGTGGCTGAGTTGGCCGCAATCGCCGCAGGTGGGGTTTTCCTTGCGGCGGCCTTCAAGGTGCGCAATGCGGTGCGCGCGCATCGGTTCGCCGAACCAGATGTCCTTGAGCGATTCGCGGCGCACGTCGCCGACGTCGAGTTTGCGCGCCCAGTCGAGGAAGCACAGGCTGACGCTGCCGTCGGTGTTCACCGCCATCGAGTAGAAGATGTAGGGGCACACCGACACCTCCTTGATGTCGTTGCCGTAGATACCCTCGGTGATCTCGATGCCGGTGCGCTCCTCGATGTCGAAAGTCGGCCAGCAGGGGGCGAAGTTCTCGATGAACACGCGGTCGGCGATGTCGCCGAAGGTGTCGTAGAAGCGCTGGCGGTCGTGCTCGGAGAGGATATCGCCGGGAATCTTGATGCAGATCTCGCAGTCGCCCTTGTGTTCGTACAGGTGGCGGATGTTGGCGACGAACTGATCGAAATCGACCTTGGTCTTGGTGAATTCCCAGAACTGCGCGCTCGACATGCCATCGACCGAGATGTTGATGCGATCGATGCCGGCATCGATGATCGGCCCGACCTTTTCGGGCGTGAGCAAGTAGCCGTTGGTGGTGGTGTCGATGTACTGCACGTGCCCGCTTTTCTTGGCGTAGGCGACCATGTCGGCAAAACGGGTGTGCAGCAACGGTTCGCCTTCCTTGTAAAGGCGCAGCACCTTGAGCGGGTCGTCGAAGTCGCCCAGATCGTCGATCACCTTCTTGTAGACGTCAAAGTCGAGTCGTCCCTGCCAGCGGCCGGTGGACTTGATCAGCGCACGGTCGCCGGTGGGGCAGAAAGTGCACTGGAAGTTGCAGGTGTTGACCGGATCGACGAACAGCACGAAGGGCGTCGCCAGCGGGATCACGTCCTGCAGCGGGGTGCGGTTTTCCAGGTTGATGCGAGGTTTGATCTTCGCCTTCATGTCGAACTCCTCATTGGCGAACAGGGGCCGGCAAATGTCTTAGCGGCGCGCATGGATGTCCCACCAGACGGCATTGCCGTGCCGGGCGTGTTTGAGTCGCGTGCCGCGGTCGCGCACCAGCGCCTCGTAATGGGTCAGAAACGGGTCGTAGCCGAGCCAGGCGTCGGGCAGCGCATCGCCGAACGGCCCGGAGCTCGAGGTCGTGAACGTGAAGCCGGTCGCCTCGTCGACGCACCCGGCGACTTGCGACTGGTCGGAGAGCTGGAATTGCGTGTAGCCCGCCGCTTGCAGCAAATCCACGTATTCGAAACCGAAGCGGCAATCCTCGACGCTGACGAACGCCGGTTGCTTGCCGCTGTGCCGGAGTTGTTCCAGTGCGACGAGGTCCGCGCCCTCGATATCGATCTTGATGTAGTGCGGCACGCCGAAGGTGTCGAACAATGCAGGGAGCGCGATGCTGGGAACGGTGATGGCGGTGGTTACCGAGTCCTCGCGGCTGGCCCAGTTCGGATCGGTGCTGCTCCATTGGTCGTTGGCGGCGGAGAGGTAGAAGGTCGAATCCGCGGATGTGTCGGCGATGGCCCGGTTGAGAATCGTCAAGCGGCCCGCATCGATGGCCTCGCGGAAGCGCGCTTGCGCGAGCGCGCACAGCGTCGGGTTGGCTTCGACCGCAAGCACACGATGTCCGCCCGCCAGGTAGTAGGCGGTGTCGTCACCGTTGTGCATGCCCAGGTCGAAGATGAGTGTGTCCGTCACGGGTTTTTCCTGATGCTTGCCGCCACGGCGGTGTCCGCCGGCGGCTCGGCCCGTACCTGCTTCAGGCCGTCCTCGATGTCGATCTGTGCCTGCCAGCCCGGGAGCACATCGGCGTCTTCCCACGGCGTCATGACTTCTCGCGCCCGGTAGGGTTTGACCCCCCAGCGGACCGACACCGGCTTCCCGTCCGGCCCCGCCGCATTGAACGCGTCGACGAGCTGGCGCAGCGTGAGCGCCTTGGGCGAGGGCAGGCGGTAGCGCCGTTGCTCGCCGGCCGCGAGGCCCGATGCCTGTTCGCAGGCGCGTTCGAAGGCGCGGCTCAGGTCGTGAACGTGCACCAAATGGATCAGTTGGTCGCCCGGCGTCATATCGAGAGTTACGGATGAATCGGCCGAATACTTGAGTTGATTGATCAACTTTGGCCGGGGGTCGTTCGGCCCGTAGCTGTCGTAGATTGCCAGCTCGATCAGACGCAGGCCGTGGGCGTCGCGGTAGTAGTCGGCCAGCGCGAGCGCCGCGTTCTTGGTGGCGGCGTAGAGATTGACCGGGGCATTGCCGTGTTGCCAGGCGCTGCCGGCCAGCACCAGTGCGTTGCATCCGCCTTGGGCCATGGCATCGAGCAGGCGAGCGGTGAAGTGCACGTTGCTGTCGATGAGCGCGGTGATGTCGTTCGGCTGGTGCTCGGCCACGTAGTGAGCAGCCAGATGCACGACGACGTCGGGCTTCACATGGGCGATCGCGTGGTAGAGCGCGTCGGCGTGGGTGTCGATGGGGTAGCTCGGCAACGCGGCGATCATTGGCGGGGTGTGCGATGTTGCGCGCACCAGCACGCTGACGTCGTGACCGTCGGTGTGCAGTTGCCGCGCCACGTGGCGACCGATGAAACCCGTCGCGCCGGTGAGCATGATTTTCATTGGGCAGCTGCCAGAGTGAAGGGGGAGTCGAAGTCGGCCAGGCGCGGGTGGCGCTGGTCGCGCTCGGAGAGCACGGGCGAACGCGTGGCCCAGGTGATGCCGGCCGAGTCCCAGGCAATGCCGGCATCGTGATCGGGCGCGTGCACGCTGCTGGTGAAATACAACAGCGTGGCCGATTCGCTCAGGGCGCAAAAACCGTGGGCGACGCCGGCGGGCAGATAGAGTGCGTTGCCGGCTTCGCCGGATAGTTCGATGCTCACGTGCTCGCCATAGCGAGGCGAATCGCGGCGCAGATCGAGGGCCACGTCCTGCACCGCGCCCTCCAGACAGCACACCAGCTTGGCGTGTTGATGCGGCGGTGTTTGAAAGTGCAGACCACGGATGACGTGGCGGTGAGACGTGGTGCAGAACACCTCGGCGATGTCGGCACACAACCCGAGGGCGGCGAAGGCGTCGCGATGAAAAAGTTTGACGAAGCCGCCACGGGCGTCGCTGCTGCGCGGCAAGCGCAGTTCGACACAGCCGAGCAGGGCGGTGGCGTGAAGGTCGAAGCCCGCCGCGCTCACAGACCGACCCCGAGGAACAGGCTGATCTGCTCGGCGGCGTAGTCGAGCATGGCCTCGCTCAGACCCGGCCACAGGCCGATCCAGAAGGTGTGGGTCATGACCGTATCGGTGTGCGTGAGCGGCGCGGCCACGCGATAGTTGCGCCCGGCGAAATAGGGCTGGCGAGTGAGGTTGCCGGCGAACAGCAAGCGGGTGCCGATCTTGTGCTGATCGAGCCATTGCAGTAGATCGACGCGATCGACGCCGGCTTCGGGGCGCAGGGTGAGCGCAAAGCCGAACCACGATGGCGCGCTGTTGGCGGTGGCCACCGGCAGGTCGAGGAACTCGCGGCAGCCGGCGAGGCGCTCGCTCAGATGATCGAAATTGGCGCGGCGCGCGGCGACGAAACCTTCCAGCCGATCGAGCTGGGCAAGGCCGCAGGCAGCCTGCATGTCAGTGATCTTGAGGTTGTAGCCCAGATTCGAATAGGTGTACTTGTGGTCGTAGCCGGCCGGCAGATCGCCCAGTTGCCAGCCGAAGCGTTTGCCGCAGGTGTTGTCGCAGCCCGGCGCGCACCAGCAATCGCGGCCCCAGTCGCGAATCGATTCGGCGATGCGGGCGAGCAATGCGTCCTCGATGAGCACGGCACCACCTTCGCCCATGGTGATGTGGTGGGCGGGGTAGAAAGACAGCGTGGCGAGGTGGCCGAAACGGCCGACATGGCGGCTGCGCTCGGCGTCGGTGCCGGCGACCCACAATGACGGATCGTCGGTCGTCGGGGTGCGTGGCAGCCACACCGGCGCCTCTGTTGGCAGGGTGTAACGGGCGCCGAGCGCGTCGCAGCAGTCTTCGATCAGCCACAGATTGTGGCGGGCGCAAAAGGCGGTGACGGCGGCCAGCGCGAAGGGGTTGCCGAGGGTGTGGGCGATGACCACGGCACGGGTCTTGTCGCTCAGCGCGGCGTCCAGTTGGCGGGCGTCGATGTTGTAGCTGCCGGGCAGGATGTCGACGAACACCGGCACGGCGCCGTTCTGCAGCACCGGATTGACGGTGGTGGGAAAGCCCGCGGCGACGGTGATGACTTCGTCGCCCGGCGCCATCGCCGCCGCGCCGAGCTGGGGCGAGAACAGGCTGGAGACGGCGACCAGATTGGCCGACGAGCCCGAGTTGACGGTAAGTGCGCGGCGTACGCCCACGAAGCCGGCCAACCTGGTTTCGAACTCGGTGTTGAAGCGGCCGGTGGTGAGCCAGCCGTCGAGCGCGGCGGCGACCATGGCCTGGGTTTCGGCTTCGCCGACGACCTTGCCGGAGGGCGGGATGGGGGTCTCGCCGGGCACGAACTTGCCCGCGCCGGGCTGTGCCTCGAAGAAGGCCGATACGGCAGCGTGGACGGCGTCGCGGCTCACTGGACTACCCACCTGTCGCTGACGCGACGTCCTCGCCGGGGGAGGTTCGCGCGCCCTTCGGGCGGCCGTGTGGGCGCGCTCATGCGGCGCTCTCCAGCGGATCGCCGTAGGCGGCGAGTTGTTCATGCATCAGCGCCTGCGCCGACTCACCGGCCGCATGGCGCTGGTGCCAGTCGGCGAGCGCATCGAGGGCGGTGTCCAGCGTCCAGCGGGGCGACCAGCCCAGGTGCGTGCGTGCCGCGCTGCTGTCCAGACGCAGCACGGCGGCTTCATGCGGATGGTCGCCGGCGTCGTGCTGCCAGTGCCCGTCGAGGCGGGAACACAGCCGGTCGGCGATGACCGAGACGGGCTGCATGTCGGCTTCGTCGGGGCCGAAATTCCAGGCGCGCGCGCATGTCGCGTCGCCGTCGAGCAGGCGGGCGCCGAGTTTGAGGTAGCCGGTGAGCGGTTCGAGCACATGCTGCCAGGGGCGGATGGCGGCGGGGTTGCGGATGCGCGTGGGGGCGCCGGCGAGCGCGGCGCGGATCAGATCCGGCACGAGCCGATCCTGTGCCCAGTCGCCGCCGCCGATGACGTTGCCGGCGCGGGCGCTGGCGATCAGCGGCGCACCGTCGGCGTGGCCAAAGCTGTCGCGCCAGCTGGCGGTAAGCAGTTCGGCGCAGGCCTTGCTGCTGCTGTAGGGGTCGTGACCGCCCATGGGGTCGCCTTCGCGGTAGCCGTTGGCGGTGGGCGGCGGGGCATAGCATTTGTCGCTGGTGATCACCACCACCGCCTGCACGCCGGCACGCTGGGCGGCGTCGAGCACATGGGCGGTGCCCATCACGTTGGTGGCGTAGGTGGCGATGGGGTCGAGGTAGCTGGCCCGCACCAGCGATTGGGCGGCCAGATGAAAGAGGATGTTCGGGCGGGCGCTCGCGACGATGTCGCGGACGGCGGCCGCATCGCGGATGTCGGCCAGATGACTGTCGATCCGCGTGTCGAGTTGCGCTTCGCGGTAGAGCGCGGGGCGGGTGTCCGGCGCCAGCGCGAGCCCGCTGACGCGCGCGCCCAGGCGATCGAGCCACAGCGACAGCCAGCTTCCCTTGAAGCCGGTATGGCCGGTGATCAGCACACGCTGGTCGCGATAGGTGCCGCCGCTCACCAGCACTTCCACGGCGCCTGGCCGCTTTCCCACAGTTTTTCGAGCAGCAATTTTTCGCGCAGCGTGTCCATCGGTTGCCAGAAGCCGAAGTGGCGGAAGGCGGACAGCTCCCCTTGGCGCACCAGCGTGTCCATCGGCGCACCTTCCCAGGCGATGTGATCGCCTTCGATGGTGTCGATGGCCTTGGGCGACATGACGAAGAATCCGCCGTTGATGGTGTTGCCGTGTTCGCGCGGCTTTTCGACGAAGTCGGTGACCTCGTCGCCGTCGAGTTCGAGGGTGCCGAAACGGCCTTTGGGGGTGACGGCGGTCACCGTGGCGAGTTTGCCGCTGCGACGGTGAAAGTCGAGCAGGGCGGTCAGGTCGACGTCGGCCAGCCCGTCGCCATAGGTGAAGAAGAAGGCCTCTTCATCGGCGAGAAAATGTTTGACGCGTGCCAGACGCCCCCCGGTCATGGTGTGTTCGCCGGTATCGACCAGCGTGACGCGCCAGGGCTCGGCGTGTTGTTCGTGCACTTCCATGCGGTTGTTGCGCATGTCGAAGGTGACATCCGAGGTGTGCAGGAAGTAGTTGGCGAAATACTCCTTGATCACGTAGCCCTTGTAGCCCAGGCAGATGACGAAGTCGGTAATGCCGTGACAGGTGAAGATCTTCATCAGGTGCCACAGGATCGGGCGCCCGCCGATGTCCACCATCGGTTTCGGTTTGAGATGTGTTTCTTCGGACAGCCGGCTGCCCAAGCCGCCTGCGAGGATGACTGCCTTCATGCCTCATCGCCCGAGGGTCTGTTGGCATTCGTACGGGGCCCGCGCCCTTCGGGTTGTGTCCAAATGGCTTCGCCACTGCGTTGCACTCGTTGCCAAGGGGCGCCACCCTTGGCTGCCTCCTGCGCCTTGTTGCGAAGCCATTTGGACACAACGCGATCCCCCGTACGAATGCCAACAGACCCTAAGGTCAATGTGCGCATGGTAGTGGAAAGTGTCAAATATTACGGGTGAAACAGGGCGGAGATTTCCCCCTATTTCAGGCGCCGAGCAGGCGTGTCGCGTCGGGCGAGGGCAGATGAATCCAGCCCTT
>JBNKNO010000005.1:0-5667 GCA_050293885.1 Rhodocyclaceae bacterium | reverse complement strand
TTCGCGCCAGCCGAGCATCTTGAGGATTTCATCGGTGGGGAACAGGCGCTTGTTGGTGGCGATGTGCAACTGCGAGCCGGCGGCATGCAGGGCGCGCAGCATGTCGCCGACGCCGTCGTAGGCCGCTGTCTGGCGCAAGCCGCCGCCGTCGTAGGCGGCCTTGAAATGTTCGGTCAGCGTGGCGACGGTGTCGGCCCGGGTCGAGCCGCTGAGCAGTTCCAGTGTCTCCCTGAGCGGCGGGCCGATGACGTCGGCTTCAATGGGCCGCACCGGGCGAACGCCGGCAGCGTCGAAGGCCTGGCGAAAGCTGGCCAGGATGGCGGGGGCCGAGTCGATCAGCGTGCCATCGAGGTCGAAGATGAAGGTGTTGAAACGTGGCATGGCGGTGATTGTCGCATGCCCGCCGCCGCCCGTGCCGCCGGTCAAACGGGCTGGGTGTGCAAGCCGGCCCGCCGCGAGCATCGCAAGCGTGGGGGCCGTCCGCGCCGCCCGCCGGGCCGTCCCAAGGGCAGCGCAGCCCCCTCGGGGGGCAGCGAGCGAAGCGAGCGTGGGGGTCGTACACCTCAGGCCATCATCACCCGGTTCTTGCCGGCGCGCTTGGCGCGGTACATGGCTTTGTCGGCGCGGTCGATGGCCACTTCCGGCGCTTCCTCGTCGTCCAGGCGGGCGACGCCCGCGCTGAAGGTGATCAGCAGTTTTTGCCCACCGGTCAGAAAGTAGCGATTGGTGAGGGCGCGCTGCAGCCGCTGCATGGCGGCGACGGCGTGTTCGACGTCCGTATCCGGCAGGATGATGAGGAATTCCTCACCACCGTAGCGGCCAAGGCTGTCCTGTGGCCGCAGGTTCTCCTTGACCACGTCGGTCAGGTGCTGGAGCGCCGCATCGCCGGCGTGGTGGCCGTGGGTGTCATTGATGCGTTTGAAGTTGTCGATGTCCAGCAAGCCGACGCACAGCGTGCTCGAACGGCGCTGGGCGCGGGCGATCTCGCGCTTGAGCGCTTCGTCCAGCCCCTTGCGGTTGAGCGTGCCGGTGAGCGGGTCGTGGCGCACCAACTCGCTGGTGTGGTGCAACTCATGCTGCAGTTTGGCGATCTCGGAGTTGGCGAAGTCGACCTGTTCGCGCAGCGATTGCAGGTCTTCTCGCGAGCGGCGCGCATTGTCTTGTGCGTTGCGCGTCTCGCTCAACATGTGTTCGACGACGTTCGAGAGTTGGGCGATGTCTTCTGCCCGCTCGATTTCGTCGGCACAGGCTTCCAGGGTGTCGTGAAACGAGCCCGCCGAATCGCTCATGTCGGCCAGCCGGTCGATGAAGCCGGCGAGCATCTGCTTGAGGCGTCGCTGCGCGTCCGACAACTCCTGCTTGAGCTTGCCCTGCTGGTCGATCACATCGCGCAGGCGGCGTTCGACTTCGTCGAGGCTGCGGATATCCAGCGGTTCGGCAAAGGCTTGATGCAATACCGTCAGTTGGCCACTGAGCCACTGGTCATCGATGACCAGCTCGCTGATGTTCTTCATCACCAGTTGCAGCAGCGCGATGAGTGATTGGCGAATGCTGTGCTGGTCTTCGCCCGTCCATTCGAGTTTGAGCGCGAGTTCGCCCAAACCGGCTTGCAACACTGGCAGGTCGTGCCGGTTGGGGGAGGCCGCGAGCTGATCGCCGAGCGCCTTGACGGTTTCGGCGAGTTCGGGATTGTCGACCAGAAAAGCGCTGACACCCCGGTGCATCATCTCATTCAGTTCAGAACCCAACTCGGGCGCGAGTGCGACAGCCAGGTCGGTGGCTGGCGTGCTGACGGCCGTGCTGGTGTCCGGTGCGACGTCCGGCGCCTGCTCCGGCGCGCTCGCCGATTCGACGTCGGCTGGCGCTTTGTCATCGGGCAAAGGTTCGTCGATGAGTTCGCTGTCATCGGCATCGCTGCCAGAAGCCCAACTCTTGACGAGGCCGGTCAGGCGGGAGTGCAGGGTGGCCGGATCACTGCCCGCGGACGCAAGCACATGCGTCAAGGCATCGCGCTTGCGCGCCGAGGTGATGTTGGCGTGGCGACGTTCCAGTTGATCGATGAGCTGCTGGAGTAGCGGTGCCCAGGCAATCGACGAGGTCTGGGTTGCCTCGCTCAGTTCCTGAATCGCACGGGCGATGGGTGGCCAACTCTTCTGCCCGACGGCCTTTTCGAACTGCCGGACAAAGCGGAGCTGCCCCGGCGTGTTCGACGGGAGCTGGCTGAGAATGCGTTTGAAGGCTTGCGCGGGAAAGCAATCGTCGTCCTGCGTGCCGGCGATGCGGTGGTACAGGGTGCGATAGTTGTCGGGCGTCGGAGGAACCCGCTCCATGGCCAGGCGCCTGAGCGTTTCACGGGCGATTTCCGACGGTGACTTCAAGTCCGACATGGTGTGGGCGCGCAGAGTGATGATCTTTGGGGATTAACGGCGTGCGGTGTGCCGACTTTAACCCATCTCGCACATTGTCATAGCGTGCCGAGCAGGCGAGTGGTGTTGTCTTCGAACGGCGGCCGATGGCCCGCCGCCAGGCTATTCCACCAAGCCGAACTTCAACCCGTAATGCGTCAGCTCGGCGTTGTTGCGCAGGCGCATCTTCTCCAGCAGGCGTGCGCGATACACGCTCACGGTCTTCACGCTCAGATTGAGTTCTTCGGCAATCTGGGTGAGTGTCTTGCCGGAGGCGATCATGCACAGCGTCTGGTATTCGCGATCGGACAATCGTTCGTGCAGTGGCCGGTCGGTGTCGTCGCTGATGGCATCGGCCAACTCCATGGCCAGCGATGCACTCACATACTTCTTGCCGCTGGCCACCTGCCGGATCGCGGTCACCAACTGGTCCGGCGCACTTTGCTTGGTGAGGTAACCCGCCGCCCCCGCTTTGAGCGCGCGAATGGCGTATTGATCTTCCGGATACATGCTCAAAATCAACACCGGCAGCTTCGGGTGCTCTTTCTTGATGAGCTTGAGCGCGTCGATGCCATTGCGGTCGGGCATCGACACATCCATCAGCACCACGTCCCATTCGCCATCGCGACTCAGGTGCAGTGCTTCGACACCGTTGCAGGCCTCGCCGGCGACTTCCATGTCTTCGGTGTCCGACAGAATCTGCCGCAGCCCCTGCCTGACGATGGCGTGGTCGTCGGCGATCATTACGCGAATGCGTTTGTTCATGAGACAGGCTCCTGCCCCGCTGTGGCGGGTGCGTCGGAAATGGGAAGCGTGACGCTCAGCAGCGTGCCGCGCGGCACGCGCGACTGCAGTGTGACATGTCCGCCCAGGCTTGCGACACGCTCGCGCACGCCGCGCAGGCCAAACGAACGCGGCTTGCTCAGGTCGTCTTCGGAAATGCCCTTGCCGTCATCGCCGACTTCAAGCGCCACGCCGTCGCCAGTATGCATCAAGCGTATCTCCACCGTTTCGGCTTCTGCGTGCTTGCTGATATTCGTGAGCGCTTCCTGAAAAATACGGAACAGCGCGATGGACTCGTCTTCGGGCAAGTCGATGTCGTCGTCAGCGCACAATATCTCGCACCTGATGCCGGTTCGCTGTGCGAAATCCTCGGCATGGCTCTCGATCGCCGCCGCCAGGCCGAAATCCTTGAGAATACCCGGGCGCAATTCACGCGTGACCCGTCCCACCGTCTCGATGGCGTCGTCGATCAAGGCCTGAATCTGGCCGATCCGCTCGCGTAGTTGCTCGGCAGGCATATCCGGCTTCGAGGCGATCAGCGATGTCGAAAACTTGAGCGCCACCAGGTGGCCGCCAAGCACATCGTGCACATCCCGCGCGATGCGTTCGCGTTCGTCTTCCTTGGCGTTCTGCAGGTGATTGGACAAGGCCTTGAGATGCAGTTGCGACGCTCGCAATTCCGCCTCGGTGCGCTTGCTCTGCGTGATGTTCCACATCACCCCCTCCCATACCTGCGTGCCATCGGCTTCGGTGCGGGCGGAGCCGCGCACGTTGATCCACTTGGTATCGCCGGCGGTGGTGTGGATGCGCCCCTCCCAGTTGAGCTTGTCGCCCAGCCTTGCGGTTTGCTCCAATTCAGCAAAAAGCGTGGTCTTGTCCTCGGGCAGCAATTGCGCTTCGAAGAGGCTGCTGTCGCTGCACAGCATCTTGGGTGTCATGCCAAGCAGCATCTCGGTGGCCTCGCTGGCAAAAAGAAATTCGATCTTCTCGCCGGGGCGGCGCTGCATCTGAAAGATCACGCCCGGGGTATTGGCCGCCGCGGCATGCAAGCGTGCCTCGGTTTGTTGCTGCATCAGCTGGGCGCGGCTGCGTTCGCGGCGATTCTTCGCCTCTCGCAATTCACGCTCGACGGCAGGGAACAGGCGCTCCAGCCGGTTCTTGGCCATGTAGTCATGCGCGCCGGCACGCATGGCTGCAATGGCGGTTTCCTCGCGGATGACACCGGAGACGATGATGAAGGGGATGTCCAGCCCGAGCTGCTGGAGAATGCCGAGTGCGGCAATTGCGCTGAAACCCGGTAGATCGTGATCGCTGATGATCAGATCCCACGTCTGGTTTCGCAGGGCCGTCTCCGTTCCGGCCGGGGTGTCGACGCGCAGCACGTCCAGATCGTAACCGGCGTGGCGAAAGCGATGCGTCAGCAACAACGCATCGTCCTCGTTGTCTTCAATGATCAGCAAGCGGAGGCGACGATGCGCCGGGGGTTCCGTATCCATGTGCGATGGGGCGTCGACCTGTGCTGAAATGTCCATTTACAGATTATGCCCGCGCGCCTCGCTCACGGCCAAACAGACGTGCGAGGCGAATCCATTGAAGCTATAATCGCCCTCCTGCCGGTTTAGCTCAGTTGGTAGAGCAACTGATTTGTAATCAGTAGGTCGCGGGTTCGACTCCTGCAACCGGCACCAACTTTTCCCGTTTGTTGACTATTCAACCCCTCATGGCTTGACGGAAATATAAAGTTGGTCTATATTTGTGCCTCTCAGACGCGGGGTGGAGCAGTTGGCAGCTCGTCGGGCTCATAACCCGAAGGTCGTAGGTTCAAGTCCTACCCCCGCAACCAGATACCCAAAAAGCCCGATCACTCGATCGGGCTTTTTGTTTTCCGGCTTCGCTTTGCGGCGAACCGCTGGGAACGTCCTGTCTCAGTTCGATTACGCGCCGAAGTCCAGATATGCGCGTCATTTGCCTATGGATGAACAGTCAGGCGAGATCTGCGCGGCGACGCGCTCGCGTTTTCGGAACCTCTCATTTGCCGCTTGTCAGCCAAACGGCTGAGGCCTGCTAATGTTCTTGTTGGTCGAGGTGGTTCAGGCGAGCCAGTGTCGCCAACATCGCGGTGAGTACGAGTGGCATGGCATAGCGCAGCCCTTCGCCCTGTGAAGCGACGGCAATGCCGCAAAGAACGCCCACTGCGATCATCAGAAGCGTGATTGTCCGGCTCATGGTCGTGTCCTGTTGTTAAATACAGTACTGACTATAAAAACACTCTTTGGAAATGTCAATCGTGAATTGAGCTCTTTGAGCTCACGGCGGCTTTTCGGGCTGGGTGTTGCGTCTGGCTGTTTACCGCGCGGACAAAGAAAAACGCCAAGGTTTTGAACCTTGGCGTTTTGAAAACAGGGTGGTGGAGCCGGGGGGAATCGAACCCCCGTCCGCAAGCCCTCTACAGCAAGCTCTACATACTTGTTCCGTCTAT